>NZ_JAZDWA010000001.1:0-1128179 GCF_036350715.1 Vibrio sp. YYF0003
GATGTGGGCAGTGTGCCGATTAGCGTGACTGCCACGGACTCGCAAGGGGCGAGTGTCACCACGCAATTTAACCTCACTGTCAATAACACCAACGATGCACCGGTGATGACCCCGATAGCGTCTGTTTCTGTCGATGAAGACGGCCAGAAAGCGTCCGGTCAACTTATCGCCACCGACCCGGATACAGGTGATACGCTGAGCTATTCGATTGCCAATCCGGTATCCGGCCTGACGTTCAAGCCGGATGGCAGTTGGGTGTTTGACCCAACGGATGCCGCCTATCAATCGTTGCCAGCAGGACAAAGTCAGACGCTGACCATTCCGGTCACTGTGACCGACAATGCGGGTGCTACTGATACACAAGATTTGACTATTATAGTGACTGGGACAAATGACGTCCCGACACTGACAGTTCATACCCAAGGTATGACTACGGGAACACTCGTCGAAAACGATGTAGACAACTCAGATACTCATACGTTTGGCGTCAGCCAGCCTTCTGGTCTATTTGGGGACTTAGCACTAAACCCTCAGACTGGTGCGTATGTGTATACACAGCATACAACAGTCACAGGTATGACTTACCAAGCCTCCAGTCAGACATACAGCGGTCAAGATACGTTCGAAGTTCAAGTTTCAGATAACCACGGCGGTACTGAGACTAAATATCTTACCTTTGATGTTAGTGGTACGCTTTCTGCTCCAGTCGCAGGCACAACACAGCCAACGATTCAGACACAGGTACTCGCACCGCCAGTCCTAACCAATACGGTGACAAACTCTCACGTTGTTACACCGTCACTGACTAATGCAGTCACACTACAGCTTGACGTAACCAGCGATAGTGGCGTGTCTGATCAGGACCATATCACAAATGATGACACGCCAACCATTGTGGGTACTACCTCGATACCGTTCTCTGCAGTCACAATTTCTGAAAATGGTGTTGTAGTGGCGAATGCACTGTCAGATGGCAGTGGTCACTATCAGGTTACATTGCCACAGCTTCATGAATCGACTCATCACTTGGTCGCTTCAGCGGTTGATCCTTCGGGTAGTGGTACCGGACAGTCAAGCTTTCTGGATATTGAAATCGACACGACGCCCCCTCCGGTATCCATCACGCTTGATCCGATTACTTCAGATGATGTACTTAATCATAGTGAGCTGAGTAGTGTTGTCTCTGTCGGTGGTTCAGTAGGGAGTGAAGTCTCTCCCGGTTCTGTCGTGACATTAGATATTGGAGGCTCTAGCTACAATGCTGTGGTCGATACAAATCACCGTTTTGCCGTTGATGTTCCGGGAGGAGTATTAGGAGCAAATAGTGAAATTGTCGCCAGTGTCTCAGCTGAAGATGTCGCTGGCAATAAATCCACGGTAACTGATACGCATCAATATAGCGTTGATGATTCAGCTTCCATAGATATAGACCTTATCAGTGGAGATAACATGTTGGATCCCACTGAACATCACGAGGATCTTATTGTTTCGGGCACAGTAAATGGTGTCGAAGATGGACAAATCGTTAACATATCATTGGGCGGACAAGACTATCAGGCCACAGTTGTAAATCAGCAATGGAGTACGACAGTCGATGCGACAGATATTAGTGCTCTTCCCGGTGGGTTGAATAGCGTTATTGCAACCGTGGTTGATCAAGCTGGTAATTCTGCTTCCTCGACGAGTCCATTATTTATACCGGATACAACGAACCCTGTACCTTCGATGTCATTCCTAACACCACCAACTCCAACAGGTGGGGGAGGAATCGGTTCCCATATATCGGGTGATTTAGTTGTCCCCCCATTGTTACAGCAGTTAATGCCAACTCAGCAAGGAGGAGGCTGGGCAATATCTGATGGTCAAGGCCATACGATGACAAGCCTAAAAGGCCAGTACGGAACACTGACGATAGACCCGAACACAGGTCATGTCGAATATATATACAGCGACGCACCAGTACCCGGCGATAAAACGGCAGGCGGTACACATTGGGCCGGGCAAACCTCTTCTGAAGAACATCATGACCTCTTCCAGATTGTGTATCATGATGTTCATGCTTCGAATGTGGACGTAAAGGTCAATTTAGATGTTACCTACGTGCATGGGCATAGTGGTCACAATCAGGAATCGACCCATCTGGTTGATATGACCGTGACCTCTGCATCCGGTGTTAGTCCTGCGCCCCCAGCGTCTCAGCATGATGAGGTAGGGACAGATATCGAACCGGTGGCTGAATTTACCGTTTTGCTGTCGGATGATGTGACAGGAGCTGATTACGCTAGTCAATCGGATAGTCCATTGCACAAGGCTTTACCAGCCGATGATCAAACACGTCCTGTCGATCATTATCTCAATATGGTTGGATTGTCACCGAGTGAAGTGGCCCCTGCAGCAGAAACTAAACTTGATCATTATCTGCACAGCAGTACTCAGTTAGTCGATGACTTATCTGATGTAAATCCAGTACCAAATCATGATGCCGACCTTTCCGACGCGTTAGTGCATGACCATGATAAAGATTTGGCGAAAGCCCATGATAAGGGGTTAGAAGAAACGCCAGATAATCATGATCATCATAGTGATGATGACCTGTTAAATTCAGGGCTCAATGACATGCATAACCAAATTTAGAAAGAAGTCTGCTTGAGACTAAAAGAACCGCAATGTGCGGCTCTTTTTATATTTAATTCATCCCATACTGCCTGTAATTAAAAACACTGCGACTTGATACTTGAGAACCTAAAGATAGTGGTGGAATGAGCCATGGCTGCACTATGTGATCTCGCCAAGAGTTACTTCGTTTTACATTTTTATGTAAATAAATTGTTTAATTAAACTTTCTTGTGGATCACAAATTCTTGTTTTAAACGTCTTTAACTCTCTTCAACCAAACAGCACCGAACAATATGTAAAAACAATTTAAGTAATTGATAAATATTAATTAATATTCTATTGACCGAATTGTTAAATTACTTTTCTGAAAATTAATTACCCTGAGGTTAACAGTTTTGGCAATACGTTAATTGATTGGGGTTAACAATATGATAACAATTGGTGAGATTGGAAACGAAAGTATCACATATTGGAGGTGACTTAATGATCATTTACGGAGTAGCTCTACTTTCACTTTGTACACTCGCGGGCTTGGCGATAGGGCAAGTCTTGGGATTTTTACTTGGCATACCTTCAAATGTTGGGGGTGTTGGTATCGCAATGGTGATCTTAATTGTTGCGAGTGATTATCTTCAGAAACATAAAAAGATCGATGTAAAAACGGAACAAGGGGTTGCGTTCTGGAGCGCGATTTACATCCCAATCGTTGTAGCCATGGCGGCTAAGCAAAATGTGATTGGTGCCATTACCGGTGGACCGATGGCGATTACTGCGGGCGTTGCGGCTGTTGCCGTTGGGTTTGCGTTAGTACCGGTTATTACTAAAATGGGAACCAGTTCAGTGTCCCAACTAGACAATCAACAAGCATAAGTGGGGCGCTAATGTTTGAATCTCTTATCTCTGTATCAAATAAATATGAGCTAATCGTAGGCTTTGCGGTCATTGGTTTAATGATGTGGTTCTCTTTCTGGGTATCTGAAAAGTGGACCAAAGGAAGAATTCACGGCTCAGCGATTGCGATTATGTTAGGCCTAACGTTAGCCTATGTATCGGGAGCGATAAGTGGGGGAACAAAAGGAGCTGTTGATATCCCACTCTTATCCGGAATTGGTTTATTGGGTGGCGCAATGCTTCGTGATTTCGCGATTATTGCTACTGGCTTTGGCGTCAAATTGGATGAACTAAAGAAATCAGGGATGTCTGGCGTGACAGCGCTCATTTTGGGTGTGGTGATGTCCTTTGTTTCTGGTGCCGCCATTGCGATGGCGTTCGGATATACCGATGCGGTAAGTATTACGACGATTGGAGCTGGAGCCGTGACTTACATTGTGGGGCCAGTGACAGGTGCTGCTCTTGGCGCAAGTTCTGAAGTGATGGCGCTCTCTATTGCCGCAGGCTTGGTAAAATCAATTCTGGTGATGATTCTAACGCCTTTTATCGCGCCATATATCGGCCTAAATTCACCTCGCTCTGCGATTGTGTTTGGCGGACTGATTGGTACGTCTAGCGGTGTCGCCGCAGGGTTAGCTGCTACTGATGAAAAGCTGGTGCCGTACGGTTGTATCACAGCGGCATTTTATACGGCTTTAGGCTGTCTGCTTGGTCCGTCACTATTGTACTTCGCTGTCGTTAGTATCGTTGCGTAATAGCTAGCAACAATTCAAACGCTCGCTAATACCAACAAAATAAACCAATTGGTTTGTCCATCATCTGTGAAAGACGGATTTCATCTATAAGGTATAGGGCAGTTACCTTGTAGATGACGTTTGTTTCCCTTCCACTTTTCCTCCCATAATTTAATCCTCTGTGAGTCTCCAGCCAGTGTTATCTATTTCAATCGAATGCTAATTTTTCCTCTAGGCAATGATTCTTAAGCGGTTCTTAAGTTATGGCGATTAATCTTGGTGGTGAGTTTGAATCTTTCTTACCACTAACAGGAATAATCATATGGAACGTAAAACATTTTTAGCTTCAACAATGGTAATAGCAGGACTACTTTCTTTTGGTGCTTATGCTTCTGACCCAACATGTACCGAAGAAAGCCCAGATAACTGGATGCAATTCGACGCGGCTCAGAAAATGGTTGAGTCACAAGGTTATAAAGTGAAGAAGTTTAAACAAACCGATACAGGATGCTACGAGTTATATGGCTACGACACCAGTGGTAAGCGTGTTGAAATCTATTACAACCCGGTTGATATGACGATAGTAAAAGAGGAAGTCGATGACTAAGAAAACTCAGTGGGATCGAGTCGTTAAACTCACCCACTGGCTTGTGGCTAGTTTGTTCTTGATAAACTATTTCATTACCGAGGACGGTAGCACTTTACACCAGTGGGTTGGGTATATTGCGGTTGGAGCCGTTGTCTTAAGGTTACTATGGGGATGTATCGCCAAACCTCCGGCGCGTCTTACCTCCTTCTTACCCTCCGTTCCTAAAGCGATAGGGCATTTAAAAGGGGTGTATCAAACCCGAGTTGATGATCACCATGGTCACAATCCTGCAGGCGCGATAATGATTTGGTGCATGTGGATAGGGCTGATAGCTATCGGAATCTCAGGGTATCTGATGGAAACAGACCGGTTCTGGGGAGAAGATTGGGTTAAAGAAATTCACGAGGCCGCAGTCAACTTAACCTTCGCGTGCGTTTGCGTTCATGTTGGCGCTGTGGTTTTGATGACGCGAATTACTGGCCACCCCTACTTACAAAATATGCTTCCTGGCGAGCGAGAAAAATAGCCAGTCTTAAAGTGAGGCGCAGAAAGCAACACTCCTCAGTTGCTTTCTGTACTTTTCTTCTTAGAGTCGATTACGTCCTTACTCCACTCAGCTCACCAGATTGTTGTTAGATCCCACCGTTTTATTTGAGCCTGCCTGATTTTTGATAAGCCTTTGAATTTTTGAAGCTAAACTTGTTAAAATTTGGTTAAAGTGACATGCTGGCTGAAAGATTAGTTAGTATTTCGATAATAAATAAGAGTCGGTTCTAGGAGGAAGTATGCAGCAGGGAAAAGCGTTTCAAGATCAGATACCAAATAACCACTGTTTTGGCTGTGGACCAGAGAATGCGTCTGGCTTACAAATTAAGAGCCATTGGGTGGGGGAAAATAAATCCGCTTGTACATTTATTCCGTCTGCTCATCACTGTGCAGGTCCTACACAGTTCCTAAATGGTGGGATCATTTCTACAGTAATTGATTGCCATTGTATCTGCACCGCAATTGCCAAAGGTTATCAGTTACAGGGACGAGAAATTGGCTCAGGTGAAGCAGTATGGTACGCGACAGGGAAATTAGAAGTTAATTACCTCAAGCCAGTACCCATTGATAAAGATGTTGAGTTGGTGGCGATCGTAGAAGAAATCGACGGAAATAAGATGACAGTGAACTGCGAACTTTTTTCTGATGGTGTTCTCTGCTGCACTGCCAAAGTTGTTGCGGTTCAAGTACCTAATAGCTGGTTTTCTGGGGATAAATGTAAGTGATAGTAATGTCACTCTAAACGTTCAATAAAATCATTGATAACAGGATGGATTCATGACGACACAAAAAGTGGCCATCATAACGGGTGGCGGCCGAGGTATTGGTGCTGCGACCGCGCAACTTTTTGCAAATAATGGATATGCGGTATGCATCAACTATAAATCCAATTCAGAAGTGGCAGCCCAGTTAGCGGAAGCCATCACCCGTAACGGCGGCAAATGCATTACTGTTCAGGCCGATGTATCTCAAGAAGAGGATGTTGCCCGACTGTTTTCTACCGTGGACCAAGAGTTAGGCCAAATTTCTGTGCTAGTGAACAATGCCGGTATCTTAAAGACACAGATGCGTTTAGAAGATATGACGGCAGACAGAATTAACGCAATACTCGTCAATAATGTCACCAGTTACTTTTTATGTTGTCGCGAGGCCGTTAAGCGCATGTCTACGCGCCATGGCGGGGTAGGTGGCGTGATTGTGAATGTCTCTTCCGGAGCTTCTCGTTCTGGATCTCCGAACGAATACATCGATTACGCGGCGTCAAAAGGCGCGATCGACACATTAACCAAAGGCTTATCCTTAGAAGTCGCGTCTGAGGGTATCCGCGTCAATTGCGTGAGACCTGGCTTAATTCATACTGATATGCATGCGGATGGAGGAGAACCTGAGAGAATTGAAAGGCTCAAAAGTGTCATTCCACTGCAAAGGGGCGGGAAGCCAGAAGAGGTCGCCGAGGCCATTTATTGGTTAGCTTCTGAGAAGTCGTCATTCTCAACGGGGAATTATTTGGATTTAGCTGGTGGGTTATAATCGACAATCAAGCCTTGTTTAGTACCTCTGATCGCTATTGGTTACTTGCTGTTTAGCTGGGCGTCGTCAATTAAAGGATATCATGTGAAAATCAAATCCGTCACTCCAGACCCGCTTGTATGCCCTCTGTGTGGTCAGCCGAATTCCTGTCTCAATTTAGGTGATAAAGACATCAGTAAATCGTGTTGGTGTAACGATCCGTCGATAAAATTTCCCGAAGAGCTCCTTTCCCAAGTTCCTGAAGAAAAAAGAAGAAAAGCATGTATTTGCAAAGCGTGCGCGTTAAAGTATCAGAACAGTATTAAAGAGAGTTAGTACACGTTGACCGCTCGGTTTGTTAATTAAACTGAGCGTGCTCGTCTAAACAAGGGAAGTTAAGTGGACATAAAAGAAGTCAGTTCAATCACTGGTTTGGTTGCTCAATTGCATGCGCTTCTTACTGATTGCATAGAAAGTGGTGCGTCAGTCGGATTTTTAACGCCAGTTGATGAGCAGGAAGTTGATGCTTATTGGCAGTCGGTAGAGGCGGATCTTCTGGCTGGTTCCAGAAAGATCTTTTTAGCTTACGACAACGGAAGCGTTATTGGCGCAGTCCAGCTTTCTCTGTGCTCAAAAGCCAACGGTTCACACCGGGGTGAAGTTGAAAAGCTCATGGTAAAAACCAGTGCGAGAGGGCAAGGTGTAAGTAAAAAACTGATGTCACTGATGGAAAATACAGCTGCAGAAATCGGTTTGTCTTTACTGGTATTGGACACGCGACTCGGTGATATCGCATCCTCATTATATCGCGCTATTGGCTATAACGAAGCAGGACAAATTCCTCAATTCGCGCGTAGCTCTAGTGGAGAACTCGAAGCGACAGTCTACTTCTACAAGCTATTGTAATTAGGTTAATCCATGTCGAAAGTGATCTTGAAAGGCCATATTTTGGTGCCAGAATCGGAATTGCAGTTGGTAAAGCAAGAACTAGAAAAACATAAGCGCCTGACGTTGGAAGAAGCTGGTTGCATTACATTTCGCGTTACCCAAAGTGCAGAAAACTCATTGCGATTTGATGTGTACGAAGAGTTCGTCGATGAGGCTGCATTTGAGGCTCACCAAGTAAGGGTAAAGGAGTCACACTGGGGGAAAGTGACGAATAATGTAGAACGCCATTATGAGATATTGCTGGATTAAAGTGATCTCAAATGACCTTCCAGTTTGTCGCGCTGCTTTTCAACCTCTTCAATGACAAAGTTTCGAAACGCTCGTACGCGCTCGGTATGTCTTAGATCTTCGTGGAGCAACATCCATAAATCCAGACCATAGAAAGCAGCGAATTGTTCATCGTATCGAGCCAAATCGTCATCAGAATCACCGATAAAGCAGGGTAAGAAAGAGAGTCCAACGCCTTGTTTTATCGCCATATGCGCTAATCCCGTATCATCAACGGTGAAGTCGTGCTTTCCTTCCGGGCAAACCTCTTTCGTCCAGGCGCGATGGAAGTCGCAGCACTCAGTTCCGATCCAATTTGGCTTGTCGCCCGTTTTCTTTAAATGTCCTAGATAAGATTTGCTGCCGTATATCGCTGATGCAAAAGTGATTAACTTCTTCCCAATCAGTACCTCCGCTGGATTATTAGTGACTCGGAGTGCAACGTCAGTCTCTCGGTGCGGCATACTCAAGTACGTGTTTGAAGATTGTATTTCCAGATCGATGTCCGGGTAGGTTTGGTGAAAACGAGCAAATATGGGAAGGAAAAAAGCGTATGCGATGTGGTGAACGACCGTCACTCGCAGCGTGCCTTTGAGAAGTTTATCTTGGCCAGACAACATGTCCTCAGCGTTGAGTACTTCTCGCTCGACATGCTCGGCAGTCGCTCTGAGTTTTTCACCCGCGAGCGTCAGTCCATAGCCTCCTTGCATACGCTCTACTAAGCGCACGCCAAGTTTGTCTTCCATTGCTCGAAGGCGTCTTGAAACGGTGGAGTGTTGTACCCCAAGCTCAGCACCTGCGCCACTGACAGAACCACGGCGAGCGACGGCCAAAAATATCTTTAGATCATCCCAGTTCATACAAACCGTCCTTGTGTGCATTTTTGCACAGTTAATGGGCATTTTTTGGGGATAACGTTTTAATTTTTGCACACCTAAACTGATATTGCACATTAAAAAGTTTGCTCATTAATAGAGTGAGAACCGAGTTTCTGAGGGAGGTGTATTCATGAAAAAGTTAGCTGTGGTTCAACGTGCGTCTGGATTTTTAGATAAGCAGCAGAGCATCGCGTTGGCGGTTGAAAGTATTCAGTCTGCTGCGAATAACGGCGCAGAGCTTGTTGTTTTTACTGAAGCCTTTATTCCTGGTTATCCTGTCTGGTTATGGCGTTTGCGCCCTGGCAAAGATTGGGGGACAACAGACAGTCTTTATCAACGCTTAATGAGCAACGCGGTTGATTTAAGCTCATCGGATTTAGAGCCGATTTATGAAGCGGCAAAACGTCATCACGTCACGGTTGTATGCGGCATTAATGAACGCGACTCCAGCGTCAGCCGAACAACGCTATACAACACTTACATCACGGTTTGTCATGAGGGCAATCTCATCAATGTGCATCGAAAACTGATGCCGACTAACCCAGAGAGAATGGTATGGGGCTTTGGTGATGCGACTGGATTACGAGTAGTAGACACACCGGTCGGTAGGATTGGCGCACTCGTTTGCTGGGAAAATTACATGCCGTTGGCACGTTATGCGCTTTATGCTCAGGGCGTCGAAATCTACATTGCGCCTACTTATGACAGCGGCTCGGACTGGACTGAAAGCTTGCGCCATATCGCCAGAGAGGGCAGATGCTACGTTGTCGGCAGTGGTAATTTGTTGAGAGTTAACGATCTGCCTGATGACTTCCCAGAAAAAGAAACCCTCTATCCTGATAAAGACGAGTGGATTAACGGCGGAGACTCCACCGTCATCGCCCCCGGCGGGGAGACGTTAGTTGCCCCATTGCATGAAGAGGAAGGGATTTTGTATTGCGATATTGATACAGATAAAGTTGCTGCCGCCAGACGCTCTTTCGACGTTGCAGGCCATTACTCTCGCCCAGACATATTTACACTCAACGTAAATCGAGCGCCGCAAACATCTCTGCGTATCAGGGAAGCCGAGTAAGAAAATCCCCCATCAGATGGGGGATTTCGCTTTAGGTTAGTGTTGTCACTAAGTGATCGGTGGAGGAATAGACCAACTTACCATCAACGTAGGTGGCATCTACGTTTCGATCATCCCCTAATATCATCAGCGCGAACAGCTTATCTTCTAAACTTTTCGCATGTTGCTGTCGAAGGTGTTGTAAGTCTGTTGCGGCCCAGTCTAAGACTGCAAAATCGGCTTCTTTGCCTATTTCAAAGTTACCAACTTTGTCGTCGATACTGAGTGATTTCGCCCCGCCAAGAGTCGCGAGATATAATCCTTTAAATGGGGACAGTTTTTTATCTTGTAACTGCATGACTTTATAAGCTTCATTTAAGGTTTGGAACTGGCTAAAACTGGTGCCAGCACCCACGTCAGTCCCTAATCCCACGCGTACATTCTTTTGTTCGGCTTTCTCTAAGTCGAAAAGCCCACTACCAAGAAACAGATTCGAGGTAGGACAGAACGAGATTACAGAATCCGTGTCCTCAAACGCATTCCACTCCCGTTCAGTGAGATGAATCGCATGGGCAAAGACGGAGCGATCACCAGCCAGACCGTAGTGTTGGTAGACAGAAAAATAGTCTTCGTGTTCAGGGAAAAGAGACTTCACCCATTCCACTTCATTTTTGCTTTCAGAGAGGTGGGTTTGAACGTAAACATCTGGGAATTCTGCTTTGAGTTTGCCAGCTGCCGTTAATTGCTCACGCGACGACGTAGGAGCAAACCTTGGGGTAATGGCGTATTGAAGGCGTTTGTGATTATGCCATTTCTCAATCAGTGCTTTGCTGTCTTTGTAACTGGACTCTGGCGTGTCGAGTAGGTAGTCCGGTGCATTGCGATCCATCATGACTTTACCGGCGATAATACGCATGTTTTTCTCAAGCGCTTCTTCAAACAGAGCGTCGATGGATTCGGGATGAACCGTACCGAATACTAAAGCGCTGGTGGTGCCATTTTTTAGCAGCTCATTAATAAAGAATCGGGAGATCACTTTTGCATGTATTTTGTCTTCAAACTGCTTCTCGGTTGGGAAGGTATAATTCTCTAACCATTCGAGTAGTTGTTTGCCATACGAAGCAATCATCTCTGTTTGAGGGTAGTGAATGTGAGTATCAATAAAGCCTGGCACGATAAGTTTGCCGCGATAATCCACGATGTCGGCATATTGAGTTGTATCTGAATCGCTGAACGCTTTCACGTCTTTGATGAGACCATCTTTAACGACTAACAGACCGTCTTCAAAATATTGAAAAGCGTGTTTGGGGTTGGTGACCTTGGCGGGGTCTTCGAGAAAGTGGAGCAAGCTCGCACGTATCGCCATCGTTTTCGGCATCGAGTCAGAAGAAAATGGTTCAGTATTCTTTAAGTATAGAACGTTCGATTTGTGGTTCATAAGTCACTCCATTGAATATGTTTGATACCCATGGTTTTTGACTTATCTTCGTAAGCCCTTGTCAATAGAGTAGTGTATGTAACAACCGAAAACCATTAAAAGCAAAGTGACTAAGCCAGAAGTATGCCAGCTTGGAAATTCGCTATGTTCCTATATGGATTGATGATTCAGTGCATTTTTTGCCGGAATAAGGGCGATATTCGAACCAAACTGGTGAGGGATATAGAAACTTTGACCTCAAGTGGTGCATTGACTTGGCGTGATTACATCGTGGCAATGGTTGATTGAATTGCTTGTTTACGAGCTGCGAGAACACGCCTACATTTCTATATGTGTAACCCAAATCAAGTGATTCGCAGACTGCACGGATTAATGTCGAGCGACACAAAATATAAAGCGTAGGGAAGGTGGGATGGCTGAAATTATTTTACCCAGTGGTAACGTGATACCACAGTTGGGGCTGGGAAGCTGGTACATGGGCGAGGACCCACGATCGCGACAACAGGAAATCGACGCGTTACGCTTTGGTATTGAATATGGCGCGAAGTTAATCGATTGTGCAGAAATGTATGGCGAAGGTGAAGCCGAACGTATTGCTGGTGAGGCAATGGCTGGATATCGCGACAGATTGTATGTGGTTAGTAAGTTTTATCCCCACAACGCCTCCAGAGAAGGCGTAATTGCGGCTTGTGAGCGAAGCTTGACCCGTTTGAATACGGATCATCTCGATCTTTATCTGCTGCATTGGTCGGGTACCATCCCGTTTGAGGAAACGCTGGAAGCACTTTATCAGCTAAAAACCCAAGGTAAAATTCGTGACTATGGGGTGAGTAATCTTGATATCGATGAGCTGAAAGATTTTTGCACGGCTGACAAGGTTGGGCTATGCGCAACAGATCAAGTACTCTATAACCTTTCGCATCGTGAACCGGAGTGGGCTGTGAAACCGTTTTGCGACAAACGCAACATGGCGATGATGGCGTACTGCCCACTCGATCAGGGCGCTTTGGTACACCATCCAGAACTGATAACTATCGCGGAACGTCACCAAGCGACGGCCGCTCAAATCGCATTAGCCTGGCTGACTCGACAAAAAGGCGTGGTTGCGATTCCCAAGTCCAGCTCGATTGCACGTACGAAAGAGAATCTAGATTCAGTAAAAATTGTACTGACCGAAGAGGATACTCGAGAGCTAGACAAAGCCTTTCCCGCACCTGTTAACCAACATGAGGGAAGGATTGCCATTCGATGATTCTTTTATCAGCCCAGAGAGGGTAATTTATCAAGCACGGTCAAACCTTTATCCATAAGCTCTACTTTAACGACTTGCGATAGGTTCAGATCCGTGATGATGCCATCAAACTCCTCAATATCTAACGCGTGGAAACTACCGACGCGACCATATTTGGTAGAGTCGGAAATCAGGTAGTTTGTTTGCGCCGCTTTTGCTATAGCTTTTTTAACCCACACTTTGCCTTCATTGGGTGTAGACAGTCCTTTTAAGCTCCAAGATGAAGACGATATGAAGGCGATATCAATGTTCATTCCCGCGAGGAATTCAGCAACCTTTCCGCCAATACTCGATTGGTTTTCGCGATCAACCTTTCCACCTGTATGGTATAGCTCACATTGACTATGGGTCATTAGGTAAGCCGCTATCGAAAAGTCATTGGTGATCACCAGTAGATCATCCCGGTCGACGATTCGATGGGCAATACTTAACGCTGTTGTGCCTGCATCCAAATATACCGTGGCATCTTTATCTATTAACGTCGCGGCAATTTGAGCAATGTGCGCCTTTTCATCAGCCTGTTGTTCTACTTTCGCATCGTGTGACAACTCACTATGCAGCACCTGAGCAAGCTGCACCCCGCCGGAAACAGAGACCACTTTACCCGAAGACTCTAGTTTCACAATATCACGACGAATCGTCATATGTGACACACCGAGATGCTCTGTTAAATCAGAGATACTGAGGACTTCTTGGTGTGATAGAAGGGACAAAATTGTTCTTTGACGTTCTGCTGGAATCATTATTTCACTTCATGTTCTTGTTTTTCAGTATCCTAACAACCTTTCTCTATTTTGTGAATATCTGTGAACATATGTTGCGTTAACAGTGTTAAGGATGTGAACTCACTCAAAACAACGGTGTTACTACACTTATAACGAGTGAAATATCAGTTAAATGTTAATATTTGTTAAAAATGTGACTTAGAGCGGAGTCCAGATGTTAACCTTCACATATAATCACAACCAATAAACAAGAATTAACAAAATTCAGTTCAATATTTACCAAGAAGGCATTGTTACTATGAGTGAAGTTCAATCTGTCGGTGTGATCGGTTTAGGATCAATGGGTATGGGCGCAGCAAAATCTTGTGTGCGTGCGGGTCTTGATGTTTATGGTTTTGATTTAAATCCTCAAGCTCTTGAAGAGTTAGCGGAATTTGGCGCAAAAGCCGTTTCAACCAATGCGGTGGAGTTTGCTGATAAGTTGGATTCTGTTCTGGTCCTTGTCGTGAATGCACAACAAGTAAATACCGTATTATTTCAAACAGGTCTTGCAGCTTCATTAAAACCGAACACGCCAGTAATGGTCTCAGCAACGATTTCTGCGGATGCTGCCAAGCAAATAGAAGCAAAACTTGCAGAGCACAATCTGGTGATGCTGGATGCGCCAGTATCTGGTGGTGCAGTGAAAGCAGAAGCGGGTGAAATGACCATCATGGCATCTGGTGCTCAAAGTACATTTGATGTACTCGAGCCCGTCCTCAAAGCCACAGCAGCAAAAGTTTACAACATTGGTGAAGCGATTGGCCTCGGCGCGACAGTGAAGATTATCCACCAGTTATTAGCTGGCGTTCACATTGCTGCCGGCGCAGAAGCCATGGCTCTCGCGGCCCGCGCAAATATCCCTCTGGATCTTATGTACGACGTGGTCACAAACGCTGCGGGTAACTCTTGGATGTTTGAGAACCGTATGAAGCATGTGGTCGATGGCGATTATTCACCAAAATCGATGGTCGATATCTTTGTTAAGGATCTCAACCTTGTGTCTGAGACAGCGAAAGATCTTAAATTTCCACTGGCGTTGTCTAGTGCAGCACTAAACATGTTTGTCAGCGCAAGCAACGCTGGTTTTGGTCAGGAAGACGACAGTGCGGTGATCAAGATTTTTGATGGCATTGAATTACCTGGCGTAGATAAATAAGCGTACTGGAGTGGAGAAGTAAATATGTTATTAGGCGTTATCGCGGATGACTTTACTGGCGCAACCGATATTGCAGGTTTTCTGGTAGAAAACGGCATGCGAACTGTGCAATTAAACGGAATCCCAGCAACGGAGATTGACGTAAACGCGGATGCGGTTGTGATCAGTCTGAAATCTCGCTCATGCCCTGTTGACGAAGCAATCCAAGACTCTGTCGCGGCACTTCAGTGGCTGCAAAAACAAGGTTGTCAGCAGTTCTATTTCAAGTACTGCTCAACATTTGACAGCACAGCAGAAGGCAATATTGGCCCTGTTACAGACGCATTACTGGCTGAACTTGGTGAAGACTTCACGATCGTTTGTCCTGCTCTGCCAGTAAATGGTCGTACGGTCTACAACGGGCATCTATTTGTGTTCGAGGATCTGCTAAGTGACTCTGGTATGCGTAATCACCCAGTGACACCAATGACCGATTCAAGCTTGGTCCGCATGATGAATGCGCAATCAAAAGGTACAACCGGCTTGGTTAACTTCCAAACGATTGAACAAGGTTCACAAGCCGTTACTCAGCGTTTTACTCAACTTAAAGAGCAAGGTCATCGTTACGCTGTAGTCGATGCGTTCAACGCACAGCATCTGGTTACGCTGGGAGAAGCGGCTAAATCGCTAAAACTTATTACTGGTGGTTCAGGTCTGGCAGCGGGGCTTGCTAAAAACTGGGCTGAACAGCTCGAAGATCAGAGCAATGCCAAACAAGAAGGTAAACCGGCGAAAGCACCAACGGTGGTATTTTCTGGCTCATGCTCTGTGATGACCAATCAACAAGTTTCGGTTTATAAGCAACAAGCCCCTCATTTTGCTATCGATGTTGAGGCCTGTCTGACTAATGAGGATTACTCGGATGTCGTTTTCGATTGGGTCATGACAAATATCGCAAGTGAATTCGCACCTTTAGTTTACGCGACCGCGGATGCGAGCGCTCTGAAAGCGATTCAAGAGCAATATGGCGCTCAGGCTTCAAGTCACGCGGTAGAGCAGTTCTTCAGCCAACTCGCCGTCAAACTTCAATCAAATGGTGTGAAGAACTTTATTGTCGCGGGAGGGGAAACCTCGGGTGTCGTTACTCAAAGCCTGAAAGTTAAAGGTTTCCATATTGGCCCTCAAATCGCACCAGGTGTTCCTTGGGTTAAGTCGGTAGAAGGTGAGCTTTCACTGGCACTTAAATCTGGCAACTTTGGCGACGAAAACTTTTTCGCCAAAGCCCAATCATTCTTTGCATGAGTGAGGTACGAATGAGCAACAACTCTAAGACGGAGCAACAGCTTCGAGAACAAATGGTAACACTGGCGCGTTCTATGTTTGAGCGCGGCTACGCCACCGGTGGTGCTGGTAACCTGTCGATAAAATTACCCAATGGCCACTTTCTGGCAACACCGACTGGTTCTTCATTTGGCCGCCTTGTAGCAGAAGAGTTATCCGTTGTGGATATCGATGGTAATCACATCTCAGGTAAGAAACCATCAAAAGAGGTGGCGTTCCATCTGGCAATTTACCGTAACAACTCTGAGTGTAACGCGATTGTACACCTTCACTCGACTTACTTAACCGCACTGTCGTGTCTGGAAGGGCTGGATCGTGACAACGCAATAAAAGCGTTTACTCCATATTATGTGATGCGCATTGGGGAGCTACCGGTTATCCCTTACCTACGTCCGGGTGACCCACAAATTGCAGAGGAATTGTCACAACGAGCCAGCGACTATCGCGCATTCTTACTGGCGAATCATGGGCCTGTCGTCACGGGCACTGACTTTGAAGATGCTGTAGATAATGCAGAAGAGCTCGAAGAAACCGCGAAACTGGCTTTCATTCTTAAAGACAGCAAGATCCGTTACTTAACAGATGCCGAAGTCCAAGATCTAAAAGGGAGAGGTAAATAATGGCTAAGTTTGCAGCAAATCTCACCATGCTATTTACAGAAGTACCATTTCTGGAACGTTTTGAAAAAGCGCATCAAGCGGGATTTAAAGCGGTGGAATACCTTTTTCCTTACGCTTATGAAGCGCAGGATCTGGCAGACAAAATGCAGCAATTTGGATTCGAACAAGCCCTGTTCAACATGCCTCCTGGTGACTGGGATGCTGGCGAAAGAGGCTTTGCAGCAATCCCTGGCCGCGAAGATGAGTTTAAAGCCAGTGTAGACACAGCGTTAATGTATGCCGACAAGCTGAATTGCAAAAAGGTACACGCGATGTCTGGCATCGTTGATAAGCAATTTACTCGCGAGCAACATGTAGAAACGTTTATCGCCAACATTCGTTATGCAGCAGACAAGTTTGCTGAGCATGGCATTGAGCTCATGATCGAGCCGCTAAATAGCCGTGACGTTCCCAACTACTTCATCGCTCATCAGCGTGAAGCTGTTGAGTTAATTAAGCAAGTCAACCGACCAAATGTGAAGCTGCAACTGGACCTTTACCACGCACAAATTATGGACGGAGATTTAAGCACGCTTATCCGTGAGGTTGCGCCGTACACGGGTCATATTCAAATCGCGTCAGTACCAGAAAGACACGAGCCTTCTGAAGGAGAACTGAACTATCCGCATCTGTTCGATGTTTTAGACGACTCAGGTTATCAGGGCTGGATAGGTTGTGAATACAACCCAAGAAACACTACAGAGGAAGGACTCGATTGGGTTAAGCCGTACGTGTAAAGAATAAAGATATAAGAGGGCTTTGCTGAGCAAAGCCAGATGAAAAATAAAGATAACTTAATCAAAAAAATTAAGTGTCATAAATAACAATAAGTGCTTTGGGCATAACTTGATTGCCCATAGCACAAACCCTACACACGAGACAAAGGAAACAAAAATGGACGGAGCATTAATAGGAATTGTGATTGGCATCATTGCCATGATGGGGATGATAGTAAAAACACGTATCCCAGTAGCACTCGCAATGGTTATTGCCAGTATCATTATGGGCTTGTTTGCTGGAATGGCCCCAACCGATCTAATTAACGCGATTAAAGCTGGCTTTGGTGGTGTACTGGGCGGTATCGGCCTAATCATCGCATTTGGCGTGATCATGGGCGCGTGTTTTGAACGCTCTGGCGCTGCGGTTCGCATGGCGAAAACCTTCGTAAAACTTTGTGGTAAAGGCCGTGAGGATCTCGCGCTTGGTTTCACCGGCGTTCTCGTGGCAATCCCTGTATTCTGTGACTCTGCGTACATCATTTTGCACTCTCTTGTCCGCGCAATTTCACGAGATACGGGTAAATCAGCGGTTGGCTTAGGCGTAACTCTTGCTCTAGGCTTGTTGATTACTCACGCACTTGTTCCGCCAACACCAGGTCCAGTGGCTGTTGCTGGTATTCTCGGTGTCGACCTTGGGGAATACATGCTTTGGGGCTTGATGGTATCAATCCCAATGATGCTGCTATCGATGATCTACATCCGCCGCGTAGGTAATGAATACTACCGAGTTCCAAATGGCGAATCTTGGATTACGAATCAAGCGGATTGGGCGAACCTTGAAAAAGTAAAAGCAACAGATGACAAAGAATTACCTGGTAACTTCTTATCGTTCGGTCCTATCCTTATCCCTATCGCACTTATTCTAATCAATACGTTAGTAGGTAAAGGTGATTCAGCATTACATACAGTTCTTTCTCTACTGGGTAACCCTGTAGTTGCAGTTGGTCTGGGTGTTCTAATGGCACTTTATGGCCTGACTCGTAAGATTGAACGTAAAGATATGGTTGGCTCAATGGACGATGCCTTATCGACAACGGGTTTAATCCTTGTAGTAACAGGTTGTGGTGGCGCAATGGGTGCAGTACTAAAAGCGTCTGGTGCGGGTCCACAAGTTGCTGAAGCTATCGCAAACAGTGGTATTCCACCACTATTAGTTCCATTGGCAATTGCTTCAATGCTTCGTCTAATCCAGGGCTCTGCAACTGCGTCTATGATGGTTGCGGCGACAATGACTCTGCCTCTTGTAGAAACGTTAGGTCTAGACCCTGTTTTCGTAGCGTTGGCGTGTGCGGTAGGTCCTGTAGGTTTCTCTCACCTAAATGACTCTTACTTCCACATCATCAACCGTACGCTTGGTATCACTGAGTTAACGGATCAATTGAAGATTTGGTCTGTATCGTCAACGATTGCATGGGCTATCGGTGCATCAATCATCATGGTACTAAACTTAGTATTTGGTAAAGGCGGCACTATCATTGATCCACTAGTACCAATTGCTGTGCTTGCGGCGGTTATCGTCGCGGTAAAAATCAAAAGTGGTAAAACAAAATCAGTAGAGTCGCTTGCCTAATCTGACAAGAACTCAACAATAAAAAGCCCCATATTGTAAGCCTCAATATGGGGCTTTTTGTTTATGAAAACCTGTCAAGATTGCTGTTGCGGGAAGCTACATTTGCTCATTTTCGTTTCAATCACTAATACTTACTGAGTATTGGCTTAAGGCCAGAAGTTGAGGAAAGGAAGTATTGTGAAGAAACTGCGTATTAGCTCTTGCTCATTAAACCAGACTCCAATGGATTGGAGTGGAAACCTGCATAACATTCAAAAAGCAATCAAGATTGCACATCAAGCCGGAGCCGAACTGCTTATTACGCCAGAGTTGTGCATTTCTGGTTATGGCTGTGAAGACTTTTTCCATAGTCCTCATGTCTCCGAGCGCGCACTGAAAAGTGTCTCTGACCTAACGCAGTCGATTCCCAATAGCATGGCGGTATCTGTTGGCTTACCCGTGATGATTAACAATCGGGTTTACAATGGTGTTGCGCTGGTTACGCATGAGGGCATTCAAGGTATCTCTCTAAAGCGGAATTTAGCTGCGAATGGTCTTCATTATGAGCAACGTTGGTTTACGCCATGGACTCGAGATAAAAACGCGACGGTGGTACTCAAAGAGGGGACACCACCTGTGCGTGTTGGCAATCTGGTTTACAGCGTTAACGGTGTCAAAGTTGGTTTTGAAATCTGCGAGGATGCCTGGGTTGCCGACCGCACTTCAGAACGTTTCTTCAACCAAGGTGTTGAAGTTATTGCTAACCCAAGTGCTAGTCACTTTGCGATAGGTAAATCGCTCACTCGTAAGCGGCTGGTGGAAGAGTCAAGCCGTGTATATTCGGCCTGTTATGTGTATTCCAATCTATCAGGGTGTGAATCTGGCCGGGCAATTTATGATGCTGGCGTGATGATTGCGGTTGATGGCAGTTTGGTTGCCAAAGGCGAACGTTTTCACATGAGTGATGTGGAGGTTGTGACAGCCGATGTCGACTTATCCCGCAGCAGGATTGGTCAAATCAATAGTAGTCAACGCTATTATGAGGAACATGACTTTGATACAGAGGCTGTCGTCAAAGTCACACTCGGTAAATCTCTTAACTCTCCCAAGTTGCATGTACCGCCGCTAAATCAGCCTTGGGAAGACAGTGAATATCTGGAACATGAAGAAGCTTTGCGTGCGATAGCAATAGGTTTACGTGATTGGCTTAGAAAAACTCACACTGGTGGCTACGCGCTTTCATTAAGTGGCGGAGCAGACTCTGCCTTGGTTGCTAGTGCTGTTTATACATCCGTTATCCTGGAACTTTGGGAGCTGGTTACCAAAACAGAGAAAGGTGATGAGTGTTCACTACCAGACCATTTGAGTCAATTTTTGAGCGAAGATCAAAGGAGTAAATTCAAACAGGCGGGGTCCTCAAACAAGCTAGAGCAGTTCGTTAGGGATACGGCATCAGCAATAATGGCGAACATGCTGGCAACTGCGTATCAGGCCAGCGCGAACAGTGGTTCCATTACTCGTACTGCTGCGCAAAAAGTAGCGGAGTCATTCGGTGCGAAATTTCTAAACCTCAATGTTGCCGAGGTGGTGAAGAATTACGAGTCGATGATATCAAAAGCAACCAATCTAGAGCTCAATTGGAATGATCACGATATTGCGCTGCAAAATATTCAGGCACGTGTGCGCTCTCCAAGTATTTGGTTCATCGCTAATCTGGAAAATAAACTGCTGCTGACAACGAGCAACATGTCCGAAGGGGCGGTAGGTTACTGCACAATGGATGGTGATTCTTCCGGAGTCCTCGCACCTATTTCCGGTGTCACTAAAAGCCGAATTCTAAAGCTACTGGTATGGCTAGAGCAAAAAGGGTTTTATTGCACTGGTAATCACATCATGAAGCTAGAAGTGCTTTCTTATATCAATAATCAACGTCCAACAGCGGAGTTGCGCCCCGAAGAACAAAGCGATGAAGAGGATTTGATGCCTTATGATGTGCTCGATCGTATGGTTTTTTTGACCTTAGAAGCCGGTATGTCCCCAAGGGATATTTTTGATGCAATGACGGAAGAATTTGAACGCGCAGACAAGCAAACCATGGCCACATATATCGTCAAATTTTTCAAGTTGTTGTTTCGCAATCAATGGAAACGAGACCGTCAGGCCCCGGGTTTTCATATCGAACTCAATAGCCTGGATCCGAAAACCTATAGACGTTTTCCGCTTCTAAGCTCTGGATACCAAGAGGAGCTAGCCTTCATCGAGGATAATTGCTGGATGAAAGACAGCTAGCGTGATTCAAGATCCGCTCTAACTGCTCCCTAGCTTTCTCTTTGTCCTGATATTTAAAGTATTGATGTTGAGGATGATTAGGTGAAGAAGATGATCTGATCATCGTCAGATGTGACTAAGCTTGCTTTCTTTTGTTCAATCAATTGCGCCGCACATGCTGGGGTAACTGCCTGAACTTGCCCTTTAGATTTAAGCGTTAATGTTTCCCATGCCTGATCTCGATATTTACCTGCTTGCGTGTATTGAATAAGTACTTTCATCGTCGTCGCTCCGTTGTCATTGACGTGCTACTTAAACTAATCCGTTTATTTAAGTTGCACACTAGTTAAAAACGAAACATAAGTTTAACCAAATGAGTTTGACAGGTTTCTTATGCGCTAGAAATGGAAATATCATTTTGAATAACAAAGACATTACCAAGTTAAAAACCAATCCACTCACAGGTGATTTATTTTTTAGTGCCTAATTAAGCAGTCAATTTGTCTTACTCAAAAAGGAAATTAACGGGTTGTTGCCACTTCGGCTGGTAGAAATAACTTAAACAAAGCGGCATAGACGTTCGGCCCAAACACGGCGAGTTGCAAACGCAGAGCGACGACGATGTTGTTTGTGAATTTGCTCTGTCTCGAAAGTGGCTAAACTATTTTTGAGAGGCTTCTTGAACTTCTATTTGCTTTAGCTTTTTGTTCATGGCTCTGATAAAAACGTTAAACATCACGCCACTGACTAAGCTACTTATCGTTATGGTAAAAAAGGCGGAAACAATCCAATCCACCAACGCGAAATCACTCACAATGACTCTGGGTTGATAGAGCGCGACACCAAGAATGACGACCCAATGCTTTATGCAATAGAAGCACTTAAACAGGTAGCCAATCATATACCCACACTTATTGGCAAGGTTCTGCACAGGAACAAAAAGTTCAGTTTGCGTGATGGTGATAGAGATACTGGATGCAGCAATGGCCAACACAAAACAGACCCACAAGCTTTCTGCTTGCGTCGTACTTAATAATTCAAACATAAAACGATCTTACTTAACTTAAACTGTATCATCAAAAGATACATTAAAGTTTGTGCGAATATCAACCACAAAACAAAGCTGGGTATTCTTTTATTCGTTTTGGTGTGTTGCTTCTGTGTGCTCGGTATATTGACGGGTAAACTCGTCACTCAAAGAGGCGAGGGTGACTTGTGACAGGCGTTTGAGTAACAGCGCTTCGGCTTCTTGTAGCGCTTCGTTTAACGATGTATTTACCGACTTCTCGACAAGGCAGTTAGGATTTTGGTTATCAAAGCCAATAGAAAATACTTTGGGTTCACCGATGGCTTGGTAAATATCAAGAAGTGTCACTTTTTCCAGGTCACAACTGATAGACCAGCCGCCGTTCTTGCCTTTTGTCGACGTTATATAACCTGCTTTGTTCAAACCAGCCATGGTTCTACGAATGACGGCAGACTGGGTTCCGAGCATAGTAGCAAAGTGCTGCGAGCTCATTGGTTTATTTTCGTGAGCCAAGTGAAGCAAGATGTGAAGTACGCGTGATAACCGGCTGTCTAAATTCATAAAATTATTGTAAATCCGACTGAATAAGAGCCGACATCATAACAATATCGTCAGTGTTCAGCACGTGTAATTGGTGAAGTGAAGTGGCATGGCTTCCCTTATCTTAGTTGTCTGGGGGAAATCAATCATCGCCGATGAATCGCGACAGGAATGCGTCGAGGTCCAAAGTTCTCTCTTGGTCCTGCAAATCGCCCAGGGATTTTGTGGCCACAGTGGTTGCAGTGGCCAGTGTCGTCTAAATGGTATTCTCCGAGTTGGTACCAATCTCTCTCAATGATCGGTTTACCGCAAGAAGGGCAATAGGTGGCATCGGAGTCCGGATCGTGAACATTGCCACAATAGACAAAGTGTAATCCGTGCGAGAGAGCGATATCCCGGGCTCGCAATAAGGTGCTCAGCGGGGTTCTGCCTTTGTCTAGCATTTTGAAATCCGGATGGAAGGCGCTGAAATGAAGTGGCACGTTTGCCCCCAGGTTCTCAAAAATCCACTGGCACATGGCATTAAGTTCAGTATCACTGTCGTTTTCACCTGGAATGAGTAACGTGGTGATTTCAAACCATACGTCGGTTTCTTTTTTCAAGTACAGCAAGGTTTCTAAAACAGGTTGTAGGTGACCGTGACATATCTTGTGATAGAAATGCTCTGTAAAGCCTTTCAAATCGATATTTGCGGCATCCATATGACGGTAGAACTCTTCTCTCGGTTCTTCGCAGATATAACCTGCGCTGACCGCAACGCTTTTCAAACCAAGGTCACGAGCCGCGATAGCTGCATCGATGGCATACTCCATAAATACTACTGGGTCGTTGTAGGTAAACGCTAAGCTTTTACAACCGTATTTCAATGCCGTTTTCGCTAGCTCTTCTGGCATTGCGGTGTCACATAAGGTGTCAAACTCGCGTGACTTACTGATGTCCCAATTCTGACAAAACTGGCAACTAAGGTTACAACCAGCGGTCCCAAAGCTCAGAACACTGGAGCCGGGATAGAAATGATTGAGCGGCTTTTTCTCAATGGGATCGATGCAAAAACCTGAGGAACGTCCGTAGCTGGTCAGGACGATTTCTCCCTGCCGGTGCATACGCACGAAACAAGCGCCGCGTTTTCCTTCTCGCAGTGTGCATTTGCGTGGGCATACATCACAACATACGCGACCGTCCTCTAGCTTATGCCAGTAGCGAGTTGGGAAATAATCGGGAGGAGAGGTTTGCATAGTGAATTCACCCTCTAATGACCTACACTAAAAGTATAGTTGATGCCATACGAGTAGGAATGCGATGAAATATCGGGAAGCCGCGGTGGCCGGAAGATTTTATCCCGCAACAGCAAATGAACTCATAACTCAGCTCGACGGTTATTTTGCCGAACAAGCACTACTAACTGAGGCGCCAAAGGCACTTATTGTGCCCCATGCAGGCTACTTTTATTCCGGCGAAGTAGCGGCTAAGGCTTTTCGCCTGTTGAGCAATAGCAAAAATACGTTTTCTCGCGTTGTATTGTTCGGACCCAGCCACCATGTCGCATTAGATGGCTGTGCCGTCCCGGACAGTGATGTATTTCTTACCCCAACGGGAGAGGTGATGATAGATCGTGAGGGTGTTGAGGATTTGCTGTCACAAGATCTGGTCGCAACATCAGATCAAGCGCATCATTGGGAACATTCGTTAGAAGTGCAGTTGCCTTTCCTACAATATTGTCTGAATGATTTCACGCTTTTACCAATAGTCGTGGGACGCGATTTACACGGATACGTTAAGCGAATATTGGAAACGGTGACTCAAACACCCAATACTCTCATCGTCGTGAGTAGCGACCTCAGTCATTACCATCCTTACAGCGAAGCCAATGAGATTGATGCCGATACCATTCAGCGTGTTTTGTCGTTTGGTAGCAACATTCACCCCGAACGAGCCTGTGGTTGTAATGCAATCAATGGTTTGCTCGACTTCGCCAAGGAACAACACTGGGAGATTAAGTGTATTAATTACACCAATTCAGGAGATGTGATGGCCCATCATGAAAATCGCGCTCCAGAGCCGTCTGAAGGAGTCGTTGGTTATGCTAGCTTCATCTTGTTTTGAATTAACTCAGGAGGCCAAAACACGTCTTTTGCAAATGGTTTGGCAGGTTCTTGATGAAGCACTAAGAGGTAATGGTTTACAGCTACCGCCAGAGCCAGATCTTAAAGAGTTACTCAAGCCAGCCGCCTGTTTTGTTACGTTACAGCATCACGGCAAGTTACGCGGCTGCATTGGTTCATTAGAAGCGAATGAACCTCTGTGGCTTAATGTCTGTAAAAATGCGTATGCCAGCGGTTTTCAGGATTCTCGGTTCCTACCTCTTACACTGAGTGACCGATCTGGATTGAATGTCGATATATCCGTCTTATCAAACTTAAAGCCTCTAACAAATCATGGTGAAGCAACCTTACTGGCAACATTGCGTCCCGGTATTGATGGGCTGTTATTAGAAGATGAATGGCACCGAGCTGTGTTTCTTCCTTCTGTGTGGGAAGTTTTGCCGACCCCTGAACAGTTTGTTCGTGCGTTAAAGCGCAAAGGAGGGTGGCCAGAAACTTATTGGGACGAAGACATTGTTATCCATCATTTTACAACCACCGTGATCTCTGAAATATAGTTTCGCCGCTGGTTCTATTTCTGACTTTGCAGAGCATGGGTAGGGTAGCGGTTTATCACATTTTCTAAAGTCATGATTCCAAACATGATTTTTCTAACAAATGATTCCGAGCTGCCAACAAAGTAAAAGTGGGGGTGCTTGGACCAGATTCGTTGCAGCTTTTTGTCTAATTTTGCTGCTTGTTCCAGAGATTCACTCCTGGTTGGATTGTTGCTGCTGATGTCTTGTCCAGATGCAGCAGCAGACTCAAAAAAGATCACGGCATCATAGCGTTCAAGTTCTTGCTCGAAAGTAGAGTTTATTTGCTTAAAGAAGTCACTTTCTGAATTGGGCCAGTAGGCGAGTCCATCAAGCGAACCACGGTCACAGACTAATAATCTATCTGGATACTGGATTTTATAGATGTCTTCGAGATTTTTTTGCAGTTGAAAAATGGTCTTTTGTACCATTTTAGTACTTTGTTCGTTGTCAGAACGTTCGACACCACCAGAGAAAAGTAGTGTGGCTGCCTCAGGAACAACCACAATTTTATCCCTCAGTTCTCTGCGAAAGAGATCCAATGCAGTAGTTTTCCCTCCGCCCGGGCCGCCGGTTACCACGACTTGTAACTGCTTTCTCATCCTAGCCTCTGACTTCAAGTAGTTTGTTGATATTTAAAGCATAGTCAAAAAATATACAAAGTTAGGTAATGTTAGGTTTAATAAATGGCTGGCTCTATAAGCCACTTACAAACTAGGCCGTACAAATATTTCTAAATCCATGAATGATTCGTGCTGCCTAAATAACCTCGAACGCAAGTCGTTTTTCATCATGCATATTGATCGAGTGCATTTCGATGGATCCTTGATGGAACTCACACAAAGTAATACGAGGGTCAGGAATAAAGTTGTTCGCACTGTAACCTGCGCCAGTATCAATAAATAACTTATTTTTCTTCATTTTGGGGCTGTTTAACGGGGTATGGCCGGACACAACAAAATCAACATTATCAATGTGCTTACCTGTACTTCTTAAAATATCATCCCGCCCCCAAAGCATGGTCTTAATCGAGTCTTTATCTACGGATTTTTCGTCGGGTGGCCACAGAGTAGATGGGTATTCCGCATGAAGTACACCGATGCGCCACTGGTTAACTTCCACACTAAGCGTCAGGCTAAAGCACGAGGCAACGGTTTCTCTGGCGGCTTCTTTTTCGGCTTGCGTTAAGGACAACCACCATTCGCCACCATTCATCATCCACATGGACTTTCTGTATGGGTCTTGATCGAATCTTTCCAAAATAAAGCTGTCGTGATTTCCCAGGACGGGAAAGAACCACTTTTCTCTCGCGAGGTTTAAACATCGTAAAGAGTCATCACCTCGATCGGTTAAATCACCAACCGAGAATACACGGTCTCGATATTTGTCGAAGTGAAGCGCCTTTAACGCATGAATAAACAGCTCGAAATTACCATGAATATCGCCAACAAACAGATCTTTTCCCAACGTATTTCGGGAGAAGCGAGTATGTAATGGTAAGTCAGATGGACTGCTCATGATCACTAGCTTACTTATATCAGTGATACCTTACTCAAGAATAGCACAGGCTAAAAAAGGGCAGTTTGCACTTACTAAGTCGTCGCTTTAGAGCGTCGTTAATTCTTATTGACTTCAGATAAAAGAAAGTCGCGAAACGTCTGATTGGCACGCGAAAGGTAGCTATCTTTACGCCAGGCCAAACTTAGGTCAATTTCGAACGTTTCGGCAAATGGACGAGTAACGATCTCATCGTCATCTCTTATTGCGACTTTCCACATAGGTGAAATGGCGTAACCTTGGCGAATCACTGCTTTGATTAAAGGCAGTAAGTTACTGCTAAACGCGACTTTCGGTTTCATGTTAACTTGTTGAGAAACTAGGTCGATTAAGGTGTGGTGATAGTAGCCTTTTTGAAACAGGACTAAATCGTGAGCAAGAAAATCAGAATATTCAATCACCTCTTTCTCTGCTAAAGGGTGATCGACGGCCATACAAACGACCATTTCTTCGCGGATAAGTGGGCCGCTTTCTAATTCCGGTGTGAGATCTTTACTCGCAACGACACCAAGCTCCACTTCTCCTTCAAGTAACATTCGTCGAATATTACGTGTGCCAGTATCGAGGATATTCATATCAATATTCGGATATTGATGCCTGAATGCCATCACAAGAGGCGGAAAGTAGTAAGAGCCGAGCATGCTGGGTACGGCAACGTCAACCAAACCCTGATCTAATCCTTCCATTGCCTGCATCGCCAGTTTGGCATCATCAGCCTGTTTTAAGATTTGTATAGCGTGCGAAAGAAACTCATTGCCAGCGACGGTCAAAGTAATACCACGATCTCTGCGATTAAACAGCGGCGTTTTCAGTTCCTGCTCCAGCTTCTTGATACTACTGCTAATTGCTGGTTGCGCTAAGTTCATCAACCTCGCTGCGGCGGAAATAGAGCTCTGCTCTGCGGCGGCAACAAAGTGCCTTAACTGACGTAATTCCATATCCACTCATCCTTACCTAGATCGCACAATGACGGCTTCGATTTATCTATGCATATAAATTTTATTTATGGATCTGATAAATACAAAATATTTTTTTTATTGTCAATTGGTCGATACCCTAGCGCTGTAACCAGTTTCATTAATTGACAAGAAAAAGTAGTTTGCAGTGAAAAAATCAGCCCATTACAGCAGAGTCGTCATTTGTGTCTGTCTCTTCTCCATCGTCACTTTTGCCAATATCTATTGGTTGCAGCCTTTGCTGCCTGTGCTTCAGAAAGAGTTTCAGGTTAGCTCTTTGGCTGCAAACTTAGCGATGTCAGCACCTTTATTTGGTATGGGGCTGGGCTTATTGATTTTCGCCAGTTTGTCTGACGCTATCGGACGGTGCAAAGTGTTATTAGTAGGGACCGCGATCGGGCTTTTGGTCTCGCTTGCTCTGCCTATGGTAAAAAGTTATGACGTTTTCTTAAGCTTACGTTTTCTTCAGGGTATGTTTTTGGCGGTATGTCCGGCATTGGCCGTACCGCTTATGGGCGAAGAACTGAGAAAAAGTTGGCTAGCAGGCGCGGTCGGTTTTTACGTAGCCTCTAACACACTTGGCGGGATCTGCAGTCGCTTAATGGGTGGACTCAGCACGGAACTACTGGGTAACTGGGCATACGCTGGCTATATGATCGCCGGTATCAGTGTGGTTCTTTATGTCATCATTTACTGTTTACTGCCTAAGCAGCGTCACTTTAAACCAGCTCCTCTTCGCGTGGGCAAATGTCTCAAAGCCTATGGCTATCACCTTAAAAACCCTCAGCTGGTGGTGTTGTATCTACTCATCGGTTTGGCATTCGGTACGTTTGTTAACCTTTCTAATTATTTGATGATGGTGTTAAGCGACTACCCATACAACCTGCCTAGCGATGTTCGTAGTTTGATGTTTTTAACGTTACTTGGCGGTACAACCAGCTCTTCGCTTGCTGGTCAGTTTGCGAAAAAACACAGTCAGATTGCTGGCGTGGCGTTTGGTGCAATCATTATGTTGATGGCCAACTTTTTAATGAGCTGGTCAAATATCTATACCATGGTCATTGGCATGGTGATGGTATCGGTCGGATTCTTTTTCTGTCATGCGCAAGCCAGTACCTTGATTGGTCGAAAAGCCACTAAATCTAAAGGCAGTGCCCAAGCGCTATACAGTTTGTTTTACTACTCAGGTGCGAGCTTAGGCGTATTTTTCTTAGAGCCGTTTTATCAAGCCTGGGGATGGCAGGGTATTCTGGGAGCCACACGTATCGCACTCGCGCTTTGTATCCTATTGGTGATCATTTACCAGTGGATCAAAATATACAAAGACAATCACTCTCATGCTATGTCATAAATGCTCTTTGTATGAATATGTTTAGTGTAGCGTTAAAGGAGCCTGTCGCGGGCTCTTTTTCATTTTGGATGAAGTAAAACATATGCAACTCTTGTGTTAATTCCATGTTTCAGGCAGTCTGGAAGTTCGATTCTATATCCAACTCATCCCCCGAGGGGTAATCGGTAAGCCGCTTTTGCCAACTATCCGTATTACGTGACACGGTGGACGCCTGAAAGGAAGCATAATGTCATTACGTGATCGGTTATTAGCTCTCACCATCGTATTGGTGTGGGGTGTCAATTTTGTGGTTATCAAAGTCGGCCTACAAGGGATGCCGCCTCTGTTACTGGCGGGATTGCGCTTTGCTTTAGTCGCGTTTCCTGCGTTGCTTTTTATTCCTCGCCCTAAAGTGCCTTTAAAATGGCTTGTTGCCTATGGCTTAACCATCAGTTTTGGACAGTTTGCGTTACTTTTCTGGGCGCTGAATGTTGGTTTGGCGGCAGGGTTAGCGTCACTTCTTTTACAGGCACAGGCATTTATCACGCTAGGATTTGGAATATTACTGCTCAAAGAAAAGGTGCAGCGTCACAATGTTATTGCAGTTGTGACCGCGGGTTGTGGCGTTTACCTACTTGCGGCAGCGCAACATGATGGCGCTGCGTCGCTTACTGGTGTGACCTTGATACTCATTTTAGGTGCTGCAACTTGTTGGGCGCTTGGCAACATTACCAATAAAGTGATCATGCAAAACTACAGCGTGCCGACTATGTCACTGATCGTCTGGAGCGCGTTAGTACCCACCTTCGCCTTTGCCATTGCCTCTGTTTCGATAGAGGGACCAGACGTTATCAAGAGCTCGTTGTTAAACATGCAATGGCACAACCTGTTTTCAATTGTTTACCTGTCACTTTTGGCGACTATTGTCGGCTATGGAGGCTGGAGTTACCTGCTGAGTCGTTATCCAACCGCTTTGGTTGCGCCTTTGTCTTTGCTGGTTCCGGTATTTGGCTTGCTTAGCGCATGGATTCTATTAGATGAAAGTCTGAGCTTGTATCAGGTGATGGGTGTAATTGTCATTGCAGTGGGGTTAGTGATTAACGTATTTGGTCGACGTTGGTTTAAAAGAAATGTGGCGCCAGTGTCTACCATTCAGTAAGTAAATTAACGACACGGCTTGGTGTCTTATAGGCGACAAGCGACGTAGTAAGTTTTATCCATTGGCGTTGAGTAAGATAATGCTTAAATAGCCCAATGGGAGAAGCGCCTCCCATTGGATAAGTTTCATGCTCCACGTTGTCTAAAACAGAGTTTGATTTATCTCATATTCAAACGGTAAAGTAAGAAAGCTCGTTTTTCTGATCGGATGCCATTGTTGATAACGCATGTGCTGCTTGAAGCGTCTCTTCAACCGCAACAACATTTTTCTTCACCAGGTCGTAGGTGTGAGTTGTACTTTGCGAAATCTCTTCAGTAACGCAGTACTGCTGTTGAGAGGCGGTAGCCACAAGCGTATTAATCTCTGATATGGATTCAACGGCAGTAGAAATAGATTCAAACGCAGACTTCACCCCATCGGCCAGAATGACAGACTCTTCTATTAAATCGACGTTCTTAGCCATGTTGCAGGTTGCTTTTTCAGATTGCTGTTGAAGTTTTTCAATGATTTCCTGAATGCTGACAGTTGACTGTTGTGTTTTTGAAGCAAGGTTTCGGACTTCATCGGCTACTACTGCGAAGCCTCGACCCTGTTCGCCAGCACGGGCAGCTTCGATTGCGGCATTCAACGCCAATAAGTTGGTTTGTTCTGAAATACCGTTAATGACTTCGATCACTGAGCCAATTTCCAATGCATGTTGACGCAGTTCTTCAATGATTTTCGCGCTTTCGTTAACTGAATCGTTAATATCGCCAGTAAGCATTATGTTTTGCTCTAGAGTTTTCTTACCACGTTGCACGCTATCTTGCGCTGTTCTTGCGGCATCTTCGGCCATCACTGCTTTATTACTCACCTCATTTGAAGTCGAAGATAACTCATTTATTGCGGTTGAAATCTGCTCGGCTTGCTCCAGCTCGAGCTGAGAATTAGCACGCGTGGTATTCATAATGTTACTCAACTGAGTAGAAGATGACGCGACACTTTCAGAAATAGAATGAGAGTTTCGGATAAGTGTGGAAAGTTTATTCGACAAGTTCACCAGAGACAGATAGATACCTGTTTCTATCCCTGTGGTTTTTAGCTCTTGAGTCAAGTTGCCTGCTGCCATTGTTTCCATAAAGTTGGCGATTTCATTTGGAATACCACCCACAGGGATAAGGACCAATCGTTTTAAAATAATCAGAACAAGGCTAATCGATATGATAAGACTGAACAGGCCAATTAACATCGATTTTTTTAACTGGCCATGCGCTGAGGCTTCAATAATTTCGTTTTTAATAAAAGTAGTATACTCCCACTTAGTTGAGTCAATTTTCCCCCAGAATGCGGTAAACTCTACATCTTGACCGTTTATTTCCGTTGTATATGAAAGTTCTGGTGATAATTCATTAAACTCTTTGTAAAGAGGTCTTACGGTATAAATATTTTTCCCGAGTAGCTCTTTATATGGGGCAATCAATATCGTTCCATCATGAGAATAAAGGAACATATCATCACGTTCAGTTAAACTAATTAGCACAGATTCTACATTTATTGTCGCTAGGGAGGCTGTATCATTGTTTAGCTTATATGCGACAGCGATGACTTCTTTCCCAGTTCGAGCTGAAATAAATGGAGGAGACACATAAAACTGCTCATTTTGATTAAAGATCGCTTTCCAGTAGCTTCGATCTAATTGCTTCACATTAAAGTCAAACGGCTTACCTTGAGGATCATAGATAACGCCATCTCGACGGAAAAGGTACACACCTTCACTGATGTCTTTTAGGTTCCTATCAAGAGTCTGAGTTTGAATGAGTGCATGGTCAGAGAGAACCGTTTGGGTATCTTCTGGCCCGATGTCGAACGAGGATAGAACTTTACGATAGCTTTCAATTTTCTCAGAGATGGCAATTTCTATCGACTCATTTTTTGAACGTAAAATATTCTTATACTGCTCAATGCTTTCATCATGAAAAGCATTGAAATCTAAAAATATCAACAATGAAATAATGAGGATGATGATAGACCCTAACGCCCCGGCAACCTTAAATGTAAATTTATTCACTTTTAATTATCTCTTTTAACATGGATTTTATTGTGGTTATATATGGATATTTTTAACTCATAATTAATGAATTTGTCATCACTAATTTAAAATAAAATTAGAGTAAGGGTACTAAAATAACTTTTAATATTGTGTCGTTTCAGATACGTAACCTTATTTTTCATTAAATATAATATTAAACAACGATTATCATAGATTTACTCTCTTAATCTAGTAACTAACATGTTTTTTAATTTAATAATTTTTGGGAAATTAAGAGAAAGTCGAAATAATTAGGTCTGGGTGGAATTTAAGATAAGAACGAAGACCGCTTGTTTTATTCGATTATTAATGAGAGTTGTAAAGAGCCGGGTTAGGCTCTTTACATTGTTGGAAGGTTATTAATCTTCGAGTTCTATTTCTTTAATGAACTTCGCTGGTACGCCGCCTACTACGGTGTTGGGCGGAACGTCTTTACTCACCACAGCACCTGCTGCAACAACAGCACCATCACCAATGGTGACACCTTGCAGTATGGTTGCATTTGCTCCAATCCATACGTTATTACCAATAACAATCGGTGCCGGGATGGTTGTCCCGCGTTTACGGGGATCTAAGTCGTGGTTAAGCGTTGCCAGAACGACGTTATGACCGACTAACGCACCATCCCCGAGGGTAATACCACCGTGATCCTGAAAACAGCAACCTGAGTTAATAAACACATTTTTGCCGATGGTAATGTTCTTGCCGCAATCTGTATTGAACGGTGGGAACATCATAAAGCTATCATGTATTGGCTTACCTGTTAGCTCAGACATGATCTCTCTTATTTCTTCTGAAGTGTGATAACTGCCATTCAGCTCTGATGTGATTTTAAGCGCTTGCTGCGCTAATTCGTAACACTGTAAGTGGATGTCAGAACCGCCTTCAATCACTCCGCCTTTGCGCATATATTCCAAGCAATCATTTAAAGTCATCGATACTTCCTGTTGTTTTCTATGATTATATTTAATTAATCAGTATCACACTGAGTCTGTGAATCAAGCATTAAATAGGCATTTTCTCAAGTGCCCCGATGAGTTGTTTTATGACAGCTTCACCTTAGATAGGAACGCATAAACGCAAAAAAGGTGGCTTGCCTTAAACAAAGGAAGAAGCCACCAAACTTAAGGAAGAAAGGTAATGGCAGAAATTTTGTCTTTGAGCGACAAGACTTCCGATTAACGATAGCTGTATAGGTACTCGGCAATCATTTGTGCGTTAGCAGGAACCGCCGTCTCGTATCCGTAGTATTTGCCGTATTTCGGACGAAGCTCTTCGGTCGCTTTGCGCGCGATTTCTCCATACCACGCTGGCAGCATTACGGTATGAGCGTTGATCTTATCCATTTCAACACCAAAACCAAATGGTACTTCTTGCATTGCTTTCGCTACGGCAGCTTCTAGGTCTGCAATAAAAGTGAGGTGGAAATTGAAATCATCGTGTGAGCCAACGTTACCGTGCCCACCGTTGAAGTGATCCCACTCCATAGCATTAACCGTCTTCAGGTTTTGTACTAAGTAAGTAAAACGTTCTGAGCCCGCAAAGTTCCAGAATGGTGGCTGATCCGCATTGAGTAAGTCCGGTGCATGCATGACTCGTTCTTGGACAAGTAACCACGCTGAGTGGTCGTCAGTATGCGCTGCGTGAGCGAAGCCGTGAAGTTCAATGGTTTGATCTTCAAACTGGAATTTACTTTCTGGCCATTCAAGTATTTTAGTCGGGCGAGGGATATTACTTCCCAGTAACTCCATTTTATCGACTGTTGCTTGTGAAGCTATGATCTCTGGTGCGATAGTTTGTGTACTTTTAATTGCTTCCAACAGCTCTGCTGTACCAGAAATATGGTCTGCATGGTCATGTGAATACACGATGGTCGCGATTGGTTTATCGGTTACAGAACGAATCGCTTGCAGAATTTTATCAGAACGCATTTCCAGTGGGTCAAATAGCAGGACGCCTTTTTCACCGACATAAAAAATGGTTGCGTAAAAACCGGATTCATACCAATAAGTGTGTTCTGTTAAACGTTGTAACACGTACGGTGTAGACATATTGAGTTGGAACAAATCGGCGACTTTCTCTCCAGGCTCTAAAGCCTGAGTGCTGGATTGAACTTTGTAAACCGCGTCAACAGTTGAAGGTGCTTCTTTGATGGCAGCAAATGCAGAACTGGCTGAAACGATGGCTCCTAAAAGCAGTGTGGGAGCGAACATACGAGGTAACGTAGTCATTGAAACTTCCTGTATTTTTTATCGAACTAGGACGTGGATCAATGTATATCTATTGGCATTGTGGATAAATTCCGATTGGGTTAAATGATTATTGCATAGATTGAAATAATGGATAGATTTACCGCCGCTCGAGTGTTTGTCGAGATCTCGGAACAAGGCAGTTTGACCAAAGCCGCAAAGAGGCTGGATATGTCAACGGCGATGGTTAGCCGTTATCTTGTTGCTATTGAAAGCTGGTTTGGTGCTCGTTTACTCCACCGCACGACACGAAAAGTTAGCCTGACAGCGGCTGGTCTAGCGAGTTTACCGGCATGTAAGCAAATGCTTCTTGCAGCCGAGGATGCAAAAAATGTTGCTCAGGAACACAGTGGGGAAGTTCAGGGGGAGCTGCGTATCAACGCCACTGGCTCATTTGCTGATGTGCAATTGACGCAAGCGATAGTGGATTTCCAGAGAATTTATCCCCGAATCAACATTGTACTCTCCGTTGCGGACAACCTTTCTAATCTGGTTGAAGAAAGGGTCGACCTTGCCATTCGTATTACTAATACGCTTGATCCAACTTTGATTAGTCGCCCGCTTGCGTTGTGTCGTTCAGTACTTTGTGCCTCACCAAGTTATCTTAAAGAAAAGGGTTATCCCAACTCTCTGGAGGACTTGCATAGCCATAACTGTATTACTCATATTGCTGGCGTTTTCCGTCATTACCGCTTCATACGACATGGTGAGATTGTTGAGTATCAAGTCGCTGGTAATTTACAAACCAATGAAACCGAGATATTACGTCGTGCGGTAATTTCAGGCGCGGGGATCGGCATGTTACCCACGTACTATGTGGGTGATGATTTGAGAGATGGCAAGCTAGTGAGTATTCTTCCGCAAGAAGAGCCTGAAGTGCTAGGTATACATGCTGTTTATTTATCACGTAATTACCAACCGGTTAGTTTGAGGTTATTGGTCGATTTTCTGGTCGAGCGTTTTGGCGGCGATATTCCACCCTGGGAAAGAAGCTTAATCGTTCAGAATTAATCTGCGGTATGGATGATTACGTTCAACTTCATCTATGGAGGCGGTTGAGATAGTCTACACTGTCTGACAGTTAAGTTAATATTTATAAGTCCTTAACTAAAAAGGATATGGAAGTACAACATGAACGAAATTAAACGACCTGTAAACTCTCATCGGGCTTATCATGCCCATGTCTATTTTGATCACCAAACGGTGGCGTTTGCGTCAGGGCTATGCCGAGAAGCCGAAGAAAGGTTTCGTGTAAAAATGGGACGAGTCCATGAGAAATTGGTTGGTCCGCACCCGAAATGGAGTTGTCAGCTCAAGTTCACGTCTAAGGATTTTGATGAGCTCATTCCATGGTTAGATGAAAATCGACAAGGTTTGTCAATTTTGGTTCACGCGCTTTCAGGTAACGAGTGGGAAGATCATACTCTGTATGCGTATTGGCTCGGTGAAAGCCTTGCGTTGGATTTATCTGTTTTCGAAGCGACATCAGAAAGAGAAGATTGATAGAGCCTATCACCAGCCGAATGGATGTTAAGGAGTCGCACTCGCGGCTCCTTTCTTTTTGTGTTTAGCCAGGATAAGGCAACTTAGAGGTTATGTTAAATCTTGAATATTTAAGTATCTGATCTAACCTAATATTTTAACAATAAGAATAATCATATCGTTGGCAGGTGATTTGTTATCCAGGGAGGCTGGGGAACATGAGCGAAGCGGTCAAGAAAAGTACTTTCAGTATGAAAGTAACAGTGGTTTCCGTATTTCTATTTTTATCTTCATTAATCGTTATCTTAGCCCTTTCATTACAGTATTACTTTAGTCAGGGACTTGCCAAAGATGCCGCATCAACGGCGTTCAACCGGACTGCAAATGGCTTTAGCGAAAAAATTGATTCACTCAATACACAAACAAGTAACCTCATCAATGTACTCTCACACTTTCCCCAAATAGATCAGGAAGTCGAAACCAGTGTTCAACACTCAGCCCGAGAAGTGATCGCGCAAGCGATGTTAAAAAATAATAATTTATATGGGGTATACATTGGTTATGGAAATGGCGACTTTTATGAGCTGATAAATCTCGGCAGCAGTGAGAATTTAAAATCCAAACACGGTGCGGCGACAGATGAAAGTTGGTTAGTGGTTAAAATTTATGAATCAGGAGGAGGAAAGGAGCGATTGTCTGAGTATTACGATAGTAATTTCAACCTCACTCGCCGCAATGTAGAGCCCACGACGTATTCTGCAAATAGGCGTCCCTGGTATCGAAAAGCCATCAACAGCAATGAAGTCGTCAAAACTGCGCCTTATCTTTTCCACAATCTACAAACGCCGGGTGTCACTTACGCCAAACGCATAAAAAATACCGATAGCGTTATCGCAGCAGATATCTCTCTTACATCATTATCCGCATTTCTTGCTAAGAATAACTCCGATGGCGAAGCAATGATATTTGATACCAACGGACGCATTCATGCACACTCCTTCGAGTTAGCCAGTGACACTGATGCTTTACCAACACAGCCGATAGCGTTGACTGCCGAAGAGAAGCATTATGTCGATTCGCTTGGTGTTCTTCGGATCGCGAATAAATCAAACTGGCCACCATTCGATTTCTCTTACAGCGGGTTACCGCAAGGTTATTCTACCGATCTGGTGAGTCTCTTAACCAAAAAACTCGGTTTAGACGTCAAATACGTTAACGGATACAGTTGGGAAGATTTAAACGCTCTGTACCTATCTGGTAATATCGATATTCAACAGTCAGTCCCCGAGCTGCCGTTAACGCCACACACGGGCTTATCGACCACACCGTATCTTGAGCTATCCAGCGCGATTGTCACCAGAACAGAACATCCAAACGTCAGCAGCTTAGATCAGTTAGAAGGGAAGTCACTGGCTATCTCGGTGGGATCGGGATTGGCTGAGCGTATTCAGCGCGATTATCCCAATATTAATGTCCTAAAAGTGAAAGACAGTCTAAGTGCACTTAAAGCGGTGGAAAACCGAACAGCCGATGCATCGTTGGAGTCTAAGCGAGTCGCAGACTACTTGGTTGGTGCTTATTCTCTTAGTGAGTTAAAGGTACATCAAGCAATACAAGGCTTCGATCAAACGTTGTCGATAATGGTTGCTGAAGATAAAAAGCCACTGGTGAGTTTACTTAACAAAGCCATGGCATCTGTTTCTGACACAGAGAAGCAATCGCTAGAAAAGAAATGGTTAGAAGATCTGGGCGATCAAAGCAGTCAAAACAACAATATTGTCCGTTCTCTTAAAGCGGGGGTTGTGCCGTTTCGTGAACTGGTCAACATGGCAAAACAGAGCGAAACGGACAGTCCGGTATTGGCATCAATTGAAAGTCACGGCAAACCGTACACCCTTTATGTTCAGCGAGTCGAAGCAAGCCTGGGCACCAAAGAATATATAGGATTTGTTCTACCCACGGAGATAATTCAAGCGCCGTATATGGATAAAGTGAACAAGTCTACGGTCATCACGTTTGGTGCGATGTTGTTGCTTTTGCCAGTACTGTTGTTTTTCGCCAATGTCATTGTCCGACCGGTTCGGGCATTATTTGGTGAGAGCGAAAAAATCAAGAAGCGGAATTTTAGCTCAGTAGAGAAAGTACCAAGTTGGATAGCCGAGCTTTCGGCGCTTTCGGATTCGATGTTCTCTATGTCTCGCTCGATCGAAGAATATCAAAAACATCAGCAAGAATTAATGGACTCGTTCGTCAAGCTGATTGCTCAAGCCATTGATGACAAGTCTCCTTATACGGCGGGGCACTGTGAGAGGGTACCAATACTTGCGATTGAACTCGCGAAAGCCGCTAACAAGAGTAATTTGCCAGCCTTTAAAGATTTCAAACTGAAAACAGAAGAAGAGTGGCGGGAGTTTGAAATTGCCGCGTGGTTGCATGATTGCGGTAAAGTGACCACACCAGAACATATCGTCGACAAAGGCACCAAGCTTGAAGCGATATTTAACCGAATCCATATGGTTAGAATGCGTTTTGAAGTGTTGTTAAGAGAGGCGGAAATTGACTATTGGAAAGGCATTGAATCTGGTAAAGATGCCGACGAATTGAAACGCGCGCTTGCTCAGCGTCAGGAGCAGATTAAAGATGACTTTGCCTTTGTTGCCCAATGTAATGTGGGTGGCGAGTTTATGTCTGATGAACACTTGGATAGATTGAAGGAAATCGCCTCTCAAACCTGGATTCGCCACTTAGATGACCGGCTGGGTTTGTCGCCAGAAGAAAGCCGACGTATTGAAAGCATAGAGTCTCAGAGTGTGCCGTGTGAAGAAAATCTGTTGTCTGATAAGCCAGAGCATTTGATTAAATGGCCGCAAGACCCTAATAGTAAAACTGGTGAAGAGATTAAAATGCGCGCTCCTCAATATCAGGCAAATCAAGGAGAGCTGTATAATTTGAGTATCGGCAGAGGTACGTTAACTGCAGAAGACCGTTACCGAATTAACGAACATATTGTTTCTACGATACGAATGCTTGAAGCTTTGCCATTACCGGAAGAATTAAGGCGTGTTCCAGAATATGCAGGTGGTCATCATGAAACCCTCCGCGGTGACGGATATCCAAAACAACTCAGTGCAGATGAATTGCCGACCGCAACTCGAATTTTAGCCATTGCCGATGTATTTGAAGCACTCACCGCATCTGACCGACCGTATAAAAAAGCCAAACCACTAAGTGAAGCGATAAAAATACTCAATTTTATGGTTCAAGACGGGCACTTAGATAAGGATTTGTTTGAGCTGATGTTAAATCATAACCTTCACATCGAGTATGCGAAAACATTCCTACCAGATGAGCAGATTGATGTTGAAGAGTCACAAAATTGTAGCAAGCCTTTAGAGCCTGAAACTCAGAACGTAAGTGGTGGGTTCTAGTTTAAGCGCGAGGTTTTAATATAAGAGGATCAAAAAGGGCGAGCATCAACCTGCTCGCCCTTTGTTTGACTGTTTACAGTTGTTCAGCAAGCTGTGGCAAAATCTCAAACAGATCGCCGACTAGCCCGTAATCAGCAACTTCAAAGATAGGGGAGTCTGGATCTTTGTTGATCGCAACAATGACTTTTGACTCTTTCATACCTGCAAGGTGCTGGATTGCACCAGAGATCCCAACCGCAATATAAAGCTTAGGTGCAACAATTTTACCGGTTTGGCCAACTTGTAAGTCATTCGCGACAAAACCAGCATCGACGGCAGCGCGAGACGCCCCAATCGCTGCGCCAAGTTTGTCGGCGACTTTTTCGATAAGCTCGAAGTTTTCTTTGCTGCCCACGCCACGACCACCAGAAATCACGATTTCAGCGGCGGTGAGTTCAGGTCGCTCTGAAACGGTCTTGTCGATAGCGACCAACTCAACAACTGGAGATTGAACGGTGGTTTGCTGATGTTCAATGTCAACTTGGCTATTGCAGGCAACCGGGTCAAAGGCCGAAGCACGCACGGTGACCACACGCAATGAGTCGTTTGATGTTACTTTAGCGAACGCGTTGCCCGCATAAATTGGTCGGATAAATGTCTTGTCATCCACCACTTGAACGATATCTGAGATTTGTCCAACTCCGCATTTAGCTGCGATGCGTGGCGCAAGATCTTTCCCTTTTGATGAAGAGTTTGCCCAGATGCCGTCAAATCCGTCGGCTATCCCTGACACAACTGGAGCAATATTTTCGGCGAATTGGTGCACCAGCGATTCGTCGTCAATGCAAATCACTTTGGCAATACCATCAACTCGGCTTGCTTGTTGGGCAACGTCTTCACACTGATAACCAACCACGAGTAGAGTATTGTCTTGGCTCACCTGACTCGCAGCATTCACAACTTTCAGCGTATCGGCATGCAGTTGCTGGTTGTCATGTTCTGCAATAATTAGATTCTTCATGAAATCACCTTCGCTTCGTTACGTAGCTTATCAATAAGTTCAGAGACAGACTCTACTTTGATGCCTGCTTTTCGTTGCGCTGGTGGCGTGACTTCAGTGATGGTCTGGCTAAATACAATTTCAACACCCAGGCTCTCGGGAGTGATCGTATCTAGTGGTTTGCGTTTGGCTTTCATGATGTTTGGCAAAGACGCAAAGCGAGGCTCATTTAAGCGTAAATCAGTGCTGATCACCGCTGGTAAGCTCATTGCTACTGTCATCAAACCGCCGTCAACTTCTCTCACTACCTGAACCTTTTGATCTTCAATCTTCACTTCCGAAGCGAAGGTTGCCTGAGGCCAGTCAAGCAGAGCTGCCAGCATTTGTGCGACTTGGTTATTGTCGGTGTCGATAGACTGTTTACCGGTGATCACCAGCTGAGCTTGCTCTTGTTCGACGATCGCTTTTAGTAGTTTCGATACAACCAGCGGTTCAATCTTGTCTTCAGTTTCAATATGAATGGCTCGATCTGCGCCTAGCGCTAGGGCAGTACGCAATTGTTCCTGACACTGTGTGCCACCCGCACTCACAACGATGACTTCTTCTGCAATCCCTTGTTCTTTAAGTCGCACAGCTTCTTCAACGGCGATTTCACAGAAAGGGTTGATAGTCATCTTGACGTTATTGGTTTCAACATCGCTGTTGTCCGACTTAACACGGACCTTAATGTAAGGATCAATGACCCTTTTAATTGGCACTAGTATTTTCACGTTAGATTCCTTTTTACAGTGAAGACTATGTGTTTACAGTGAAGACGATGTGATGACGTCTTTAAATTGATGTTAATTTACCTTTACGTTTGCGTCAACTTTAAATATATTGTTGTTTAACAAGTTGGCAACATGCAAAAAGAAGAAGGGAATACAACCATGGAAAGAGACTGCATGGAGTTTGATGTTCTGATTGTTGGCGCAGGGCCTGCGGGCTTGTCTGCTGCCTGCCGCATTAAACAGTTGGCAATGGAAAAAAACCAAGAAATCTCAGTTTGTGTTGTCGAGAAAGGTTCAGAAGTCGGAGCGCACATACTCTCTGGTGCGGTGTTTGAAACGCGCAGTCTGGAGGAGTTGTTTCCTGAATGGGAGGCAATGGGTGCCCCACTGAATACTAAAGTTAATCAGGATAAAACCTACTATCTGAGTAATGAACTCAATGGTCATGAGCTGCCAACGTGGGCAGTGCCGAATACGTTACACAACGAAGGTAACTACATAATAAGCTTAGGTAGCTTATGCCGCTGGATGGCGAATGAAGCGGAAAACTTAGGCGTGGAAATTTACCCAGGTTTCAGTGCCAGTCAGGCTATCTTTGACGAGCAAAACCGTGTTTGTGGCGTAATTACTGGCGATATGGGCTTGGATAAAAATGGCGAGCAGAAAGCCAATTTTGAGCCGGGTATTGAGCTTCGTGCTAAGTTTACTCTGTTTGCCGAAGGTGCACGTGGACATATCGGTAAGCAACTGATTAACAAATTTAATCTGGCTGATGATAAAACGCCTCAGCACTATGCGATTGGTTTTAAAGAGCTGTGGGAAGTTCCAGCCGAGCAGCATCAGCAAGGGTTAGTTGTGCATGGGTTAGGCTGGCCACTTGCGAGTGAGGCAACAGGGGGAAGCTACCTTTATCATTTGGAAGGTAACCAAGTTGCGGTTGGTCTGATCGTCGACCTTAATTATACCAACCCTCATCTCAGCCCGTTTGACGAATTCCAGCGGTTCAAACATCACCCGATGATTGAGCAATACCTTAAAAATGGTAAGCGCATCAGCTATGGCGCGAGAGCGATCGCCAAAGGCGGATTTCACTCCCTTCCAACTCAACAATTTGCTGGGGGGTTACTGATTGGCTGTGATGCAGGCACGCTCAATGGTGCCAAAATCAAAGGCACTCATACCGCAATGAAATCGGGGATGCTTGCCGCCGAAGCAGTATTCGAAGCAATTTTAAATCAGTCGGTTAGTGCTGATTACCAGAAACATTTCCACCAGTCTTGGTTATACCAAGAACTGTATCAGGCTCGTAACTTTTCGAGTGGTATTCACCGCTTTGGCGCTTGGTTAGGTGGAGGCTTGGCGATGCTGGAACACAACGTGTTAAAAGGCAAAGCGAAGTGGAATGTACGCTGTGATAATCCTGATCATCAGTCGTTACTTTTGGCAGAAAAGAGCCATGAGATTGCCTATCCAAAACCGGATGGCGTATTGAGTTTTGATCGCCTCTCTTCAGTCTATTTGTCCAATATCTTCCACGAAGAAGACCAGCCATGTCATCTGCATCTTGCTAGTCAGCGAATTCCAATAGAGCAGAACTTAGCTCTTTACGCCGAACCAGCACAGCGCTATTGCCCTGCTGGGGTGTATGAAATAGTCAAGGGTGAGGAACAAGCTGAATTACAGATTAATGCGGCAAACTGCATTCACTGTAAAACCTGCGACATCAAAGACCCAAGTCAAAACATTACCTGGACACCTCCAGAAGGGGGCGGTGGCCCTAATTATCCGAACATGTAATTTTGCATGTAATTTCTATTAACAATTTATTTACTTAAAGTTTGCGTTAGTTCAAATCTTAATCGATGAACTGGATTGCAACTTCAACTTCTAGGCACTATTCTGACTTTAACTTGACGTTTACGTAAACTGAATAAATGAGTTGATGCATAGGTGTATAAGCAGTTGCCAGTATCAACGTCAGGCTGGATATGGAAATAGTGCTTCACGGAACGCACTCAAAAAGAAAGGGAGATCAACTATGGTATCGGAAACACCTCTTTTGCAGGTAAACGATATTTCATTGGCCTTTGGTGGGGTTAAAGCTTTAACCGATGTGAGCTTCCATGTGAACGAAAAGGAAATCTTTTCAATCATTGGTCCCAATGGTGCTGGTAAAACATCAATGCTCAACTGCATTTCAGGACGATACACGCCTAACAAAGGCTCCGTAGTGTTTGCCGGAAATGACGTCACCAAGCGTACACCGAGTCAACGAGCAGAGTTAGGTCTGGGTAGAACGTTCCAGAACCTGGCGCTTTTTTCTCATATGTCTGTACTCGACAACATCATGGTTGGCCGCCATCACCTGTTGAAAAACAATTTCGTGACAGGCCCGCTTTACTGGTTTTCTAACGCACAAAAAGAAGAGATGGCACACCGCAAGTACGTAGAAGACGTCATCGATTTCTTAGAAATCCAACACATTCGTAAAGCCACCGCTGGCACGCTCTCTTATGGGTTACGTAAGCGTGTTGAGCTTGCTCGCGCTATTGCTTTGAAGCCAAAACTACTTCTGCTTGATGAACCAATGGCCGGTATGAACCTTGAAGAAAAGGAAGACATGGCACGTTACATCATGGATCTCAACGAAGAATTGGACATCACCATCATCATGATCGAGCACGATATGGGTGTGGTCATGGACATCTCCAATCGGGTTCTCGTTTTGGACTTTGGTAAACACATTGCAATGGGGCAGCCAGAAGAAGTCATGGCGAATCCACACGTGAAACAAGCTTATTTGGGTGAAGAACTTCCGACATTAGAGGAGAGTGCATAATGGCACAGCAACATAATGATTGGGCAGATATAACCAGCTTAGATACCTTTCCAAAAGTGTTGCAGCACAACGCCAAGCACTGGCCAGATCAGGTCGCTATGCGCGAGAAGGAATTTGGTATTTGGCGAGAATTTACTTGGCAGGATTATGAAGACCGAGTCAAGTGGATGGCGCTTGCACTACAAGATTTAGGTGTTGGTGAACAAGACGTTGTGGGGCTTTTAGGCGACAACCGACCTGAATGGGTGTGGGGCGAACTGGCCGCGCATGCGATCAAAGGTTATTCACTGGGCATCTATCAAGACTCGATGCACGAGGAAGTGGCGTATTTAATCAACTATGCCAAAGCGAAAGTAGTGATTGCAGAAGATGAAGAGCAATGTGACAAGTTGCTTGAGCTGGGCGATGAGATCCCGAGCGTTGAGTTCATCATTTATTGTGATCCACGCGGAATGCGCAAGTACGATGATCCAAGACTTATCGATGTCGAGAAAGCGTATAAAAAAGGTCAGTTAATAGATAAAGCTGACCCTGACAAATATCTGAATATGGTTGCGGCAACCAAAGGCAGCGATCTTTCGATTCTTTGTACCACTTCGGGTACGACTTCTAAACCAAAGCTTGCACAGCTTCATAGCGGCACGTTTTTGGATCACTGTGCGGCTTATCTGCGTGCCGACCCACGTTCTCCAGGTGATAATTACGTTTCGGTACTGCCTCTGCCTTGGATCATGGAGCAGGTATATGTGGTTGGTCAGGCGTTGATTTCCCGTCAAATCGTCAACTTTGTCGAAGAGCAGGAAACCATGATGGCGGACTTACGCGAGATTGGCCCAAACTTCGTTTTATTGGCTCCACGTGTATGGGAAAACATTGTGGCAGACGTGTCTGCTCGAATGATGGACTCTACACCGTTTAAGCAGAAAATGTACAAACTCGGCATGAAGTTGGCGAATCAAGCCTTGGATCAGGGTAAACGCTCCAAGCTAGCCGAATGGATACTTCTGCGTGCACTGCGTGACCGTTTAGGTTTCTCGAATCTTACTTCTGCGGCAACAGGCGGTGCGGCAATGGGCCCAGATACTTTCCGTTACTTGCAAGCGATTGGTGTGCCACTCAAACAGCTTTATGGTCAGACCGAAATGTGTGGCGCGTACACCGTGCATAAAGCGGATGATGTCGACTACGACTCAGTCGGTGTGGCGTTTGACAATGCGGAAGTGAAAGTTATCAACCCAGACAGCAATGGTGTGGGTGAGATCATTGCCAAAAGTACTGGTATGTTTACCGGCTACCTTAACAACCAAGCCGCTTACGATGAAGATGTGCAAGATGGCTGGATGCACACTGGCGACGCGGGCTACTTTAAGGATTCTGGTCACTTAGTGGTGATTGACCGACTAAAAGACATGTCGGAAACCAGTCATGGCGACCGTTACTCTCCGCAGTTTATTGAAAACAAACTCAAGTTCTCACCATTTATCGCGGAAGCGGTTGTGGTGGGCAAAGACAGACCTTGGCTCTCTGCAATTATCTGTATTCGTTACGCGATCGTCGCCAAATGGGCAGAGCAAAAGGGTATTGCGTTCACCAATTACACCAACCTTTCTGCGCAACCTGAGGTGTATAAAGCGATTCGCGAAGAAGTACTCAAAGTGAACGAGTCTCTGCCGGACGCACAGAAAATCAGCAAATTTATTCTGCTTTATAAAGAGCTGGATGCCGATGACGGCGAGTTAACCCGTACGCGTAAAGTTCGTCGTGGTGTGGTTGCGGAGAAATACGGTGACATCATCGAAACCATTTACAGTGCAGCGCCAAATGTCGATGTCGATACGGTGATTACTTATCAGGATGGGACTAAGACACGCATTCAAACGTCACTGGTGATTGAAACGCTTATTCAACATGAGCTGACACTGGTGGATAGCGAACAACGGAGGATCGCATAGTGAATACGGATTTATTACTGCAACTCGTCATTAATGGCGTAATCGTCGGCATGTTGTATGGCGTTGTCGCCATGTGCTTTGTATTGATTTACAAATCGACTCAGGTGGTGAACTTCGCGCAAGGTGAATTTCTACTGATCGGCGCATGGGTGTGCTGGGCGGCGTTGGTTCACCTTCAATTACCGTTCTTTATCGGATTCTTACTGACACTCGCCTTTATGATGGTGTTTGGTATTGCTGTGCAAACCATTGTACTCAGGCCTTTAATCGGTGAGCCGATCATCTCGGTCATTATGGTGACGATCGGTCTGTCGATGTTCTTCCAGGCACTGATGAAATGGATATTTGGCGTATCAGCCGTTTCTTATCCACAAGTATTCGAAACAAACGTGGTGAATATCGGTGGTCTCAACGTTGAATTTGCTTACATCCTTAGCTTGATCTTCTCAATGATCATCATGGGTGCGTTCTACTGGTTCTTCAAATTCAGCAAAATGGGTTTGGCGATGCGAGCGACAGCATTTAACCAGCAAGTAGCCCAGAGTCTTGGCATTTCCATCAAGAAAGTGTTTGCGATCAGTTGGGCTATTTCGGCGATGGTATCCGCGACAGCAGGGATTGTTATCGGGATTGTAAACGGTGTTTCTGACGCGCTATCCATCATCGGCATCAAAGTATTCCCAGCGGTAATCTTAGGTGGCTTGGACTCGGTGGTCGGGGCGATTGTTGGTGGTATCACTATCGGGTTACTAGAGAATCTGGCTGAGTTCTTTGATAGCCAATACCTGCAAGTGGGTAACCTTTACAACATCGCACCTTTCTATGTGCTGTTAATCATTCTTGCCTTCAAGCCATATGGCCTGTTTGGTACCAAAGATATTGAGCGTATTTAAGGAGAAATAACATGGCTCAACTTAGCATGCGCCCATGTGGGGATTTTCGAACCACATACAAAAGTGATACGCCGATTTTTGAAACCAAAACCATTAGAAGACTAGCGATAGCGGGTGTTATCGCGATGTTGGCAGCGCCGCTGGTTCTGGATATCTACTTCCTCAACCTATTTATTCAGATTGCATATCTAGGTATTGCAGCGCTGGGTCTGAACATTCTGGTTGGCTTTACCGGGCAAATTTCGTTAGGTCACGGTGCGTTTTTTGGCTTTGGCGCCTTTGCATCGGCATGGCTGAATAACCAATACAACATTCCTGTGGTGCTTGCCATTCCGCTCGCGGGTTACCTGACCATGATTGTCGGGATGATCTTTGGTTTGCCAGCGGCACGTATCAAAGGGTTGTACCTCGCAATCGCGACTTTAGCGGCGCAGTTCATTTTAGAAGACTTCTTTGCTCGCGCTGAGTGGTTCAGTGGTGGTTCATACGGTGCAAGTGCAAACCCAATCAATCTGTTTGGTTTCGAATTTTCGACCGATGAAAGCTTCTTCTATGTTGCACTGTTTGCGCTGATCTTTATGTACATGTGGGCATCGAACCTGATTCGTTCGCGTGATGGACGTGCGTTTGTCTCAGTACGAGATCATTACCTATCCGCAGAAATCATGGGTATCAATCTGACCAAGTATCGTCTGCTCTCTTTTGGTGTCTGCGCATTTTACGCAGGTATCGGCGGCGCACTCTACGGTCATTACTTAGGCTTTGTCTCTGCGGAAGGCTTCACCATCATGATGTCTATCCAGTTCCTGGCGATGATCATCATCGGTGGTCTGGGCTCAGTAAAAGGCACATTAATGGGCACGATATTTATCGTATTGCTGCCAGAAGTTTTAGAGTTTGGTGTAACGGGTTTGGCTGCGTTTAGCGATAACACTTCGTTTATTGATGGGCTGGCTTATTTCAAAGAAATGGCAATTGGTCTGGTCATCATGCTGTTTTTGATTTTCGAACCTCAAGGATTGTCACATCGCTGGCAGCAGATTCGAGCATATTGGAAACATTATCCGTTCTCTTATTAACGTGTACTTAAGTGGAATATACCTCAATAACAAGGACAACGAGTTATGAACAAAGGACATTTAGCGACAACGTTGGTGCTATCTTCGGCACTGTTTACTACCGCATCTTGGGCGAAAGATTCCGTGTTTGTCGGGCATCTGGTGGACTTCTCTGGTCCAACGGCTTATGTAAGTAAACCGTACGGCTCTGGTGTACGAGATGCACTGCAGTGGATTAACGAAAATGGCGGTATCAACGGTACCGAATTAGAATTTGAAACGGTGGATATGGCGTACAAAGTGCCAGTTGCGATTTCTAACTACAAACGTTGGGTTGCCCGTAAGAACATGGTCGCGCTGCAAGGTTGGGGTACGGCGGATACCGAAGCGTTAATCTCTTTTGTCACCAAAGACAAAGTACCTGTCTTTTCGGCATCTTACTCGGGCCACTTAACTGACCCAACAGGTAAAAACCCGAAAACAGCCAAACCTGCTCCGTACAACTTCTTCTACGGCGCTTCTTACTCAGATGCCTGTCGTGCATTGGTGAAATGGGCGAAAGAAGACTGGGAAGCGAAAGGCAATACCACTGCGCCTAAATTTACTCACATCGGTGATAACCACCCGTTCCCGAATGCGCCAAAAGAGGCGTGTGCAGAGTATGCTAAAGAACTGGGCTTTGAAGTGCAAAACCCAGTGGTTGTGTCGCTTAAACCGGGCGATTTCAAAGCGCAATGTCTGTCACTTAAAGAGTCTGGTACCAACTACGGCTACATTGCAAACTTAGGTGGTTCGGTTATTTCTCTTGTGAAATCGTGTAACACGGTCGGCACCGACTTCCAATACATGGCGAACATCTGGGGCGGTGATAAACCGGTTATTGAAGCGGCGGGTGACGGTCTGAAAGACTACGTTTTCCCGGGTATGACCGCATTCTGGGGTGATGATACAGAAGGAATGAAACTGGTAGAGGAAATTTCCAAACTTTCAGAATCGGAACCGGGAGAGTTTCGAACTCACCACTACATCCGTGGCGTGTGCTCTGCGTTCTACATGAAAGAAGCGATGGAGTGGGCGAAAGACAACGGTGGTATTACGGGTGATAACATCAAGAAAGGCATGTACGTACACAAAAACTGGGTACCAAAAGGCCTGGAGGGTGTATGTATTCCTGCTAACTGGCAACCAGAAGATCACCGTGGCACCACTACCGTAAACGTGTTTATGGGTAATAACCAAGGGGGCGCGGTAGACATCAAGAAAGTGTCTCAAGTTACATTGTCACGTCGTGATGATTGGTTAGGTTACTAATCTTCTACTTACTAAGCATAACGATTACTAAGAATAGGATAGGTGAGAGGCAACTCTCACCTGCACAAGGAGTGGCTTGATGAGTGAATTAGCAACGAATATAGAACCAGCAGAAATCCTGCTCTCGGTGAACAATATCGAAGTGGTCTACGACGAAGTAATCTTGGTACTGCGTGGTGTGAGCCTTGAAGTACCAAAAGGTCAAATCGTGACGCTATTAGGCGCAAACGGGGCGGGTAAATCGACCACACTAAAAGCGATTTCGGGTTTGTTGAAAACCGAAGACGGTGAAGTGACTCGTGGTGAAATTACCTTCATGGGCGAGCGTATCGACAACAAGAGCCCGGAAGAAATTGTCCGTTCGGGTATCTTCCAGGTGATGGAAGGGCGTCGAATCGTTGAAGACATGACGGTTATTGAAAACCTTCGTTTAGGGGCGTTTACCCGCAACGACAACGAGGTCGAGAAAGACATCGAAATGGTGTTCGACTACTTCCCTCGACTCAAAGAACGTACTGGTCTCGCTGGCTACTTGTCTGGCGGTGAGCAGCAAATGCTCGCAATTGGCCGTGCACTCATGGCTCGCCCAAAAATGATCTTACTTGATGAACCGTCGATGGGGCTTTCGCCACTCTTGGTGAAAGAGGTGTTCAGTATCATTGAGAAGATCAACAAAGACCAAGGCATTACCATGTTGCTGGTGGAGCAGAACGCGAACTTTGCCCTTCATGCAGCCGATTACGGTTACATCATGGAATCAGGCAAGATTGTGCTCGATGGCACTAAGCATGAGCTGCTTAACAATGAAGACGTGAAAGAGTTCTACCTTGGTGGCGGCGATGAAGAGCGCAAGAGCTTTAAGAACTTAAAATCTTACAAACGTCGTAAGCGTTGGTTGTAAGGAGTGGTGATGAACGAATTATTCGATGCGAAAGAGTCTCTGCCGTCAACAGAGAGAGAAGAATCTCTGTTTAAACGTCTGCCGACACTGATTGAAAATGCAAAAGCGCACAGCGAGCATTACGCCAAACTATTCGCAGATATTGATCCTACTGCGGTAAGTTGTCGCGAAGAGATTTCGAAGTTGCCGATTACACGCAAGTTTAATGTCCCAAGCCAGCAGCAACTCAAGCCGCCGTTTGGAGGTTTGAACAGCGTCAGTATCGGGCAAATGGCACGCGTGTTTCAATCTCCAGGCCCATTGTATGAAGCGCAAACGGATGAAGCTGACTTCTGGCGAATGGGGCGTGCGTTTCACGCGGCTGGGTTTCGCCGTGGGGATTTAGTCCACAACACGCTCTCTTATCATTTTTCTCCGGGCGGATTCATTATGGATGGCGGGGCCAGAGCCTGCGGCTGTGCCGTGTTTCCGGCTGGAGTAGGGAATAGTGAAGCGCAAATTGAAGCGATCAAACAGCTTCAGCCAACTGGCTACACCGGGACACCATCTTACCTGATTACTTTGCTAACCAAGTATCAAGAGCAATATGGTGAGAAGCCGAGCATTAACAAGGCTCTGGTTTCTGGAGAAGCGGTCACTGCAGACATGCAAAAAGCGTTTTCAGACATGGGCATTGCAGTGTCTCAAGCTTATGCGAGCGCAGAACTTGGTTTGATTGCTTATCAGGTATCTGGTGAACAAGGCTTAGTGATTGCAGAAGATATTATTGTCGAAATCGTTGACCCTGATGGTATCCCCGTTCAATCAGGTGAAATCGGTGAGGTGGTGGTGACTTCTCTGGATGAAAAATTTCCGCTTATTCGCTACGCAACCGGTGATCTCTCTGCTTACATCGAAAGAGACTCTGATTCACCACGTACTAATATGCGCATAAAGGGCTGGATGGGGCGCGCCGATTCGGCAGTCAAAGTTAAAGGCTTATTTGTTTATCCGCACCAGATACAGGAAGTGTGCCGTCGCCATGAAATTACCGGCTCGTTAAAAATTGAGCGCGATGGTTTCAGCGATACGATTACATTCTGTTGCCAGGAAGGTCACGTTTCTGCCGATGATATTCAAGCAACGTTGCAGTCTGTTACTAAGCTCAAGGGCAAGGTCCAGTTTGTGCCGAACAGCGCGGAGCAACCTCTGATTAACGATTTACGCAATTAGCAACGTTAGATATAACAGGGTAAGGCTAGGATAAAAGGGATACCGAGATAAGTCGCGTATCCCTTTTTAAGTTAAACAATACCGATTTAAAGGAAGTGCAATGAAAACGACAGACTCACCAAATATCGATGTGAATTTCTGGGATGATTTGTTTGTCAAAGGCACAATGCCGTGGGATCGAAATCAAGCGCCCGAAGACCTAAAACGTTACCTAAGCCAAATCTCCGGTGATGCTCAATCTGTGTTTATTCCCGGTTGTGGTGCAGCGTATGAGGTAACACAGTTCGTCGATCATGGACATGATGTTGTCGCGATGGATTATAGCGAAGAAGCCGTGAAAATGGCTCAATCAAAGCTAGGCAGGCACAAAGATAACGTCAGGTTAGGGGATGTGTTTAGTGCTGAATTTTCCGAGCCGTTTGACGTGATTTATGAACGAGCATTTTTAGCCGCATTACCAAAAGAGAAGTGGGACGATTACTTTGCAATGATTCAGCGGTTATTACCAAGCAAAGGTCTTCTGGTGGGTTATTTTGTTATCGATAACGACTATCTATCTCGCTTTCCTCCATTTTGTTTGCGCAGCGGCGAGTTGGAAAGGCGGTTAGATAAGTCGTTTTCTCTCATAGAATCCGCACCAGTGACTGACAGCGTCGACGTGTTTAAAGGTAAAGAGTATTGGATGGTGTGGCAGAAGAAGTAGTGATTTACGTTCTTGAGATGTGCACCGGAAGTGAAGTTGAAAAACCATCGTTTACCTCTTTACTACTGGGAAAATAAGAGGCTTACGATGGTTCATTTTGTTATCTTAATTTTTATTCAACGATGTCGAACTCCGATAAGCCGTTTGCAGCTGCGCGCACTTGTTGCACCGTGACCATTGTTTTGCCTACAAAGACCTTCGCATAAGCACTGGCATCGGAAAGTTCCTCTGTAGTAAGACCTACACCTGCTTTGGTGGTAAAGTAAGCTTTAATCTCATATTCACCAGCATCCATGTTAGGCAAGATAAAGTTAAAGTGGTGTGCTGCAAGCGTATCCTGCATGAGCCCGATTTCTTCGTCGGTAACTTCACAATCTTCTGTTACGTCTAAGGAGCCTTCGCTTACTACGTCTCCATTTTCATCAACAGTACCTTCGACAGATAGCTCACATGTTTCGATAACGCCTGCCAACGTTGCACTCATCTCTTGAATTCTTTGAGAAAGAGTAATTTCACCAGGAACAGCTTCTACTTCTTCGCCTCCACCTACAGGTGTTGCCGTTACAACTACTGTCGCTCGTCCATCAGCAATCGCTTTGGCTAAAGCTCCGTCTTTACCTTTGACTGATGTGTCAGTGACAATGCCAATCTCAGCAGAAACGCCAATCAATAGCTCTTTGTCTTGAGGTACTTTCAGGGTAGTAATAACATGGCCGTGTTTTTCGGGTGCAACACTTTCATTCGTGTCATAGTTTTCAAAGTTGAGTGCTACAATCTGTGCCGGATTTGTGCTCCATGTTGCAGCGAATTTTGCAGATGGGCCTGCTAGTGCGGAAGTTGAGCCTAAGGCACCTGTTATCGCTGTTAATAACAAAATATTTTTAAAACTCATGTCTAACTCCTGATTATTGAAACAATAAGTTCCCCAGATTCTTAATACAATCAATAACGAAATGGGATACGACAATAAAATGACAGGCCACGTTTAAATTTAGTTATGGCCAGAATGGTCTTTAATTAAGTCCTTGATAAAAACCATTGGATAAGATACTAGTTGAAATAAAATAAATTGCACAAAAATAGTTTGCTTATTTAAAATTCCTATTTTAAAAGAGATAACAATATGCAATGTGTTTTTCAAAGCGAAAAACGCGAGGTGGGAAAGTAATGAATAAGGAAACTTTGTTTAAGGATTTGATAATAAAATGAATTTATTTTTTTCTGTTTAATTGTGGCAGGTGGTTAAATTTAAATTCAATATAAACATAGTTTCATATAAGTTATGGAGAGTATTATAATTATTTGTTTATAATACGGTTTATAAATTTCCTCTTATTTTTATTATAAAAAATAAATTTGAAAAATAGACGTAAGCAATCTGGTGAATAAATAAAAATGGTTTGAGGCCCATAAAGTTTACTCTTATTTATTTATATGGGCGTTTCAATTGTTAAGTTATCAATTGAATTTACTAGCATTATTAGGAAGAAGAGAATTATTGGCCATAGTAGACAGATAAATAATCAAGAACAGCTTCACGATCATCGCCATCGAGTTCTTCCATACCTTGCTCTTCGATCATCCAGTCGAGCATTTTATCCCAACGTTTTCTGCTTAAACCTTGTTGGGCGACCATATGTAAAGAATGACAAGCAGAGCATATTGCCGCAACCAGTTCCATGTTTTCTCCCGGTGTTAAGATTCCATCCCCCGCTGATTTTACTTCCATTCCGGACGAAGGGGTAACCCAGTCAGGAGGTGAGGGGTTCTTAGTCGCAAGCCACGCGATGATGGCGGCTCGAGCTCCTGGGTCTTTCACTCCCGGAAACACCATGTTGGTGCCTGGTGCGAACTCAGTGGGGGACGCTAAAAATGCATCAAGATTTTCAGCATCCCATTTGCCTTGATACTGTTTTATTCCCTCGCTGTAATTAAAGCCCGCAAAACTAGCAATAGAACGTTCTGCCAGCCCCCACAGTGGCGGACCAACCACAGTGACGCCATTGGGTTCAAATTGGTGACAAGCTTTACATACCATTGCTTGTTGTTCGCCCGCTTCAATTAACTCTGTGTTTGCAAAGGTAAGCCCACTAACAAGGCTTAATAGTGATAGAGAGAGCGGGAAGACCCGCTCTCTAAGGTTATGACTTTTCACTGTGGTTACCCCTTAACGACCAAAGCAACGCGATGAAAGGTGTTATTTAGGTATCCTTTTGGATTCCAAGCGATGGCAAAAGGTTGGCTAACATTCTGATCATCGGTCGCTTTTGCCCAAACTTCGTAGTAGCCCGGTTGTGGGAATTTCACTTTAGCACTAAAGGTCTGCCAAGCTCCTTCGTTTGCTGGGGCGGCGAGATCGGCATCAATCCAGGTTGCGCCAAAATCAATGGAAAGCTGAACTTTTGTCACTTTACGGTCTCCAGACCAGGCATGACCGCGCACCGCAACCTCGTTTCCATCCACTTGTGAGTTAGTTTGTGGTGACGTGATGAGGGATTTCACCGGCATACGCTCGATGATTTCAAAATCCTCTTTTGCCACTTCTTCGCCGGGAGCCACTGGTCTGTTAGGCACACGATAGGATGTCCCTGTCATTTTCGGACCGTCATGTACCTGATCGCGGATTTGAATTCGTGTCAGCCATTTTTGCGAACAGGAGCCTGGCCAACCTGGGACAACCAAACGTAGTGGCGCACCATTCATTGGATGAAGAGGTTCACCATTTTGTTCGAAGGCGATAAGGTTTTCAGCGCCCATCGCTTTGGCAATGGGTACGCCGCGAGAAATAGGTAACTTACCTTCCTGACCCGAAAGGTGTTTATCTGCACCATAATGTGCCGTATAAACCGCACCGTCTTTGACACCGACAGCTTTGAGAACATCAGCTAGCCTCACTCCCGTCCAGCTTGAACAGGCAACCGCACCATAAGTCCATTGGTTACCTGATGCTTTAGGATCGAAGAATGCACGGCCATTACCGCCACATTCCACGACGAGTTGTTGCTCGATCACATCGAAGTTTTTCTTCAGATCGGCAATCGTAAGCGTCATGGGTTTGTCCACCAGACCATCGATGGTTAAGCTCCACGCTTCAGCGTTGACTGCGGTTGGAGGGATGCCGTTGTTGCGTATGAAATGATGGCGGGTAGGCGTAATGTCGTCATTAAGAAGGTGAGGTGGCGTTTCAGCATTCATTGGTCTGTCGTTAAGCACAGTCAGACCATCTTTACCTTCAATCATTACGTCATCGAGCCCTTCCGCAAATGCTGCCGGGATTATCCCAGCGGGCATGTTACGGTGGAAGGGAATGGCTCCGCCAAGCACGGCGGCCATCGTTGCTAATCCCGCGCCTTTTAAAAAGCCTCGCCTGTCAGGATGGCTGACTCGTCCAAAGACTTTCCCATCCGCAGACTCCGGATTTTTTTCATAATATTTATAAATCCCTTGCGGCTTGTTTTTCTCGTTCTCACTCATGATGCGTTCCTTTACCGGTTAACGCCCAAGAACATCTCTGTACTTTTATGGTTCTGCAGGTCGTTTCACCGAACTCTACAAATAACGTCCGAAATAAGTTTTACATCACTAACATTAGTCGACTATTGATAGCCTTAACAATATTTGTGAGAAATATGCTCCTCATCAGCACACTTCGATGCTTTTTCGGATTTACAGGTTCTATTTTGATTCGGAGAAGGCTTAAAACCTTCATTTGTCGTTATGTGGATTACAATTTAATTAACACGCGTTGTATTACTCAAAAACAATAAGATAAAAGTGAGCTTCTATGTTCGATAAAGTCATTTCCTTTCTAGAGACCACCTTATTTACCTTTAATGATCAACCCATCACTTTGTGGGCAATATTGATGGTTCCCACTTGGATACTGGTTAGTTTGTGGCTGTCCAAAATACTTATTAAAGCGGTTACGTCCAGAATGGCGTCAGCAGGGAAAGATCCGAATGTTATTCATTTAGTTAAGCGGATATTGTTCGTCATCGCTCTCGGGATTATTTTCCTCACCACACTTTCGTTGATCAATGTACCTATTACCGCGTTTGCCTTCCTGTCTGGTGCTGTCGCGATTGGCTTTGGTTTTGGTGCTCAAAACATCATTAATAACTTTATAAGTGGCTGGATTTTGATTGGTGAAAAGCCGATTAGGATTGGTGACTTTTTGGAAGTAGAAGGAGCAAAAGGTACGGTCGAGCAAATTAATACCCGTTCTACGCGGATCAGACGTACTGATGGTGTGCACATGTTAATACCAAACAGTCAGTTGATTGAAAACGTGGTCATTAACTGGACACTCTGCGACAGGTTGGTAAGAGGCACCGTCGTGGTCGGTGTTGCTTATGGAAGTGACGTAAAACTGGTCGCGTCGTTAATGAAAGAAGTGACGTTAAAACAAGAACAAGTGCTTGGTAATCCAGAGCCCGATGTATTCTTCCAGGACTTTGGTGATAACGCTCTTATCTTTGAATCGTATTTTTGGATCCATTCAACGGTTGAAGGAGGGATTCGTGCCGTATCCAGTCAGATACGTTTTGAAATTTATGAAGCCTTTGAGCGAAAAGGTATTGAGATCGCATTCCCTCAACGTGATGTTCATATTGATGGCGAAATTAAAGTTTCTCGGGAACGTTAGCCAATCTTGCCCCGACGCATCGTCTCATGTGATGGCTCCTTAACCTTTAAAACCTTGAACCTCAGCGATACTCGCGGATTGTATGAATGCGCAAAAGGTTGCATTATGTGTGCTTCGTTTTCTTCACTAGAGAAGCAGGGAAATAATGAGCACAAGATATAAGGATTTATTAGGTACCGAACTTTGCGTTATTCAGTCGCCGATGGCGGGTGTCCAAGGAAGTAATCTGGCCATTGCTGTGAGTGAAGCGGGAGGGCTAGGGTCCTTACCTTGTGGCATGTTGAGTATTGAGCAAATCGTGAGTGAAATAGAGGCGATCAAAGCGGCAACCAGCAAACCATTTAATCTCAACTTTTTCTGTCATGATGCATCGCCTTTCAATCAACAGCACCAAGCGATTTGGCAAAATGAGTTAAAACCGTTTTTTGATGAACTTGATTTAGATATGAAGCTTGCGGCTGGTGGCGCGAACAGGGTGCCATTCAGCCATGAGATAGCGGATGCGATTGAACCGTTTTCTCCTGAGTTCATTAGCTTTCATTTTGGTTTGCCCGATAGTGACTTACTAGATCGAGTCAAACAATGGGGCACCAAAGTCGTGTCATCAGCGACGACGGTAGAGGAAGCACTTTGGTTAGAGTCTCGCGGAGTGGATGGCATAATTGCACAAGGCATAGAAGCTGGTGGCCACCGCGGAATGTTCTTATCCAAAGATATCTCGACGCAAATGGGGTTGGTTGCACTTCTTCCTCAAATTGTAAATCGAGTCAACGTTCCGGTGATAGCCGCAGGTGGTATCGCTGACAGTCGCTCAGTGCATTCTTGTTTACAGCTAGGAGCGACAGCGGTACAAGTCGGAACGGCTTATCTGTTATGTACAGAAGCTCAAACATCGACACTGCATAGACAGGCTCTGAAAGAGGCGAAATCACAACATACCGCATTAACGAATATTTTTTCTGGAAAACCAGCGCGTGGCATTGTCAATCGAGCAATGAGAGAACTGGGTTATATGAGTTCGTCCGTGCCAGAATTCCCATTCGCCTCGATTGAAATGACGGAACTACGAAAACAAGCTGAAAGCCAAGGTATGGATGACTTCTCGCCTTTATGGTGTGGTCAAAATACGCAAGGTTGCCAAGAAATATCGGCAAAAGAGATGACGCTTGCGTTAGCTGGGCTGCGTTAATTTTCAATATTTATAGAGATTGGTAGTACGACTTAATCTCCCTGAGGCTGATGATGAGCACTCTGAATCGCATTAAGGGTATCGCGCACCAACTCTTGAGTTTGTTGCTTGAGCAGTTTAACAAACTGCACTTCAATATCGCTCAACGAGACCGTTTCTGGCGTTACTAGATACATTTCGGTTACGGGCAGTGATTCGTAGGGAGGAAGTGGCCACAGTAGTCCTTGTGCAACGTAAGGTTTGGCGCTTTCGACAGTCAGTGCACCAAAGCCGATTCCTGCCATGATCATACGGCGAACTTCCTCAACATTGGACGAAACGGCAACTAATTTACCCCAAAACTGCTGTTGTTCACGAAAGTGGGCGATAGCGTCCAGTCCTTCTCCTGGCTGGTCGCTTTCAAAAGAGATGTAGGGCAAGCCTTTAATTTCGTCGAGGGTCAAGTCTTCGCGACCAAAGCACGGGTGGGTTCGTCCGCAATAAAAACCCATCTGTTCGTAGCCGAGAAAGTCACAGCGAATGCCTGTTTTTGCTATTTTCTTATTACTCAATCCGATGTGCAATAAACCGTCAGCGACATGACTGACGATGTCAGCGCTTGGATGGGTATTAACGTTAAAAATAACGTTAGGGTACAGCGCGTGATAGTTCGCCAGTGTGGCATCGAACGCCGGGCACTGCAGATGACTGGCTATCTCAATCGTCAACTCGCCTTGAATATTATCCGCTTGATCAACAAATTGATCCGCCATGTTGCCAATGATACGACTCACTGATGAGGCATACTCGTAAACTCGCATCCCGTGCAGAGTAAGAGAGAACACGCCTTTTTTACGCAGTATGAGCCGTTTATCTACGTGCTCTTCAAGTCGCTTCAACGCATTACTTACGCTGGGTTGACTGAGCGATAACTTGCGCGCAGCAGCACTGATACCACCTTCGTTAACAATGGTTAAGAACGTATACAGTAAGTTCCAGTCGAGATTACGTAAAAGGCGGTCTTTAGGGTTGAGCATGTGCTTCTTTCCTTGAATGGTTACTTGAATGAACACCCCATAGCGATAGGCTATGTATATCATACTAATTCATCATTATGGCTTTTAACTACTTTTTTCACATACTCAATACTGTCTTTGTGACCGTTTGCTGAAGTAGAAGGGAGATGTCTTCTTAGCGAGCGAGAATCTGGAATGAAACGATAACAAAAGTAGAAGGGAATCCATGATGTCAAAAGGAAAATTTTTAGGTGCTTTGCTTGCTACCTCCGTGGCCGTCGCTGCTTCAGCGGGCGTTAACGCAGAAACAATCAAAATTGGTACAGAGGGTGCGTATCCTCCGTTTAACTACTACACCGCAGACGGCCAGCTAGCTGGTTTCGATATCGAAATCGGTAAAGCACTCTGCAGCGAGATGAAAGTCGAATGTGAGTTCGTCGCTCAGGATTGGGACGGTATTATTCCGGCGCTTTTGGCGGGTAAATACGACATGATTCTGGCTTCCATGTTCATTACCGATGAGCGTAAACAACAAGTGGCGTTCAGCGCTCCATATCAGGCATCTGCGATGACGTTTGTTGTCGATAAACAGTCAGGTATTAAAGATGTGTCCCCAGAGGCGATGAAAGGCATGATCATTGGTGCGCAAGGCTCGACGACACAGGCTGAGTACCTGTTAGCGAAATACCCAGATTCTGAAGTGCGTTTATACCCGACACAGGATGCAGTAAACCTCGACTTGGTTAGTGGTCGTATTGACGCTCAGGCGGGCGACATCATGCCAATGACGGACTGGCTAAGCTCTGAAGATGGTGCTTGTTGTGAGAAAGTCGGCAACCTGATCATGGACCGACAATATGTGGGTGATGGCGTGGGTATCGCATTTCGTAAAGAAGATCAGGAGCTTCGCCAACGTTTAGATCAGGCGTTAGCGAGCATCATCAAAAATGGTACTTATCAGAAAATCAACGACGAGTTTTTCTCGATTAACTTACTGACTCTGAAATAAGTCAGATCAAATGTGGCGGCCTATGTCGCCACTAAGTAGTAAATCAAAAAGAGAGCGACGCGATGGATTATCTGATGTATCTGAGTCTGGGTGACACTGGCTGGGGAGACGAGCTGCTTAAAGGCTTAGTGGTGACTCTGGGGTTAGCTCTGTGTGCTTTGCCTGTGGGATTATTTTTGGGCACGGGCGTGGCCGCACTGTCGATAAGTACTAACAAGAGCCACCGCTGGTTTGCCAATGTTTATACCACGGTACTGCGAGGGCTTCCGGAGCTGCTGACTCTGTTTATTATCTACCATGGCGTCGGTCTGCTGATTAACAAAACGCTGAAATGGATTGACCCTAGCAACGGTTTTTTCGAACTGAATCCGTTTGGTGCAGGTGTGATTGCACTTGGTCTGGTCTTTAGCGGCTACGCGGCAGAGGTGCTGCGTGGTGCCTGGAAAGCGATGGATAAAGGTCAGCGTGAGGCCGGATACGCACTCGCGTTGTCCAGACTTCAAATATTCTGGCTGATCGAGCGCCCGCAACTGCTGCGTTTGGCTCTGCCGGGGTTAGGTAACTTGTGGATCAACTTATTAAAGGACACCGCTTTGGTGTCGGTTATTGCACTCGATGACTTGATGCGTGCGGCGAACATCGCTGTAGGTGCCACCAAAAAGCCATTTTTGTTCTACCTGACGGTTTGTTTAGCCTATTGGGCTGTGTGCTTGTGCTGCGAAAGATTATTGGCAGCAATGGAGCAACACTCAAAACGTGGTATTCGAGTGAGTCGCTAAGGAGAAAGCTATGACGGATTTTATTGCTAAGGTCGCTCCGATGTTACTCGATGGGGCATGGATGACGCTGAAAATCACCTTTATTTCGGTGTCGATAGCGGCTTTGCTGGCATTGCCTATGTCACTATTGCGTATTCAGCGGGCGCGCATCTATCGCTGGCCAGCACAGCTCTTTATCTCTTTCTTTCGTGGAACGCCACTGATTGCTCAGCTGTTTTTACTCTATTACGGCTCCGGTCAGTTTCGCCCTTGGCTAATGGAAATGGGAATGTGGGGTTTCTTCCGCGATCCAGTTAACTGTGCGCTATTGGTGTTCACCCTCAATTCACTGGCTTATCAGACCGAGATATTACGCGGTGCAATTCAGTCTGTAGATGCAGGTGAGATAGAAGCGGCCAAATCAATGGGCATGAATAATAGCTTGTTGTACAGACACATCGTCATGCCGCTTGCGTATCGTATTGCTTTTCCTGCCCTTGGGAATGAATGTATTTTAATGCTCAAAGGCGGCGCAGTCGCGAGTGTGATTACCGTTATGGACTTGATGGGACAAACTCGACGCGCATTTTCTCAGACTTTTGATATCTCGACGTACTTTCTGGCGGCAGCGATGTATTTGGTGATTGCAACTGTATTTGTAATGGCCTGGCGTCAGGCAGAACGTTATCTCTATCGTCATCAGATCCAGCGAACGCCGGGCACACAGCCAGCGACTGTCGCTACGACCTGATTTTTCAACCCTACCACAACCTGATGGCAACAGGAGCAAAGACTCTTGTGGGCTCGTTTGACTTTAAAAAAGGATCAACACAATGAACAAGATTGAATTGAAAACGCCTTATTTGGTGTTTCTGGGCGATGCAAATGATCTTCTAATGGCGAAAGTAGCTAAAGGTGTGGCTCACTGGCGACCAGAAAAGTGTCTGGCGCAATATCGACTTCCGGGCGCAAAAGCAGACCTTGGTATCGCGGAAATGTCACCGCGCGAAGCGGCTGCGTGCGGCGCGAAAACTTTTATTCTTGGCCTAGCACCCGTAGGTGGCACGTTGCCACTGGCTTGGATTGACATCTTAATTGAAGCGATGGAGTCGGGAATGGACGTCGCAAGTGGTTTACACATGCGCCTAAACGACATCCCTGAACTGGTTGCAGCGGCTGAACGTACGGGTCAAAAACTTCTGGATGTTCGCGTGCCTCAAGGGCCAATGGTATGTGGCACAGGCCTTCCGCGCACTGGTAAACGTCTGTTGAGCGTTGGTACTGATTGCTGTGTTGGAAAAATGTTTACCACGCTAGCGATTCATCGAGAGATGGAAAAACGCGGTATTCCGGCAACGTTCCGCGCCACTGGCCAAACCGGTATTCTTATTGAAGGTAGCGGTGTGCCCGTGGATGCCGTGGTTTCCGACTTCATTTCTGGCATGGTTGAAACGCTCTCTCCAGATAACGCACCAGAACATTGGGACATTATCGAAGGGCAGGGCTCACTTCTGCATCCAGCTTATGCGGGTGTAAGCTTGGGCTTGTTACATGGTGCTCAAGCGGATGTGATCATCGTTTGTCACGAGGCTGGTCGCACACAAATGGATGAAATGGAAGGTTACAGCGTGCCTGATCTACAAACGGTAATCGACATTAACCTTACGATGGGCCGCGTGACGAACCCGAATATTCGTCTGGGTGGTATCGCGCTGAACACGGTGAATTTGAGTGAAGAAGAGGCACTCGCTGAAATTGCACGTATTGAGAAACAATTTGGTGTACCTGTGGTCGACCCTGTCCGTACAGGCGTGGCGAAAATTGTCGATGGCATCGAAGAGGTTTGCTATGCGTAAGATGAGTGTGCGCGTTGAAAGGTGGCCACTGCATGAGCCATTTGTTATTTCACGCATGGATCCAATGCTGCATGGTGAAGTAGTGGTGGTTGAGATTGAACAAGATGGACTCGTAGGGCGTGGCGAGTGCGAACGGATGAATGTCTTCGAGCCCGATTACCCTTACGATGTCTTGGCGGATATTGAATCTGTTGTTCAAGCAGTAGAGTCGGGTATCAGCCGTGAAGGACTCGGTGAGTTGTTACCATCTGCTGCGCCACGTAATGCCGTTGACTGTGCTTTATTTGAATTGGAAGCCAAGCTAAAACAGCAACCAGCATGGCAAATGGCGGGGTTTAGTGACGCACCTCAGCCAGTAACAACGGTATTCACTTTATCACTCGATAGTGCTGAAAAAATGGGTAAAGCGGCTGAAGCGCAAAAACATCGCCCAATTCTGAAGCTAAAACTCGGTCGCGACGGTGACTTAGAACGTGTCCGTGCGGTACGTGAGGCAGCGCCTAATACCCGTTTGGTGATTGACGCCAACACTGGTTGGAGTTTTGCACAGCTGTGTGAGTACTTGCCAGTTCTCGCTGAACTCGGTGTCGAAATGGTTGAACAGCCGTTGTCGTCCGAAGAAGAGCACTTACTGGAAACGATCACGCCGTTGTTGCCCATTACCGCGGATGAATCTTGTGTTGATCGTTCCTCGCTAGCTGCTCTGAAAGGACGCTATCAGGCGGTGAATATTAAACTGGACAAAACCGGTGGCATGACAGAAGCATTGGCTTTGCTTAAAGATGCGCAGGAGATGGGCTTTGAAGTGATGGTCGGCTGCATGATTGGGACTTCTCTTGCTATGGCTCCCGCACTGCTTCTCGCTCAACAAGCTCGATGGGTCGATATTGATGGGCCACTTTTGTTATCAGAAGACAGAACACCTGCGCTCAATTATCGCGAGAGCGTAGTCGAGCCGACAGAAGGTGTATGGGGGTAAGACTGCAGCCTGACGTATATCTACTGTCTAACTTTTATCTCGTTCAAAGCCATGGTCAAGTACCATGGCTTTTTTGTTATTTTGGCGAGTGCGAATTCCTGATCGTATAAATTAGCCATAGTGACGCTTGGCTTAGGCCTCCGAGGGACAGGTAATTTCTTGTAACCATTTATTGACTTCGAATGTATTGGCTCCGAATGGTCAAATGATGATGAGATATCGTAAGTGCAGGAGTTGCATTGAAAGCAATGTTGCATGTCATTTGGTAGGATGTTGTTCTTTTTATAAGTTAACTGGTTGTTAGAGCTAAAAAATGGCGTTCAGCACTCCCTAAGTTGCAACTATGTTGATAAGATGACGGCGACGATTATGTAAAGAAGGCAAAATTACATCGGCAAAGAGAGCAATGCTGCTGACTTACAGCGCATTTTAGTTCTTTGTCTCGGGGAATCGATTGCTTTGGCTGACTTGATTAAAAACCGTGTATGAAACGGAAAGCAAACTATACATCCACAGTAAAGACTGATGTAATACCTTCGAGCTTCAATATTTGTGCGAGTAGCGCTGAGTAAAAGACTGTATATGAAAAAAATTATCTCCTTGGCTGTGTTAATTAGCCTAGCAGGGTGTGTTACGACATCTACTAGTAATCCTGTTTTATCGGATGTACACGTAGAAAAGTGTGAAGAGCTCGGTAGACTAGTCGTCACTCAAGATAAAGAGTTCCAACCATCAATGTCAGTGTCATCGCTCGTTCTAAACCAGTTGCCAGTTGTTGCTGAAGATTTTAAGGGTGGTGTTCTGACCTGTAGTGTTGTCGGAGCTACTGATACGGGTTACGCCATTGCGTATGACGAGAGTTCAGAGATTTATCTACACCGCAGGTTTAGTGGCAACAACAAGACTGCAGTTCTGGCTAGCTTGACCGAGCAAGTGGCACAAGAAGAGCAAAGACGCCAAAATTTAGAGCGCGAGAAAAGAGAACAAGAACAAGCTGCTAAACGTCAGGCTATGATCGATGAACGCATTCAGTTTTGTTTGGACTTTGGGGCAAAATACGCTGATATCCTTAAAGGGCACGGCATGAGAGTTGATAACGTGTCAGTATACGACTCGTGGAACAGCGGTGAATTCGTCACTTGTGTTAATAGTTACGACGGTTACTGGGTCGATGATATTAATGAAAAGGGCACCGAACAAGTGAGAGAACAGCATGTTATCAATAAGAAAACGGGAGAGTATCAAACGATTTTTCGCTGATAATCGACCGTTAGATTAGGCCGAAACCTTAGATTACTCAGATTTCTATCTGTTTGCCCAAGCCTAATTCTAAAGGCAAAGATAGACAATCACATTTGATGAAGGGTTACCAGTTGGACAATGGATTCAGAATCCATCCAGTTCGAACACGGTAACCCTCGCTTTAGTTTGAGAACGGTTAAGCCAATAGTTCTCTTCTAACGATGTCTGCCCCGGCACTTAGGGCATTAAGTTTGCCTCTCGCTATTTGGCGAGGCAACGGTGCCATGCCGCAGTTGGTGCAAGGGTAAAGCTTATCGGCATCAACAAACTCAAGTGCTTTTCTCAACGTATCGGCGACTTCCTCTGGTGTCTCAATCGTATCGGTTGCAACATCAATTGCCCCAACCATCACTTTTTTACCGCGAAGAAGCCCGAGCAACTCGATAGGGACTCGAGAGTTGTGACATTCTAATGAGATGATATCGATATTAGATTTTTGCAGCTTTGGAAAAACTTGTTCGTATTGACGCCACTCTGAGCCCAACGTTTTTTTCCAGTCGGTATTGGCTTTGATGCCATAGCCATAGCATATGTGGACAACCGTTTCACATTTCAGGCCTTCAATGGCTCTTTCTAATGCTGCGATGCCCCAATCATTGACTTCGTCAAAGAACACATTAAACGCAGGCTCGTCAAATTGGATGATGTCCACACCCGCAGCTTCGAGCTCTTTTGCTTCTTGGTTGAGTATTTTTGCAAATTCCCAAGCCAGTTTTTCACGACTTTTATAATGATCATCGTACAGCGTATCGATCATCGTCATAGGACCTGGCAATGCCCATTTGATGGGTTTATCGGTCTGCTGGCGCAAGAACTTAGCATCTTCAACAAAAACTGGCTTTTGGCGAGAAACAGGGCCCACTACGGTTGGAACACTCGCATCATAGCGATCACGAATTTTAACCGTTTTGCGATTCTCAAAATCAACGCCACTGAGATGCTCAATAAACGTCGTTACAAAGTGTTGTCGCGTTTGTTCGCCATCGCTAACAATATCAATATCTGCGAATTGTTGTTCTTGTAAAGAAATACGTAACGCATCTTCTTTACCGGCCGTTAGTTCTTCTCCTTGTAATTTCCAAGGTGACCAAAGTGTTTCAGGTTGAGCGAGCCAAGAAGGTTTAGGTAAACTGCCTGACGTCGAAGTAGGTAATAATTTTTTCATAATAAAGGCTGCTGTCTATATTCGTTGATTATAAAGCGTAGTTAACTGACCAATTCTTAAGAATTGTTTTATATGGTTTGATGAAATGTTCTTCAGTAAACTTGCCCTGTTGAATAGCTAACTGGCTCCGTTCTTCTCGGTCATAAACTATTTGAGTTAATGAATGATCCAGATTATTTAAGTTTGGCTGATAGCGCTTTCCTGCCGTCGAATTAGCATTATAAATCTCAGGACGGTATATTTTCTGGAAGGTCTCCATCGTACTGATCGTACTAATGAGCTCAAGATTGGTGTAATCATTGAGCAGATCACCAAAAAAGTAGAAAGCTAAAGGCGCGACACTATTTGGTGGCATAAAATAGCGAACCTGTAAGCCCATTTTCTTGAAGTACTGTTCAGTCAAAGAAGACTCATTAGGTTGGTACTCAAAGCCCAGCACAGGGTGATGGTTCTCTGTACGTTGATAGACTTTGTTGTCTGAAACACTCAAACAGATAACCGGCGTTTTTTTGAAATTCTTCTTGTAAGTATCTGAATCTACGAAGCTCTTGAATATCTTGCCATGCAAATCGCCAAAGTTATCTGGAATGCTAAATTGATTTTGGTTCTTGTTATGATCCAAAAGTAATACGCTAAAATCATAATCACGAACATAAGAAGAAAAGTTATTGCCAACAATGCCTTCAATACGCTCATTAGTTTTATGATCAACAAAGTTCGTTTTTAATATTTCAATTGAAGGGAAGGTTTGACCGCTGCCTTCAATATCCAGATCAACAGAAATTATTTCCAGTTCGACTGAATAACGATCGCCAGCGGGATTATCCCAGCTCGCTAAGGCGTTAAATCGATTGTTAATCATCTTTAAGGTGTTGCGTAAGTTCTCTTGACGACTCTCACCTCTAGCCAAGTTGGCAAAGTTTGTCGTGATACGTGTGTTATCAGAAGGCTGATAATTTTCATCAAAGCAAATGCTATTAATCGTAAATGTAAAGTCTTTATTCATTTTGAGCTGACATCCTATACCTGAGGTAAACCTGAACTTATTCCTAGCTATCTCTGTTCTTTTTAAATTTTTTCTGACGTTATGTATGTTGTTAGTGACAAAAAATCGAGTAGAGATTCAAATTCAATATTATTATGAGTTATAGATAGAGTGTTTTTTATACCCTTCGTGCTACATGAATCAAAACGCTTTTACTTAATGTGGCACATGAAAAATATTCATGGTGTGGCATAGAGAGGAGGGAGAGGCTCAATAATTTTCTTGTTCTCGGTGTTAAATCTGCTTAATCAAAGCACGTAAGTCCCAAGCGCGACGATCACGACAGAGCGATTGATCTCTGCAAGAATGCTGTTATCATTTCAAATAGTTTGAATTCAAATTATATTAATTGAAGTTATTATGAGCAGATTAAAATTCGGTATTCAATTTTCGATTACCTCCCGTTTATGGCGAAGACACATCGACCAACGACTAGCTCAGGTAGGTTTTACCGATGTGAGTTGGTCACCGCTTTTGCACTTAGACGAGTTTGGTGATGGTATCAGCCAAAAAGCGTTGGCATCTTCTGTTGGCATAGAAGGCTCATCATTGGTTCGCCTTCTCGATAGCTTAGAAAAGAAAAGTTTCATCACTCGCCAAGCCGACCAACATGATCGTCGGACAAAACGAATTTATTTAACGGGTGAGGGTCGCCAGCAGGTTTCGGTGTTACGTGGCCATTTGCAAGAAATTGAAGAAGATATGCTGTCTGATATTTCTGATGACGAGATAGACACCATGCTGGGCGTATTGAATAAATTAACCACACGTTTTAAGAGTTAAGTAGTGAGAGGCCGAATGCTGGAGAGATTAGTACACTGGGGATTCGATACCAGCCGTCTTAGTTTTGCGTTTAGGACGGCCGTTGCGTCTTGTGTGGCGTTATTTATTGGATGGTTACTCGGGTTAGATCACCCATCCTGGGCGGCGATGTCTGTTTGGGCAGCCTCCCAGCCAGGGCGGGGAATGCTGATAGAGAAAGGGCTATTCCGTATTCTAGGTACACTGATTGGTACGCTAGTTGGGTTGGCTTTAATGCATCTTTGCGGTGACCAGTTATTTTTGCTGGTTATCGGCTTGGCATTATGGGTTGGTCTATGTACAGCCGCAGGTAATGTCATCCATGGTTTGTTTAGCTACTGTACCTTACTGTCTGGCTATTCTGCTTCACTGGTTGTGCTTTTAAGTGAGGTCAACCACCAAAGTATCTGGACGCTTGGCGCGGACCGCCTTCTCACAGTTCTCACTGGTGTCATTGTGGCACTTGTGGTCGGCCTTGTGTTTGCCCATCGAAGTGACGAGGACGCGCTGATCTGGCGACTTCGAACTCTGACGGTATCCGTACTGCGTGCGTTGCAGCAACAGGTTCGACAAGAGCCGCTTTCTCAGTCAGTTGAACAACTTCTATTGGAAGCTTCACAAATTGAAGAAGCGTTAGATCCACACAGCGCAGGCTCACTTCGTTCTCGTCGTGCCGTCCAATCCATGCGTGCTGTGGTGTTTGCGCATGTTTCTCTCTTAACGATACTGGCCGAAAAGCGTCCTGTTCTTCGCAATGATGAGCTGTCGGATTACTTACAAAAAGTCATTGATGCGCATGATCTGAAATCTCCTCTTGAGCAGGTTGTATCTAACCTGACTTATGCCATTCAAGCCTGTAACACACCTCATGTTGCGCACGGACTGGCTGAACTGAAACAAGCGTTATCTGGTAGGCACGCATTTAATCAACACGGTCGAATGACTACCACACAATCGCCTTATCACGTTGTACTTCATCGTGATTGGGTAAGTGCTTTGCAGGCTATGTATCGCACTAGTGCGCTTATCCTTATTGCGGGTTCAGGTTGGGCTATTACCGGCTCGCCGATTGGGGCATACGTTTTACTCGGAACATCTGTAATGGTGACGCTGTTCTCTACTTTTGAGAGTCCAGCACTTATTATGAAACACATCACCTTATGGCAAGTGGTGGCAGTGGCTGCAACTGCTATCTGTCAATTGTTGTTGTGGCCATTGGCGAACTCGGAATGGCAAATGCTAGTTATGATGGTTCCGTTTATTTTGCTCATCACACTTCCGTTTGCTTACCCTAAGGTGATGTCAGGATCGATGGATTATGTGATGATCTTTTTGTTGCTCTCGTCACCAAGTTTGCCTTATACCCCTGATGCAGGCGAAATGGCTATCAAAGGCGTCGCAATCATCGCCGGACCGACACTGGCATTACTCGCATTTAAGCTTATCTTTCCGACCAATTTGCTTCGCAGACAACAAGTGCTCATGCAAGCGATGTGGCGTTCTCTTTCCTCTCTAGCTTCAGATACCACGTCTTTCCCGTTTTGGCAGGCGCGTATGAAACACAGAGTTGTCAGGCTAACGAGTATGACTCGAAAAACCAGTTTGGACTGGCCGCAGCATGGTCGCGCAGGGCTCGGGCTTCTGATGCTTGGTCAGTGTGTTGAAAACTTGCGCCGAGAAGCAGCAGAGTCGCCAGAAGGGTATCATCAGTCACGGCATCAGGTTTGGTGTAAGCGCCTGCAACAGGCATTACGTCAGTCACCACAAGACACGTTAGCGCTATTACATCGCTATGCTGAGATGGAGAAACATCGAACGCCACTCCTCAGTGCGCAGGCTTCAAGTGCGGCGGAAGAGTTGGCACAAACCCAGCCACTTTGGAGTCGTTGGGTAGGGTAATTTGTAGGTTTATGATTAGGCTGACTATGATGCAGTAACTCAGGTTGGCTGGCTTCCATCGCCAGATTACCCTGAGTTACTGCGTAGTCACTTTGATAGGCTTCTCGGTTAAAGGCTTCTCGGATCGCCAAGTGCGAGTGCCACTTTTGACGCTGGTGGTTTACCTAATGCGCGGCAAATTTGCCAACCTGCTTCATTGACAGCGATAAGATCAACGCCCGTTTCAATACCAAGTTGCTCACACAGATAAAGCACGTCCTCTGTGGCGACATTGCCACTCGCTCCTTTTGCGTAAGGGCAGCCTCCCAAACCTGCAACGGCGCTATCAACGGTGTTAATTCCCATTAATAAAGCTTGGTAAATGTTGGCCAATGCCTGCCCGTAAGTATCGTGAAAATGTACTGCGAGCGCATCTTTTGGTAGTTGCGTTAACAGCGAATCAAGCATGGCAATAACGCGATTTGGGGTTGCTTTACCGACAGTATCGCCCAGAGAAATTTCATAACACCCCATATCAAACAGCGTATTCGCTACCGCGGTGGTTTGCTCTGGTTTGATTTCGCCCTCGTAGGGGCAAACCATGGTGCAGGATAAATACCCACGCACAGGAATGTTATGCTGCTGTGCTAAAGCGATCACAGGTTCAAACCGCGCGAGGCTTTCCGCAATACTGCAGTTGATGTTCTTCTGGCTGAACGCTTCAGAAGCGGAGCCAAATACCGCAATTTGCTTTACGCCACTTTCTAGTGCTCGTTCTAATCCTGCTAAATTGGGGGTGAGCGCACTGTAAACTACGTCTGGTTGTTGAGTTATTCCCGCAAATACCTGATTAGAATCGGCCATTTGTGGCACCCATTTCGGCGAGACGAAAGAACCCGCTTCGATGTGTTTCAAGCCACTGAGGCTCAATTGATCGATCAAGCGGACTTTATCCACCAACGTTACTGCGGTTTCATTTTGCAGGCCGTCGCGAGCGCCAACTTCGACGATATTAACCTTCGCTGGTAGCATACTCGCGCTCCTTATCGACACAGACATTCTCTGATGCCGAAGCTAAATGCAGCAGTATCGAACCATGCTGTACTTGGTCTCCATGCTGATAAAAAATCTCATCAACAGTGGCAGCTACCGAAGCGGTGATGGTGTACTCCATCTTCATCGCTTCGAGAACTAACAATGGATTACCAGCCGCCACTTCGTCGCCTTTATTAACCATGACAGCGGAGATTATGCCGTTAAGTGGCGCGGTTGGGCTAAGCTCATCCTCTTTGCCTTTTGGTGATTCAAAGCTTGGTTGGTGCGCAAATGTACGTTGCTGACCAAGATAAAACAGCGTCGTTTTTTGTTCGTCGTTGAGTGCATTAAAGATGTAACGCACCTCATCAATATCAACGATGAACTGTCCATCTTTTTCAAGCAGGCAAACCTGATGTACTTGATCACCACATTGAATCGTAAATTGATCAGGATGCTGGAAACCGGACTCCTTAGCAAAATGGTGTAAGCGTACTTGATGGTTAGCCGTTGCATCCGTGAAATTAAATCGATACACGTTCTCAACCGACAGCCTAAAACCTTGCTTAGTAGGGGACGGTAATGATGAATCTCCAGACGTCGAGGTGATATCGTTCCAGCGCGCAATGGCGGCCAATGTGAGCCAGATCGAATCAGACACGTTTTGGTGCTCGTTAATGCCTTGCTGGTGTCGGACCAAGAATCCAGTATCAAGCTCAACATCAGCAAAGGCTGGCTGTGAAATAATGCTGTGCAGATAACCGATGTTGGTGGTGACGCCACGCACGTGATACTGAGTTAAAGCCTGTTTAAGCTGTTTGAGTGCAATGTCGCGCGTTTGACCCCAGACGATCAGTTTACTGATCATCGGATCGTAGTACTCGCTAATGGCATCGCCTTGTGTGACACCACTATCGACACGCACACACGCCAAGCGAACATTGCTGTCTGAGACGGGTTCTTTCAAGTAATCAATGCGGCCAGTTGATGGCATAAAGTCATTCTCGGCGTCTTCGGCGTAAATTCGTAGCTCGATTGAGTGACCGTTATGTGTGATTTCGTTTTGTGAGATAGGTAAACGCTCGCCAGCGGCAACGTTGAACTGCCATTCAACAAGGTCAACACCAGTAATCAGTTCAGTGACTGGGTGTTCAACTTGCAGACGGGTATTCATCTCCATGAAGTAGAATTGACCACGGCTATCAAGTAAGAATTCAACCGTACCAGCGCCAACGTAGTCGATCGCCTGAGCAGCCTGAACAGCGGCTTCACCCATTTGCTTACGCAGTTCATCACTCAGACCGGGAGCAGGCGCTTCTTCGACGACTTTTTGGTGACGACGCTGAATGGAACAATCGCGATCAGAAAGATAAACGCAGTTGCCATGTTGATCGGCGAATACCTGCACTTCCACGTGCCGCGGCTGCAATATGCATTTTTCGATCAGAAGCTGTTTGTCGCCAAAGCTTGAAAGTGCTTCGCGTTGCGCACCGTCAATGGCTAACGGCATTTCAGAAGCACTGCTGACCACTCGCATGCCTTTACCGCCACCACCTTGAGTCGCTTTTAGCATTACCGGGTAACCGATTTTTTCCGCTTCTGCTAATAAATGCTCTACGCTGTTGTCTGTGCCGTGATAGCCGGGAACCAATGGTACGTTCGCCTCTGACATGATTGCTTTGGCTTGAGATTTAGAACCCATTGCCTCGATTGCGCTGGTGGAAGGGCCAATAAATACTATGCCATTTTCACTGCAGGCTTTTGCCAGTTTCGGGTTCTCCGACAGAAAGCCGTAACCAGGGTGAATAGCATCGGCTTGCCATTTCTTTGCAGCACCGATGATGGCATCAATGTCCAGATATGACTCACTCGCCGGAGCGGGGCCAATAAATTCGGCAAAGTCCGCATGTTTGACGTGCAGGCTGTTGCGATCGGCCTCGGAATAGACGGCAACGGTTTCGATGGCCATGCTTTTTGCGGTTTTAATGATTCGGCATGCGATTTCACCGCGATTTGCAATCAGTATTCTTTTAAACATGATTCCTCCAATTAGCGGCACGCTTTTCGAAAAAAGCAGTCAGGCCTTCTTGTCCTTCTGCGGACACACGAGCAGCAGCAATCGCTTGGCTGGTGTATTCAATTAATGAGTGGTCGATAGGTTGGTTATCACAACGTAAACAAAGTGCTTTTGCCGCCTGCATGGCTTGCGGACCATTATTAATCAGGTGATCAACCATACGATTGACCGCCTCTTTTGGCTGGGGATCGATTAGATGAAGAATGTTCATCGAAAGCGCAGTCTCGGCATCAATCAGTTCCGCGGTTAAAAAATAGCGTCGGCTTTGTCGTTGTCCAATCGCTCGGATTACGTAAGGTCCGATGGTCGCGGGCAATAACCCGAGTTTCACCTCACTCAAACAGAAGCGGCTCTCAGGTGTGCCAATGGCAATATCGCAGCAGCAAATCAGCCCAAGCGCACCACCAAATGCTGCGCCATGTACCATGGCAATTGTTGGTTTACTGAAGGTATCCAGCGTATGCAAAAGTTTTGCTAGTTGCTGTGCATCTTGCAGGTTTTCACTTTTGGTTTTGGTTGCCATTGACTGCATCCAGCCAAGATCAGCCCCCGCAGAAAAGTGTTTTCCCTGTGCAGTTAACACCAGTGCACGGAGAGAATCTTCCATTTCGAGTTGCTCTAGTGTCTCAATAAGTGAGGCAATCAATTTGTCATTAAATGCGTTGTGCTTTTCTGGCCGATTCAGGCTCAACCAGGCAACGCCATTGCTGTCTTTTTCAAGCAGTAGTCCGGTCATGTGACTTCCTTTGTCTGACATTTCAGTCTGATATTCCAATGCTCGCTAATCAGCACTTTATTCATCATTGATGGATAGCGAGGAGTTAAGGTTTGCTTTGTATCCGACTACATACGGAAGATGCCAAATTTGCTGTCTGGTATCGGTGCATTAAGCGCAGCAGACAGAGCAATGCCGACAACATCTCGGGTTTTCGCGGGATCAATAATGCCGTCGTCCCACAGACGAGCACTGGCGTAATAAGCGTGGCTTTGCGTCTGATATTGCTCCGCAATTGGGCGCTTGAACGCTTCCTCTTCCTCTGGGCTCCAGCTTTCACCTTTACGCGTTTTAATATCACGGGTCACTTGTGCCATTACGCCTGCCGCTTGTTCACCACCCATGACGGAAATACGCGCATTTGGCCACATCCACATCATGGTTGGATCATAAGCTCGGCCACACATACCGTAGTTACCTGCGCCATACGAGCCACCAATAACAACGGTAAATTTAGGCACGTCCGCACATGCCACAGCGGTCACCATTTTTGCGCCATGCTTAGCGATGCCTTCTGCCTCGTATTTTTGACCGACCATAAAGCCTGTTATGTTCTGCAAAAAGAGAAGTGGAATTTTTCGCTGTGCACACAGCTCAATAAAATGGGCGCCTTTTTGTGCCGACTCAGAAAATAGAATGCCGTTGTTAGCAACGATCCCAATCGGCATACCATGGATATGAGCAAAGCCGCAGACTAAGGTTTCACCGAACAAGGCTTTAAATTCATCAAATTGTGAATCATCAACAATTCGTGCAATCACCTCTTTCACATCAAACGGCTTTTTAAGATCGGTACCGACGATGCCGTAAAGCTCCTGCGCAGAGAAACGTGGTTCTTGTGGCGCTTTTTGCTTAAGTTGAATCGGCTTTAAGTGGTTGATTTGTGAAACGGCCTGTCTTGCGAGCTCTAACGCATGGTGATCGTTTTCTGCATAATAGTCGGCTACGCCAGACGTACGGCAGTGAACATCGGCACCGCCCAGATCTTCAGCACTTACTTCTTCACCAGTCGCTGCTTTTACAAGAGGTGGACCCGCTAAAAAGATCGTACCTTGCTCTTTTACGATGATGGAAACATCACACATGGCAGGAACGTAAGCACCGCCAGCGGTACACAGCCCCATCACCACAGCAATTTGTGGGATGCCTTTGGCCGACATACGGGCTTGATTGTAGAAAATACGGCCGAAGTGGTCTTTGTCTGGAAATACTTCATCTTGGCGAGGCAGGTTAGCGCCGCCAGAATCGACTAAGTAAACACACGGAAGTTGGCATTTTTCTGCAATTTCTTGTGCTCTTAAGTGCTTTTTAACGGTAAGTGGATAGTAACTGCCGCCTTTTACCGTCACGTCGTTAGCGACGATCATGCACTCTGTGCCGTCTATCACACCCACACCTGCAACTACTCCGGCGCATGGAACGTAATCAGGGTACACATCCCAGCCAGCAAACTGACCGATTTCTAAAAAGGACGAACCTGGATCGAGTAGGGCCAGAATGCGCTCTCGAGCAGGGAGCTTGCCTTTCTTCTGCTGATGTTCTCGCGCTTTTTCGCCGCCACCGTCCTCTATTTGCGCGGTCACGGTATAAAGTTGATCCACAAGTGACGCCATAGAGCGGTAGTTTTCCTGATACTGCTCTGAGTGGGTATTAATATTGGTCGTCAAACAAGCCATAAATAGCCGATCTCCATTCGGAGTGACAGGCACAGATTGCCTGTCACCAATTTAGGTTGAATAATGAAATGTGTTGAGTCAGTCCGCCTGGGGTTGAATGATAACTAGGCGCTTTCGTTAAACAATTCGCGACCAATAAGCATGCGTCGGATTTCCGAAGTGCCCGCGCCGATTTCGTACAGTTTGGCATCACGAAGCAGACGACCCGTATCAAACTCATTGATATAGCCGTTTCCACCGAGTAACTGGATCGCATCCAAAGCCATTTTGGTTGCCAGTTCCGCGCTGTAGAGAATCGCACCAGCGGAGTCTTTACGTGTGGTTTCACCGCGATCACAAGCGGCTGCCACAGCGTAAACGTAGGCTTTAGCAGCATTCATTTGTGTGTACATATCCGCGATTTTCGCTTGTACAAGCTGGAATTCGCCAATGGATTTGCCGAACTGTTTACGGTCGTGAATATATGGCACAACGATATCCATACATGCCTGCATAATGCCAAGCGGGCCGCCGGCAAGCACAACGCGTTCGTAGTCCAAACCGCTCATCAACACTTTCACGCCTTGGTTTTCTTCACCAAGAATGTTTTCAGCAGGGACTTCGCAGTTTTGGAATACCAATTCACAAGTGTTCGAACCGCGCATGCCTAGTTTGTCGAGCTTTTGCGCTTGAGTGAATCCCGGGTATCCACGTTCTACGATAAAGGCCGTGATGCCTTTAGAATGCTGGCTTGGATCGGTTTTGGCGTAGACAACATAGGTATGGGCATCCGGACCATTAGTGATCCACATTTTGTTGCCATTTAGCAGGAAGATATCGCCTTTACGTTCGGCTTTGAGCTGCATGGATACCACATCGGAACCTGCGCCAGGCTCGCTCATTGCTAGCGCGCCAATATGTTCACCGGAGATGAGCTTAGGCAGATATTTCTCTTTTTGAGCTTGTGTCCCGTTGCGGTGGATTTGGTTAACACAAAGGTTGGAGTGCGCACCGTAGCTTAAAGCAACCGAAGCTGATGCCCGGCTGATTTCTTCCATCGCTATCACGTGGGCGAGGTAGCCCATGTTTGCGCCACCAAACTCTTCGCTGGTGGTCACACCTAAAAGACCCATTTCACCTAATTTGGACCAAAGATGGTTTGGAAAGTCGTTAGATTGGTCGATAGATTGCGCGAGAGGCGCAATTTCTCTTGCAGCAAAACTATTGATTTGCTCGCGAAGCAAATCGGTATTTTCGTCATAAACAAAGTTTAGGGAAGAGTAGGTAGATTTCATTGCGTGTCCTTGCCTTTACGTCACCTACATCCCAGTGCTGAGGTGTCAGGTGACTTTTTCGCCTTTCATGGATCTCAGTGTGTTTTGGCATCGCAACTGCGCAGCATTTAATTCCATCATTACCGCTTGAATGTCATTCGCCTGCTGTTGCAATGCTGCCTTCTTCTCTTCGATCAACCGAATCATATAGTTCAACTGCTCAGTACTTTGATCGGTATCGTAGAGTTCAAACAACTCTTTGATATCTGCAAGAGAAAAGCCTAATCGCTTACCTCGCAAAATCAGTTTTAGTCGAATTCGATCGCGACCATTGTAGATTCGAGTGTTGCCTTTACGTTCTGGAGTTAGCAGACCTAAATCTTCGTAAAAGCGAATACTTCGGGTTGTAATATCGAACTCCTTAGCGAGCTCACTGATCTTAAATGTATTCATTCTTTAACCTTACGACTTTCGTATAACATTTATCCGAATATACAATTCGTTAACGTTAAAGTAAACAACTAGTGAACACTCTTGAGCCTTGATATTACTGACGTTTACCCGAAACTGACGATTCACTCGAACAAACAATAACCTCAAACTTGACGTTAACGTAAATGTTAGTATAGTTATGACGTAAACGTCAACAAAAGGTTAACAGAATGAAAAACGAAACATGGATTGTTGCCGCTAAACGAACGCCTATCGGTGCTTTTCAAGGGGCATTAGCTTCAACCGATGTCACTGAACTCGGGGCGACAGCCATTCAGGGCGCTTTAGCAGAAAGTCAGCTTGATGCAGACAAAATAGATGAAGTACTGATGGGCTGTGTTCTGCCAGCAGGTGTGGGACAAGCACCTGCAAGACAGGCGAGTTTAAAAGCTGACATGCCACAATCCATCGGTTGTACCACGCTGAACAAAGTGTGTGGGTCGGGTATGAAGACCGTGATGCTTGCTCATGATCTTATTCAATCTGGCAACGCGCACGCGGTTATTGCTGGTGGTATGGAAAACATGTCTTCGTCTCCTTATCTATTAAAGAAAGCGCGCGAGGGTTTCCGTTTAGGTCACGAACAAGTGCTCGACCACATGTTTTATGATGGTTTACAGGATGCTTATAAAGGCGAGCTGATGGGTGTCTTCGCTGAACAAACAGCGCAAAAGTATCAGTTTAATCGTGAAAGCATGGATTCTTGGGCGCAGCAATCGGTGACTCGCGCGCAGCAAGCAATTGAGCAAGGTTTGTTCAAAGAAGAGATCGTGCCTGTTAACGTGAAAAGTCGACGCGGCGACATCTTAGTTGCCGACGATGAGCAACCGAGCAAACTCGACGTTGCCAAAATTCCAACTTTGCGCCCTGCGTTTGCTAAAGATGGTGGCGTAACAGCGGCAAACTCAAGCTCCATTTCAGATGGCGCGTCGGCAATGGTATTGGTCGATAGCGAGTTTGGTCGTCAGGAAAACCTTCAACCTCTGGCCAAAATCGTGGGTTACAACACACATGCAAGGCTGCCAGAAGAGTTCACCATCGCACCTGTCTTCGCGATTGAAAAACTGCTGGAAAAAACGGGCTGGGACAAATCGGACGTTGACCTTTGGGAAATTAACGAGGCCTTTGCTGTTGTCACTCAATACGCAGTGAAAGTACTCGAACTCGATGAGAACAAAGTTAACCCGCGCGGTGGTGCTTGTGCGTTAGGTCATCCTATTGGTGCCAGTGGTAACCGCATCCTCGTGACGTTGATTCACGCGCTTAAGCAAACTGGCGGAAAACGTGGCGTTGCATCGCTTTGTATTGGTGGCGGTGAGGCAACCGCTATCGCGATTGAAATCTGCTAATCCATTCTCAACAAAGTTTCACTTACATAACAGTAGTCAGTAACAAGCTGAAAAATACAAGGATGTCATCATGACAGAACAAGTAAAGCAGTATATCGGTGGTGAATTCGCCATCTCCGACTCAAAACAATGGCTAGATGTAACCAACCCGGCAACCAATGAAGTGATTGCACAAGTACCTTGTGCCACGGAATCAGAAATGAATGCGGCGATCGCCAGCGCAACAGAGACGTTTAAGCGTTGGAAAGAAGTGGCTGCACCGGAGCGTGCAAGATTGATGCTGCGTTACCAACATCTACTAAAAGAGCAGCACGACGAGTTGGCAATATTGCTTTCAAGCGAGACAGGTAAAACCCTAGCGGATGCTAAAGGTGATGTTTGGCGCGGGATTGAAGTCGTTGAACAAGCCGCAAACATTTGTAGCTCAATGATGGGCGAAACGGTTGAGAATGTCGCAACGAATATTGATGGTTACTCTTACATTCAACCACTTGGTGTTTGTGCCGGTATCACTCCGTTTAACTTTCCTGCGATGATCCCATTGTGGATGTTCCCTATGGCGATTGCGTGCGGCAACACCTTTATTTTGAAACCGTCGGAGCAAGTGCCGCTAACCGCGATGAAACTGGCTGAACTGTTTGAACAGGCCGGTGCACCCAAAGGTGTATTGCAAATTGTCCACGGTACCAAAGAGCAGGTTGACCGCATTCTTACTGATCCAGTCGTCCGCGCTATCTCTTTTGTTGGCTCTGTGCCGGTTGGTGAGTACATCTACAAAACGGGCACTGACAACCTAAAACGCGTTCAGTCCTTTGCTGGTGCAAAGAATCACATGGTTATTATGCCTGATGCAAATAAACAGCAAGTGATTAATAACCTTGTTGGCGCTTCAGTGGGTGCCGCTGGTCAGCGCTGTATGGCGATTTCGGTCGCGGTGTTTGTTGGTGAAACGAAAGAATGGATTCCAGAGCTTAAAGAGGCGTTAGCTCAAGTTCAGCCAGGTGCGTGGGATAATGAATCAGCGGGTTATGGACCGCTTATTAGCCCGCAAGCGAAACAACGTGTGGTGAACTTAATTAATGAAGGCAAAGAATCTGGCGCGAACTGTGTTCTGGACGGTACCGACTGCCAAGTGGCTGGTTTTCCTGACGGCAACTGGGTGGGTCCAACACTGTTTACCAACGTGACGACAGACATGTCGATTTATCAGGAAGAGATTTTTGGCCCAGTGTTGCTGACCATGGAAGTGGACAATCTGGACGAGGCGATTGAGCTTATCAACGCGAACCGTTTTGGTAACGGTACGTCTATTTTCACAGCGAATGGCGCTGCCGCGAGAAAGTATCAGCACAATATTGAAGTGGGTAATGTGGGTATTAACGTGCCAATCCCAGTTCCGTTGCCATTCTTCTCATTTACGGGTTGGAAAGGCAGTTTCTATGGCGATTTGCATGCCTACGGTAAACAAGCGGTTCGCTTCTACACTGAAACGAAAACGGTCACCGCACGCTGGTTTGAAGATGACATTCCAAGCGGTCCGAACATGACCATTCAGCTTAGCTAATTACCCACGTTAACAGTATATGGCCAAGCTTATTCCTGCTTGGCCTAGATTCAAATGCAATGAATTAGACCTTAGGACTTCAAGATGGATTTTGAATTAAACGAAGATCAAATCGCATTCGCAGACGCAGCTAAACAGTTCGCAGAACAGATGCTTGCACCGCACGCCGCAGAGTGGGATGAAAAACAACACTTCCCTAAAGATGTACTTCGTCAGGCGGGTGAACTGGGTTTTTTGAGTATCTATACGCCACCTGAGCACGGTGGCCTGGGGCTTTCCCGTTTGGATGCTGCGATTATTTTTGAACAATTGGCGATGGGTTGTACGGCAACTACAGCGTTTATGACTATCCATAATATGGCAACCTGGATGATCACCAGCTTTGCCAAACCGGAAGTTGCTCAACAATTTAGTGGTGAATTGATCACGGGTGAAAAGCTCGCTTCTTACTGCCTCACTGAGCCAAATGCGGGTTCTGACGCGGCATCTCTGACGACGAGCGCAGTGCGTGATGGCGATGAGTTTGTTTTGAATGGCGCAAAAGTGTTTATCTCTGGCGCGGGTGATACGGACGTACTCGTTGTTATGGCTCGCTCTTGTGGAGAAGGTGCTGGCGGTGTATCTGCTTTTGTTGTGCCTGCTGACAGCGAAGGCATCAGTTACGGTAAGAAAGAAGCCAAAATGGGCTGGAACTGCCAACCAACGCGCATGATCACCTTCGAAAACGTCCGAATTCCGGCTGACTACTTGTTGGGTGAAGAGGGTGAAGGCTTTAAATTCGCTATGCTCGGCCTTGATGGTGGCCGAATCAATATCGCTACCTGTTCTGTTGGCACGGCACAACAAGCGCTGAACGAAGCAAAACAGTACATGACAGAGCGTAAACAGTTTGGACGTTCACTAGCTCAATTCCAGGCGCTGCAATTCAAGCTGGCGGACATGGCAACAGAGCTGGTCGCTGCCCGTCAAATGGTGAGACTTGCGGCTGCAAAACTCGATGCTCAACACGCAGAAAAAAGTGCGTACTGCGCAATGGCGAAACGCTTTGCAACGGATGTGGGCTTCAAGGTTTGTGACGAGGCACTGCAAATTCACGGCGGTTATGGCTACATCAAAGAATATCCAGTTGAGCGTCACTTCAGAGACGTTCGTGTTCACCAAATTCTTGAAGGTACCAACGAAATCATGCGTCTTATCATCTCAAGACGCCTACTCTCGGAAGGCGTTGAGCTGGTTTAGCCTGCGCGGTAGAGCCTTACCTTAAAGAATAAAAAAGGGATTGAAAGATTATGACAGCACAAATCAAATTAGAGCGCGAAAATCACATTGCCAAGCTAACCATCAGCAATCCACCTGCGAATACGTGGACGCTTGAGTCTTTGAATCAGCTTAAAGAGTTGGCAATTGAACTCAGCAACGATCGCTCTATCTACGCTTTGGTACTAACGGGTGAAGGGGAGAAGTTCTTCTCTGCTGGTGCAGACCTTAATAATTTCGCCTCGGGTGACAAATCGCAAGCCGCGGATATGGCGTTCGCATTTGGTGAAGCGTTTGAAGCCTTATCAGCGTTTGATGGGGTGTCTATCGCGGCGATCAATGGCTATGCAATGGGCGGTGGCCTAGAAGTAGCGATGGCTTGCGACATTCGTATCGCTGAAGAGCAAGTACAAATGGCGTTACCAGAAGCGTCGGTTGGCTTATTGCCTTGTGCCGGAGGAACGCAAAATCTCACTGCGTTAGTCGGTGAAGGTTGGGCGAAGCGCATGATCCTATGTGGTGAACGTGTGACAGCCGAGCGAGCAGAGAAAATTGGTTTGGTCGAAGAAGTCGTTGAAAAAGGACAAGCGTTGGAAACTGCAATGGAACTGGCACAGCGTGTCGCGGGTCAATCGCCTAAGTCTGTATCTGCTTGCAAAACACTCATCCAAAATCGACGTAGCCAGACACATGCGGCAGGGCTGGTTTTGGAACGTGAACTGTTCTTACAGCTTTTCAATACGCAAGATCAGACAGAGGGTGTGAACGCTTTCTTGCAAAAGCGTAAGCCAAACTGGACCAATAGCTAAGGAGTCACCATGGCGAGCAACGTAGAGATGACCAGCAAAGTAAACGTGTCAAAGCTAGAGTGTGCCGATGGTTCTGTCATTGGTGTACTGGAGTTAGATAATCCGGCGGCGCTCAACGCACTGAGTTATGTAATGATTGAGCAGCTATACAATCAGCTGATCGAGTGGCAAGTCGATGACAACATCGTTGCGGTGTGTTTGCATGCGAAGGGTGAAAAAGCATTCTGTGCAGGTGGTGATATTCAAGCCATTTACCGCGCGTTAGAAAACAAAGAGCAAGATTTTAACTCTGCACTTTCCGCGATGAAGACGTTCTTCGATCTTGAATACCGCTGCGATCACCTGATTCATACCTATTCAAAGCCGATTATCGCTTGGGGGCATGGCTACCTGATGGGGGGTGGGGTCGGTCTGTTTATGGGCGCAAGTCATCGCGTGGCGGAGACCAACACTCGCTTTGCGATGCCAGAAATCAAGATTGGTCTTTATCCTGATGTGGGTGCGACCTACTTTTTGAATCAGTTACCAAAACACTACGCGCTGTTTCTTAGTTTAACTGCCTGTCAGATTAATGCGACCGATATGAAAGCATTAGGGTTGAGCCAATGGATTACCCAGCCTGATAGCAAAGGGGATTTCTTCTCTCAACTGTCTGATTTAAATTGGAAAAGTGAGACAGACATTAACGAGAAGATTGCGACACTACTTCGTACTTTAGAAGTCGACGAACCGGGCGAGGGATTGATGTTACCTCATGCTAACTTGATAGAGCAGCTTTGTCATGGCGATTTACCAACGATAGCTGACGCGATAGCCAACGCTGATGTGGATGATAAATGGTTCGAGAACGCGCAGAAAGCACTCAGTTATGGCAGTCCTCTTTCACTCAATCTTACTTACCAACAATTGACTCAGTATCAGGGGCTGTCTTTGGATGCTTGTTTTGATATGGAGTTTAATCTCACATTGCGTTGTGGCTTAGAAGGTGACTTTAGAGAAGGGGTTCGTGCGCTCATCATCGATAAAACCAATCAGCCAACGTGGATGCACAAGAGTGTTGTCGAAGTGACACCACAAGAGCTGCAACGCTTTTTTGCACCCATTGATTCAGTGGATTACCCACTCAAAGACACGCAATTGGCGACAGCTGAACTTTAGTTGAACGGAATAGTTAAACGGATTAGCGACAAGGAAGAGACAGAACATGGATAAAATAGCATTTATTGGTCTTGGCAATATGGGCGCACCTATGGCTAAGAACCTGGTTAAAGCCGGTTTGAAGGTTGAAGTATTTGATTTGAATCCGAACGCTGTGGCGGAACTAACCGCACTTGGTGCTTCGAGTGCTGATTCTGTTCAGCAAGTCGTTCAAGGTGCTGGCATTGTCGTCACTATGTTACCTGCTAGTCAGCATGTAAAAAGTGTCTATCTTGGTCAGGATGGCATTTTAGAAAGCGTTGAGTCTGGAACATTGCTGATTGATTCATCCACCATTGATCCCGCGACCGCACGTATGGTTGGCGAAAAGGCACAACAGTTAGGCATCAGCTTTGTCGATGCACCGGTTTCGGGAGGTGTGGCTGGCGCAGCAGCAGGGACACTGACATTTATTGTTGGTGGCTCACAAGAGAACTTTGTTCAGGCTAAAGCGTTGCTTTGCCATATGGGAAAAAACATCTTCCATGCGGGTGACGCTGGCGCTGGTCAGGTGGCAAAAATCTGCAATAACATGATGCTGGGTATTCTGATGAGCGGCACTTGTGAGGCACTTAACCTCGGTATCGAGAACGGTCTCGATCCTAAAGTGCTGTCTGACATTATGCTGCAAAGCTCAGGTCGAAACTGGGCGTTAGAGCTTTACAACCCGTGTCCTGGCGTGATGGAGAATGCGCCGGCGAGTAATGGCTATCAAGGTGGTTTTATGAGTCAGCTTATGGCGAAAGACCTCGGTCTTGCTATGGAAGCGGCAGTTGCCAGTCAAACTTCAACGCCAATGGGTAGCGTGGCACGCAATCTATTTAATTTTCATAACGGTCAGGGCAACGGACAAAAAGATTTCTCTAGCTTGTTTGAGTTCTACCAAAAGCAAAACCAAGCCTAAGGAGCGCTTATGGAGTTAGCAAATAAGGTTGTTGCGATTACAGGTGCTGGGCAGGGGCTTGGCAAACAGATGGCATTATCGCTGGCAGAAAGCGGAGTGAATCTCGCGTTAATCGATCTCAATTTGGAACAATTGAGGGATACACAGGCAGAGTGTGAATCTCTGGGCGTTAATGCCCGAGTTTATGTGACGAACGTGACAAACGAACAACAGGTTTGTGCGGCATTTGAGCAAATTGAAGCGGACTTTAAGCAGCTCAATGGCGTGATTAACAACGCTGGCATCATGCGTGATGGTATGTTCATAAAAGTGAAAGACGGTCAGATCACGCCAATGTCTCTGGAGCAGTTCCAGTCGGTTATGGACGTAAATGTCACGGGTACTTTCTTATGCGGTCGTGAAGCGAGCAAAGTGATGCTCAACACCGACAGTAAAGGTGTGCTTATTAATATATCCAGTGTGGCTCGAGCTGGGAATATTGGTCAAACCAACTACTCTGCCTCCAAAGCAGCAGTGGCGACAATGGCGACGGTATGGGCGAAGGAATTAGGCCGATTTGGTATTCGCTCTGTTGCTATCGCGCCGGGCGTAATCAAAACGGCGATGACGGACCAGATTAAACCAGAAGCTATGGATAGGCTAATCAAGATGATTCCTGTCGGTCGTTTGGGGCTTGCTGATGAAATCTCCGCGACCGTGAAATATGCATTAACTAACGAGTTCGTGACCGGAAGAGTATTAGAAGTAGATGGTGGTATGCGAATGTAACCTCACTCACAAGGCTAACAATGTTCGTTGTATTGTTAGCCAACATCAAAATTTCCTCATTGATGGCAGTTGCATAAAACAAGATTGAGCCTCTCTATCTGTTTTACGTTACATGCCAATTTATCTTTCCCGTTTCTCTTTACCTCTTTTTAAGTGTGTTTTCTAAAACTGTGTGCGGATCACACTTTTGAATCGCCGTTATTGGGTATGTAAAATCCTATTTCATAGCGACCAATAATTGTGCAAATGAAAATTATAATGTTATGAGACTGTTACCACATGGCGTGGGCAATGTTTGTGCAAACAGAACAGTATCGGTGCAATCATTAGTGTACGATGTAAATTTTTTGTGTTGATAAATTTGAAAATTAATCTACCCGAAAATTAAAAAACACAAAGATAATAATTTTATGTCTATAATATATTGAAAAATAAAGATTAATTTTCTTTAGTTAAGCTGTGTATCGCCTTTTAATGAGTCATTTTCAACACGTCATCTCTGTGTCTCAAAGCGCAAATTTCCAACATTCTTCGGATGAATCTACAAAAAATAGTTTGAGATCGAACTAAAATTCAGGCATTTTATATTTAACTAACCGTTCAATTAAAAATGAAAGGGGATGAAATGCCGAAGGTGGGAATGCCTGAAATCAGGAAGCCACAGCTGGTGAAAGCGACAATGTCAGTGATTGATAGGGTGGGCTTACATGCAGCGAGTATCTCGTTGATCAGCAAAGAAGCTGGCGTATCAACGGGTATCATCAATCATTACTTTGGTGGTAAGCACGGGTTATTGGAAGAAACGATGCGCGAGATCCTTCGCCAGCTTTCATTCACGATCACGAAAAAGCTTCGTGAGCTGCCGGCTGATGCTCATCATCAACGTATTAATGCCATTATTGACGGTAACTTTGTCGGCTTTCAGGCTGAAAACAAAGTGGCCAAGACATGGCTAGCCTTCTGGTCTTATTCGATGCATGACGAACAACTAAAGCGTCTGCAACGTGTAAACGAACGACGTCTTTTGTCCCATCTAAGAAGAGAATTAAAAGCACTATTAAGTGCAGAGCAAGCGGAATTGGTTGCTCATGGGATTGCGTCACTCATTGATGGAATATGGCTACGCGGAACGCTCAACCCGCAAGGCATCGATGCAGAAAAAGCAAGAGTCATCATCAACGACTATCTCGAAAAGCAGCTAACGTACTACTCACAAAAAATTTAAAAGTCACAGGTCTTCAAAATGGAAATGAAAACACATTACATCGACGGTGCAATGTACACCGGAAGCTCTGAAGAGCATTTCACCACATACAATCCGGCTAATGGTGAGCCGTTAGCCAATGTTAAACAAGCAAATCAGCATGATATGGAAGCGGCGGTTGAGTCTGCAAAACGCGGCTTTGAAGTATGGTCTGCAATGACGGCAATCGAACGTAGCCGTATTCTTAACAAAGCCGTTGCGATTCTACGCGAACGTAATGACGAATTAGCCGCACTAGAAGTAGCGGATACAGGTAAGCCAATCCAAGAAGCAAACGCTGTTGATATTACGACAGGTGCTGATGTACTGGAATACTATGCGGGCTTAGCGCCTAGCTTACAGGGCGAACAACAACCGCTTAATGAAAACCAGTTTTTCTACACACGCCGTGAACCTTTAGGCATTTGTGCGGGTATAGGTGCTTGGAACTACCCAATTCAAATCGCGATGTGGAAATCCGCACCGGCGCTTGCTGCTGGTAACGCAATGATTTTCAAACCATCGGAAGAAACGCCGCTGACAGCACTTAAACTGGCTGAAATTTACTCAGAAGCGGGCATGCCTGACGGTGTATTTAATGTTGTGCAGGGTGATTACCGTGTTGGCCAAATGCTAACGGCGCATCCGGATATTGCAAAAGTCTCGTTCACTGGCGAGTGCGGTACAGGCAAAGTCGTTATGGGTGACAGCGCGAAAACACTTAAGCAAGTCACCATGGAACTGGGTGGTAAGTCACCACTGATCGTGTTCGAAGATGCAAAACTGAACGATGCAGTATCGGCTGCCATGGTTGCAAACTTTTACACTCAAGGTGAAGTGTGCACCAACGGTACTCGTGTTTTTGTTCATGAATCCATTTACGACGAATTCGTGGCGCAGCTTAAAGCTCGTACTGAACTGCTGGTTGTCGGTGATCCCCTTGATGAAAACACGCAAATTGGCGCTCTAATTTCAAAAGAGCACGAAGGCAAAGTGTTGTCTGCAATTGAAGAAGCGAAAGCAAGCGGCGCGACTCTGCTGACTGGTGGTTACAAAGTCACGGACAAAGGTCTTGCAAGCGGTAACTTCGTTGCTCCAACGGTATTTATCGACTGTGACGATAGCATGAGCCACGTACAGCAAGAGATCTTTGGTCCTGTCATGTCTGTGCTTAAGTTCAGTGATGAAGCTGAGGTTATCGAGCGTGCGAACGACACGGAGTATGGTCTGGCAGCGGGTGTTTTCACGCAGAACCTCTCTCGTGCACATCGCGTTATTCATAAAATTCAGGCGGGTATCTGCTGGGTTAATGCCTGGGGTGATTCTCCGGCAGAAATGCCAGTAGGCGGTTACAAGCAATCAGGTATTGGCCGCGAAAACGGCGTCGAAACACTGAAGCACTATACGCAAACCAAGAGCGTATTAGTTCAACTGAGCGATTTCGAAAGCCCTTACGCTTAAACCTTCCAGGAGAATCAAAATGCAACAACGCTACGATTATATTATCGTCGGTGCGGGTTCGGCCGGCTGTGTTTTAGCGGATCGCTTGAGTGAAAGTGGTCAGCACTCTGTTTTATTGCTAGAAGCGGGCGGTACAGATAAGAGTATTTTTATCCAAATGCCAACAGCACTTTCTTATCCGATGAACACCGAAAAATACGCTTGGCAATTCGAGACCGTTAAAGAAGACGGCCTTGATGGACGCCAACTGCACTGTCCTCGCGGGAAAGTTCTTGGCGGTAGCTCATCTATTAACGGCATGGTTTACGTACGTGGTCATGCTTGCGACTTCGACCAGTGGGAAGAAGAGGGTGCGAAAGGCTGGAACTATCAGGCGTGTTTACCTTACTTCCGTAAAGCGGAATCTTGGGTTGGTGGCGCGGACGAATACCGTGGCGATAATGGCCCTGTTGGCACCTGCAACGGTAATGACATGAAGCTTAACCCGCTATACGAAGCGTTTATCGAAGCTGGTAAAGATGCGGGTTACCCAGAAACTGATGACTACAACGGTTACCAGCAAGAGGGCTTCGGTCCGATGCATATGACTGTTGATAAAGGCGTGCGTGCTTCGACGTCTAATGCGTACTTAAGCCGTGCTAAAAAGCGTAAGAACTTCACGTTAATGAAGCGAATCACCGTCCATCGCGTTTTACTTGAAGGCAAGAAAGCGGTCGGCGTTGAATTCGAGCAATCAGGTTCTGTTAAGCAATGTTTTGCAAACAGTGAAGTGATTTCTAGTGCGGGTTCAATTGGTTCGGTACAGCTGCTGCAACTTTCCGGTATTGGTCCTAAAGATGTGCTGGAAAAAGCAGGTATCGAGGTGAATCACCAGTTGGAAGGCGTGGGTAAAAACCTGCAAGACCATCTGGAGGTTTACTTTCAATATCATTGTAAACAGCCGATCACACTTAACAGTAAGTTAGGTTTGGTGAGCAAAGGGTTAATCGGTACTGAGTGGATTCTCACCCGTAAAGGCCTCGGTGCGACGAATCATTTTGAATCGTGCGCGTTTATTCGTTCTCGCGAAGGCTTGAAGTGGCCGAATATTCAATACCACTTCTTACCTGCTGCGATGCGTTATGACGGTCAGGCTGCCTTTGATGGTCATGGATTCCAGGTGCACGTTGGCCCTAATAAGCCAGAAAGCCGAGGCTCAGTAGAAGTAATTTCGTCGAATCCGAACGACAAGCCGAAGATCGAATTCAACTACATCTCCACCGAGCAAGATAAGCAGGACTGGCGTGATTGTATCCGTCTGACACGTGAAATCTTGAATCAGCCAGCGATGGACGAGTTTCGTGGCGATGAAATCCAACCGGGTTTAAACATCACGACTGACGAGCAAATTGATGAATGGGTGAAGCAGAACGTAGAGAGTGCTTACCATCCATCGTGTAGCTGCAAAATGGGGGCGGACGATGACCCGTTAGCCGTTCTGAATGAGCAGTGTCAGGTACGTGGCATCCAAGGATTACGTGTTGTGGATTCATCTATTTTCCCAACCATTCCAAACGGCAACTTGAATGCGCCAACCATCATGGTTGCCGAACGCGCTGCGGATATGATCCTCGGAAACGCATTACAAAAATCAAACAATACTCCAGTTTGGATTGCACCGAACTGGCAAGAGATGCAACGAATGCATCCACCAAAAAGAAATTTAGATTCAATCTCATAATTCAAATAATCAACAAATAGTCAGTAATCATTACAAGGAACTAAACATGTCTAAGATGACGAAAATTGTATCAACTATCGCGTTAAGTACCTTAGCAACCGGTGCTTACGCAAATCAGTGTGAAACCGTTCGATTTGCTGATGTAGGTTGGACAGACATTACAGCAACAACCGCCGTTACTTCAGAAATACTAAAAGGGTTAGGGTACAAGACCAAGACAGATCTGCTTTCTGTACCTGTAACTTACTCATCAATGGCCAATGGTGACATTGATATTTTCCTGGGCAACTGGATGCCAACAATGGAAGGCGATATCGCCAAATACCGCGATGCTGGCACCGTCGAAACCGTTAAAGCAAACCTTGTCGGAGCTAAGTACACGCTTGCGGTACCAAAATACGTTTATGACTCGGGCGTAACGAGCTTTGCTGACCTGGTAAAACATGCTGACAAGTTTAAAGACCGCATTTATGGCATCGAACCAGGTAACGATGGTAACCGCTTAATTCAATCTATGATCGACAGCGATGCATTTGGTTTAAAAGGTTTCAGCCTTATCGAATCGAGTGAAGCTGGCATGGTGTCACAAGTTTCACGCGCAGTGCGTCGCAACCAGTGGATTGTTTACCTGGGTTGGGCACCGCACCCGATGAACAACAACGTTGAAATGGAATACCTTTCAGGCGGTGATGACTTCTTCGGCCCAAATTACGGTGGCGCGAATGTCTACACAAACGTACGCAAAAACTACCTTTCTGAGTGTCCAAATGTAGGTCAACTAGTGAAAAACCTAGAGTTCAGCCTAGAAATGGAAAACGAGTTAATGGAAGCGATTCTTAACCAGAAGCAAAAGCCATCGAAAGCGGCACAAGCGTGGTTAAACGCGAATCAAGATCAAATCGAAGCGTGGCTTAAGGATGTGAAAACGGTCGATGGCCAGGATGCACAGGCAGCGATCACAGCGTACCTAAAAACAAACGCTTAATTCGATTTATACCCCAAGAAACTCAACTTGAGTAACGATTTGGGGATAGTAGTGGGCGGTGATGCCCACTTCATTAACACAAAGGGTTTATTGTGAATATTATTACGGACAACAAACTACCATTAGGGCAGTGGATGGAAACGGGTGTTGATTGGTTAACCATCAATGCGTCTGGGTTCTTTGATACTATCTCAATTACACTTGAAACCATCATTATGTTTGTGGTGGATATTTTCAAATGGATGCCACCTGCGGCTCCAATCATCATGACGGCGGCAATCGCGTGGTTCCTACATCGTAGTCTTCCTCTTGTTGTATTTATCGTGCTTGCGTTACTCGCGATTCTTAACCTTGGCTATTGGCAAGAGATGCTGGAAACCTTTGTCCTTGTTTTTGCTGCGACAACGATTTCCGTATTAATTGGTGTGCCTTTAGGAATTATGGCTGCGCATCGTCCTTGGTTGTATACATTACTCAGACCGATTCTGGACTTGATGCAAACCGTACCAACGTTTGTATACCTGATCCCGACACTGGTTCTGTTTGGTTTAGGTATCGTACCTGGGCTTATCTCAACCATTATCTTCGCCATTGCGGCTCCAATTCGATTGACTTATCTAGGCATCATTAAAGTGCCGGAAGAGTTGTTGGAAGCAGGTAAAGCGTTTGGTGCAAGCCGTATGAAACTGCTGTTTAAGGTGGAGTTACCTGCGGCATTACCAAGTATCATGGCAGGCGTGACGCAATGTATCATGCTGTCTCTTTCAATGGTGGTTATCGCGGCGCTAGTGGGTGCTGACGGTTTAGGCAAGCCGGTTGTACGTGCGCTAAACACCGTAAACATCTCACAAGGTTTTGAAGCAGGATTAGCGATCGTTCTTGTGGCAATCATCCTTGATCGCTTGTGTAAAGCACCAAACCAGAAGGAGGCGTAATCATGGACGCAATTACTATTGAAAATCTTGATGTGGTTTTTGGTCAACAGCAAACGCAAGCGCTGAACCTGCTAGACCAAGGTAAATCGCGACAAGAAATTATCGATGAAACTGGTCAGGTCGTCGGGGTTGATAACGTATCATTGAGCGTTAAACAGGGTGAAATTTGTGTACTGATGGGCTTGTCGGGCTCGGGTAAATCCAGCTTACTTCGTACCGTGAACGGGTTAAATAACATTTCCCGTGGTTCACTGAAAATCAAAGATGGTGACGACATGGTAGAACTCGCGAACTGTGATGAACAGACGCTTCGCCATTTACGTACTCATCGTGTTTCTATGGTATTTCAGAAGTTCGCTTTGATGCCTTGGTTATCGGTCTTAGATAACGTGGCGTTTGGACTGGAAATGCAAGGCATTGGCAAAGCTGAGCGTCGTGAAAAAGCACGTGCACAGTTAGAAATGGTGGGATTGTCAGAGTGGGAAAACAAGTTTCCTCATGAGCTTTCTGGCGGTATGCAGCAGCGTGTTGGCTTGGCTCGCGCCTTTTCGATGGACACTGACATCTTATTGATGGACGAACCGTTTTCAGCACTAGACCCATTAATTCGTGCGCAGCTTCAGGATGAACTGATTTTGCTCCAAGAGAAGCTGAACAAAACGATATTATTTGTAAGCCATGACTTGGATGAAGCACTTAAAATCGGTAACAACATTGCCATTATGGAATCGGGCAAACTGATTCAGCATGGCAAGCCAGAACAGATCATTCTGACACCAGAAAACGATTATGTGGCAGACTTTGTGGCACATACTAACCCGTTAAACGTGCTTAAAGGCCGTTCTTTAATGCAGTCGTGTGATGCTCTGGTACGTCAAGAAGAACGTGTTCTCATCTGTGCTGATAAAGACATTTGGGTGTCGCAAGATCCGAAAGGATTGAGGTTAATTGATACTGATAAGCTGTTGATCCTTTGGGATAGCGAATCATCGAACCTTGATGATGTGAAAGAAAATACGTTAGTTCAGGTTAGCCCGGATATCAGTATGCGTGAAGCGATAGAGCTTAAACAGCGCAGTAACCAGCCTTTATTGATGGTTGAAGATAACCAGTTGGTCGGCATATTGAGCGACAATGAGTTGTACAATGCACTACTGGGTAACTTCAGGTCAGATAAAGTGGCTTGATAACTCCAGAACAGAAAGTTCGGAGAATAAAAAGAGCCGCAGCTTTGGTACGCTGCGGCTTTTGTCTATCGAGTCGAAATTAATTTCAATTTACTCTGCTCATTGCTCTTTCTTTTCTTTGTCCTTGTTCACTGCTTTCGCAATAGCTTGTACCGCTTCAACTAAATTAATTGGCATCGGGAAAATAATTGTCGAAGTTTTATCGGTGGTAATTTCAGTTAGCGTTTGCATATAGCGCAATTGCAAGGCATTTGGTGCTTCATTTAGCATTTGTGCCGCTTCTTTTAACTTGTTAGACGCTTCTAATTCACCAGTCGCATGGATGATTTTTGCACGACGATTACGCTCCGCCTCGGCTTGACGAGCAAGCGCTCGAACCATACTTTCATTCAAATCGACATGTTTAACTTCAACGGTGGCTATTTTAATCCCCCAGTCATCCGTTTGTTGATCGAGGATGGACTGCAAATCTTTATTGAGTCGCTCTCGCTCAGAAAGAAGTTCATCTAGCTCATGCTGCCCTAATACTGAACGAAGCGTTGTTTGCGCTAACTGACTGGTCGCCTCGCTGTAGCTCTCAATATTGTTGATGGCCATTTGCGGGTCGACGACGCGAAAATAGACCACAGCGTTTACGCGAACAGACACATTATCTTTCGTGATAAGGTCTTGTGTCGGTACGTCCAACACGACAGTTCGCAGGTCTACGCGCACCATTTGTTGGATAAAGGGAATCAAGATGATCAGGCCAGGGCCTTTTACCTCTTGAAATCGACCCAAGAAGAAAATTACGCCACGTTCGTACTCGCGCAGAACTTTGAAAATTTGTGTCGCTAGTGCGATCAACAGAACCAGGATTACAGAAACAGTGTAGAGCAACATATTCGCCTCCTATTCATTAGGGCGGTCATTTGGCTTTACCGTTAAGGTTAGCCCTTTCACATTGACAACGGTAACTTGGTCACCTTGTTTGAGTCCTTGGTTTAATTCAGCTTTGGCGGTCCAAAATGCGCCATCCATTTGCACGCGACCTTCACCGTCAATGAAATCATCACTTACGACTGCTTGTTTGCCAGGGTAGGTTTCAAGACCAGTCGTGACCCTTCGGTGGCGTATTCTCACTAGCATACCGACAGTCAGAATGATCAGCGCAACTGAAAAAATGGCAAGGCCAAAGATTAAAGGCAATGCGACTTGAAAACCCGGTAAGTCACTGTCCATCAGGAATATCGAACCGAGAATAAAGGCAACCACACCGCCCAAGCCCAAAACTCCGAAACTCGGGCTAAATGCTTCGGCAATCATTAGCGCAATGCCGAGTAGTAGTAGCCCCAGACCAGCGTAGTTAACGGGCATCATCTGTAGTGCGTACATCGCAAGTAGCAAGCAGATGCCACCTAATACGCCGGGTAAGCCAATTCCGGGATTGTAGAACTCTAAAAGTAGACCATAGATACCAATAAGGATCAGAATGTAAGCAACGTTGGGATTGGTGATGACGGCAAGCATTTCCGCACGCCAATCAGGGACTCTTGCTACCCAGACAGGGTTTTCTAATGATAATGTCACGGGCTGATTGTTTATTTTAACGGTTGTTCCGTTAATAGTCTGAACCAGCTCTTCGGGTGAATTTGCTATATAGTCAATGACATTCAGTTTTAGCGCTTCCTGAGCGTCGAGACTTGCCGCTTCACTCACGGCTTTTTCCGCCCATTCAGCATTGCGATCGTGAAGCTTAGCCAACCCTTTTATATATGCTCTGGCGTCATTGATGACTTTCTTTTCCATCGCTGTTTTAGCCGGGACTTTTTCAGAGGTGCCATCTTCAGTTTCTTGTTGGTCTTTGGCTTTTTCGTTTTGATCATCGCTAGGGGAAGGGGATCCTGGTGCTCCACCACCCAATGCGACAGGGGTAGCAGCGCCAAGATTTGTAGCCTCTGCCATTGCTGCGACGTGGCTGGCAAGAAGAATATAAGTACCTGCACTGGCTGCTCGAGAACCCGATGGTCCAACCCATGTTGCGACGGGAATGGAGGAAGTAGTGATGGCATGAATAATGTCTCTCATCGAGCTATCCAGTCCGCCCGGTGTGTCCATCCTTAAAATGACTAAACTGACGTTTTCCTGCTGGGCTTGTTCTATTTCTCTGGAAAGGTAATCACTAATAGCGGGGCCAATAGCACCGTTGACCGGGACGATCCATACCGTGTTAGCCAATGCCTGACTAGCAAACAGGATAAGCGGTAATAGCCATATTCGTATCCATTTCATACAGTCCTCCTAGTACAGTGACAGGGACTTATTGAAAAGCTTATTTAAAGTATATACGCAAGTAACAGGGACAGTATGAGCACAGCGCTATAGATTTATTCATAGGGGTGGCAGTTTGAACAACCCGATACGGTTGTACAAAGGTTAACAAGGAGCGGGGAAAGAGTTGGAGCCATTTTCCCCCTCTATTAAAGCAACTCGCTGACCTGATGACCAGAGAACGTTTTAAGTACAGCATCCATTGGCATCGGTCTGTAAAAATAGAAACCTTGTAGGTTATTGATGTTCCAGACTTTGAGCTTACGCACCTGACTTGCTGTTTCTACGCCTTCAGCAACGATCGTTAGTCCTAACTCTTGCGACATATTGACGATGTTCCGCACCAGTGTTTTAGCTCGGTCATTGAATTCAATTTCATCAACGTATGACTTGTCTAATTTAACAATATCCAGCGGGAAGTTGCAGATACTGCTGAATGAGGAAAAGCCAGTACCGAAATCGTCCAGCGCAAGTAGAACGCCGAGGCGCTTTATCTCATTAATGCAGTGAATTGAGTCGGCTTCAGTCCCCATTAACATGCTTTCGGTAATTTCAAGCACAATACTCCCTGGAGAGATTTGGTACTCATCAATCAGCGTCGTAAGGTATGAAATAAGCCTTGAGTGATAAAAATGACGGGCACTCAAGTTAATGTGAACCGAAAGCTGCGGTAGTCCTTTAGCATGGCGAACTTGGTTAAGTTGTCCAATAAACGCACAAGATTGCTTGAGGATGGATTCCCCAAGCTCAATAATCAATTTTCCTTGCTCAGCGATAGGAATAAAAACGGTCGGCGACACCATGCCGAGATCCGGGTGTTGCCAGCGAGCAAGTGACTCAAAGCCAATCACCTCTTCGGTTTTTGCATCAACAATTGGCTGGAAATACGGAATGATGCCGTTTTGTTGTATTGCTTCTTCTAAATCACGGTTAATGATGTTCAAGGTCTCTGCTTGGACAGATAGCGCTTCATCAGTAACTAAAACTTCGCGAGCCTGACGTCCACGAATTGATTGTGCTGAGTGACGCGCAGCCAAAAGTAGATGTTCAAGAGGCTGGTGGGTGATCTTTGGATCCATCATCACTGCTTTAGTATCGAGTGATACGGTAATACCAGAAAATACCACCTTATAAGAAAGTTGGTGTAGTAGCCGGTTGGTCGCCTCTATGACTTCACTATGATTGGCCTCTCGTGGAATGAGTACTATAAACTCGTTCTCGCTGATTCGGCCAATTTGAAAAGCGCCTAAGTGCTCTCTCAGTATCTTTGCAATGTATTGGATTGCTTCATCAAAGACAAAGTGCCCGTATACTTCTGCAATTTGTTTTAGCTGTTTACTTTTGAGGAAAATGAACGAAAACTGGTTGGGTTGTGTTTGTACCAGTTTATCAAGCGCTTCAGCTATCACTGGGCGATTACAGAAACCCGATACAGGGTCTAAGTCGGTCAACTGTTGAATTTTTTCCGCTTGTTGCTTTGTTTCCCGGATATCCTGAATTAACAACATGATCGCACTCTGACCATCGTGCTGAATTAGTGCCGCTTCAATTAGACAGTCAATAGTATCGCCATGACCGTCGAGAAGTTGAGCTTCAAACAATGTTCGGCCGTTTTCTAACTCAATCAGCATCTCTTCGAGTCGAGATTCGCCTAGATTGTGAGAACAAAGGTATTCGAGAGGACGTTTAATCAAATCCGGCTTTTGATGATTGAGTATTTCTAACGCTCGGGGGTTGGCATCGACAATTTCACGCTCAATCACGAAAAGCATACCCAGCGAAGAACTATTATACAACGCGCTGAAGTTATGCATTGAATCCTTTAACTTCGATTGTGTCATCGATGTATTGTCAGAAAGCTTCTGCACCAGTTTAGACGCTAGTTCCAGTTCGTCAGCGCTAATTGACTGAACCCCTTCAAGCTTATATTCCGACGCGATTTTGTACATATTGTCAGCGAAGTGATTGAATCGAGCTGACACTTTTTTTCTGAAAATGAAAAACGTCGCCATTGCTATAATTGATGCCACCACCCCGACAGCGGCGAATAAGTAGAGAAATAAAGCATTACCTTTAGAGTAGTAATCACGTTTCATTTCTGTCTCTACCCATGCAATGGGAGAACCTTCCAGATCTCTCAACATGGAAGATTTTGTAATACCTGCCGAGGATTTTTTAATCTCTTGTACAAGATCATCGTCAGCTGGTGGAGAGAATAGGGGAGTTAATGAGTTTTGAGCGAAAAGAATAGACGTAAAGTCACCGGGAAAGCGTGTCGTCAAATTTTTTCCCCACAACAACCATCCATTTGAGGCAAGATTAGCCTCACTGTTTTTTACCGGAGTTAAACTCAGTCCCCAGATGGTTTGGTCGATTTTCAATAAACCAGAGAGGTGAGTCCGCTCAGCATCTGGCTCTTGTTTCATCGACGCAATATGCTGTTGAATGAGCGGGTGTCGTATCACTTTAGCCGATAAAGCAGACGATATTTCAGAGGGATTTTGTCGGGTTAGCGATAGCAATTCTTGTCCTGTAACCGTGACAAACGACATCATATCCAAACTCAACGAATTGAGAGTTTCTAAGTAGAGGTTTCGCTCGGTGTAACCTGTAATGTCGGGATCATCGAGAAACAGATCGTAAGTTTCATCCCAATATGCCCAGTCATAAGAGTTAGTTGTCTGTTGGGAGACCATCAAGTCAACCACAGCGAGTGCTTGCTGGTTTGCATGGTTAATTTCCATGTCTTCTAATTGATTGATGCTATACAGGAAAAAATAGCGACTTATAAATAAACAACTTAGTACCATTCCAAGCAAACCAAGTGAGAAGTATAAAGCCGTCTTATATCGAAGGTTTAAGTTAGATAAGCGAAATGTTTGCATTAAAAAATGGTTATAGGTATAAGTTTTGTGAAAGTGTATGGCATCTAATACTATATTTTTTTGATGTAAGTTCAAATTGTTAAATTTGGATTGGCGAAATATTTATACAGTGTTTCTGCATGAATTTTAGAATTGACAATGACTAGCTATTTCAACACCACATCGCCTGGCGGTCTTGGTTGGACACCCCCCTGTTTTGAAACGCTTTAAATTAAAAATGAGCGGGCGCTTATCTGTGTTTCTAAATCATATGGGTGATAGTAAACTGTCAAAAAACAAAGGAATTTGTCATGTTTATTGTTTACCGTTTAGCCAAATTAGCCATTATCTGTATGATCTTCTTTACCATTTATGATTTGATTGCCTATGGAGAGATCACTTGGTTCCATCGACTCTTGTCATATTTCAACTAATTTGAACCTTATGGCAGGTCGCTCAAACACCTGCCACACATTAGAGCAATACGCAGATATTCAAATAGATAGGAAGTTCGTATGAGTAACCACACCGCCATGGTTCAGTGGCAGCGCCAAGCAAGCGAGATTTTCAGCGATAATCAATACAGTCGCGCGCATACGTGGACGTTTGACGGCGGCTTGCAGGTGCCTGCTTCTCCGTCCCCTCATGTCGTACCTCTTCCTCTATCCGTGGCGGAAAACGTCGACCCAGAAGAAGCGTTTGTTGCGGCGCTTTCGAGCTGCCATATGTTGGTGTTTTTATCGATAGCCGCCAAACGTCGGTATGTCATCGACTCTTATATTGACGCTGCTGAAGGTGAACTCACAAAAGGGGACAATGGTAAAGAGTGGGTTTCTCGTGTGGAGCTGAATCCCAGCATCGTGTTTTCGGGCGACAAACAGCCCACGCACGAACAGTTAGAAAAAATGCATCATATGGCGCATGAAAACTGTTTTATTGCTAACTCTGTAAAAACTGAAGTAGTAACAAATATTCTTACGTAACCGAAATTCACCGTCCACTTTGGGTATTGCCTAGATAACATCGGCTAAATTCACTGAGACGCACGCGACAATGTCAGCTTATGTCGATGAGACGAAATGACATTGTTGTGCGTCAGCGCAAATGTCATTTGTTAAATTAATGTTATTGTTTGCATATGTTAACCCGACAAGATTAAGACATGACGAGCCGCACCCCTCTGGAGTCGTTTATTCAAACGGACGGCACCCCGACGTTTGGTCATCTTGAAGCAATGCCTAAGTCGTTACAGCTTGATCGCTTCGAATACCGGAATGAGATGGACCGACCTGCATCGAAATTGCGTAAGTATTTCGGCTACAAGCAATTCCAGTTTGTCTCTCTGGTTACTCCTGAGTATCTCATAGGCATTGCGATCGCTGATATTCGTTATTTGGCCTCCGGTTTTTGTTATCTTTATGACATTAAAAACAACGAACTCGTTGAACAACAGTGGCTGAAACCTTTCAATTTCGGTTATCAAACTGAGCCATCAAGTTGGTCAAGCTCCGCAACTTTGGCGGATGATGCGATCAAATTTTCCATCCAGGAAGGTACGTGGCACGTCCATTTTGTGTCTGGCTCAGTAAATGCGGTAATCAGCTTACATCCTGAACCCCAAAGCAGCCCGTTGATGTTATGCACGCCAACGGGTTACTCAGGCTGGACGTATACGCAAAAGCACAATGGCTTATCGGTCGCTGGTAACCTGTTTATTCTGGGTCAAGAGCAAGACCTGAGTAAAATTTCTGCAGGGTACGATTTTTCGGCAGGATACATGCGAAGAGAAACAAGTTGGCGATGGGCGAGTATCAACCATATGCAAGACTCCGATCGTTTAGGTCTTAATCTCGCCGTGGGTGTCAACGAAACGGGCTATTGCGAAAATGTGCTTTGGGTGAATGGTGAGCGTCATTTGCTGGCGCCGGTACACTTTCATTTTTCACGCAATAACCCACATGAAGAATGGAAAATTACCTCTCAGGATGGGCGAGTTGAACTCAATTTCACGCCGTTAAACTGTCGTTCAGAAAGAAAGAATTTCTGGCTTCTCAAAAGTAATTTTCGTCAATACATGGGACATTTTAATGGCTTTGTCATTGATGGAAATGGCAAGAAGCATGAGTTGAATGAAGTCGTCGGCTTAACCGAAGATCACTACGCAAAATGGTAGCAAAGAGATGGATTGGTCAATATTGATGGAGCGTCCTGAGCTGCTGCTTTTGATTCTGGCTCCAATATTTTTTCTCTGCATATTCTCAGAGTACTGGTTCGGCCAGCGCCGAGGTCGATTACCGAAGAACGCAACTTATGTCCTACCTGAAGTGACATGTAATTTTGTATTGGCCGGTCTTCACCAAGCGACAGATATTCTCGCAGGTTTGTTTATCTCTCAACTTTATTTATGGCTTTTTGGCTGGCGCTTATTTGACATTGAAATCAGTATTTCTACGTTCTTAATGCTCTTGGTTCTTCAAGATTTTTTCTATTATTGGTTTCATCGCGCTAGCCATCGTATTCGCTGGATGTGGGCGGCTCATGTTGTCCATCATAGCTCTGAAAGAATGAATTTTAGTACTGCATTTCGTCAAAGCTTAATGTATCCGCTTGCCGGTATGTGGATCTTTTGGTTGCCTTTAGTGGTGATAGGCTTTGAACCGAAATGGGTGATCTTCGCGGTATTGCTCAATCTGGGGTTACAGTTTTTTGTTCATACTCAGTCGATACGCTCGCTTGGTCCATTGGAATGGGTATTTAATACCCCGTCTCACCATCGTGTACATCACGGTATCAATCGACAATACATAGATAAAAACTATGCGGGCGTACTTATCATCTGGGATCGTATGTTTGGTTCTTTTGAGCCAGAGGTCGAAACGGTACGTTATGGGATATCTAAACCAGTGAACAGCTTTAACCCTATAAAAGTGACCTTTGCCGAGTGGCAGGATATGTTTCGAGACGTCTGCCAGCCCTCGCTAACGTGGCGTCAACGCTGGCAATGTTTGTTTTCACCACCAACGGATAGCGAACGACAGGAGGAGCGTTAAACATCAATAATCAACCGGTGCCGTTAGTCGTTTTCCGGGAACACCTCTTGCCAACTTAGTCGAATATAACCTTGCTCACACTTTTCACTCTTACTCCGAAAGGCAAAAACGGCGCACCGAATGTCAAAGTATGACGCCCAAAAACTCAATAGTATTTGCTTAAACCCAAGTCAACGAAAAGATGCTTGGTTATGAGTGAACGACTTTGAATAAATTGTCTTTATCTCTGCATCATTTCCCCCCAAATTGGTGCACGTGATAACGCTCCGAATTTTGCATCTTGAAGTTGCTTGGGTATGACGTGAATGCAAAGGAGTAAAAGGGATGTTAAAGACCAAATTAAGTGTTGTGTCGGTGATGGTAGCGACCGCACTGCTCGCGGGCTGTAATGACAGCGATACAGATACCATATCTGATAATGAGCGTCTTGAAGCGCAGGCTCAAGAGATAGTATCTAAGATGACGTCAGACGAAAAACTAAAAATGGTTATCGGCCCTGGCTTTTTCTCACAGCCAGTAAACCTAGACCCAGATAAAGCAGTTGCAGGTACCGTTGGTTATATTAACGGCGTTATGAATGAGGAAACTGGCCTAGATGTTCCTGCTATTAAGTTAATGGATGGTCCGGCTGGTATTCGTATCGCAGCGACAATTGAAGGTGATCCTAATACTTATTATGCAACCAACTTTCCATCAGCGACGGTGTTAGCGTCTACTTGGAACGCCGACTTAGTTCAAAGAGTGGGTGATGCTGCTGGTGAAGAAGGCAAAGAATACGGTGTAGATATCTGGTTAGCACCAGGTATGAACATTCAACGTCACCCATTAGCGGGTCGTAACTTTGAGTATTTCTCGGAAGATCCACTCATTAGTGGTGTGATGGGTGCAGCCATTGTTAATGGTGCGCAAAGCCACGGCATTGGTACAACTATCAAACACTACGTAGCGAATAACTCTGAGACGTTGCGTCGTACTTCAAATACCGTCATTACCCCTCGAGCGATGCGAGAGATTTATTTGCGTGGTTTCAAATATACCATTCAGCACGCACAGCCTTGGGCGATAATGTCATCGTACAACTCAGTTAACGGCGAAAACGTTGGTGAGCGCGCTGACTTAATGAACACCATTGCTCGTGATGAGTGGGGCTTTGAAGGTCTCGCGATGAGTGACTGGTGGGCTGGTTGGGATCCTGTCGAGATGTTGAAAGCGGGCACGGATGTCATCGAGCCGGGTGGTCAATGGCGTTTTGGTGGTAGTGATGATTGGGGGCCTTACCTTGTAGATGCTTATGCGAAAGGCGAGTTGACTGATGAAGTACTCGATAAAAATATCGTTAGAATACTGAAACAATCACTTAAAACACCAAGTGCTCTAGGTACTCCGTTTACCAGAACGCCAGATTTGGCAGCGCATGCGGAAGTCGCTCTTCAGGCGGCCGAAGAAGGCATTGTAATGCTGAAAAATAATGCTGCATTACCAGTGGCAACAACTTCTAGCATCGCAACATTTGGTATTGGTCAGTACGCTACACTTCCTGTTGGTGGCGGTAGTGGTTCGGTTACAACAGAACACATCGTTAGCTTTAATGAAGGTCTAAGTGAGAAATATACGCTTAACGCTGATCTAGAAGCTCTATACACCAGCGCGTACAACACTTCCGTAGCGACTGGTTCTATGGATGTACATGACGATGAGTTTAACCCTGAGAAATACTGTGTAGGTGGCGGCGCTGCTGGTGAGACCAACCTGGCTGGTTCATTTGCTGTGTGTCGTGAACCGGTCATTGCCGATTCTGCTATTGATGCTGCTGCTGAAACTAATGATGTGGCGGTAATTACAATCACTCGTACTACGGCAGAAGGTTCGGACAACCCAGAACGTATGGATGAGCTAGAGAATCCAATGTCTGAAGGTTACTACCTAAATTCAGTTGAACGTTCACTTATTAGTCGTGTATCTGATAAGTTCCACGCTCAAGGTAAGAAAGTTGTGGTGATTCTAAACGTAGGTAACTCAATTGATACGGCAGAATGGCGTGATGAAGTCGATGGTATCTTAGTGACTTACTTGCCGGGTCAGACAGCCGGTACTGCGGTAGCTAATATCATCTCGGGTGAAGTGAATCCAAGTGGTAAGTTAGCGCAGACGTTCCCAATGGGTCTGGATACTGTTTCAAGTTACTCTGAAGATGGTGGTTCATTCCCTGGTAAGTTTGAAGATGGCCAAAAAGTCAACGCTGGGCCTCATGATGCTCCCGAGTTGAATTACAATACATGTTTTGTTCTTGCTGACGCTGGTTGTGACGAGCGTGACTTTAACCAGTACTACAGCGATGACATCTATGTCGGTTACCGTTACCACTCAACTTTCGATGTAGATGTTGCCTACCCGTTTGGTTTTGGTTTGTCGTACACCACATTTGACTTTGCGAACGCAGCAGTAGTTTCAAATACGCTTAATTCTGAAGGTGCGAATGGTAGCGTATCTATTACCGCGACAGTTCGAAATACTGGTGGTTACGCAGGTAAAGAAGTCGCTCAGGTTTACGTAGCGGCTCCAGATGTTAAATTGGCTAAGCCTGCAATTGAATTGAAAGCATTTGATAAAACAGATGAAATTGCTGTTGGTGGCCAACAGACGCTTACATTCGATATTTCAGCCGAAACTTTAGCGAGCTTTAACGAAGCGAGTGACCAATGGATTATTGAGCCAGGTAGTTATACCGCTTATGTGGCTAACTCTTCAGGCCTTGATGGTAGCCAGGTTGTTACTTTCTCGATTGACAATGAAATTGTCGTCAGTGAAACAACTCCGGGGACTATTGATCTGCAACCAGAATACGGCCCTCTGCTAGAACAAAGATTGTTAAAAAAGCAGTAAACGTTAACTGACTATTAATTCTTTAACTCAAGAGGTGGACTTTGGTTCACCTCTTTTTGTTTTGTGGCACATAAAATCAGAAAAAACGTGTTGTTTTCTTAATCGACGTGGATTCAGGATCACAAATTTATCTAAAAAAACAAGATCACTATCATGATTTTTATCAATTTGTGACGTTTGATAGATACAAAGGCCCTATAATAAACAATTATTTCACGGTTCAAAAATAATTAGTTGAGTCTGTTATGGGATATTCTGTTTCAAGTTTATTAATAAATCGAAAAGTGAGCTTATTGTCTTCAATTGGTGTGGACGTAGACTCTATTATTTCACAGTGCAATATTAATAAACTAAATTTAACGAATCCAAATGGTCGAATTCCTTATCAACAGAGCAAAGAATTTATTATTAAAACATCTGAATATAATCGTCATATTTATAAAGATTACTCTTCTGTTACCGGTTTATATGATTTATTTCCTCAGTTATTTAATTTGTCTTTAAATGAATCAAATGCCGTTAACGCCATTGATAGCTTTTTAAAATACAGATTCATTATTGGCGATAGCGACCATTGTCACATGGATGTTGTCGATGACAAAATTTGCATTGAGTACAGCAATACCGATCCTGCTGCACCAATGAACGGTTCTGTGGGGCACTTCCTTTTGATTCGTGACATTCTGAACAAGTACGTCGATGATATTGAATGCAGTATTATGTTCGACAGTTCAATCAAGTTAGGCAAAAACTTTACTAACGATCAATTTGAATCAAACTGTCTATTTGGCCAAAATAAAAATCAAATGATCATAAAGTCATCTTCTTTGTTCGAAAAAAACAATTCGTTCAATGAGTATTTGCATGGATTACAAAAGAATAATATTGAACAACTTCGCAAGCAAATTCAAACTACTCATGGTTTTTCAAACGTGGTTAAGGAAATCATTAAAAGTCTAATTGAAGAAAAATACTTTATAAATGATTTATCACTTCTAGAAGAGGTTTGCCATAAAGTTGGCGTGAGCCGATGGACATTAAATAGAAAATTAAATGCAGAAAAAACGTCTTTTAGTGAATTAGAAAAAGACATCAAGATGGAGAAAGCTTGTTTATTATTGGGAAGTACAAATAAGTCAATAAGTGAAATTAGCGAGTTATGTGGTTTTTCATCACAGTCTAACTTTACAAAATTTATGCGTAAAAACCACGATATGTCTCCTGTACAGTACCGTAAAGCGTATTCAAGTTAACTTCATTCCACTACCATTTTCGTTTTATTGGTTATCTATCATCCAGACTGCGGCCTCTAAGCGGGAACTGACGTTGAGCTTTTTCAAAAGATTTTTGACATGGACTTTTACTGTCGAGTCTGTGATGCTCAATTCGTGAGCGATGAGCTTATTACTCATACCTTTAGAGATGAGTGATAGAATTTCAAGTTCGCGACTGGTGAGCGTTTTGAGAGGGCTTTCTTGCGCAGGTTTTTTCGGTTTATTGCATGACTGAAGCAGTACTTTGGTCAGTCGGTCAGACAAGGCAAGTTGGCCTAGTACGGCTTGTTTTATGTTAGTCACAATGTCTTCTGGTTCCATGTCTTTCAGCAGATAACCATCCGCACCACTGGAAATTGCGTTAAGAACATCATCTTCATTGTCCGAAACGGTCAGCATCACAACACGTGAGGTGACGCCTTTTTCTCTCATTTGGCGAACAGTTTCTAAGCCGTCTATTCCTTGCATGTTAAGATCGAGAATAATCAAGTCCGGATCATGCTCTACGGCACCTTCAATTGCATCAGTTCCGTTGCTGTATTCACAAATCACTTGCAAACCTTCTTCCAAGGCAATCAGTTGTCGCAACCCACTGCGAAATAGCGGGTGATCGTCGACCAACATTATCGTTGCTTCTTCTGAGCTCACCGTTAACTCCTTTAACGCTTCCATGTGTTTATTACTTTATCATCATGATTTAGGGCCACTAAATCTACAATTATTTTTAGCTTCGGAAAAATTCTCTTACTTCTTGCGGTTAATTGGGGGTAAAGCGCAGTAAAAGTAGCCCTTCAAGCACTGCAGCAGTGCAAGCGAGCAAAGCAAGGGACTTCCAAAATAAAATGGGGTTACGCTTTAATAAAGGTTTGTTGTCGACACCGTTTAATAGTTGGGTATTGGGCGTGAAAAGATCAGCAATAAAATCACCAAGAGCCTGATACCGATTAGCTGGAATCTCGGCGGTCGCCTTTTTAAACGCGAGATCTACCCATAGCGGAATATCTTCCCGATACTCTTTTATTGAGTGGTAATCCCACCTGACGTGCCGAGCCTGCTGCAGCGTTTGCTGTGAATGTTCCTTATACGGCAGATGAGCGGTGAGCATTTCGTAGCCCATAATGCCGATAGAAAAGAGATCAGAGAGTGTACTCGCTTCCCCAGTATTGATGTACTCGGGAGCCGTATAGTTGACCGATCCAAGCGGAAACGACGTGGCTTCTTCTTGTTGTATCTCGCGCAGGCCCTTTGCCTCAACCGTACCAAAATCGATGATCTTTACCTCACGATTTGGTGTGATCATGATATTTTCGGGTTTCAAATCGCGATGCACCATATCCGCACGTTGGAAAACCCGAACTGCTTTTACGATGCCATCCAGTATTTCACGCACTGAATCCAAAGGTGGGTTAGGGTGGTCATGCATCCATTGGCGCAGCGTTATTCCCTCAATGTACTCGCAAACCTGATAGATGAATTTTGAATGAACGGGCCTTGGATACATCTTCATTACTCGGCGACTGTCCAATTGAGTCGAGAACCATTGCTCGTTGGCAAATCGTTTCAATGTCTCCGGGTCGTCACTGTAATTGAGTGAAGGCGCTTTGATAATAACATTGCCACCTTTTTGTCGATCAAAAGCAAGATAGACGTGGCTGCGTGGGCCTTCGTAGAGGGTATCTAATATTTCAAAATGATCGAGGCTTTGACCCTGGTGTAATGCTGGTGGAATGTTGTTCGCGAGTAAGGCTGTTTGGTATTCAGTTAAGTTGAAGCTGGGTAATTCTTTTACCTTCAATACGGTACAGCTTACATTGTCAGTGCTTCCTTTGAATAAAGCGTTGTTACATAAAGCCTCTGATAGGGCTTTAGAGGAGTCTGCGCTGCTAATTTGTTGTTTGATTTCCTCATGAGTTAAGGTCTCATGCACCCCATCTGTGGTTAAAACTATGGTGTCGTTTTCTTTGAGCGCTAATGTGAGAAAGTCGATTTCGACTTTTTCATCCATACCAAGGGCTCGGGTCAGATAACTTTGGTGGCCGAAATTAGTGCGTTGATGATCCCGGGTTAGGAGAGTCAGAGTGCCATCGCGATAGAGATACACTCTGCTATCACCAACGTGAAAAATGTATCCAGTATTGGATTTAATCACAATGGCACTAAAAGTTGTCACCATGCCATTATGGTAAAGTTGATCTTTGCCCTGACTATAGAGCCAACTATTTAAACTGGTGAGTAATTCAATCGCAGAACGCTTAATGCTCCAGCTTGAGGGGGTTGCATAGTAATCGGTAACAAATTGAGTGGTGGCGGTCTGGCTGGCTTGTTGAGCATGATTACTGCAACTTACGCCATCAGCAATACAAGCTACCACCCCTTTGTGAATCAATTCATCACGAGTCGTTGGATACTTGACGATAAAGGCGTCTTGATTTTCGTCTCGCTTACCCACCAAAGAGCATCCGGAAAATTCGATATGTTGTATTTCTTGAGCTGACTTTTCCTGAACTAACATTGATACCTTCCTTGCCGCACTTTCCCACAATAAAAACAAACAAGAACAAAAGCCCAACCAAAACTGGTCGAGCTCTTGAACGATATTGAGGCATTACTTAATTTGGTGATTCTTTGCATATATAAATCAGTAAAGCTCAATATCTCCCGATAAACCTCTAATACTGATGCAATTTAGTGAGACACATCAATCAGAGTGACGCTACCATCTTCGTTAACCTCTGCAATTTTTCCTGATGGCTCTTCCATAAACATCAGAGCAGCAAACCCGATCACTGCAGTACCAGCAATCACGAAGAAGAAGGTTTGGTATGAGACAAACGATAAGATGGTCAGATAAGTCACCGCACCAACATTGCCGTACGCGCCTGTCATACCTGCGATTTGCCCCGTCATTCGACGCTTGATAAGTGGAACTGTTGCAAATACCGCGCCTTCACCTGCCTGCACAAAGAATGAACAAGACATTGCAGCAGCCACAGCTAACCAAACTGGCCAGCTTTCATTGACTTGTCCCATCAGGAAATAACCCACGGCAAGGCCTGCTGTCAGAATGAGTAGTGTCAGTTTACGACCAAACTTATCTGAGATTAGACCACCACCCGGACGCGACATCAGGTTCATAAATGCGTAAGCGGATGCCACCATGCCTGCCACGACCGGTGATAGTTCAAAGGTTTCAGAAAAGAAAAGTGGCAACATGGAAATTACAGCGAGTTCAGAGCCAAATGTTGCAAAGTACAGGACGTTTAGAACCGCTACTTGCTTGAACTTGTACTGATGAATAGGTTCAACGGGCTTTTTGAAAATCGATTTGTTGACCTTCCAAACCTGATTAGCGTCGATGACGTAAAGCAACGCGAGGCCCGCGTAAATCGCGTTTACCACACCTTGTTCAAGCATATTGATATTGCTTGGTGACAACTTCCATGCCAGTAGTGCGAGTACAGCGTACATTGGTACTTTCATCGCTAAAAGAAAGAAGAAATCGCCTTTTGATGTCACTTCCATTGCTGACAAGTGTTTAGGTCGGAAGTAAGTTGCGCCCTTTGGTGTGTCAGACACGTTCTTGTAAAACACAACAGAGAACAGAAGGCTCATTACACCCGTCAAAGCGATCGCATAGCGCCAGCCGTCTTCGCCACCAAAGACTAATGCTAGAGTTGGTAGTGTAAATGCGGCTGCTGCAGAGCCAAAGTTACCCCAACCACCATAAATGCCTTCCGCGGTTCCGAGTTGATTATGCGGAAACCATTCCGAAACAAGACGAATACCGATAACGAAACCTGCACCGATAAAGCCAAGCAGGAATCGTGCAATAGCTGCTTGTATAAACGAATCTGCAAAGGCGAACATAAAACATGGGATGGAGCAGATAGCCAGCAGTGCTGAATACACAATTCGCGGACCAAATCGATCGGTAAACATGCCGATAAGCACGCGCGCTGGGATAGTCAGTGCAACGTTTAGAATCAACAAGGTTTTAATTTCCTGGCTTGAAAGGCCAAGTGATTCTTTGACCATTTGTAGCAACGGTGCAAAGTTAAACCAAACAACAAAGGTAATAAAAAATGCCATCCAGCTTAAATGGAGGATCTTCATTTTTCCACTAAAAGAAAAGAGGGTGAATTTTGAGCTTTCCATGTTCAATAATCCTTATAAGATTCATTTCGAAGGCATTGCCTTGATTGTGTTGTAAAGGCAATGCCACAGTTTTTGGCGTTTGCTTCTCGTTACTGTCTCAGTTCGATCATGCCGTTGTTATTTCGTACTTCATAAATTGGCACGTTATACTCTGGGTTTTCGATGCATTTGCCTGTTTCCAGACAAAAATGTTGTTTGTATAAAGGCGAGGCAACACACAATATCTCTCCCACACAGCCAAGAATCCCTCTCGATAAAATATTGGCTTTACCAATAGGGTCAAAGTTAGAAATGGCGTGCAAAGAGTTAGTGCGCTGGCTGAAAAACACCGCGATTTGTTTATCATCTACTTTGGCGCAAACTCCGGTGTTGGGTGCGATGGCAGTTGATTCACAGATTGATATCCAGTTACTCATATCGATTCTCCTAAAATTAAATATCCAGATTGGTATCAGCTAACTTCGACTACTTCGATAGCAAGCTCGTCTGCTGTGTTTTTCGGAAATTTCTGTTCTCTGATGGTAACGAACTGAAGTGATTCATCACGATCAGGGCTGTTAATGAAATGGCTGAATCGACGCAGTTTCTCTGGAGATTCCAAGGTGGTTTTCCATTCGCACTGGTAATTTGCCAGGCTGTCTTGCATCGATTTTTCCAGCTCATCTGCTAACCCAAGTTTGTCGTCAATCACCACTTCTTTGAGATAGTCAATGCCGCCTTCGAGGTTCTCAAGCCAGACGGAAGTGCGCTGCAGTCTGTCTGCTGTGCGGATGTAGAACATCAGAACGCGATCGACATACTTAATTAACGTTTCGTCATCCAGGTCTGTGGCCAGTAAATCGGCATGGCGAGGGCGCATACCGCCGTTACCACAGACATAGAGGTTCCATCCTTTGTCTGTCGCTATCACACCGATATCTTTTGACTGGGCTTCAGCACATTCACGGGTACAGCCAGATACAGCAAATTTAAGCTTGTGAGGGGAGCGAAGGCCTTTGTAACGATTTTCCAAATCGATAGCGAAACCGACACTATTACCAACGCCGTAGCGACACCAAGTGCTGCCTACGCATGATTTTACGGTACGAACGGATTTACCGTAGGCGTGGCCAGTCTCAAAGCCCGCATCAACGAGTCGTTTCCATATTAAAGGCAAGTCATTGAGCTGTGCACCAAACAGGTCGATTCGCTGGCCACCAGTGACTTTGGTATAAAGGTCGAAATCACGAGCGACTTCGCCAATTACGATGAGTTTCTCAGGGGTAATTTCACCTCCGGCGACTCTTGGGACGACAGAGTAGGTACCATCTTTCTGCATGTTACCAAGATAAATATCGTTGGTATCCTGAAGCTCAATATGATCATCGTGCAAGATATAGTCGTTCCAGTAGGAAGCTAAGATAGAACCTGCGGTAGGTTTACAGACTTCGCAGCCAAGCCCTTGACCGTATTGCTCTAACAGCTCATCGAACGTTTTGATTTTGTTTACACGAATAAGATCACTGAGTTCCTGACGTGAATAAGCAAAATGCTCACAAACATGATTGTTCACTTCCACGCCTAGCTTTTCTAATTCGCTGTCGAGTACTTGTTTTGCCAGTGCACTACAACCGCCACAACCTGTTGACGCGTTAGTCGTCTCTTTTAGCGCCGCCATCGTTGTGCAGCCAGCAGCTACAGCTTGTTTAATCGAGCCTTTGGTCACATCGAAACATGAACAGATAACAGCACTGTCAGGCAGAGCGTCAATACCCAGACCAGCAGATTCATCTTCAGCCACATTAGGCAGAATTAGCACGGATGGGTTCTCTGGTAATGGAAGATCGTTCTGGCGAATCTGTAACAGATTTCCGTAGGCAGTCGCATCACCGACTAAGACGGCACCAACAATTTTCTTTTTATCTTCAGAGACGATCAGGCGTTTGTAAACTTGTTCAATTTCATCTTTGTATGTGTATGACAAAGCACCTGCAGTCTGGCCATGGACGTCACCAATACTCGCGACATCGACACCCATTAATTTCAATTTGGTGCTCATATCTGCGCCCGTAAATTGGGCTGCTTCATCAATGCTAAGGATATGTTGAGCTGCAACCTTCGCCATTTGGTAGCCTGGCGCTACCAGGCCAAAAATACGTTGCTCCCACAATGCACATTCACCAATCGCATAGATATCGTCGTAGTTTGTTTGACAGTGGTTGTTAATCACAATGCCGCCACGCTCACCGATCTCTATGGAGCTATTACGAGCTAACTCGTCTTGTGGGCGAATGCCTGCCGAAAAGACGATCATGTCGGTATCAATATGAGTGCCGTCGGAAAAATTCATTCTGTAACGGCATTCGTTACCATCGATAATTTCTGTAGTCGCTTTTTCTGTATGAACGGTAACACCCAGTGCTTCAATTTTACGGCGAAGTAAATCACCACCATCCTGGTCAAGCTGAACAGCCATTAGACGTGGGGCAAACTCAACAACATGCGTTTCTAGCCCCAGGTTTTTGATTGCATTCGCTGCTTCCAGACCCAGAAGACCACCACCAATCACCACACCAACTTTGCTTTCTTTACTTGAGCGTTCGATTTCGTCCAGATCTTCGATGGTTCTGTAGACATGGCAGAACTCTTTTTCGTTTCCAGGAATTGGTGGCACAAACGGGTACGAGCCTGTCGCAAGCACCAATTTGTCATAATTTTCTACACGGCCTGAAGAAGTGACAATTTGTTTGTCGTCTGGATTTACTTGACTCACTTTCTCATTCAGCAGGTACTTAATGCCGTTTGACTGGTAGTAACCTTCGCTGGTTAACGACAGATCATCGACTGTTTTGCCTGTAAAATATGAGGTCAACTGAACACGGTCATAAGCCAGACGTGGCTCTTCAGAAAATGTCACGACTTCAATGTTGTTCTGCTCAGACTGGATCAACGTGTCTATAAATTTATGGCCAACCATTCCGTTACCGACCACAATGATTTTTTGCTTACTCATAATCTCATTCCCTTAGTGATTCTGACTTTTCATGGCCGTGTAATTAGGCGCTTCTACGTAAACTTGATTCGGAAAGAACTTCCATATTCTTGTTATTAAGTTGTTGTAACCAATGCATTTGGCTTGATACGGTGACAACGTCACCTATTACAATTAAGGCCGGAGACTTTATTGAATGACGCGTTATCAATTCGGATAGTTCGGATAACTCACCTATGATCGTTCTTTGTTGTGGCGTACAGCCGTTTTCAATAATCGCGACTGGTTTGTCGGCGTTCATACCTGAGCTGGTTAGTTGCTGCTGTATGAGTGGCGCTTTGGTCAGGCCCATATAAATGACTAACGTTTGGTTGAGTTGGGCTAACGCCGACCAGTTAATTTCAAGCTTCTTGTCCGCGTGAGCGGTGATGAATGTACAACCCTGCGCTAAGCCTCGGTGGGTTAGGGGGATGTTGGAGTAAGTTGAACACCCTGAAGCGGCGGTAATGCCCGGAACTACGTTGACATTAATTCCCAGTTTGGTGAGAAATAGCATTTCTTCTCCGCCACGCCCAAACACGAACGAGTCTCCGCCTTTTACACGGCATACGTTATTTGCATCGAGCGCAAAATTAGCGATTAACTGGTTGATTTCTTCTTGTTTATAGCTATGGCAGCCTTTTGCTTTTCCGACATAAACAAGCTTGCAATGGGAAGGGAACAGAGCACGTATATCCTCACTGACTAGGTTGTCGTACACGATGACATCCGCATGCTCAATCGCCTTAATCGCCTTAACGGTAAGTAAGTCTGGATCACCTGGCCCAGCGCCTACTAAGGATACATTTCCAATAACTGAATGTTCTGTATTCATCATCATTGCCTCGAATGTGATTTTGCTAGTTGTTAGCCACAAAGCAATATGAATGCCAGTATGATTTATTTTTGTTGAAATTAATTAAAAGTAACTAAAATACAATAGGTTATTCGTTTTTAGTTTGTGCTAGGTGTCGGCGTAGAGTAAAAAGAGGTGATTACCAAAAGTGGTAGACGAAGGTGGTAAATGGTCAAGGTTGCATCAAAATAGGTAAATATACACAAAAGGTGGTAGTTTTAAGGGGTATTACACTCTACCACTTTAGGGTTAGATGATGAATTAAGGTTATGAAATAAAACAATAAAAAATTGAAAATCATAAATTAATGGTATTTGGAATGGATTTTGCTCCTAGTTTCATAAAAGGAAAATTGGAGACTAGTCGGTATGAACGAAGGATGGATTAAATCAACGTGTGCTTATTGTGGCGTCGGATGCGGTATTGAAGCCAGACCTATGTCTAATGGACTGCTAGAAGTCCGTGGCGATAAGGAGCACCCCTCGAATTACGGAAAATTATGTACTAAAGGTATTGCTTTGGGCGACACCGTCATTCATGACGGCCGCTTACTTGCTCCCAAACTGAAAACAGAAGCGGGTGATTGGTGTGATACAGAGTGGGACGAGGCTCTTTCCCGTGTAGCAAAAGGTTTCTCGGATACGATAGAACAATTTGGTCCGGATTCTGTGGCGTTCTATGTTTCTGGACAACTGTTAACAGAAGACTATTACGTCGCGAATAAACTCATAAAAGGTTTTCTTGGTACCGCGAATATCGACAGCAATTCTCGCTTGTGCATGGCGTCTACGGTTGTCGGACACAAGCGTGCTTTCGGAATGGATACCGTTCCCGTTTGCTATGAGGATCTTGAGAAAACTGACTTGGTTATCTTGGTTGGTTCTAACCTGGCCTGGTGTCATCCGGTGCTATTTCAACGGTTGAGAGCCGCTAAACAGACCAACTCCAATCTAAAAGTGATAGTCATCGACCCACGCCGTAATGAATCCTGTGAGATTGCAGACCTACATCTAGCAATTAATCCTGGCTCAGACGTCGCGCTGTTTAATGGCTTATTGGTACACCTTGGTGAGCATAATCTAGTTGATCACGCTTTTATTAGCGCAGCGACAAACGGTTTTAGTGAGGCATACCAGTCTGCACTAAACGGCTCCGAGGTAAGCGAGGTGACGGGCATTGATTTGGCTTCGCTTCAGAAATTCTATGAATGCTTTTCCCAAACAGAAAAAGTCATCACGATTTACTCGCAAGGGGTGAACCAGTCCTCTCAGGGATCCGACAAAGTAAACAGCATCATAAATTGCCACTTAGCGACGGGAAAGATTGGGAAAGAAGGCGCTGGCCCTTTCTCTGTTACCGGACAACCCAATGCGATGGGAGGTCGCGAGGTTGGTGCTCTGGCGAATACGCTGACCGCGCACATGGAATTTCATCCTGATGATATTGATCGTGTTGAAGCTTTTTGGCAAACCGACACATTAGCGAAAAAACCAGGCCTCAAAGCCATTGATATGTTTGATGCTATTCATCGTGGTGAAATTAAAGCGGTGTGGATCATGGCGACAAACCCGATTGTGAGCCTTCCTGATAGCGACAAAATTAAACAAGCTTTGGAAAGCTGTCCTTTGGTGGTGGTTTCGGATTGCGTTGAGAACACGGCGACGACGCCTTACGCTGATATCCTGCTACCTGCGCAAGGTTGGAGTGAAAAATCGGGCACTGTGACCAACTCCGAACGTCGAATCTCGCGACAACGCCGACTGTTAGCCAGTCCAGGAATGGCTAAACCGGACTGGTGGATTATCTCTCAAGTCGCACAACGAATTGGCTTTAAAGAAGCGTTTGATTACTTACATGAGGGAGAAATCTTCCGCGAGTATGCTCAACTTACGACCTTAGGTAACGCAGACCACGGAAGTAAAAAGGCTAAACAGCGAGACCTCAATTTAGCTGGCCTTGTTGAGATTACTGATTCCGAATACAACTCGCTCACTCCTCAGCAGTGGCCAGTAGAGCAGCAACAACACCAAGTGGTGAATCAGAGAATGTTTGCCGATCAACGATTTTTTACCGAGGATCATCGTGCTAACTTTATCGCGGTAAAACATACACCGCCGCAAGCATCAACAACGAAAGTGTACCCGTTAGTTTTGAATACGGGTCGGAGTCGGGATCAATGGCACACCATGACTCGTACAGGGTTATCGAGTCGTTTAGCTGAGCATGCAAGTGAACCTTACGTTTTGATCCATCCTCAAACAGCGATGCAGTATGACCTTTCTAATCACGAAATGGTGGTTGTGTTCAATAACAACGGTGAGTGTGTTGTTAAGGTTGTTACCAGTGACACTATGAAGCCAGGCGAGCTGTTTGTTCCTATTCACTGGAATGAAATTACAGGCCCGTTAAGTAAGCCTTGCGCTCTGGTTGATTCGCGAACGGATACTTTGTCTGGTCAACCTGAGTTTAAATACACCCCTGTAGATATAAAGCCTTATGACTATCAGACCAGTGCTACCGTATTGGTCAAAGACGCGATTTTGATGAGTAACGTTGGGTACGTCTCCAGACAAAAAGTAGATGGCGGCTATTTATATCGTATTCGTTCACCGATGGAGATTACCGAGCTGCAGAAGAAAATTGAACGACTATTACCGAGTTCGTCATCTGCTGATAAGCTCATTTGCCGTGATGATTCATCCATAAAAGGAATGGCGGCAGTCGTCGAAAACAAAGTTACCTCGTTATATAAACTGACGAAAGATGAGCCAAGTGATCTGGAAGTTCAGGCGTTGAGTGCGTTGTTCAACAGCAGCGCTGACGAGGGTTCTTCTCTGCATGCTTTATTGGGTAATTAGCGCACCCATAGGAACACCAAGGGTAACAGTCGTCTTCTGTTACCCTTTTCTTTTTCCAACCTGTTCAGTCATTCAATCACGACAAACAAATCTTGTACTAAAACAAACAATGTCAGTTGTTTGTTTTTTCTTACACACAGGAATTTATACGTAAACTATTGAAATAATGTATTTTTGATGATTGGTATGCATTTCGCAACAACGGTCATGAGTCTAAATTAAAAAGGAGATAGACCATGGCAATTCGTCAATGTGCAATTTACGGTAAAGGTGGTATCGGTAAATCCACTACAACTCAAAACTTAGTAGCGGCGCTTGCTGAAGCAGGGAAGAAAGTCATGATCATTGGCTGTGACCCTAAAGCCGACTCAACCCGATTGATTCTACACTCCAAAGCACAGAATACCATCATGGAGATGGCGGCTGAAGCGGGAACGGTTGAAGACATCGAACTAGAAGATGTACTTAAAATCGGTTACGGCGATGTTCGCTGTGTTGAGTCAGGCGGTCCAGAGCCAGGTGTTGGCTGTGCGGGTCGCGGTGTTATCACGGCCATCAACTTTTTGGAAGAAGAAGGAGCCTACGAGGAAGACTTGGACTTCGTATTCTACGACGTACTGGGTGACGTTGTATGTGGTGGTTTTGCGATGCCAATTCGTGAAAACAAAGCAGAAGAAATCTACATCGTTGTTTCAGGCGAAATGATGGCGATGTACGCCGCGAACAACATTTCTAAAGGTATCTGTAAATATGCGACGTCAGGTAATGTTCGTCTTGCGGGCTTAATCTGTAACTCTCGTAACACTGACCGTGAAGATGAGTTAATCATGGCTCTGGCAGCTAAGATCGGTACTCAAATGATTCACTTCGTTCCTCGTGACAACATCGTACAACGTGCAGAGATTCGTCGTATGACCGTTATCGAATACGATCCTAAATGTAACCAAGCGGACGAATACCGCACTCTTGCTAAGAAAGTTATCGAGAACCAAAAATTCGTTATCCCTGAGCCATGCACCATGGATGAGCTTGAAGATCTGCTTATGGAATTCGGCATCATGGAAGTCGAAGATGAATCAATCATCGGTAAGACGGCTGATGAGGAAGAGGCTGCTTAATCAAGCGTTAAAACTCTCGAGCGTTACATTGAATCCTAATGGATAAGGACAAATTATGACGATGAATAAAGAGCAAACTCAAGCGCTTATCGATGAAGTGCTGGAGGTGTATCCGGAAGTCGCCAGAGCTGACCGTAAAAAGCATGTCGCGGTTAACGACAGCTCAGCAGACAGCAGTAAATGCATTACTTCAAACCGTAAGACCTTACCTGGTGTTATGACAGTACGTGGTTGTGCGTATGCTGGCTCCAAAGGTGTGGTTTGGGGACCGATCAAAGATATGATTCATATCTCGCATGGTCCTGTTGGTTGTGGTCAATATTCACGAGCTGGTCGCCGAAACTATTACTCGGGTACGACAGGTGTCGATAGTTTTGGCACGTTAAACTTCACCACAGACTTCCAGGAGCGCGATATTGTCTTTGGCGGCGATAAAAAATTGGCTTCCGCGATTGATGAAATCGAGACACTTTTCCCGCTGGTTAAAGGCATCAGTATTCAATCTGAATGCCCGGTTGGTCTTATTGGTGACGATATCGAAGCGGTAGCCAAAACGAAATCGCAAGAGATAGGCAAGACAATCGTTCCGGTTCGCTGTGAAGGTTTCCGAGGTGTTTCCCAGTCACTTGGTCACCATATCGCGAATGATACGTTGCGTGATTATGTTCTCGACGGTTCGGCTGATAAAGAGTTTGAATCGACCGACTACGACGTCGCGATTATTGGTGACTACAACATCGGTGGGGATGCCTGGTCATCTCGCATCATCCTGGAAGACATGGGGCTTCGAGTTGTTGCTCAGTGGTCTGGCGATGGTACGTTACCAGAGCTAGAAAATACGCCAAAAGTAAAGCTCAACTTAGTGCACTGTTACCGTTCTATGAACTATATCGTTCGTTACATGGAAGAAAAACACGGCATTCCTTGGATTGAGTACAACTTATTTGGCCCGACCAAGATTGAAGAATCCATGCGCAAGATTGCAGCGTTGTTTGATGAAAAAATCCAGCAACAAACCGAAGAAGTTATCGCCCGTTACCGAGAACAATGGAACGCAGTAATTGAGAAGTATCGCCCTCGTCTTGAAGGCAAACAAGTGATGCTTTACGTCGGTGGTCTGCGACCTCGTCATATTATCGGAGCCTATGAAGATTTGGGCATGGAAATCGTCGGTGCAGGTTATGAGTTTGCGCACAACGATGACTACGTCAAAACCACACCGGAAATGAAAGACGCCACCTTATTGTTCGATGACGCGAGTTCTTATGAGCTTGAAGAGTATGTGAAACGTCTGAAACCTGATCTCATCGGCTCGGGTATCAAAGAGAAGTACATATTCCAGAAAATGGGCTTCCCATTCCGTCAGATGCACAGCTGGGACTACTCAGGTCCTTACCACGGCGTGGATGGTTTCGCGATCTTTGCACGCGATATGGATATGACAATCAATAACCCTTGTTGGAGCAACCTAACCGCTCCTTGGAAAAGCCAAGATGCTGTTGAGTTAGCGAAAACAGCTTAAAGCACTTAACGCTAATGTGGGAAGGGATTTCCAATTGTATTAACCGAACCGGCGTTCACAGATTAGTGGCACGGTAGGAGAGAAACTATGACTCAGAATATTGAAGAGATCAAAGCGGGTTATTCACTGTTTCAAGAGCCAGAATACCAAGAGTTGCTCGCGAATAAACGCAGTCACTTTGAGGAAGCTGTTGAAGCAAACAAAGTGAAAGAAGTGTTTGAATGGACCACGACGAAGGAATACCAAGAGCTTAACTTTAATCGTAAACACATTACCATCGACCCAGCGAAAGCGTGTCAGCCCCTTGGTTCTGTATTGTGTGCACTCGGCTTTGAAAAAACGTTGCCTTATGTCCACGGTTCACAAGGTTGCGTGGCGTATTTTAGAACGTATTTTAACCGTCATTTTAAAGAACCTGTTGCCTGTGTGTCTGACTCGATGACGGAAGATGCAGCCGTATTCGGTGGCCAAAACAATATGTTTTATGGTCTGCAAAATGCTTATGCCCTGTATAAACCAGAGATGATTGCGGTATCGACCACATGTATGGCTGAGGTTATTGGTGATGACTTAAATGCCTTTATTGGTAATGCGAAAGAGGGCGGTTACCTACCTGCTTCTGTGCCGACACCATTTGCTCATACACCAAGTTTCGTCGGCAGCCATACCAATGGTTGGGATGGAATGTTAGAGGGGGTTTTACGTTACTTTACTGTGAACAGCGGCGAAACCTATACACCAGGTTCAACCAACGCTCTCAATATTGTCCCTGGCTTTGAAACCTATTTAGGTAATTACCGCGTTATTCACCGTATGTTGGGTGAGATGGGTGTCGATTATCAGATGCTTTCTGATCCGTCAGAGGTATTAGACACCCCGGCAGATGGTGAATATCGCATGTACGCGGGTGGTACCAAAGTCGATGAAGTTAAGCGCGCACCTAACGCAAAAGCCACGCTGCTTCTCACTCCAACACAGTTACCAAAAACGAAAAAATTTGTCGAAACGACCTGGAAACAAGATGTGCCAGCGCTGGATATTCCGATGGGCTTAGAGTGGACAGACAATTTCTTAATGAAAGTTTCTGAGCTAACTGGACAACCGATCCCTGAGTCATTGAGTACAGAGCGAGGCCGTTTGGTAGACATGATGACCGACTCTCATACCTGGTTACATGGTGTCAAAGTGTCGCTTTATGGTGATCCGGATTACTTGTCTGGTATGTGTAAGTTCTTGATGGAACTTGGCTGTGAAATCAAACATGTACTGTGTCACAACGGTAATAAACGCTGGCGCAAAGCACTGGAGTCTATGTTGGCAGACAGCCCTTACGGTCAGGGAGCAGAAATTCTAGTGGGCAAAGATCTTTGGCATCTGCGTTCACTGATGTTTACCGATAAACCGGATCTGCTAATTGGCAACTCTTACGGTAAGTTCATTGAGCGCGATACCAAAGCGAAAGGTGAAGAGTTCCAAGTTCCTTTGGTTCGCATTGGATTCCCAATCTTCGACCGTCATCACCTCCATCGCAGCACAACGCTTGGGTATGAAGGTGCGATGTACATCCTGACGACACTGGTTAATGAAGTACTAGCCAAACTTGACCGTGACACCATGACGCTTGGTAAAACCGACCTTGGTTTTGATTTGGTTCGCTAAATCATAAGCCATAAAGGATTGGATACAGAGGGCTGGTACTAGGGGGCTCCATGTGGACAGCATTAAACCACAACAGGTTAGCACGCTTTAGTTCAGCCCTTTCTCATTGAATAAAGGAGAAGAGCATGGCCAACGTAATGATTCAATACAATGAGGTTGGAGAACTTAGCCTTTACCTCGCTAAGAAAGACCTTGAAGAAAACATTACTCACTTTGAATTTGACGAAGAAAATAAATGGGGTGGAGAGGTTCATTTATCGAGTGGCGCGGTGTATTACATCGAACCCATGAACAAGCCAAAGTTACCGATCACCGTAAGAGCTAAGCGACTTCAGGCTGCTTAGAGGAGGACAGGTTATGAACGAAGAAATTACCCCTTCGGTTGCACTGCGTATCGCGCTAGCGGCGAAATCACTTCCTAACATTGACGTTAGTGGTTTATTAGGGTTACTGGTGCAGCATGTGAGTGCGCCATTAACTGAAACAGAACTGATGCGAATTTCTCCCAAAGCGTTCCGTCTTTTAATTCTATCTCTGGATGGAGAACAAACGCGTAAAGATATCAGTCACGCTTATACGATACTGACGAGTACAGAACTTGGTGACGTTGAACCACCTCGGGTGACACCTTCTGCGCCTTTGGACGGTCCCAAACTGACTGTCGCATTAACCTCTAATCAGGGCGAAATGGTAAACGGGCATTACGGATCGTGCCTTCGTATTCTTATTTACGAAGTAAACGAGACAGAATTTCAGCTTATTCAGGTCAGTGAAGTGAACCGAGAGTGGCAAGGCGAGGAGCGTGCTCTGCATTTAGTAGAGCTGATTAAGGGATGCCAGATACTGTTTACTTTGTCGATTGGCGGCCCTGCAGCGGCACGCGTGACCAGAGCTAACGTCCACCCAATTAAACGCCCGCAAGCTGTTGAGGCAAAAACCGTGATGGAAGAGTTGCAGGTTATGCTGGCAAATACGCCACCTCCCTGGATTCAGAAACTGCTTGGTACTTATGTTCCTCAGCATCACGGGGAACCCGCTTATGAATAACGTAAACACTTTCCACGAGCCATTCCCGCTCACGGCTAATCTGCTGGAACAACTGGGTATGGAAATAGATAAGCTGATTGCGCAAGGCGTAAATGAGCAAACGCGACTCACTGAACGATACCCTAACGTGAGAATTACGTTGTGTAGCGAAGATGAGATGGGATGTCGTGAACCCTATCAGAGTTACGGCCATTACGATCTTTATTTGTACGCACAACAAGCGTCGGGATGTTTGACGCTGACACATTACCCGGAAGCGAGCTCCGGTTTGGTTGTCGCTCTTCACGAATAGCGGCGCGTTTTTTGTCGGCTTTACGACAATGTCAGCTTTTATCTTTGTTGGTGTCTTTATTAATCAATAGGTTATGGGTGGAATGGCGCTTGCAGCTAACAAAGTGTTTGGTATCTCAACTTTAACTGTTGCAACTCAAGGAGAGACGCATGAAGCGATCGGAGATCAAGTTACTGCAAGATGAACCCGCCTGTGAGCACAACAGCGGAGAAAAAAGTGGTTGTAGCCGACCAAAGCCCGGAGCAACGGCTGGTGGCTGTTGTTTTGATGGCGCTCAGATAAGTTTATTACCTATAGCGGATGTGGGGCACATTGTGCATGGTCCGATTGGCTGTGCGGGAAACAGCTGGAACAACCGCGGGACTCGCGCTCTAGGCAGTAATCTGTTTCGATATGGATTCACCACGGACCTCAATGAGCAGGACGTTATCATGGGGCGAGCGGAGAAACGTCTGCTACACGCGATAAAACAGCTGATTAAACAACATCAACCACCTGCGGTTTTTGTTTATATGACCTGCGTACCTGCTCTCGAAGGCAATGACATTGAAGCCATCTGTTCTCTTGCCACAGAGCGTTGGAACATCCCTGTGATTCCTGTCGATGCGGCTGGCTTTTATGGTAATAAAAACCTGGGTAACCGAATCGCCGGGAATGTGATGGTTGAGCGCGTCGTGGGCAGCGCCGAGCCTCCAGCGAAACCAAAAATGCTTCACGACTCAACTCGGCTAGTACACGATATCGTTCTTATTGGTGAATACAACATTGCCGGAGAGTTTTGGCATGTATCGCCATTATTTGAGCGTTTAGGGTTAAGAGTGTTGTGCTGTATGGCGGGTGATACTCAGTTCCACCAAATACAAACTATGCATCGTGCAGACGCTGCCATGGTCGTTTGTGCCCGAGCACAAGTGAATGTTGCACGAAAACTAGAAGAAAAATGGGGTATACCTTGGTTTGAAGGAAGCTTTTACGGTATCGAAGATACATCGAATTCACTACGAGAATTTGCCCGTTTACTTGGTGACCCCAAACTGAGCGAAGAAGTAGAAGCGTTGATTGCAGAAGAAGAAAGTCGCATTCGCTCGGCTTTGGTACCCTACGCAGAAAAGTTGCGTGGTAAGCGAGCGCTGCTTTATACCGGAGGCGTTAAGTCCTGGTCAGTAGTGAGCGCCTTGCAAGAGCTTGGTATTGAGTGTGTCGCTACCGGTACCCGTAAATCCACACAATCCGATAAAAATAAAATTCTGGAGATAATGGGCAAAGACGCGCTCATGCTGGATGAAGGTGGCGCCAGGTTGTTGCTCGATACTTATCATCAACATCACGCTGAGGTCATGATTGCCGGTGGCCGAAATATGTACACCGCATTAAAAGCGAAGCTGCCTTTTTTAGATATTAACCAAGAGCGGGAACATGCCTATGCTGGTTACGAGGGCATGCTTAGGTTAGCAAAAGAGCTATGTAGAACAATAGAAGCGCCCATTTGGCAAACCGTTCAAAGTCAGGCTCCCTGGATCGTCGAAGACGCAACATTCACTTCTGCCATCATTGAAAAAGGAGCCTGATATGGTTACTCCAATCAAACAAAATTCACCACTGGTTACTCAGCCGTTAAAGACGAGCCCGGCAACGGGTGCTACGTTGGCGACCCTTGGTTTTGCTGGCTCCATACCTTTGATGCACGGTTCTCAAGGTTGTAGTGCGTTCACTAAAGTTTACCTTATCCAACACTTGAGGGAGCCGATTCCATTGCAGAACACGGCAATTGACCAAGTTTCTGCAGTTATGGGCGGAGAGGGTAATGTAAGTGAAGCACTACAAGTATTATGTGAAAAACACGCGCCAGAATTGATCGTACTTATGAGCACGGGTTTAACTGAAATGCAGGGGGCTGACCTGTATCACACCATTACCGAATTCACTCTCAAGCACCCGCAATATTCGGATACGAGAATTGTTCCTGTTCTGACGCCGGATTTTGTCGGTTCCATGCAAACTGGATACGCGCATACGGTTCGTAGTGTGGTGAAGCAATTGGTTAAAGGGCCGACAGGTCGAGACAAACAGCGCAAACAAGTGAATATCCTTTGTTCTATAGGAATGACTTCTGCGGATATTGAAACGATTAAACGCTACGTGGAAGCATTCGAATTGGACTCTGTCATTGTGCCCGACTTATCGCTTTCGTTAGACGGTCATTTAGGTCGAGAGGATTTTAGCGCGACCAGTACTGGAGGTACCTCGGTCCTTGAAGTTGAGTTGATGGCTGACAGCGCGATCACGTTGGTATTCGGCGAATCTCTCGATGAGGTAGCAAGGTGGCTTAAAGTGAGGTTTGGTATTCGCTATCACCAATTTGGGATGGCAATGAACCTGGACGTAATCGACCAATTTATCATGACGTTATCGGAGCTAAGTGGTCGCGCTGTGCCCGGCTGGATAACACGTGAGCGCCAACGACTGCAGGATGCATTACTCGATGTCCATTTTTTGCTCAGTGGCGAGCAATACACCATCGCACTTGAACCCGACTTGGCGAGTGGTTACGTTGACCTAATCACCATGGCAGGTGGTAACGTTAGTCAGGTCGTCACGACGTTAGATGTTCCGGGTTTGCAAGACATGGAAGCACAAGAAGTAATTGTTGGTGACTTATCGTGCATCGATCTGTCCAACCCGGAGTTAACCTTAGTGATTGGTAACAGCCATTGTGCCAACGTATGTGAGCCGGTTGTCCCTGTTATGCGGGTCGGCTATCCATGTTTTGACCAGTTCGGAAATATGGAGCTCAAACAAACAGGCTATGAAGGTGCTCGTCAACGACTGTTCGCACTTGCCAACTTGTTGCTTCGCAACCACAAAGACGAGGTAACACCCCACGTAAGCTACTATCGTTTTGGTGCAAATGACGTGTTACCAACAACGGAGGGGTTATGAAGTCGACAAAAAGAAGGCTATATCTTCCACCGGAGCCAACTCAGGAAAAACTGCGCGTTAAAATTGCTTTTACTACGTCAGATAGACAAACGGTTGACCAACACTTTGGTTCTGCGAAAGGTGTATTGATTTACGGTATCTACCACACCGAGTGGCACCTGATGGAAGCCATTGAGTACCGAACTAGCGGCCCTGCACACGATAAGTTACCCAGTCGTATCGAAGATTTATCGGGGTGCGCAGCAATATTCTGTAACGCGTGCGGTGCTTCGGCGATACGACAATTGTTGGAGTGTGATATCCAGCCAGTCAAAGTAAATGAGAAATGCGACATTCACTTTTTATTGAATGAAGTCCTGGCTGAGTTAGACAGCGCTCACACAGGATGGCTTTCCAGAGCGCTAAAGAAAAATAAGCAGCCCGACACCTCAGGCACCGAAAAGAGGCTCACTCAGCTAATGGATGAAGAATGGTAATTGTAAAACAAGGATGGTTAATATGACGACGCAACTCAGTTATACCCGAGGTGGTGAACCGTGGGCACCTCAATTTATCGAGGCGATTGATGAACAAAAATGTATAGGGTGTGGCCGCTGTTTTAAAGTGTGCTCCCGAAATGTCTTCGACTTAATTGAGAAGGAGGCCACGGATGATGATGATGACTATTATGATGAAGACGAAATCATGATGGTGATGACTCTGAAAGACCAAATGGACTGTATCGGATGTATGTCCTGCGCCAAAGTTTGTCCTAAAAACTGTCAGACGTTCACCGCACCCTCTGCATAAATAACAAAAGGATGAGTTCTCATCCTTTTTTAGTCAGTCCTTTTTATCCCCTTAATGTTTCTTAGCTGACAATTTGTTTTGTTATAAACCCTACAAACGGTATGACAATTTTGTCGCTCTTATTCCAATGTCACATCAAGAGCATTTTTTTATTTCTTAAAAATCATATGGTTGTGCCTTTTTGTGATCTTGGTTGGGTTATTGCAACGGTAACAATATCGAAAGAACCGAAAGATATTCAACCAAGGAGTGGCTATGTGGGATTACTCGGAAAAGGTGAAGGAACACTTCTTTCATCCAAAAAACGCAAAATTAGTTAGTGACGCTAATGCACGTGGGGATGTTGGTTCAATCAGTTGCGGGGACGCATTGAGTTTAACGCTTAAAGTTGAACCTGACACTGAAGTGATCTTAGACGCTGGTTTTCAAACCTTCGGGTGTGGAAGCGCGATTGCGTCGTCATCAGCACTGACAGAGATGATCATCGGTAAATCACTTGATGAGGCCATGAGCATTACAAATAACGACATCGCGGAATATCTTGATGGTCTACCGCCAGAAAAAATGCATTGTTCTGTAATGGGGATGGAAGCATTACATGCGGCAGTCGCTAACTATCGTGGTGAAACGTTAGAAGATGACCATGAAGAAGGTGAGTTAATCTGCAAGTGCTTTGCTATTGATGACTTGATGATAAAACGCGTGGTCGCAGCCAATAAACTCACCACACTTGATGAAGTGATCAACTACACCAAGGCGGGCGGAGCATGCACCTCTTGCCATGAAAAAATTGAGTGGGTATTAGAAGATTGCCTTAAAGAAATGGCAGAACAAGGTTTGATTACTGATGTATCCAAAAAACTCGATGAGCCGGAAACTGAGATCGTCGCCATTGTTGAGTCCATCATTGAACAAGTTCGTCCTTCGGTGCAATCCGATGGCGGTGACATTAGTCTGGTCGATATTGAAGACAATATCATTTTTGTTGAAATGAGCGGCGCATGTGTTGGTTGTGGTTTATCTGGCCTGACGATGGCGAACTTGGAACAAAAAATCACTCAAGCCTTGGGTGACGCTTATACGGTATTCCCAGTTCAACAAAACGCATCGAACACGATTAAAAAGGAAGGCTCTTATGACGTATAACGCTAAATTAAGCAGTGATAAGCTGGTTTACCTTGATAACAATGCGACAACCCGTATTGACCCTAAAGCGCTCGAAGTGATGTTACCGTATCTAGATACTTTTTATGGCAATCCTTCTTCGATTCATCGTCTTGGAGCCGCCGTCGGTCATGCGATGGAGACAGCACGCGAACAAGTTCAGCAGTTAATTGGTGCGGAACACGCAAGCGAAGTCATCTTTACTTCTTGTGCGACCGAAGCAACTTCTACGGCCATTCTATCTGCGGTTGAAGCCTACCCAGATAAGAAAGAGATCATTACCACACAAGTTGAGCATCCGGCGACGCTGCAACTTTGTCAGATGTTGGAGCGTAAAGGCTACACCGTTCACTGGATAGGTGTGGATAAAAAAGGTCGCCTCGACATGACTGCCCTCAAAGCGGCTTTAAGCCGCAATGTTGCGATACTTTCTATCATGTGGGCCAACAATGAAACCGGCACGATATTTCCTATTGAACAAGTCGCTCAACTGGCGAAATCATTTGGTGTGACTGTTCATGTAGACGCGGTCCAAATGGTAGGGAAATGCCCGGTAAATGTACAAACTTGCCCGATTGATATGTTGTCTATTTCGGGGCACAAGTTTCATGCGCCAAAAGGGATTGGGGCTTTATATGTAAAACGTGGGACTAAGTTCCGTCCGTTATTACGTGGTGGACACCAAGAGCGTGGAAGACGTGCTGGCACGGAAAACGCAGCATCTGTCATCGCAATGGGTAAGGCGGCTGAACTGGCATGTGTAGCACTTGAAACAGAAACGCATCGAATTCAAATGCTTCGTGATCGGCTTGAACAAGGGCTACTTGCGCGAATTCCCAATTGCTTTGTGACGGGCTTTCCGAAACGTCGAGTTCCCAATACCACCAACATCGCTGTGGAGTATGTCGAAGGTGAGGCGCTTTTGTTGATGATGAATCAGGTTGGTATTGCCGCATCGTCGGGGTCCGCTTGTACCTCAGGATCACTAGAGCCGTCTCATGTGATGAAAGCGATGCAGATACCTTTTACTGCGGCCCACGGTACATTGCGATTTTCTCTGTCTCGATTTACAACCGATGAAGATATCGATCATGTGCTCGAACATTTGCCGCCGATCGTCGCACGATTGCGTGAAATGTCGCCGTATTGGAACTCAGAAACACAACAGGGTAGTGAGACGGAATTTATTCCAGTCTATGGCTAGGAGTGTCGCGATGGATAAGCAAGCGCAACCGTTAAATGTCATTATCAATGACACAACATTACGTGATGGTGAACAGAGCCCCGGTGTGGGCTTTACCATCGACGAAAAGGTAAACATTGCTCTATTGCTCGAGTCTGCAGGCGTCAGTGAGCTTGAAGTCGGTATCCCGGCGATGGGTGAGCGGGAGCGTGAGGGTATTAAGGCTATCACCCATAGTCTCACACATTCCAAGACGATGGGGTGGTGTCGGATGTTAGCGGAAGATGTGGATTGTGCGGTTGATCTTGGACTCGATTGGCTTGATCTTTCGGTACCTGTATCGCACCAGCAAATCAAACATAAACTGAATAAGACACTGGAGCAGGTGATAAGCGCTTGCGAATCCGTCATTCAACAAGCCATAGATAACGGTATGCAAGTCTGTGTGGGAATGGAGGACGCATCCCGCGCCGATCATGATGTGTTATGCCGGGTACTCGAAGTGGCGGAATCTTTTGGCGCGAGCCGGGTTCGTTTCGCTGACACACTCGGTATTCTCGACCCGTTTTCTACATACCAGACCATATCTGGATTACGAGCTCAAACGGGTCTTCACATTGAGATGCATGCACATAACGATTTGGGAATGGCGACCGCGAACTCTTTAGCGGCAATACGTGCGGGGGCGAACTCTATTAATACGACAGTGAATGGTTTGGGCGAGCGCGCAGGTAATGCCGCGCTGGAAGAGATAGCGGTTGCGCTGAAGGTGCTTAATCACGCAGAAACTGGCGTCGATTTATTAAAGCTTGAAGGTTTGTGTCGTTATGTTCAAGTCGCCTCTGGCCGTCCGCTGATGCCGCAAAAGGCCATTGTTGGGGACTGTGTTTTTACGCATGAATCAGGCATCCACGTTGATGGCTTACTCAAGGATATTAAGAATTATCAGGGTGTTGAACCTAGCCTAGTAGGACGAGACCATCAAATGGTTCTGGGTAAGCACTCAGGTATGCAGGCCATTGAGTCAATCTATACAGCGATGGGGATCAGGCTGACTACAGCACAGTGTGAATTGATAAAAGCACAACTCGTCAATTGGGCTGAAACTTACAAATGTGTCCCGGATCCTCAGCAGTTGCGTAGTTTCACCTCAGTGATTTTACACACGGCTTAATCTCAAAACTTTCGGGAGAGAATGGTATGGATACCAGAGAGCAGCGTCGGCTTATTGAAGATCTTGAACAACTGGAGGGCGTGGAGGATTTCTTAGAATACTTCGCCATTGACTACGATAGCCAGATTGTACAGAGCAAGCACATTCCGCTGTTAAGGCTTTGTCGTCAGCTCTTAGACGCAAGGAAAGTGACAGACAACTACGATGATTACCGAAGTGCATTATCGATAGCCTATGGACAAATTACGCGCGGAAGGCTTCCTACGGTAAATCAAGGCACTTGTGCGACATGTCAGTCAGATTGTGACCAAGCGGAGTAACCTTATGCAGGCAGAAATACCCCGTTTTGAATCGGGTGACGAAGTTCGAGTAGTGAGAAATATTCGCAATGATGGCAGTTTTCAGGACAGAGACAAAGGAGACTTGCTCGTTGAAGCCGGAAGCGTCGGTATTGTTCGGAGTTACGGTTATTTTTTGCAGACACAGCTCATTTATCAAATTTTTATCGCAGCAGAAAACAAAGTGGTTGGCGTGAGAGACAGTGAAGTTATTGACGCTACATTGCCTTGGGTTCCTTGCCTGTTTCGGTCTTTAGATAAAGCAAAATTGACTTGCAGTTTAGTCATGTTTGGCGAGCCACTTGCGTCCAAAGGTGACGTAATAGAAGTGCACCGAGCTTATCGAAATTTAGATGATGGAACCGTTAACTACGAAGTTAAGTTTGGAGAGCACACGATTACCTTAGATGCCACGCGATTAAGCCCAATAGAGGTATAGGAGTAACAGCATGGAAGCATATAAACGTCACTATCTGACTGCGAAAGTGGCGACAGAAAGATATCAATTAAATCCTCAGTGGCTGAGTGAGCAGCAAAAGCAAGATGTAAACACGCAGGTTGAGCTGCTTTTTCGAATTCAGTCGGCCGTACTAAGCTCAAGTCTGGGTATTCAAACTTACGTTCATGACGATGAGCTTGAACAGGCGATAAATGACGTAATGGAAGGGTATCCAAGCTTAGAGGAATTTTATCGTGCGCTTAACGGGCAACAGTTGTCGGAAAGTGATCTCAGGCTGGCATTAAAGGATGAACTTCGCTGCAATAAAGTGTTAGAAAAAGTCAGTAGTGATGTTCCCGAGCTTAGTGAACAAGCGGCTTTCGAACATTATCAAGCCAACCAGGAAAAGTTTGTACGCCCAAGCCTGTGGGAGCTAAGTCAAATACTGGTCACCGTAAATAACGATATTGAGGAAAACCACCGTAAACCTGCATTTGCTCGTATTCAGACAGCAAAGCAAGAGTTGAAGGAGAGAGATTTTTCTCAAGTCGCACTGAAATATTCTGAATGCCCGAGTGCAGTTAATGATGGCTATCTGGGATGGTGTGAAGAGGCCAAACTTTTTCCGCAAATCGCACAGCAGTTACCACTGCTTGATCTTATGGAGATTAGCTCAGTTATTGAGACGGAAATTGGTTTTCATTTGATTCGTGTCCACTCAGTAAAACCCAGTGGTCATTTACCATTTGAGCAAGCCTATCCCTATCTCAAACAAAAACATCAACAAAGAGCGAAAGCGTACATACAGAAGCAGTGGGTGTCGCAGTTGTTAGCGGAAGAGGGATAGTTTTATGGCCAATAATAGATCTACCCTCAGTTGTTGCTTGGCTGCTGCGATGCTGTTCTCGAGCAACAGCTACAGCCAATCTCTGACACTTGCTGTTGCAAATAACTTCTATCGTCCAATGAAAGCGCTTGCGAGTGATTACACACAACTGCATAGCGAGGATGTAGAAATTAGCACTGGTTCAACGGGCCAGCTTTATGCGCAGATTGTTAACGGTGCACCATTTGACTTGTTCTTTTCAGCCGATCAACGACGACCTCAACTGTTGGTGGAACAACAATTGGCTGATAACCGTTTTACGTACGCACGAGGCGTTTTGGTGGCATGGTCGCCTGTTGAGAATCTTGACGTTAAATCAGAGCTATTTTCGGCAAATTTTCAATACCTTGCGATCGCTGACCCAAAGCTTGCTCCCTATGGGTTGGCAGCACAGCAGATGCTTGAGAAGCATCAAAAGTGGCAAGGTGTGCAGAACAAACTGGTTATCGGTAAAGGGTTGAACGCGACCTATCAATTTGTTTTTACTGGTAATGCACAAATCGGACTGTTGGCCAAATCTCAGGTTTTCCAGCAAGGAAAGTTTCAGTCTGGGAGCGTTTGGCAAGTGCCTTCGAGTGCTTACCAGTCAATTAAGCAAGATGCAGTGACGCTGACGTTGGGGAAAAGTAAAGCCAGTGCGACGCAATTTATTGCTTACCTGAAAAGCGACCGCGCTAAAGCGATCATTCGCAGCTATGGCTATTTGACCGACTAAAAGAAAGAGTGAGGAATACGCCATTGGATGGTTTAGTGATTGTTACAACACTCAAGTTGGCTTTCGTCGTAACGTGCGCACTGTTGGTGATTGGCATACCTACAGCTTGGTGGTTATGTCATGGTAAATCGCGTTTTAAGCCGGTGATAGAGTCTGTTCTGCTGCTACCTTTGGTTCTGCCGCCGACCGTTCTCGGTTTTTACATGCTCGTACTACTTGGACCGCAGGGCAGTGTGGGACAAATTTTATATCAGTTGGGCTGGCAACAACTGCCGTTCACTTTCACGGGTATCGCGGTAGCTTGCACCATACACTCGCTACCGTTCGTCCTCCAACCGCTTAAGAACGCGTTCGCCGCCATTGGTAAAAGACCAATGGAAGTGGCGGCAACATTACGAGCGTCGCCATTCGATACGTTTGTGACGGTCACTCTGCCTTTAGCATGGCCGGGTGTTTTATCTTCTGCTGTCATGGGGTTTTGCCACACACTAGGCGAGTTCGGCGTGGTGCTTATGATTGGAGGAAATATACCGGGACAGACTCGGGTTATGTCGGTCGAAATTTACAATCATGTCGAAGCACTCGACTACCTAAATGCTCATATTTTATCAGCCGGATTAGTCGGTTTTTCTTTTCTGGCGTTGTTGTTGATTCATTGGCTCAACAATCTGCATAAAGCCAGAATGGAGTAGGAGGACTCGTATGATCAACGCGACAGTTATTGAAAGTGAAGGCGTGATAATTACTGAAAATGAAGGTTTAATAAGCGCGAAGCTGAACATCAACTATGAAGACTTTCAGCTCAAGGCAGAGTTAAATCTGCCCAGTCGAGGTGTGACCGTGCTTTTTGGGCATTCAGGTTGTGGGAAGACTACCTGTTTGAGAGCAATTGCGGGGCTTGTCCGAGTTGAACAAGGCGAAGTACGAGTCAACAGCGAACAGTGGCAAAGCTGGGATGGAAAAGTTTTTCTTCCTACTTTTGAACGCCGAATCGGTTACGTTTTTCAGGAGCCAAGTCTATTTCCGCATTTAAACGTTGATCAAAACCTCGCTTATGCCGAGAAGCGGGTAAAGACACAACCAACGCTGTTTAAACGTGACAGCATTTTGCAGCTATTAGGCATCAATCACTTGTTGAGTCGTTATCCATCACAACTTTCCGGAGGAGAGAAACAGCGAGTGGCGATTGCGCGTGCTTTGCTGACACAGCCCCAATTGTTGCTGATGGACGAGCCGTTATCGGCACTGGACCATGCCAGAAAAGAAGAATTTTTACCTTACCTTGAACGCCTTCAGAGGGTGTGGGATCTGCCTATCATCTATGTCACTCACTCGGTACAGGAACTAGCAAGGTTAGCCGATCATATTGTGTTGTTTAATCAAGGCAACATTATCGCCAGTGGTGGTGCTCAACAGGTAATGTCTGACGCTCAGTTTAGTCATCTGTTTGGCGAGGAAATGGGGAGCGTATTTGACACAGTGGTGAAAAGCCGTTGCGAAAAGTACGCAATGACCGAGTTAAGTTGTGACGATGTCACGTTTTATGTGCCCGGCGAAACAGCGAACATTGGAGAGCGTCAGCGTTGTCGGATTCTGGCCAGCGACGTGGGGATAGCATTGGATGAACCTGTTTCCACCACAGTACTTAACCCGTTACCGGCAAAGATTATCGAGATTGAGTCGAATTCGATTCAATCTGGTGAAGCTTTAGTTGTATTGGAACTCGTTAATCAACAACGTTTACTCGCCAGAGTAACGGTTAAATCGCTTCATGAACTCGACTTACAGCGAGACCAGCGTGTCTGGGCGCTCATTAAAGCTGTCGCGATTTGTTAAGAGCGATAGATTAGCTAAGAGCAATAGATCAAATACCCGAGTAGCGCACTTTTTGGTGAGACACCACTTTTATTCGTTCATCTATACTTTCAATAGATAGTCATGATGGAGAGGTGGCTGCCATGGACTTTACAGAAAAACTTCGGCTAAAAGGTAAGGCGGAAGAAGACCTCTATTTTGCGAAGTTAGACAGTCAGCTTATCGAAGCACTGCATGCAAAGCAGAAGCAAGAGCAGGCTATTTTGAAGTCAGAAGAGTCGCAGGATCCAATCCTAACGGCAACGATGGAAACAAAATAACCAGCGCTATCTGAATAATGTTTTTACAGACAGATGCCCGCGAAATCCCACTTAGGTCATGTCAATTACGTTGAGTGGGCAAGACGCGTTTTTACGATCTATTACGCCCACCATTTAATACCGGGCTTTCTTCAAACTTAAGTAACCTTCTACCATCAGTACAAAAACAGCGAGCCAAATTGCAATATACGTTGGCCACTCTTTCGCTGTGATACTCTCACCTAACAAAATCGCCACCACAACTAAAAGAACGGGTTCAACATAGACCAACAGACCAAACAAACTGAGGTTAAGGTGCGGCGCAGACAAAGATTGAAATGCCAGGGCTAACGTACTGATTAACCCCAAACCGAAAATTAACCACAGGAGATCAGAACTTACATTGATCTCTTGAAGAATGTAGCCGCTTTCAAAAATAAAGTAGAGACTGACAGGCAGGCTCAGCATCATATCGAACCAAACACCACCAATATTGTTAGTCTCAGTTTTTTGTCTTAGCCAAAAATAGATTGGGTAACCTAAGCAGACAACCAGTGTAGGCCAGGCTAATGTCTGCGAGATGACCATTTGGTTGAGAATGCCCAGTATGGCAAAAAAGCACGCTAATTTTTGAAAACGCGACAATTGATCGTTAAATGCCAAACGTCCCACCAAAACTAACGTGATCGGCATAATAAAGTAGCCAAGCGATACCGCAAGTCCATAGCCGTTCACGGGTGCCCACAAAAATAGCCACAACTGGATTCCAATTAAAAAAGACGTCAAGAACCGAGTTAAGATGAACATTAAGTTAAATTGCAATAATCGCTGAAAGATACCCACAACTTGATGCCAATTGCCGTTTAGCAAAATGAAACCCGTTAAAAGAGGGAAAGTGATTAAAATACGCCATCCATAAATTTCTTCTCCATCTAGTTCACCGAGTAAAGACGTGTAAGCGAACATAGCGGCGAAGAGGGCCGACCCGATGATATTGAGAGTCACGCCAAAAGGAGTATTGGTTCTAGTGTGCATAATTATTTTCGAGTGCGATTCAAATTGATGATGGTACTTATACCAATCGTAGTAAATAACTGGTCATTCTAGCTTGTTAAAATGCTCGATAACGGCGTTAAAATTTTTGATTGTAGGATAACTACTTATCGAAAAATTTTGCCTTGTTCTCCAGCATTTTTCCTACGCTACCTCTGATCACTTACTTACTGTGATTGGTATTTCAAAACACGTGAGCTTGTTAGCGTAGTTACGAGCGGACTTATTCAGGAATGAGTAAGTTGTTTTACCGCATGATTATCGATTGCTCAATGTGTTGCAAAATTATTGTTGCGTTCTGTTGCGTAAGCTAACAGAAATGAAACATCTTTGCACCAAGTGTGTGCTTGAGTGCATAAAAAAATAAGATTCGAGGTTGCTCATACGCTTCTCGTAGATAGATGAGCCAGAAACCTTTAATTTATTATGTCTATTCCTGTTAATCTTAAAATATTATCCCAACCAGTGCTTTGTTGATGCTCCGTTGTATCGACCCTAACTCGAAATTTACGTTTAATGTTAATTAATATTCATCGTTAAATCTGAAGAATAAATGTATTCGATTACACTCTATTATATTTAATTGTCTTGAATTTAAAGTGGATAGAATAATTAAATGTTCATATTATTTTAACTTAACAATGACACTCTGATCGGAATGTAACTAATTAAAATGCAATAATATTACCTTTTCCTTAATTAGCTATCTCTATGAATTTCATTAACTTAAAAGTCATATTTAAATGCTAATTTAATATTAAATATACGGTTAACCACTACAAGTAAGTCTCCGCGATATTAAACATTCAATCTATAAAACATGGATGAGATACAAGATGAAAAAAACACTGATTACATTATCGGTGGGTCTGGCACTTTCTAACGTTGCCAACGCCGAAGTTTTGATTACGGAATATGTTGAAGGCGGCAGCTATAATAAAGCAATAGAGCTGTACAACAATGGCTCGGAAAGTGTTCTGCTCTCTAATTACACGTTAGCACGCTATAAAGATGGCTCTGAAATCCCGACACAAATGTTGAATTTGACTGGTACTTTAGCGCCACAAGAGCTGTTGGTCGTACAAAACAGTCAGGCAGAGCTGTCACTATCGGCTGATGTCGCCACTATCATTTCTTCTGCTCTGGTACACAATGGTGGTGATGCAGTTGCGCTTCTTAATGATGGCAATGTAGTTGATATTGTTGGCGATGTGCCAACGACAAGTGGTTGGGGAAAAGACATCACCCTGCGCCGTATAGGACGTTCTGCGAGCACAGTGTTCGATGAGAGTGACTGGAGCAGCTACGCAAAAGATACCTTTGACGGTTTGGGAAGCTTGTCGGATGAAGGTGTAGATAACACCATTCCAGACGCGACAGCAACGACCATCATGGAAATACAGGGGGATGCCTGGAGTTCACCTCTGATTGAATCTGGTTATGAATCAGAAGGGTATTACGAAGTTACAGGTATCGTGACAGCGATTCAAACGTCTGCACTAGGTAATGACCTGCCAGTAGGATTCTTCCTGCAAGATCAACATGGGGACGGTAACGAGAATACCTCTGATGCAATTTTCATCAGAGGTGATATTAGTGGTATTGAGGTCGGCAATACCGTTACGGTGCAGGGTAAAGCTTACGAAAGCTATGGCTGGACTCAACTGATTGATACGCATGTTAATAATGTTGAGCCTACCCAAATCACGATAACTCCAACGCCACTACGTACTCTGGATACGGATGACAGTTTCGACTTCACTCTGGAACGTCATGAAGGCATGCTTGTTGAACTGGACGAAGCAGCAGATATGCATATCACGCGAACGTTCAGCTTTGATTACGACGCATACCGCTACAACATGATGGCATCGTATGAACGGGTTAATCTACATATGAACCAGCAAAATGTAGCGGGATCCGTCGAAGCCGCAGCTAAGGACAATGAAAATAAAGATCGCCGAATCTATATTGAGTCATTCCAAAAAGCGGCTAACGGTGTTGTGCCTTGGTACAGTGATTTTCTGACAGAAAGTGCGGTTCCAATGGAAGACGGTACAACAACCAGTGATGACTATATCCGCATCGACGACACTATTAACGGACTTCAGGGCGTATTGGGGTACTCATACAGTGATTTCCGTCTGTACGTTACCAATGAAGCAACGCAAGACACGTTTATTCACAATAATGACCGTACCTCTACACCGGCTCTCGTCGATGGGGACCTGCGCGTCGCGACTTTCAACGTACTTAACTACTTTAACTCACCATTTGGCGGGGCTGAAAACCCATATGGTGACAACCGTGGTGCGGAAACAGCCGATGAGTTTGAACGTCAGGGTGATAAAATTGCCAAAGCCATCGTCGCGATGGATGCAGATATCGTTGGTCTGATGGAGATTGAAAACAACGGTTTTGGCGAAGCGTCTGCTGTAGCGCATCTGGTTAATAAAATTAATCTTTTGATTGAAGATGAGTCTAACCAGTATTCGTACGTGTCCAGCGAAGATTACGACTATGTTGGTACCGATGCCATCACTAACCAGGTGATTTTTAAACCTGCTAAAGTCACACTTGATACATACCGACTGATTGAAATGCCGGAGCAACACGCGACCGAAGGTGAGGATACTGACAACTATCAAAGAGATGCCATTACTCCTACTTTCCGTATCAATGGCACTGACGAGACCATCACGGTATCTGTTAATCACTTCAAGTCAAAGGGCTCAACCTGCTGGGAAGATGTAAACCTGCAGAACAAGCAAGATGTTGATGGACAGGGATCATGTGAAAATTTCCGAGTTTCTGCCGCACAACACTTGGGTACTGAGTTAGCTAAAATTGATGGACACAAGTTGATCCTAGGTGACTTGAACTCTTACGCCAGCGAAGATCCGATTTTGTTGTTAACAGAGCTTCCGGAAGGTTACTCGGTGACACCAGCTCGTGATACGTTTATTGGTGATCAAAAAATGGATGGTGCTCAACCTGAAAGCCTCTCACAATCCTTTGGCTATAGAAATGTTATCAGAGAGTGGCATCCGAATTCATACAGCTATTCGTACGATGACACTCTAGGAACACTAGATTATATTTTGGCAGATGCAGAAACGGCAGAAAACAACGTCGTTGCAGCTATCGATTGGAATATCAACTCGCCTGAATCCACTTATGTTGATTACACAACAGAGTACTCAGGTGACTTGCCGAAATATTCTGATATTTACCGAGCGTCTGATCATGATCCAGCGATCGTTGTGCTTGCATTTGGCAATGATGATAAACATAAGCCTGGAAAGCACCCGAATCATCCTAACAAGCACAACAAACATAAAAATAAACACAACCAGTCCGACAACAAAAACAAGCCCAAGAAACCGTGGTTTCAAGGTGGTAACTAAGACATAAGTGTTTATTGAAGTGAAGGTTTTTAGGTTGATTTTATTTGTATGGATAGTTTTACCTTCCAGATAAGTAATGTCACTTAAATAACAGCCACTTAAGCCCGGCCAGGAAGTAAACAGTTTCCTATAGCCGGGCTTTTCTTATAACTGCCGATAAACTAAACCGAATGGTGGTGTGGTGCCAAATGGCGATCTCTTAGTCATCATTCATCCGACGTGTTATTAAATTCCTTACTCAACCAAGATTTCAACTTAAGAACATTTTCGTTGCGCAGCTTTTCTGGTTTGCAAACGAAGAAAAACTCCAAATGCGGATTTTTAACTGGAGACCCTATTTCTACCAACAAACCGTGCTTAATTTCATCACGGACGAATAATCGGTGTGTAACGAAAACACCCAGCTTTCGGATTGCGGCCTGAACGGCATGTATTGACGCGATAAAACTCAAATTATTTTGCTTCTTGGGAACGGGCAGAGAGTTACCCTGACACCAAACACTCCAGTCCTGCTTTCTACGCAGGTTTTCAGCATAAATCGCAGGATAGCGTTGCAATAATTCAGCAGCGGACGGGAAGTCTTGTGATGAATCCAACAGGTCAGGGCTGCACACCAGTAACAGCTCATCATCTCCGAGCTTTTCGCAATAGTAGTCTTCCCATTCATCGGACTTACCGTGAATGATTGCTACGTCCACACCTTCTTGGTTTAAATCAAAAGGACCGATTAGATTAGACAGGCGAATGTCCGCGTTCGGGGCGTATTGTTGGAAGTTATCGACTCTTGGTACCCACCAATGGATTGCCAGAGAGTTAATCATATTCAGTGTGATTCGATTTGATTGTGGCTGGTGAGTAACGGCTTCCGTCGCATCAATGATCGTTTTTAATGCCGGAGCAATATCATTGTAGTACTTCTGGCCAACGGAATTGAGCTGAACCTGCCTGCCGACTCGTTGAAACAATGGTTGCCCGATGAGTGACTCAAGGCTTTTTATCGCTTGGCTGATTGCAGAGTGGCTCACGCTAAGTACACCAGCGGCTTCAGTCATGCTGCCGGTTTCTGCGACCGCAACAAATGCGTAAAGAGATTTCAGAGGTGGTCGTTTATTCATTTGTAAGTTTATCTAACAGGTTTGTTTAAATATATTCGTTTTTTTCTCTGTTGTCATTGCACTAGTATGGGCTCGTCAATAGGGAGGATACTATCTTGTCGAAGAACCACGCTGTACCTTATATGCTAATTTCAACGTTCAGTTTGTCATTAACTGGACTTCTATTAAAAAAACTTACCGAAATGATGAGTATTGAGCTGCTTACGTTTCTCCGTTTTCTTATGCCAACCTTGTTGCTTTTTGCAATTGTAGTGGCTTCAAAGTTACCTATGCCGCCACGTAAAGTAGTAAAGCCTATTATTATTCGTGGGCTATGCATCGCTGCATGCCAGTTGTGCTTCATTGCCTCATTGAATACGTTATCCCTGGTCGAAAGCTCGGTACTTTTTGCAACAGGGCCGCTTTTTATTGCCGTTTTAGAAAAGCTGTTTTTTAAAGTAAAGATTAAAACAGAAACGAAATTCGGTTTAGCCGCGACTTTTATTGGCGTTTTAATGCTGGCTGGTGATGTGTCCGGAATTCAGTTTAGACCGGAGCTGCTAATTGGTTTAGCTTCGGGACTGTTCAGTGCAGGGTCACAGGTGAGTCTGTTTCGCGCTAGCAAAAGGGAGGTGACGCCCTCTGTTCTTAATAGCTGGACATTTCTTATCGCTGCATTGAGCGTGCTACCGTTATCCTTCATATCAGGTTTGCCAGAACCAGACATGCAGATATTGTTAGCACCGCAGGGGAATCTAATGGTGTGGATATGCCTTTTCGGGCTCTCGATATCCGTCGTAGGCAATCAAATTTTCCGCTCTAAAGCGTATAAGCTGGCCGAAAATAACTCTCAAGTTGCACCGTTGATCTTCACCAGTTTGTTGTTCACCGCGATATGGCAAGTGCTGTTTTTTGAAGAGAGCTTTTCTATCTATCAGGTGGTCGGAATTGCACTCATCATTATTGCTGCGTTGATGAATAGCTTTGCTTCCAAGTTATTCAAGCACTTGTTGCAAACCAGAGTTCGCCATGTTTAGTCGGTTCAGCATAAGACGTGGAGTGATGACGGATAATCATCTGTAACAAGCTAGCAGGTAGGATCAAAAGAAAGGGCTGGAGTACCAGCCCTTTTTGATCAAACTTTTGCGAGGATATCTCCAACCACTTTTTCCGGAGGCTGATTGATATCGATATAGATTGCCTCCTCCTCGGTGGGTTCGATCAGAGTATTAAACTGGCTTTCTAGCATCGCTGAACCTTGGAAATAGTGATCTTCTCTGGCCTTTAGACGAGCCCATATCGTGTCAAAATCACCTTTTAAATAGCAGAACGTGAGATCATTACAGCCTGCTCTTAATGTTTCTCTGTATTCTGGTTTTAAGGCAGAGCATGCCAGTACCAAGTTTTCCTGTTCCTGTATTAACGCATTTAAGGTTAACAGCCATTCTTTTCTGTCTTCATCGGTAAGAGGGATGCCATTCCTCATTTTTTCAACGTTCTCCGCTGGATGGTAATCATCACCATCGAAAAAAGGGATGTTCAGAGATTTTGCCAGCGAGTCACCGATAGAAGATTTACCGCACCCAGAAACACCCATAACGACATATTTTTTATTCATAGTATCAACTCATAATTAGGCTTAATGGGCAGATTTATCGCCACCATAATGCAAGCTCTGGGAAAACAATCACGAGAGCAAGAACACTAACTTGTAGTGCTATAAACGGAAGTAGTGCAGTGAATATTTCACCAAGGCTAATGTCTTTAGGCGCAACAGACTTAAGATAAAATGCTGCTGGACCAAAAGGTGGCGACAAGAACGCGACCTGCATGTTTAGACAGAACACCACACCAAACCAGATTGGGTCCATTCCAAGGCCTGTGATGATCGGGACGAAAATCGGCATAGTCAGTAGTGCAACGCCAACCCAGTCCAGGAACATACCCAGAACAAACAGAATCGCCATCATGATAAGCAAGGTAGACATCGCGTTTCCGCCACTTAGCGCGAGAATGGTTTCCTCAACAAAGTCGATACCGCCCATTAGGTTGTATACGCCAACCAAAGCTGAAGCGCCGATACCAATCCACATGATCATGCCGCAGGTACGCATGGTTGCGATAGAAGACTCTTTGATCATCTTCCAATTAAGTTCTTTACGGATAGCCGCGCTGATAGCAATACCAACCACACCCAGAGCAGAGGCTTCGGTAACTGATGCAATACCGGTGTAAATACTTCCTAGAACCGTCGCTACGGATAGCAAAGGGAAGAACAGCGCTTTGAAGTAACTTGGATGAGCTTCTGCATCTTTAGCCAGATCTTCTTCTGAAGGTAACGGAGCAAGGTCTGGATTCAGCTTACATCGAATCAGTACGTAAGCCATGTAGAACATTGCCAGAATAAACGCTGGTAAGAATGCCGCTTTGAATAGTTCGCCAATCGATACGGAAGCCGACAAACCATAGATAATCAGAACGATACTCGGTGGCAGCATGGTGCCTAGTGCACCGCCAGCACATGTGGTGCCGATTGCTAACTTACGGTCATAGCCCAGTCTTAGCATTTGTGGCAGAGCAAGAATACCAAGAAGTACCGTTTCACCGCCGATAACGCCCGACATAGATGCAAGGATCACCGCAACAAGCAAGGTTTGAACCGCAACCCCACCGCGAACTTTACGGCCAACACTTTTCATTGCATCGAACAAGTCTCGGGCAATTCCTGAGCGGTCGAGCAACGCAGCCATCAGTACAAACATTGGTACCGCAAGGAATACGTAACCGCTGACGAAGCTGAAAATACGGCTCGTAATAAGCGGTAGTGCATCGACGCCAAACCAGCCTAAGGTAAAGATCAGTGCGACAAGGCCTGTTACGAAAGCGAGTTGCATACCAGTCAACAATAGACCAATCATCAACACAAGCATCAGCAAGCTGCCGTACTCGATGCCAATTGATGACAAGTTCGATGTGAAGGTTTGCACACCAACCCATCCTAAAGCAGCCGCTAAGGTCAGAAGGCCGATGACAAGGAACACTGGTTTGTAGCTCCCAACAGAAGGTTTTGTAGAAGATAAGTTATTCATCGCCTTCGTCCCTTAGTTGTTGAATTTCTTTAATCAAATGCAAAATGAATTGAATAAACATCAGGCAAACGGTAAATAAAATGATGCCTTTAAGCAGGGCTGGGAATGGTGGATTCCAAGCGGAGCCCGAGGTTTCTAATCTCAATCCACCCCAAGGAGCAAACCAAGAGTTAGCCACAGTTTGCCACGCTGCATAAATCAATAACCCGCTAAACAGTAACCCTGCAAGATGGTGAAAGACATTCAGGTAACGTTTTGTCTTTTGTGATACCGCATCGTAAACGAGAACGACTCTTACATGTTTGTCGGTTGCGAGAGCGTAGGCCCCGCCGATCACAAACAGTGCTCCACCAATAAAGGAGGCGGTTTCGTGCACCCACATGGTTGGTGAGTTAAACAAATAGCGGCTTGCTACTTCGTAAAATGAAATGATGACGGTGGCAACAAACAATAAACTAAACAGCTCACTGATTTTGGTTATTGCTTTGTCGAGAATATTCTGGGGCATTTCAGCCGCTAGATTTGTGTCTGATTCTTTCATATGTCTAATTCCAAATGAAATAGGGAGGAGTAAACCTCCCTTTTTTTAACAACTTATAGAAGACCCGAGTCTTTTAGGTAAGTCGTAATAGAATCGTAAACTTTTTTCGCATTAGGAGAGAGTTCAGCATATTTTTCCCACTCGCCCATCGCTATCAGACGGAACTTCTTACGCTCTTCTTCCGACCAGTCGTGGATGGTAATGTTAGGGTTCGCTTCCGCTTCTTTAACGGCTTTCTGGTCTGCAATACGCAGTTGAGTCGTAATATCTTCAGCAAAGTCACGAACCGATACCGTCATGATCTCTTGAAGATCGGCTGGTAGTTTGTCCCACTTTTTCTGACTCATTGAGATATCAATCGTTGGCAGTGAGTGGAAGCCCGGTTGAACTGGGTGAGTTGCGATATCGTTCATGCCTGCTTGATGGTTAGTAGAGAAAACGGTGTAGTCAGCAGCATCAATAACGCCTTTACTCAAACCAGTAAAGACTTCTGAACCTGGTAGGTTTACTGGGGTCGCACCTGCAGCCGCAAATACTTGTTGAACCAGACCCTCCGGAGCACGAAGCTTAAGACCTTTTAGATCATCAACGCCATTTAGTGGCACTTTAGATACAAACGACTCTACGCCTGTTGTTGAACCGCCAATGTATTTCACGCCGTACGGTGCGTAGAGCTCAGTCATTAACTCATAACCACCACCGTAGTTGATGTATTGAAGTAATTGGCGAGTGTCTGACCATGCACCAACCATATTACCGATCAGACCAAACGCTGGATCTTGGCCAGTAAAGTAACCTGTTGCGGTAATGTGACCATCGATAACGCCCATTTTGATCGCGCCTAAGGTTTCTGTGTGTTTAACCACGGCACCAACAGGCAGTAGGTCGATTTCAATACGACCACCAGACATTTGCTCTACGCGTTCCGTCCACTCTTTTTGAACCTGAAAGTTCTTGTCACCAGATGGATCACTGGATTGAAACTTAAAGTTAAAGTCAGCAGCGAATGCTGAAGTGGATAGCAACGCTAGTGAGATAGCTGAGGTTAGGGATTTTTGTATGATGTTCATTCATTCGTCCTTTAATTTATTATCGGATCTACTTGTATTCCTACTACGCCCGAATGTTACCGGGAACATTTCGTAAGTTACCGGTAACATCGGTTGAAATCTACGAGTTTGATCACGTTCCGTAACATCTTTAATTAGTTTCTAACATGAATGAGATGTCTGTTTATGAATGAGGGTTTATATATTTTCGATGGAATTCTTCGAGCTGAGATAGACTTTGCTATTTGTTTCAGTTATATCTCGTAATTCTGTTCGATGTCATTTGGTAAAAGGGTTGTTCGTCATGTTGGAGATGTTTGGCGTAATTAATATATGGACGTATTTGGTCGGTCTGACCATGATCATTCTTGCTCCGGGTCCAAACTCTCTCTATGTGTTGAAATCGAGCTCATCGCTGGGTGTTAAGGCGGGTTATAAAGCAGCTTCTGGTGTGCTTATTGGTGACGCGGTTTTAATTTTGCTCTCTTACCTAGGTGTTGCGTCGTTAATTCAAACTTCTCCCGTCCTGTTCACGATTATTCGCTACTTGGGTGCCGCGTACTTGCTGTATTTAGGGGTGAAAATCATTCATCAGTTAATGAGTAAAAGTGATGATGGTGAATCAGACGTCGCTCGCCCTAAGAAACGCGAAAATGTGTTTGCTAAGTCGCTGACGTTAAGTCTGACCAATCCAAAAGCAATCCTGTTTTACGTCTCTTTCTTTATCCAGTTTATCGATTATACGTACGAACACACGTGGATTTCATACTTGATCCTGGCGTTTATCTTAGAAGTTTTTAGCATCATTTATTTGAGTACGCTGATCTTTCTGGGTTCATCATTAACTCAATTATTCAAAGATAATAAAGTGTTAGCAAAGTTAGGCAACGGGTTACTAGGCATGTTCTTTATGGGCTTTGCAGCAAGGCTAGCAAGCTTAAGTTAATGCGGCCCAAGGCTGGTGGACTTTGTACAAGATTTTCTGAAGGTGAAACCTTTATCCTCTGAGACCGTTTCTGTATCAACATTGTAGCGTCTACTAAGAAACTTAATTGATATTCAATTGATCCGTATCAAAATGCTTGCGTATATTAGCGGTTGCTTATGAATTCTACTCTACAGTTAATTTGGTGGTGTTAAAAACTTAATTAAGTCAGACAGTCTTTTTTCTCTTAAGCAATGTATTGCGATGGGAGCGTATCCATACGCTAAGGAGCAGATGATGAAAGACTACACACCAATTAAAAGCATAAGCATGAATGTACTTATGTTTGTGAGTATGGCGCTCGCGCTACTATTATTCTTGTCGCTTCCTTTCGCTCTGTCCGCTGATGATAGCTCAGATCGTCCTTCTTGGGCTGGGAATCAAGGTAGAGATGGAAAGCCAGGCAGAGGTAATAATGATCCGGGCGTGAGTAAAGGCGACCTTTATGGTGACTTGCTTATTATTGTCCGCAATGACAATGGTGAGCCAGTGAAATATACCTGGGACTGGGATGAATTGGACGCAACGTTATACATACCGCAACAAGATGATAATGGTTGCTTCCAGCCAATCGCAAATGAACAGGCTACCGATGTACTCACCGGGGAGCCGCTACCTTTACTTCCTGAAGAGTTTCAAACAGAAGATGGATTAACACTGATTCCACTTAACAGTGACTGTGAAATTGTCGAAAGCTTAGTGGGTTATGAGGACTACGTTTTTGCAAGTTACGCTGAAGAAGTGGACTTTGGTCGCTTGAGTGTTGCGAGATCACCGGTTGATGTGATCGACTCATCCTACAATGAAGCGATGTCTAATATTAACAATGCGATTAGTGTGAGAACCGACCCGGCTGGACGAATTGAGGTGGAGGTTACGGAGGATGTATTCAAAACCATCGATTCGCCACTGGAAAACTTGGCACTCTATAAAGCACTGATGTTAAATGGTCATCTTCCTGGTCTTACTTTGTCAGATGAGCAGTTAGGTGGTCTTAGACATTTGGCCGGTGACGGTGTTGAAACATTGAGTTCGGAAGACTTGGATACGGCCGCAGCGCTTTTAGCAGGGGCTGGAGATAAGTTTGGATCTATCACTCTCGATCTAGTTATTAATATCAACACCACTCTAGGTATTAATGACAACGGGTATTTCAATTTTATGGGGTATAGCTATTACCGTGATGTTATGTTCTCCGGAATTGAAGTGGGGCTAGTTCTTCCAGGCGTAGAGCCGGATATTAATGCCCCAGTGGTGATTTCAACTTTGTCATATCAGGTGGTTCCTCTTCTTGATATAGCAGGAAACCCTCAGGTCTTTACGGTTGACCAAGTGGATACAGATTATGCGCGAGGCTTTACACAAGCGGCCGATGATTCGTTAAGAGTGATCAACTATATCCATAATTGGGCGCTTCCTGATTTACCTGAAGGCCTTGTATGGGAGTAGAGAATCGCTGGTATTTGTCGCTTCAATAACAGTGAAGTGGGGGAGATTCTAGCTCCTCCACTTTTTTGCTATTCCAACAACCCGAACAACCGAATTGGTTTTATGTTTGTCAGCACTATGCGGTAATGAGTTACCCAGATATTAACGTTTAGAACGGCCTCGAGACGAGCGCTCTTTATGTGCTGAAGCGGCTTTAGCTTGTGATTTCAAGATTGACTCAACCGTAAGTTCCATTGGCTCTTTAGGTTTAAGTCCGTTTGGAAACGTACGGGCGCGTGGAGGCAGTTCGAACTCTTCACTCGATGCTCTCGGCATGCGCTTAAATCGGTACAAATAAAAATTCTCTAACTTCTCTCTTGCCCAATCTGTCTTCTTTAAATACTTCACGCTACTTGCGACTGAGGGGTTGGTATGAAAACAATTAAATCGCATTGCTGCATCTAAGATATCCCATCCATAAAAATCCGCTAGTTCTGCGATCATCGTCTCTAGTTTAAGACCATGGAGAGGGTTGTTTTTTTGAAGTTCAATTCTTTCTTCATCAGTCATGATCTGTACCTCAGGGGCTCGTGTTTAAATATAGGCATAATACCAATTCCCACAATAATCTGACCATTTACTCATCAAGATTGGGATTTTGTATGGGTATGACATGTAATAGCTTAAAAGCGTGAAAGATGCTCGCTATAAGGCAAAATCAATAGAAGAAAGGGAATCAGATAAAGAGAATTGAGGAGTTTAAAAGGGGGAGGTATTTATAATAATCAGAGATAAGTGACGCAAGCCGTAGTTTCCTACAGCCTGCGCCTACTTAAAATCTTATGCTACTTCAACGTTAGCAGCTTGAAGACCTTTTTGGCCTTGCTCTACTTCGAAAGTCACTTTTTGACCTTCAGCAAGAGTTTTGAAACCGTCAGAAACGATTGCACGGAAGTGAACGAATACGTCTGCGCCGCCGTTGTCTTGAGTTAGGAAACCAAAACCTTTAGTTTCGTTGAACCATTTTACAGAACCAGTTGTTTTATTAGACATGATATGTCCCTTATATAAATTGAAAAAATTAATTATTTGAATGCGCTAGTAGCTTGAATTATTTAATGTATCTTTGAAGCTAAGGGAAACACTGAGGATAACAACTTGGTTTTCTAAGGGTTTTACTTTTACTACGTGATGTCTCATTTAATAACTCTGAACAACAGAGCGGCGCCATTATTGTCTTTTAGTGATCACATGTAAAGGATTATTTGTATTTATTTTTTTGGGATCTACACGTCTCTGAATGTTAAAAGCCGCGAACTTACACGTTCGGCAATGGTAGCTCAATATTTAAACGATATTGAGTGAGATTACGACACAGTATCGAAGCATTCACTGTAGCTTGAGCAGGTTTCACAACTTGGCGAGCGACATACATAGTCGCCGCCGTTTTCACATAACTGACGGTATAAAAACCGTTTCCAGCGCATGTTGTTAACATTTTTAGCAGATAAGTTGGGGAAATAGTCAGAAAATAATTGTGTCAGTAGAGCCCGTTCGGGTAGTCCTAAGTCATGCCAGAGGTGTTGGCTTCCCATACAGCCACTTGATATAACGATGGCCATTTCCTCTGCAAATGGGCGTGAGTTATCCAAGTTCTGAGATAACAATTGACGCAGCTGATCGTATTCTTCGGTTCGTAATGCCATTAATTCGCTACGTAACCTGGCTTGTTTGGTTTCGAGATTGGCTAAACTTACCTCAAGGTCAAAAAATTCAATAAGTTGAATAAAGTGGCTTTTCTTCAATCCGAGGTAAAGTGGCAGCGAAGATCGCCCACTCAGATAAGAGTGGACGATTGGTCGCCAGTACTGTTTGCATTTTTCAGCGTTCACTATACTTAGCTCCTATCATGTTGCGGGCTCAAGCTGCCTAAAGGGTTTAGGGGGCGACTGGTGTGGTCAACAATCGCCTCTTCGATAGGGCAAATACTGGCGCATTGTGGCTCGTGCCAAAAAGAAGAGCACTCATTACACCGCTTAGTATGAATCGCAAATGGTTTGTCTGCTCTGTCGCTTTTATATATCGCCTGATTAGGACACACGGTCATACAGGCATGACAGCCGACACATTTATTGTTGATTGAAAAGCTCATGTTTTGTCTCCGCTTGCTGAGTTTCACGACAGTATTGTTTGGCGATTGCTTCTAAGCTGCTGCTTACTGGTTGGAAGGCGAAGTCAACATTGGGAATCACTCCACGTTTCTCTAATTCACGCCACGGTGAGATTCCGATTCTCGCGCTGAGAACCACTTGGCAATCTGCGATTGTGTCGAACAAGGCTTCTTTTTCAGACTCTTCACCACATTCACTTTGGCCTGTGCAGTATTGAGCAACGTTACGTGATTCCTCAAAAAGGAATTGCTGTGATTGTTGGTCATATTGGTAGATCTCAAAGCGTTTGGCATGGCCAAAATGCAATCCGATGTGGGCCTCTCCATGGCTGGCAACCGCGACTTTATATACCGATGGTTTAGAAGACGAGCCACATGTTGAGGCCTTGTCATCACTAAGCATTCCAACAGCGTCTGCTCGGCACTGTTTACAATGGGTCATTTGCGGCATGTGCACACCGCATTCTTCGCGGACGCGTTGCAGTTCATCTTCGGTTGGCCCCCGCTGACCACTCAACCCAAAATAGGTACCATGACTTGGATCGGAAATCAGGGGCATGATGTTATGTAACGTCGCGCCCAGAGATTTCACTTTCTCTGATACTTGAGCAATGTGATGGTCGTTGATGCCTGGGATAAGTACCGTGTTCACTTTCACCAGCATGCCAGCCTTTGCTGCTAACTCTAATCCGAGCAATTGACGCTCGATAAGTGTTTGTGCCGCGACTTTGCCCTTAAGTCTTTTTCGGTTGTAAAAAATCCAAGGGTAGATTTTTTCTCCGATATCAGCATCAATACAATTAATCGTAATGGTGAGGTGATTAACGCCCAATACCGCCAGCGTCATAACATGTTCAGCAAGCGCAAGTCCGTTGGTTGAGATACAAAGCTGTACGTTTGGGTCGGCTTTATGAATATCGCGAAGCGTTTTAAATGTGGCTTGCGGGTTTGCGAGAGCATCACCAGGGCCTGCGATTCCAACTACCGTCAAGTTAGGCGCTCGCTTTTTAATGGTTGAAAACTGTTTGAGCGCCGCAGCACTATCCATAACGTGTGACACGACTCCCGGGCGAGACTCATTACTGCAGTCATATTTCCGGTTACAGTAGTTGCACTGTATATTGCATGCTGGTGCTACAGGTAAATGCATACGCGCGTATTGATGAGCCTGTTTTGAATAGCACGGATGTTTTGCAATTTTATCCTGCGTTTTTTTATTGAAAAAGTGATGAAGATTATCTTGTGCACAATCGTCACTTTTTACACTTGATGAAGGACTTTCCATGTCTGCCCCTTATGATTAAATGCCTTTAATAAGCTTCATTGCAATCATTGTTCCTTAACTAAAGTATTGTTTTACATAAGCTAAGGGTTCTAACTAGTAACAATTGTCCGTTTGCCGACAATATCTGGCTTTCAAAAATTGTCAGATTTGTTTCATCTCGATATTTAATATTTGAATTCGGTAAGCAATTTGACGCGGCGTCATATTGAGCAGCCTTGCTGCTTTGGCTTTTACCCAACCAGATCGCTCAAGCGCGTCGATTACCAGTTCTCTCTCGTCAGCCGGTTTGCTTTTCTCCCGATGTATAAGCTGACTTTCTGTTGCGCGAAGTGGTGCAGCGGCAGAAAGTGGGGGTGTGTAAGCGGATTGGACCGGCGGTGAAAAGCTCGGTTCAGACTGGTTGATTTTGATTAAACTGGCATCAATGACACCGGACTCGCACAATACCGAAGCGCGTTCTAAGGTATTTTCTAGTTCACGCACGTTACCCGGCCAACTGTGATTCATCATCACACGTATCGCATCATCACTGATGGTGAGGTTACGGCCTTGTTGCTTACTGAGCTTTTTGCGCATGAACTCGGCCAGCTCTGGAATGTCTTGAATGCGATCGCGAAGAGGAGGTAGGTGCATTGGCATAACATTGAGGCGGTAATAAAGGTCTTCACGGAAGTTACCTTGCGTCACTTCCTCTTCCAGGTGACGGTTAGTCGCGGCGATAATACGCACGTTTACCGAAATAGTTGTTGTTCCCCCGACTCGTTCAAACTCTTTCTCCTGCAATACTCGTAACAACTTTGCTTGAAACGCTGCACTGGTTTCGCCAATTTCATCCAGGAAAATAGTGCCATTGTGTGCCATTTCAAATCGCCCTTTACGCTGCTTGACCGCACCTGTAAATGCGCCTTTTTCGTGGCCGAACAGTTCAGATTCGAGCAAGTTATCAGGCAGTGCTGCGCAGTTGAGTTTGATGAACGGACGATCAGCACGAGGAGAGTTATAGTGAATCGCGTTGGCTATAAGCTCTTTACCCGTCCCCGATTCACCGCGAACCAACACCGTTGAATCCCAGCGAGACACCAGACGAATTTGATCGAAAATTTGTCTCATGGTCTTGGTGTGTCCCACTAAGTTGTGAAAACTGTAGTTGTTGCGAACTTTACGGCGTAATCCGTCACGCTCATCAACAAGTTCTTTTTCGGTTCGCTCAACGTTCTGAGACAGTTGAATATTCTTGGCGATTAAGTTGCCAATCATATCGAGGAATTTCGACAACAACGTAAGGTGCTCGTCGCTGACATTAGGTGGTTGGGCTGAAAGTGCGCCAAGAACTTTACTATTACTGTCTTTGATTGGGACACAGATGAAAGGCTTGTCATAGTCATAAAGTGCCAATTTGTCCGCAAAACGCATATCGCTACCGAGATTGCGAATTACCATAGAGCTCCCTTGGCTGAGGACCTCTCCAACAATACCTTCACCGGTCTTATAGTAAACGTTCTTTTGGTCTCGGCTACTATCGCTAAGTGGGCTATGTACAGACTTAACCAATAAAATGTTCTTTTGGTGGTCAAGAATGGTGAGCATGCCACACTGTAAACGACACTCATCGTGCAGAATTTTAAGTATTTTGTCGCATGACTCAACGTAATTTAAGCTAGCGTTTAGAACACTAGATATTCGATACATTGCCGCCAATAACTGACGCTCTAAATCTAAAAGAGAATGATCTTCTATCATAATGACTTACCGCTATTGATTGGAAATGTTAAGCAGACTTTGGCGCCGTTTAGCCGGCGGCTGTCTGAGATCGTTACGGTGGCTGAATGTTCATTGAGCACCTGTTGCACGATAGAAAGCCCAATGCCTCGACAGCCAGACTGGTGCTTTGGTTTGGTGCTATAAAATGGTTGGAATACGGTCAGACGAAGATCTTCTTTCACCCCTAAGCCATTGTCTTCGATATCAACCACTATCTCTCCGTTTTTCTCATAAGATTGAATGAACAGCGTCCGATCTGACGGCTTAGCATATTTGATAGCATCTAACGCGTTATCGATGAGCTGTTTTATGGCAAGAATAAGTCGATGAGGCGTGCCATTGATTGAGGAAAGCTTTGGCGATAGATCAAGTTCTAAGTTGATCGATAGCCTCATCAATTCATCATTACTGATGCTGCATGAGTCACGAATCACTTCATTGAGATTCACTGGTTGCCGCGCTTCTCTTTCTCGTTCTGGGATGGCGAGCATGATTTCTTGCATGGCTGCATTTGCATTCGCCATTGCGTCATCCATCGCGATTAAACCGGGGCAGGAGGCATTAGTACGTTTGAGAATATTTACAGCAGAATCAATGACATTGAACGGTCCCTGTAATTGATGCAGTGTTCCCATTAATGCTTCTTGCATGGCGTGGACGTATTTATTGTCCCTCGCCATAAGCTTGGTAGCATTAATACGTCGTTCCTCGACCAAGAGCTTCTCTTTGGTACGCTCAGTGATAGAGATAACGCTATAGTCATCATCACTGTCTGGAAGAAAATAATGTTCAATGTTGATGGTTGAAACCGGAATTTTCGCCAATGTAAATTCAAACCATCGTTCGCATGTGCCGTCTTCATTTCGAACAGAGATATTTTGCGTACGGTTTTTATGTTCGCCGATGAACTCAACCACACTAGTCTGTTGATAGTCTCTCTGAATGCTTTGCAGCAATAAGTCTATAGGGCTGTGGTGAATACTGTTTTGTATTCGTTGATACTTTTTGTTGCTGACTAGCAGCTTGTTGGAGGCATCAACCAGTGCAATGGCTGTCGAAGAACCATTCAACACCGCTTGAAAGAGTGTGAACTGATTTTTTTGCTCAGTGATACGTTGGTGTCGCTCTGTAATATCGCGATGGATGGCATAATATCGTGTCTCGCCACTTTTCTCTTTTAGCCGAGAAATCGAAATTTCGGCAATATACGGCTCACCATTTTTCTTTCTGTTGACCAACTGACCTTGCCAATGGTCACCGTTGGTAATGGCTAGCCACATATTTTGATATACGCGTTGAGGTGTTGCCTTATACGAAAGCAGTGACGAGTTTTTACCAATCAGTTCGCGTGAACTATAGCCAGTGATCTGATTAAAGGTCTTATTGACGAAAAGTATGTTGCCATATTTGTCGGTAATGCTGATGGCGACAGGAGCATGCGCAACGATCTGCTCGAACGCTTGCATGTCAAACACCGTTGAATTGCTATCGGGTAGCAGGCTATCAAGTTGTTCCATACGTCTTTCCTTATACGTTTGGCGATATAAGACCGTCGATGCATTTCCTATTCCAAACACTCAAGCCAGGTATGACGGGCCCGCTTAAATGAAGGTTTGTTTGATTTCGGACAATTATTCATGCGAACAAGCGAACTTTGTTGGGTTTGTGACACAGCTATTTTGGTAAAGAAAAGCGCTTAGCCTGCGCGCTAGCACTGTATTGACGGGGTTGTTTGATTCATTCCAGTGCAAAAACGCTCCGTGGCATACGCTATGCACCACCTTCGAGAAAGGAAGCTAGTGGAGTGCTGTTATGTCCGAAGGATTGATCATTTTTCTGAGTGCGACATTCGTAAACAATGTCGTTTTAGCCAAATTTCTGGGCTTGTGTCCGTTCATGGGAGTGTCGAGCAAAATTACCAGTGCGGTGGGAATGGGGATCGCGACGATTTTCGTGCTTACCTTAGCGACGGTATCAAGCTGGATTATTGAGTTTGCGATTTTGAAGCCGTTGCATCTGGAGTTTATGAGGATCATATCCTTCATTTTGGTCATCGCTGCGGTCGTTCAGTTTACTGAATTATACGTTAAAAAATCATTTCCCGAGTTGTACCAGTCTCTGGGCGTATTTCTACCGCTCATCACCACCAACTGTGCCGTTTTTGGGGTCGCATTGCTGGCTGTTCAAGACAATTTGTCATTTCTCAACACCCTGATGTTCAGCTTTGGTTCTGCTCTGGGCTTCTTTTTCGTCATCACTATTTTTGCTGGTTTACGTAGCCAACTTATGTTGAGTCAGGTTCCGGCAGCATTTAAAGGCTCTCCGATAGCATTCATCACGGCGGGATTTTTGTCGATGGCCTTCATGGGCTTTTCGGGAATGGCATAGAGGAGACTAAGTCATGTTACTTACGACGCTTATATTTTTTGTCACGCTCGGAGCATTGCTTGGGCTTGCGCTTGGGTACGCTGCAAAAATGTTCCATGTGGAAGGCGACCCGAGGATAGACAAAGTTGAAGCATTACTGCCGGGTGGCCAATGCGGTCAGTGTGGAGAGGCTGGTTGCCGCCAGGCCGCCGAAAAAATGGTCACTGGTGAACTAAGCCCGGCTTGTTGTCCACCTGGCGGAGCGCTACTTGCTCAAAACGTTGCACAGTTGCTCGGTGTTTCTATTGATACAAGTGATCAAGAGACTGAGCTGGTGGCAAGAGTTGATGAAACGCAGTGTAACGGGTGCAACCGCTGCTACAAAGCCTGTCCTTTTGATGCAATTGTCGGTGCGCCGAAACAGTTACACACGGTACTAAAAGACGTGTGTACCGGTTGTCAGTTATGTGAAAAAGCCTGTACACGAGGTTGCTTGACCATGTCCGAAGTGACGCCGTCGGTGTCTACATGGTATTGGCCAAAGCCTTCATTGTCGGTTTAGGAGTGAATCATGTCCAGTTTAAGCAGTGTTAGTTTGTGGAATAAACCATTTAGTGGCGGTATTCATCCCAAAGCCTATAAAGAGTTAACGTCAGATCAACGCATTGATCGCCATTTCTGGCCTCGGAATATCTACTTACCTTTGCAGACGCGTTCCGGAGCAAAGTTAAGAGTATTGGTTGGTCCTGGTGAGTCAGTGCACAGAGGGCAGTTGGTTGCTGTTGGACTTACGGACTTCGTTGCACCTTTGCATTCATCTGTGAATGGTGTGGTGACGGCGATTGTTCCGCATATCACAACTCACCCGGCGAAAGTGAAGTGTGACACGGTAGTGATTCGCGCGAATGACGATAAGCAATGGGGGGTATCTTCGCCGGGTGAAGATATCCATAACTTAGATGCCGACACCATTATTGATCGCGTGGCGGAAGCGGGCATAGTCGGGCTAGGTGGCGCTGGTTTCCCAGCCGCGGTCAAGTTGCGATTTTCAAGAAGCGCCAACGTAGACACCATCATCATTAATGGAGGTGAATGCGAACCGTATCTGACCAGTGATGATTTAACAATGCAAACCTACCCGGAAGAAATTATTTCTGGGATACAGATGATGCTGATTGCAAGCGGTGCGCAAAGGGCCATTATCGGCGTGGAAGATAACAAACCGGATGCCTTAAGTGCGCTCCATTTTGCCGCGAGTGAAGTCGACACCATTGACGTGCGTAAGGTGCCGAGTATTTATCCGATGGGATCTGAGAAGCACTTAATAAAAACGCTTACTGGAAAAGATGTTCCACCAGGAGGGCGTGCCACTCAGGTCGGTATTTTAGTTAACAATATTTCCACGGTTAGGGCGGTGTACCACGCGGTTCGATTCCGTCGTCCTTTGGTTTCGCGGATTGTCACGGTCAGTGGAAAAGGGATCGCGGAACCTAAAAATGTCGAGGTACCAATTGGAACCCCGGTGAACGAAGTAATCAACTATTGCGGCGGGGTGAGTGACTCGACGGAACGATTACTTCTGGGCGGACCTATGATGGGTCAGGTTATTCCCTCAATGCAGGTGCCTGTTGATAAAACGGTTGGCGGAATACTGGCGTTAACCGAAGACGAAGTGTTTATTGAAACCAAACATCAAGAGTGTATTCGCTGTGGTCAATGTGTTCGTGCTTGTCCAATGGGTTTGATGCCATTTCAAATGGCCGCGTACACCCGCGTTTCCGATTTCAAACGTGCCGAGGAACTGGGTGTGAATCATTGCTTGTCTTGTGGTGCATGTGGATATGTTTGTCCCTCTTCGATTCCTTTAGTTCAGTACTTTATGCACGCAAAGGGTGTGATTGCATCGCATACCTTTATGGAGCAAAGAGCGGCTCAGACCAAAGTGCTCAATGAATCCAGAAAACAACGTCTCGCCCTTGAGGCCGCTGAGAAGAAAGCCAAAGCCGCGAAAAAAGTCACAAGACCAACCCGCAATGCTCGACCTGAGCGAGCGGAAAAACCGACTCGTCCAGAGAGACCGGCTCGCCCACCTCGTCCAGCGAGAGTATCTCGTCAAGATAAAGCCGCTGAGAAGGAGCAACAGTTATGATCAAATATGACTCAATAATTGGCCCATTTGCTCACAACGGGAGCTCATCTACACGAATCATGTATCTCGTTATCTTAACGTTATTACCGGCTTGTGTATTTGCTGGCTTTCAGTTTGGTCGCAACAGTTTGGCACTGATAGTCGTGTGTTGTTTAACCAGCATCATAAGCGAATGTTTATGTTTGTTGGCAATGAAAAAGAAACCTAGTGCGTGTTTTGATGGTTCAGCGATTCTGACCGGGCTGCTACTGGCCATGAGTTTACCGCCTTCGTTCCCAATTAGCTTAGCGGTTTTGGGCAGTATGTTTGCCATTATTTTGGGTAAGCAAATCTATGGCGGGCTGGGGCAGAACTTATTCAATCCAGCCATGCTCGCACGCGTCATGCTACTGATCTGTTTTCCGGTTCAAATGACCCAGTGGGCGGCTCCAACGCCGATAGATCTTAGCAACAACTTAGTCACCGTACCGGATGGATGGCTGAGCTTTGACGGCGTGACGGCGGCGACGGCTCTCAGTGTTGAAAGAACCTTGCCGGTTGAGTTTACTCAGCAGTTTTTTGGGCAGCATTCTGGGAGTCTAGGTGAGACCAGTGCTTTCCTTATCTTGTGTGGCGGTGGTTATCTGATTTGGCGACGCATTATTCACTGGGCGATACCTGTGACCTTCATGCTTGGTCTGGCACTACCTGCTTTAGTCAGTCATTTGATCAACGCTGAAGCCTACCTGGCGCCGTGGATTCACCTCACCAGCGGCGCTGCCATGTTGGGCGCATTTTATATCGCGACAGATCTTGTTACCTCTCCAACCAGTATTCGCGGACAGCTTATTTATGGGCTGGGGTGTGGCCTGCTTGTTTGGTTGATCCGAACTTTTGGTAGCTACCCCGAAGGCGTGGCTTTTGCGGTACTGATTATGAATGCGGTCAGCCCTTTAATTGATTACTACCTGCGCCCACATGTGTTTGGTTCTAGCCGAGTGACGGAGAAATAATCATGGAAGTCAGATTACAGCCATTTAAAGAGCGTATTTCGTATCAAATCATATTGCTTTCCAGTGCATGTGCGCTCGCTGCATTACTTTTGTTTGTTACGAATTGGGCGACAAAGCCAATCATCTCTCAGCGTATCTTAGAAGATCAGAACGCGCTATTGAGGGAGGTGCTGGCGGGACAACCTTATTCGAATGACGTGTTTTCGAACCGCCAGCTAATCGAGTTTGAAGGTAAGCCATTCGAACTGTATCGAGTGGAAGATGAAAATCAGCAACTGATTAACTGGGTGATCCGGGGTGAGCAGGAGGGATACAGTGGCACGATCCGCTTTCTTATCGGCTTAAAAATCAGTGGGGAGATTATCGGCGTTCGAATCATCAGTCACAGTGAAACGCCGGGACTGGGTGACAAGATCGAAGCGGAAAAAAGCAGTTGGATACTCAGTTTTGCCAAGCGCACTTTAGAGAATACAGGTGTGTGGGCGGTGAAAAAGGACGGGGGTGATTTTGACCAATTTAGCGGCGCAACAATTACACCCAGAGCCGTAGTAAAAGGCGTGCATCAGGCGTTGTTAGCGCTTGAATCTTACCAAGGAGCGAACAATGAGTGAATCGAACCAGTACAAAAGCATTATGTCACAAGGTTTATGGGGCAATAACATTGTACTCAAGCAGTCCCTTGCGCTTTGTCCCTTACTCGCCGTAACCAGCAGTGCGACGAACGGCCTTGGCCTTGGCCTGGCCACTATGGTCGTGATGGTTGCGGCAAATACGCTTAACTCGATGGCGAAAGGTGTCATCAGCAAAACCGTACGTATTCCGGTGAATGTCATCATCATCGCCACACTGGTCACGCTGACCGATGCATTGCTGAACGCCTACCTCCATTCTCTGCACAAAGTTCTCGGTCTATTTATACCGTTGATTGTTACAAACTGCGCCATCCTCGGGCGTGTCGAATCGTTTGCCAGTAGAAGCGCTGTCATGCCCTCTATAGTGGATGGTCTGTTTATGGGGTTAGGCTTTACTTGGGTACTGACTATGCTCGGCGCGATACGAGAAATTCTTGGCAGTGGAACCCTGTTTAGCAATGCGCATCTACTTTTGGGCGAACGTTTTGCGTTTCTGGAAATGGTCATTATTGATGATTACCAAGGGGTGTTGTTGGTTATTTTGCCGCCGGGAGGCTTTCTGGTTTTGGGCTTGGTTCTGGCGTTAAAACAGAAATACGAATCCATGGTGGCAAACCCAACACCAGCGTTAGCACATAGCACTAGGGGGTAACCATGAAAGTAAGTGTTGTCTACGCCTTACCGGATGAACAGGTATGGTTGTCGGTCGATGTTGACCATAGCGCAACCGTACTTAGCGCTATTCAGGTTTCGAATATTCTAGATATGTTTCCCGCTATCGATCTCGACAAACAAAAAGTGGGTATTTTTGGCAAATCCACAAAGTTGGATAGTGAGCTAAAAGAAGGTGACCGTGTGGAAATATATCGCCCCTTAATTTGGCAGCCTGACGACGACGAAGATGAGGATGATGACGATTAATTGTCACCTTTGCGACATTAGGTCAGACATTGTTTGAAAGGAATTTTTTAACTCATTGATAATATAGCACTAAATGTGTGGTAGATATTTTGCAACGTATACCTGCCATGACAAAAATTTAAGCAAGGAGCTAATTATGAGCAAAGTGGGAATTTTCTTTGGTACTGATATGGGCAGCACTCGCAAAATGGCCAAATTGATCCAAAAACAACTTGGTGACGAGGTTGCGGATAAACCGAAAAACATTAATCGCGTCGACGCCGATGAATTTGCCAGTTATGACTATCTGATTCTCGGTACGCCAACGTTAGGAGAGGGACAACTTCCAGGACTATCAGCAGATTGCCAAGAAGAGAGTTGGGAAGAGTTTCTACCCAACTTCTCGGACATGGATCTATCGGGAAAAAAAGTTGCGCTATATGGATTGGGCGATCAAGTTGGTTACAGCAACGAATTTGTGGACGCACTTGGTGAGCTATACGATCATGTCGCCAACTGCGGTGCAGAGATGGTTGGGTTTTGGCCCACAGAAGGGTACGAGTTTACGGCCTCTAATGCGGTTGACGGCGATGACTTTGTCGGGTTAGTGATCGACAAAGATAATCAATCAAGTCTGACTGAGCAGCGTATTGCAGGTTGGGTTGAGCAGATTAAAGCTGAAATGGAGCTATGAATAAAAATAAAGCTATTAACCCAATATCAGTAATTAACTGATAGCTTGTGGGTTTTTGTTATTTTGCCGAACTTAACTGTCATAGGCACAACGCCATTCTTGTCGTGAGAGTGGCTTTTTTTATGCAATTTTGTTCTATAGAGCGTATCGGTTTTGGATAATATGATTAAAGCTGATTATCATGATGACGTTACTGACAGTAAATCAATTGCTTTGTTGGGAATGGTGAACAAAAGGATTTAAAACTTACGCAAGAAAGCTTGGAGCGGGCAGCGGGAATCGAACCCGCATCATCAGCTTGGAAGGCTGAGGTAATAGCCATTATACGATGCCCGCGCATCGAAAGGACTCATCTAATATGCCACATTAATTCGAAAAGAAAAGTCTTTTCTCTTCAATTGTTTGTCGATTGCGTAAAAATCACTCAAGATGATGCTAAGGTACTCAATTCGAGTGCTGGTGGGTAATTCTCTTGAGAAAATCAGCACCCAATTGGCTACGACTTTGTGAAACAAGACCTCAGATATTGAACACTTGGCGTTCTTAGTTAAGACTCAATAATGTCTATCTAATTATTTTAAAGTGCGTGATTCAGTAAAAGAGAGATGGCTTACGAGCTCGGAAACGTACTGAGTTGGACATCTTGTCGTAGCATAATGATTCATTTTTGTTTTCAGCCGTATAAATGACAACAAAGAAGGCGACGCTGATACTGTCGATAAATCAGAGGAGAATATCTATGTGGAAAGGGATCTTGTTAGGCGCATTGGGGCTGTTTATGGTCGCATGCACTACGGTAACAACGGATGTCGACAAACAGGCTGACTTTTCATCGTATAGAACGTTCGATTTTGGAGATCAGAATGGTGCGCCCGCAAGCATCGATGCGAGGCGTATTGAACAAAGTATTGCCTCTCAATTAGGAGCTAATGGACTTTCACAAGTTTCGAGTGATGGTGATATCTATGTCCATCATGACATTGTTGAGAACACAGAGTTTGTTTCTTCTGGGTCGAACATCAGTTTTGGTTACGGATGGAATCGATTTGGCGTGATTACTTCCAGTCCAGAGCGATATAGAGAGCGTAAATACGGTAATTTGGTTATCGAATTAGTTGATATGAAGGCAAACCAAGTTGTTTGGAAAGGGATATCTAGCCGTAAATTAACGACGTCAATGGACAGTGAGAAAAGGGAAGAGCTAATTGCAGAAGAAATTGCGAAGATGTTTGAACACTTTCCTTACGGCGCTAAGTAGCGAGATTTAAATGTTCATATCGAAAAAGGCGCAGAGAATGCGCCTTTTTGTTTTGGGACGATAACTTCAATTAGTACCCGATGCTATAGAGCTGCTCGCCTAGGTCACGACACTTGCTCTGATACACTTCTAACACATCTGTTGTGTTTTTGTTTGCTGCTTTAAACTCCAGTTCTGCAGAAGAAAGCGTGCTAAAACTATAATGTCTTACGGACATCAAATAGTTTCTAAAAGAGGCTCTATGCTCTGGTACGGCATTCTGTACGTTCGAAACATTGGCGCATTCCAAAAGGGCTTCGTTGCTCATTTGTTCAAGATTTACGTCGGCGTAAACGACATTGGAGAATGCAGTGAGTAATAAAGTTAAGATAGTTGGAATTGCGAATCTGGTCATAATTTGGGCCTCGAATGGATTCAGGTAAATATAAATGTACCCATGTCACTTGTTGACACGTTTTCTTGATTTCTCTGTTTTTCTTTCGTCAAGTATTCACGGCCATGTTTAAACACATAAAGTAAATTTGCTTCCCTTGTTCCGAGGAGATGATAAAGCGAGCGTTGGTTTTTAAGTTTACCGTAGCTATCTCTAGGTAATGGAGTTGTCACCCAAGCGAGAGAAAGCAGCGGAGGCGATAAAAAAGCGATGAGCAACTGATAATCGGGTTCGAAGCGTAAACTTTGTACATCATCATGCAGAGAAGTACGACGGCATGAAACCAGAGCCAATATGTCTCGTTTATGATGCTGCGAGTACTTATGAGAAACCGAAGGCGAATTATTTTCTAAAGACCATTGGGGTAAAGCAAAATCTGGCTTTAAAAGTGATTGTTGAGCCCACTTTGATAAATGATCGGATGTATTGCTTGTTTGGTGATTGTCATATTCATGCGCGTAGGCAGACAGCATACAATCTGGGATCAGAGACAGAGCTATTAGCCAAAACGTACAAATTAGATAACGCAAAAATTAACCCTAATACATCAAAGATTTGTTGCCGATTTTACATACTTATTCATCACCGGCGAGCATCTTGTCTCGGGGCTTTGATGCTTAATCAGTATCTGAATGATTTCGTATAGTAACGATAGGAAAGATAGATGAACAGGCTTTTCTCACTGCTTAAGCGGAATTTTAAACTTGAATTGTTTCAAAATACAATCACAGAGACGACTAGTCAGAACAATGGATTAGTATCGATACAATCTTAAGGGAGGACGTTGAAGGAATGGCGTCAGTATTGAAACAGGGAAGAGTGTTCTGACTAGAAAGATAAAAGGGAGCTACTGCTCCCTTTCGTATATTATGCGCTTGCGTAGATGACACTGCCGCCTTTAATTGTGTCGATGATTTCTCGAGACAGGTTCTCTGGCAGAGCCGGACAACCCCAACTGCGTCCTAAATACCCGTTCTTTTTAATAAAAGAAGGATTCGCATATTTAGCACCGTGTACGACGATGTAGCGTTCACGAGCCTTGTCGTTCAGTCCAGAAGTAAGGCCATCTAAGCGAAGGGAATAGCCATTGGATCCGTAATAGGTGGTATCAGTTATAAACGTACCCAAAGAAGTTTTACGTGAATTCACGATATTGGAAAACTTCGTCGCGGTCTTCTTTCCACTATTTACACCATGAGAAACATACGTGTTGTAGATCAGCTGCTTCTTGTTTAAATCAACGACATAAAATCGCTTATCCGTTGAAGGTTTGCTGTAGTCGATGATGGTAAGTAGTGGCTTCTTTCGCTTTTTGGTTTTCTTGTAAGCTAAATAGGCGTCGTTAAATAGCTTAAAGTCGATAACGCCTTCTAGCTTAGCGTCTTTATATGTTTTTCTAACTTGTTGTTGAGAAATCTGATTCTCTACTTGAGCTTTGCCGTCCGAATCTTTGGCGAAAGCAAAAGGAGAAACAGAGAAAAACGTCCATATCAACAATAAAAATGATTTTTTCATTTTGATCAAATAAAACTCTAGGTGTTACAAATTTGCCGAATGCTTCATGCGTTCAGTAATACTACATGCACATCAATTATATTCTTTCCCAATATTAAGCGTTATACATTAAGCACTTACTCATTGGGATGTTATTAATGTTTAGCTTTTAATGCTAACTTTTTGATATTAAAAAGTTTTTCTTTTACCAAGAGAAACTTCAGATTTAATAATAACTTAAATTGCTAACTAATAAAATGGTGAGTAGTGACGTTTATGAAATTCTTCAGATTAAAAACAATGTATAATTATTGCACATTTTAAAAAATCCCTGAAATTTCAATGCGTTTATTTTTAATAATCTAACGCTAATAAAAATCCCACTCTGTGATCCGAGTCGTAACAAAACATGAGTTTAATCTTGAATGCAAACACTTGCACAGTATAGATTGGAATAAATGATGACAAGTATGAGGTTCAAATGAGAGTGCATGAATGTGTTTCCTTTATATTAGTGAAAGACTCTAAAGTATTGTTGGAAACACGAGCCAAAGACAAAGAAACTGATCCTGGAACTATTGCTATTCCAGGCGGGCATATGGATCCAGGTGAGGACCAGAAGCAAACATTATTTAGAGAACTCAAAGAAGAGTTGAATGTGACACCTCAATCATTTGTATATCTATGTTCTCTTTATCATCCCACAATTGAATTACAACTAATACATTACTATATCGTTAGTGAGTGGGAAGGTAATTTAGAATGTTATGAAGCGGAATCTGTTGATTGGTATACGCCGAATAATCCTCCTGTAGGAACAGAGGTTGATACTATTGCGTTGAAAGAGTTTAGACGACTAAAAGATACATTAAGTTCAATGTAAAATTAAATATATTAGATTTAGTTAAATGTTTATTTTCAAATAAGCTCATGGGAAGAGAGTTATATCAGAAATGTTTGTGTTCAAAATTTAGTTTTGAATACAAACGTTGTGAAATATCAAACTGTCGCTTTTTATCTTGTGCTACTTTCCATCTAGACTTTTATGAGCTAATTCTCTTGTGCAGTTTTTCTGTCGGAAGGTAACTTCAGTTAGGGGATTAGTAATATTCGTCAATACATTGATATTTGCTAGTAGGAAGATAAAGTGATTAATAAATGTGGACAGTGTCGGCAATTTACGAGAGAAAAGGCAAACAATAAAGATATATGCGGTGCCTGGGGGCAGCCAACCATAGCGACAAGGTTTGCCTGTGAATTTTTTATGCCCACCATTTCGTCAAAAAAACGCGTTACTAAAGCCCTAGATACGAAACAAAGCTAATTCTACAGTGTCTTATTTGGCTAGTTTGGAAAGCCCGCCAGCAAAGGTCTGAGTATGATTCTGTCGATTGAAGATCATGTGGTTGGATGATTCCCACCATATTTCCAATTCCTCGATACTCATTGGCTTACCAAAAAGATAGCCTTGCATAAAATCGCATTGGTATTCAGATAGCCATTGGCGCATCACGTCATGCTCAATTCCCTCGGCGGTGACGGTTTTATTCTGGGCGTGGCACAAGTCTATAATCGGCTTGATTACATGCCCATTATTGGTTCTCATCAGTGTGAGTAGAAACTCGCGGTCAAACTTAATTTTTTGCACCGGGAACTGAACAAGCTGGGTCAGGGATGTATACCCTGAGCCAAAGTCATCAATTGCCAGTCGATAGCCAAGGTTAGAAAGCTCGTCTAATAGGGCGGTCCCTCGTTGGTCAGAGGCAAAAGTCTCCGTAATTTCGAGTTCAATAAACTTAGGATCAACGTCGTACTTAGTTGTATATGTGTGGATATACTCCGCCATTTCTAAGGAGTTGAGCTCTGCAGAGGATAGGTTGATTGATAAAATAATGTCTTTATCAAATATTGCTCTCAATTGATGGTATTGGGCCGCTGCAGTAGAGAACACCCAACGGTCAACTTTATCGAACAGACCCGTTTGCTCAGCAATAGGGATAAACTCAGCAGGAGGTATTGGCCCGATACCTTCCGCATCCCAACGCAGTAGTACTTCTAAGCCTTCAATTTCATTGTCGTAACGGCTTAGGTAGGGTTGAAAAACTAATCGGAATTCTTTTTCTACATCGGTTTTTCTTAACGCTCGTTCAATTTGGCTTCGTCTTTGTGCCTCTATATTCAAGTCGGCAGAGTAATAGGCGTATTGGTTTTTACCCGCGCGCTTAGCTTGGTACATTGCGGCATCGGCATTAGAGAGAAGCTTTGTAATGTCTGCACCGTCTTCCGGGAAACGCGCCACGCCAACACTGGCGGTGACAGGGAAGGTATTTGGCCAAGAGTGGCTCAGTGTATTGATAGGTTTTAGCAGTTCTGTCGCGAGTAAATCTGGGAGATTTTCTACGTATTCGTTAGAGCTAAGTAGAATGGCGAACTCGTCTCCGGAAAGGCGCGCGCCAAAACAAGGGCTGTTATATTGATGAGAGAACTTTTGACACACATTCTTGATGTGGGTTGAAAACACTTTTAATAGCGAATCCCCCAACTCATGGCCATATTTGTCATTTACATATTTGAAGTTATCCAGATCAACATAGATGACCCATAAATAATCAGAGGGAGAGGCGAGCTCTTGAGTAACCAGTTGATTGAATCGATGACGGTTAGCAAGTTGCGTTAATTGGTCTGTTTCTGCGAGACGTTTCGTTTTCTTGTAGATGATACTTAGCTCTTCATACATATCGAAGAAGCGTGATGAAAGCCTGCCTATCTCGTCGTTAGTCTCTAACTTCTCAATGTTATCTCGCTTATTTGCTTCGAGTTCCTTAAGTTGCCTGTCGAGTCGAGAAACAGGACGTAATACATTTCGATATAGAACCAGAACGATTAATGTAATGGTACAAAACGCGGCAATCCCAAATGAAAGTGCCAGCTCGAGCCACACTTTGTCGACTTTATTCCACATCAGATATTCTGCTGGAGAGAGGATGGCAAAAAAATGCGGCAGCAGTTCTATCGTTTGAGCAAGAGGAATATCGAGATAAATCGGCTTATCAGAAAAGGTAATGACGCTATGGGTGTCAAACTCGATATCGTGTTTAATATCACTAAAGGCTTCCAGAGAGACGGTCACAATAACAAAAAATGCATTGCTGGGATCGAAACTTAACGGGTGTTCTCCCGTGCGTTTATCGATCAAATCGTATTGAAGTAGGATACTTTGGCCACTGGAATTATAAATAAAACCTGTACGGCTATAATCGCCGTGTTTTGCAAAGTTGTCTGAAATGTACTCCGTTACTTTAGGATCAATCGACCCGGAAGATTCAAAAAATTGATTTTCTGTGTAGTAGAGGAGTTTTTGTTCACCATTGAGGATAGCCATGTTGGTATCACCATGATAGCCATGGCTTAATACATCCGCTGTTTCATCCAAGCGATTAAACAAAACTCGCCCACGGTAAGGGTTATCGTGATTAATTAAATAATCTTGTAGAACGTCACTTTTACCCAAAGTATAAGCGTAGCTATGAAGGAAAACATTCGCTTGTCGGAATTGCCCCGCAAGTTTCTCCATTTGCAATTGAATATAGCTATCTTCTCGCTTGATGAGTGTGACTTTTTGAATGCTATAGATTATGTAACTCGATACCACCGCACTTAACAAGATCACTGGCGTTACAAGCAAAATTACCCTGCTGCTTAATTTCATTCTTTTTCTTCAGTTCCGTTTGTGTCCTTACAAACGTTGCATACCGATTCGGTAGTTAACGGATGACGTAAGTTCTCAAAGTGTAACTAGATTTTGAGTTTACTGAGCTTGAAAATCTGTCAGCTCTCTGAGAATTGTGAAGCTGCATATCCTTTTCAATGGCCTAATTGGGTTGTTTCTCAGTAATTAGACGTGTTTGTTGCTAACAATTGACTCTTTTAAAGATATGCAATTAAGTGAAATTGCTCTGATATCGAAACGTTTCGATGTCGGAGTTGTGATGAAAGTTGTCTTTTTATGTATGTTGAAGCTTCAATTGCAGATCATTCTCACACCTTATAAATCGCTCCCTTTTCAAATTTTTCCTGCGAACTATTATTGCATCGAAACGTTTCGATGAGTTTTCTGTAAATAACCAAAACATCCTAATGCAGACGCTTATCGTTTTATGAACGTGTAACCGAAAGGTCTATGAGATGAAAAAAAGTACCCTTATAAACTCAGATATTTCTTACTTGGTGGCAACGTTGGGTCATACCGATGAAATCACCATTTGTGATGCTGGCTTGCCAATTCCTGAGCATGTGCAACGAATCGACTTAGCGCTCACTCACGGGGTACCAAGCTTTATTGATACCGTTCGAGTGATTTTGTCTGAATCACAGATTGAAGGCGCTATCCTTGCAGAAGAGTTTTGTGACGTTAACCCAGACCTGCATAACGCACTGGTCGAAGAGTTAAGCCAAGAAAGCAAGCGCACAGGCAAGCCTATTGAAATTAGTTATGTATCGCACGAAGCGTTTAAAGCTCGCACTGAACAAAGCAGAGCAGTGATTCGCACGGGTGAATGTACACCGTATGCGAACGTTATCTTCCAAGCTGGCGTGGTTTTTTAAGCCAGGGAATGTGAGGACAGATTATGACTCAAGCCATTCTACAACTGAGTGAGATTGAAAAAGCGTTTCCGGGCGTAAAGGCGCTAGATAAGGCGAGCCTTCATGTGTATCCAGGGCGGGTAATGGCGCTTATGGGTGAAAACGGAGCAGGTAAGTCAACCTTGATGAAAGTGCTAACCGGCATTTACCACATGGACTCAGGTAGCATTCAGTACCAGGGTCAGCCCGCTGCATTTAAAGGTCCAAGAGATTCTCAAGAAGCAGGTATCAGCATTATTCACCAAGAGCTGAATTTAATCCCTGAGTTGACCATTGCGGAGAACATTTATCTAGGACGTGAATTTACTGGTGCGATGGGACGTATTCAGTGGAGCAAAATGTACGATGAAGCTGACAGGCTTTTGAAGCGTTTGAACGTAAAACACAGCTCTAAAACGCTGCTTGGCGATTTAAGCCTCGGCGAACAGCAGATGGTCGAAATTGCCAAAGCGATCTCTTTTGAATCGAAAGTCATCATCATGGATGAGCCAACCGACGCACTGACGGATACGGAAACCGAATCGCTATTTAAAGTGATCAATGAGCTTCGTGATGCAGGTTGCGGCATTGTTTACATTTCACACCGTTTGAAAGAGATCTTCGAAATTTGTGACGACATTACCGTACTTCGTGATGGTAAGTTCATTGGTGAGTGTCAGGTTTCGGATACCGATGAAGACGGTCTTATCGAAATGATGGTAGGCCGAAAGCTTGAAGAACAGTACCCACGCATTGATGTAAAACATGGTGAGACGTGTCTTGAAGTGATCGGTTTAACCGGCTCCGGTGTTCACGATGTTAGTTTCACGCTTAAGCGTGGTGAAATCCTTGGTATTTCAGGGTTGATGGGCGCGGGTCGTACTGAATTGATGAAGGTGATTTACGGTGCTTTACCGAGTGAACGTGGTGTTATCAACCTAGACAGCAAAACCATTAACCCAGTTAGTCCGCAAGATGGTCTGGCAAATGGTATCGCCTACATCTCTGAAGACCGTAAAGGCGATGGCTTGGTACTCGGTTTGTCAGTCAAAGAAAACATGTCTTTGTGTGCTCTGGATAAGTTGACCAAAGGTGTCCAAATCCAACACGGTGAAGAAGTGGTTGCAGTAGAAGACTTCATCAAACTGTTCAACATCAAAACACCGACGCGTGACCAAATTATTGGCAACCTCTCTGGTGGTAATCAACAGAAGGTGGCAATCGCGAAAGGATTGATGACCAAACCTAAAGTTCTGATTCTGGATGAACCAACACGCGGCGTTGATGTTGGTGCCAAGAAAGAGATTTATCAGCTAATCAATAAATTCAAAGCCGACGGCATGAGCATCATCTTGGTTTCTTCTGAGATGCCAGAAGTGCTGGGCATGAGTGACCGCATTCTTGTCATGCATGAAGGTCGTATTAGTGGCGAATTCGATGCGAAAGACGCCGACCAAGAAAAATTACTCGCCTGTGCCGTAGGCAAAAAGATTAATGAGGAAGCAGCATGAGTACCAATACCATGAGCAAACCGAACGAAGCTAGCAGCAAAAAGCTGTTCACCAAAGAATGGCTGATTGAACAAAAATCACTGATTGCACTTATATTTTTGATTGTTGTCGTATCATTCCTGAACCCGAACTTCTTCACGGTAGACAACATTCTTAACATTCTTCGTCAAACCTCAGTGAATGCGATCATCGCTGTAGGTATGACACTTGTTATCCTGACCGCAGGTATCGATTTAAGTGTAGGCTCTGTACTGGCGTTATGTGGAGCATTTGCTGCAAGCCTGATTGCAATGGAAGTTCCCGTGCTGGTTGCCGTGCCTACCGCTCTTTTTGCTGGTGCTGCGCTTGGTGCAATCAGCGGTATCATTATCGCTAAGGGTAAGGTTCAAGCCTTCATCGCAACACTGGTTACCATGACTTTATTACGCGGTGTAACCATGGTTTACACAGACGGTCGACCAATTTCTACTGGTTTTACCGATACCGCTGATGCATTTGCATGGTTCGGTACGGGTTATGCGCTGGGTATTCCGGTTCCTGTATGGCTGATGGTAATTGTGTTTGCTGCCGCGTGGTACCTACTTAACCACACTCGCTTTGGTCGTTACGTTTACGCACTTGGTGGTAATGAATCTGCTACTCGCTTGTCAGGTATCAATGTTGACCGAGTGAAGATTGGTGTTTACGCCATCTGCGGTATGTTAGCGGCGCTTGCTGGCATCATCGTGACTTCTCGTCTTTCTTCTGCACAACCTACAGCAGGTATGGGTTACGAGCTAGATGCGATTGCAGCAGTAGTTCTGGGTGGTACCAGTCTGATGGGTGGTAAAGGCCGCATCATGGGTACACTAATTGGTGCGCTTATCATCGGTTTCTTGAATAACGCACTGAACCTGCTTGATGTTTCCTCCTACTACCAAATGATTGCAAAAGCAGTGGTTATCTTGCTAGCAGTACTGGTAGACAACAAAAATAAGTAATTCATAACAATCCAAACGATGTGAATAACACTGAGCCAGTCGACGTGTGCTGGCTCACCCTACACAAAGGACTATAACGATGAAAAAACTCGCAACTCTTATCTCTGCTGCACTTCTTTCCTCAACCGTATCTGTGGCTGCACAAGCTCAGGATACGATGGCGATTGTGGTTTCAACTCTGAACAACCCGTTCTTCGTAACGATGAAAGACGGTGCTGAAGCGAAAGCGAAAGAGCTGGGATACGATCTGATTGTTCTTGATTCGCAAAATGACCCGAGTAAAGAACTATCAAACATCGAAGACCTGACTATCCGAGGCGTTAAAGCGATTCTGATTAACCCGACAGATTCAGACGCAGTATCTAATGCGATTCGCATGGCAAACCGCTCTAATGTACCAGTATTGACACTCGACCGTGGCGCAAGCCGTGGTGACGTGGTTAGCCACATTGCTTCAGATAACGTGATTGGCGGTGAAATGGCTGGCAAATACATTATGGAGAAGGTTGGCGAGAAAGCGAAAGTCATCCAGCTAGAAGGTATTGCGGGTACATCAGCGGCACGTGAGCGTGGCGAAGGTTTCATGACGTCAGTAAAAGGCAGCAACATGGAACTTCTTGCAAGCCAGCCTGCTGATTTCGACCGTACTAAAGGTTTGAACGTTATGGAAAACCTATTGGCTGCGAATCCAGATGTACAAGCCGTGTTTGCACAAAACGATGAGATGGCACTTGGTGCACTACGTGCGGTACAGGCATCAGGCAAAGATGTGGTTATCGTAGGCTTTGATGGTACTGAAGACGGCATCGCTGCTGTTAACCGTGGCAAGCTTGCTGCAACCATCGCACAGCAACCAGACCTTATCGGTGCGTTGGGTGTAGAAACAGCGGACAAAGTCCTTAAAGGCGAAAAAGTCGAAGCTTACATCCCGGTTCCTCTAAAAGTGGTAACCAAATAATCACGGCTTTGGATAAATAATCCTAGTTTCTTCGCTCTCTCCTCCGTTTTATCTGTCGTTAGGGGGAGAGGGCAAGAATAGATGCCTTTGACTTTTTATTACGGCTCAGACGAGAAGTTAAAGTCATCTAATGTATTTTTCAGAAAACAGTTTTTCAAAAAGGGTTCATTCAGAACCGAGGATAACCGTATGAATAAGTTAGTAGTGTTAGGTAGTGTAAACGCTGACCATGTTCTTCAAGTGCCTTCTTTTCCTCGCCCAGGCGAGACGCTTCATGGTCGCAACTACCAAGTTATTCCTGGCGGTAAAGGAGCAAATCAAGCCGTTGCCGCAGCACGCCTGAATTCTGATATTGGTTTTATTGCTTGTGTTGGTGATGATTCATTCGGGATCAATATTCGCGAGAATTTTAAGATGGACGGCATCGACATTAGCGCGGTGAAGATGCAGCCAAATTGTCCAACTGGTATTGCGATGATTCAGGTAGCAGATAGTGGTGAGAACAGTATTTGTATTTCGGCAGAAGCGAACGCTAAGCTGACCGCTGAGGCTATTGAGCCAGATCTGGAGCGCATACGCCGCGCTGAATACTTGTTGATGCAACTTGAGACACCGATATGTGCCATCGAGAAAGCGGCACGTGTAGCAAAAGATGCAAAAACGAAAGTGATTCTTAACCCGGCACCTGCGCGTGAATTATCGGACGAATTATTAGCGTGTATCGATGTCATCACTCCAAACGAAACCGAAGCAGAAGTCCTGACTGGCGTGACAGTGACGGATAACGATAGTGCTCAGGAAGCGGCCAACATCCTGCATAGCAAAGGCATTGAAATCGTGATGATTACCCTAGGGGCGAAAGGCGTTTGGTTAAGTCAGAATGGTCGTGGCGAGATTATCCCTGGTTTCCGCGTTGACGCTACCGATACCACGGCAGCAGGTGATACCTTTAATGGGGCATTCGTCACTGGTTTATTGGAAGGTTTGTCTTTAGAATCAGCAATTAAGTTTGCACACGCAGCTGCAGCCATTTCAGTTACGCGCTTTGGTGCACAGACGTCTATCCCAACTCGTGAAGAGGTGGACGCATTCTTAGCTGAAAACCAATAAGTAAGGAATTTATAACATGGCAACGATGAAAGACATCGCGAAACTGGCAGGGGTATCCACTTCTACGGTGAGCCATGTTATTAACAAAACTCGCTTTGTTAGTGAAGAGATCTCAGAGCGAGTTAATAACGCCGCAAAAGAACTCAATTATTATGCTCCATCAGCGTTAGCGCGCAGCCTTAAGGTCAATCGAACTCAAACTATTGGTATGTTGGTAACAACCTCTACCAACCCGTTCTTCGGTGAAGTCGTAAAGGGTGTCGAACGCAGTTGTTACCAAAAAGGTTATAGCCTTATCCTATGTAACACCGAAGGGGATAACGAACGTATGCGTCAATCCATTAGTACGCTGCTTCAAAAGCGTGTTGATGGTTTGATTTTGATGTGTGATTCATTGGAAGGGGAGCGTATTGATGTGTTCGAGCGATACCCTGATATCCCGGTTGTGGTTATGGACTGGGGACCAATGCTTTTTACCAGCGATAAGATTCAAGATAACTCGCTGCGTGGCGGATATCTTGCAGTGAAGCACCTGATAGATTGCGGGCATAAGCAGGTAGGTTGTATCACTGGCCCTCTGATCAAGCATCAGGCCCAAATGCGATATGAAGGTTACAAACGTGCCATGCTTGAAGCAGGCTTGACGTTTAATCCCAACTGGATCATCGAATCGGATTTTGAATGTGAAGGTGGCTATCAGGCTCTGAAAAAGATGTCTGAAAGGGGAGCGCTACCGACTGCTATCTTCGTCTCCAACGACATGATGGCGATGGGGGTGATCAACGCGGCCAACGAGCTAGGTATCAACGTGCCAGAGGATCTTTCTCTCATTGGTTACGATGACATACATATCGCCAAATTCATGTCTCCATCACTGACAACCATTCACCAGCCTAAGTATCGATTGGGGCAGGCCGCGGTTGAAACCTTGGTCAGACGGCTAAACGACAAATCAGCGGAAGCAGAAGTGGTCCAATTGGAGCCTGCGTTAGTCGAGCGAAAGAGCGTAAAAATGCTTTTTTAGCTCCATTTCTCTAACTGTATGAGTTCGTTTATTATATCTTTGATATATATCAATTTTTAAAATTTATGGTTTAATTTTGTCCGTTAATTGACAATTTTTACAATAAATGTGACTTTTTGCCAGAAAATGAATACGTACATTTTCATAAGTTGATAAAATATCTATTATTACCGCCTATAAATAATAATATTGTAATTAATGGGGTAATTGGATGGGGTTTGCTCTAGTTCAAAAATACGCTCAGTATTCTGTAAAACGACCATGGTGTCATCGTATTAGTGTAGCACTCGTCTTTTTTGTCTTTTTGTTTAGTAGTTACGGTCTTCTGGCGCACGAGGAACTGTCATACTTGCTAGGGATTTTTGTTACTTTTGCAGCGACCGGGCTGTTTGCATCCGCATCGGCGTTTAAGAAAAGATACCCAATTTCAAAATCGTAGCTTAAGTGCACGACTAGTTTGAATTATTAAAGGAGGGCTCGTGTCCTCCTTTTAGTTTATTTGGGCAAATGAACTTATTTGGTCAGTTCGTCAATGATAGGACAACGACTTTTTGCGTCACCAGGGCAGGAAGATACCCAGCTTTCTAGCTGTTGCTTCATCTCTAGCAGGTGCGCTATTTTCTCTTCAACTTCTTTTAATTTATCCATCGTGCGAGCTTTAACTTCACTGCTTTTTCGATTTGGGTTGTGCGCGAGTTGAACAAACTCTTTGCACTCTTGCAGTGAGAATCCTGCATGTTTTGCGCGTGAAACCAGGTTGAGCTCTTGGATATGGTTGTCAGAATACTCTCGATATCCAGAATCACTGCGAGCCGGTGGTGAAATAATCCCTTTATCCTCATACAGACGGATAGACTTAGAGGAAAGGCCGGTCAGTTTGGCTACAGCACCAATATTCATAATTCACCTCTTCATTCAAGATAGCGCTTAACGCGATTATATACCCAAATAGATTCAATATGCAGGAGTTAGAGTGAGGTCTTTGGGGTAAGTTCCGGTAAATTAATGAGTTATTTAAAGGTTTTCGAAAGATGGCCTGCCTGTCCCCTTTGGTATAGATAACGTTTTTGATGATCTATATGCTTCTCATGTCGGTGTGTTCTCACGTCGAGAGAGCATAGAGCTTCAATTGATGAAATGATAAAACGCAAAAAAGCCCGCTAACAGAGGTAGCGGGCTTTTTAAATACTGTATTTTTAAGACATCGGTGTCTATTGAGCTTTTTCAGGCTCTAGGTTGCTTTTTTCCTGATGCATTTTAGCTAGGAAGTACACGTTAACACATGCAATAAAGCCGTTGGTTAGTACAACTGGCCATGAATCAATCATAAGGCCGTAAGCGGTAAATAGACCACAACCGATAAAGTTAAGGATACGAAGTTTAACGATGTCTTTCATAGTAAGCGAGATAGCAACCATGATAGAAGCCGCATAACCTAGAATTTCAACCATATTCATTTCCATTTTTTGACCCTCTTTAAATCTGCCGAATATGTCGGTACCAATTCTTCTCTTCTTGAGATTATTGAGGAAGCTCCGTGCCTCGAATGGTCTTTATGTTGGGCGTACTATAACAACGTACATAACGTGATAAAAGCCTCAAAATTGGGGAAAGTGAAGGTTAGCGATTACGCAAACGTTTAATAAGAAAATTATTGATAGCATTATTCATTTGTTTGATTGATTGTGCTGATGAGATCAATAGTTAAAACGTATTTGAAGATGCTTGAATGGTTCACTAAAATGGAAAATGATAATTATTTACATTTGTACTGTTATGTTGAACCTTGCTATTAGCCTTATTCTTTCTTTTGCATTAATCCGTAGAACACACCCAAGTTCTTGGAGTGCTGAGTTGCATATTCTGTCGCATCTGATTTGTGCATTGTTTCTGCAACCGATTTATATTATTCCCTATCTTATGGTTACGTTTTACTCATCCCCTTTGCTGATAAAACTGTCTAAGCGTACGAGTTTCTACAGCGTTATATTTGGCTTTTTGCCACTACTGGTTGCATCGGGAAGTTTTGTTTTCACCTGAAGCAAGCATGTCTAAAGGGTTGCCCTGAAAGCTAAAGCTTCAATACGGTATTTGGTGACAAATTGAGTTTGATACGACAATAAATCAGTGAGGCTTAACGAGTATTCATTTGCAGAGGGGGAGTTAACGGAGGTGCAGGTTAGGACTGTCTCTTCTGCTCTAAGTATTAAAAGGCGTTACTTTGTACGTGCTACAACGAGGGTAAAGTACGGCAGGACACTACGCGAATTGAATTCGTGATTAGCGAGATCGAGGAAACAAGATCAAGAAAACAGTTGTGAAATCATCTCACGCTCTTCCGAAGAAAGCAGTGGAGAACGTTTTTTGTCTAGGGTCTTGCTAATTTCACCCTGAAGAGACTTAAGCTGACTGTCCGTTAAATCACTCAATTTTTGTTTAAGCTCGTTAAATTGCTGTTTGTTCATATCACATTCCTCGTTGTACACAGGTTTATCCTTCATTACCTATTTTTAGGGCCTCCATGGCCATACAACAAACTTATTCACACAAGGCTAGATTAGAGCTCAATCGCATTATTTTTGTCCGAATATTGTCAGGGTGTGTCAAGTGAATAGTCAAAATGTGACGAAATTGTAAGGTGAAAAAACTGGCTTGTAGGAAGGTGCGTAAATATGTAGGAATGGTTACCAGCATGGCTTTAGCACATGTTGAATTCAAGAACGCTCGCTTTGATTGATGTATTTATTCGATAAAAAAGGGAAGCTAACAAGCTTCCCGAGTTAAAGAGCAGATCAGTGAGTCGCGAATACAATCAGTTCACGCGGACAGCGAATTTACTTGCCAGTGAATGTAACTCCGGCAACATGCGATAAATAAGGTGGAGTTGTTGCAATACCATTCGAGCCGAGCTGTCATCTTCGTCCCGCCATTCATTTAAACGTTGTTCCAGACCAGCGTCTTCAATATCCGAGAGATCACATGTTTCACAGTGCTGGTGAAGCTGCTGATGAAGAACATCCAAATGCTGATGAATACAACGGTGGGCGTCTAACACTAATTTATGAATTGAGTTATCGTCGATACGTGTACGATGTGCACCCAATGCAGAGATATAGTTCAGCATAGCGTGATTGAGAGTGAGAAAACGGAAACTTTCATCAACGGCGGTTCTGTATTTCCCTGGCTCAGCAAGCATGGTACTGATAGCGGAGGTGAGCGTTGCGTCACTATTATGTGCCTGACGACGTGCGATACGATAACTTAAGCTGTCTTTTTTACCGACTCGGTATTGACCAATGATCTGTCCAAGATACTGCTTGTTTGCATCAATCGCATCTGACATGACTTTATGAAGTCGTCGGGACTGCCAGTCAGGAAGAATAAACATGACCGCTCCTACCGCTAGCATACAACCAATAATTGTATCGGCCAGTCGAGGCAGTACAACTGCGTAGCCTTCGCCTAGCTGGTTGAAAAGGAACAATACGAGCAGGGTGATAAAGCCAGTTGCATAACCATAATTGTTCATTCTAAAGGCGAAAAACATCACACCGGAGACGACAACGAACACCAATTGGCTTTCTTGCGAAGGAAAAGCGGTGAGCAGCATCACGCCAACTAATAAGCCTGCCAACGTCCCAATTACTCGGGCAGTAAGCTTCTGGCGCGTTGCACTGTAGTTAGGCTGACATACAAACAAGGTCGTTAAAAGAATCCAATATCCGCGTTCAAAATCAAACGCCTGAATAATTCCATAACCAAGCGTTAATGCAATCGACATACGTAATGCATGGCGAAACAGTAGGGAGTCTCGATGGAGGTTCGCTGAAATCCGTTGCCACATGGCTTTTAAAGTATGTGGATTGGTGTCGTCCAGCATATCTTCTTCAAGTCTTTCTGCATCAGGGTTGTTGATATTACTCAGCTGTTTTTCAACAGTAGCTAAGTTATTGAATAGGTAAGTAAGCTGACCTAATAGTCTTTTCCAGTGACTCTGCTTTTGTTCTTCGAGATAGTTAAGGGAGTTTTGAACCTCAGCTAAAGCGAGAATGGATTCATTGGTGTGAGTGTACTCGTTACCAAGTTGAATCGCCTGAGCAATATCGCGGCACGCTCGGGCTTGAGATTCCAGCAGGTACTTAAAACGAAACAGGACATCCGAACGTTCAAACTCAGTTGCCAGATCTTGATAACGATAATGACTGGAACTTACGCGCTCGTGAATGTCTTGGGCGATAAAGTAGATATTTAAAAATCGGTCACTTGGACCATCGATATGACCGCGTTTCGAGCGGTTAAGCAGCGTGGCTTTACAAGCATTGAGAGCCGTCACTGTCGCTGCGTTAAGGCGTGCAGCTTCAATTCGCATGGGCTGCGGTTCAAGGTTAATCACCGGATGGAAAAGTTTTGCCTTAGCGTCCAGGTAGTTCGCCATTTGGAAAAAAACGTTTGCCAGGTTCTGTTGAACGGGCTGCAGCGGCCAAAAAATCTGCCATATCATCGACATGAAGTAATACCATGCCGCACCAGTTAACAGTAGCAGTGGTTGGAACCATAGATTTGGGCTTTCATGGGCGCCAAGCATGGTATAGATGGCGATAAGCAAGGATCCAAACGCAATACTGGCGTACTTAGGGCCGATTGCACCAAGCATGATGAACCCGAACGTAGAGATAAATAGTCCGATGGCAAATAACAACGGAGTGTTGAACAGAATTTCAATTGAAAACGCGGCAACAGCAAAACAGATGAACGTTAAGATTAGCGCTTTTATTCGTCCGGTAAAACTGTCATCACTTTCCGCCAGCGCTGCGGCGATAATTCCCAATATTAGCGGCGTAATTAATGTATTTTGACCGAAATACCAGGCAGGTATGACAACACCTAATAAAGTTATCAGTATAAGAATACTGTAGTTAACGGTTTTGTTAGCCCAATAGAGGCGAAATTTAGAAGTTGCTTGCACGTTGCGCCTTAGATTTCCGATAAAAAACGGACAGTTATACCCGTATATCCCGAGGTTGTTTGGATATCATACCAACTCCACTATAGCGTTTTTATGATTTAATTTAAGAAAAAAGGTAGCTTGCTTATGAAATGACCAGAAAGAGCCTCGATATTAGCGTGACTAGTTAAACGCTTAATCTTTAGGGCTTCCTGAGTTGATAATTTCTTTATGTAAGCATGATGTTTTTAGGTTGATTAGTGTTAGTAATGTTCACAAAATCAGCAGTAATGTGAATTTTATTTAAGAATGTAAACCAGATGCTTATTTCAGTGCGTCGCATTGCTACAATTTGATGTTCTAAAATGATATAAATCGAAAACTTATCACTCGAAAAGGCGCACATTTCATGCAGCTTACTGCCACCAGCAAAGCACAGTTTTTTATTCAAAATGAGTATTATCATGTCGAAATAAAAGAGAACAGTGTTTTATTAAGTTCCATAGGCAGTGAAGAGCATATTCCGTTTACCGTGTGGAATGGCAAAGTTAACGTCAAGCGTGGTTTGCTTTGGAGCTCGCTACAATTCTTTTCTCACGAACAAGATGGGAAGCAGCGAAGCTGGCTGGTGCAGGGGTTACCATGGCCACAATGCAGAAAATTCGCGCTTGATGCGGTGCGCCAGTATCAGGACTGGCACAACAATCAGTGTAAAAAGTTAGCCGAATACCTTCCTGTGTGGGAAGAGGAGCTCTATAAGTTAAAACATCTGCCTGCTTATCTTTCACACTCCCAGGTTACGTCCTGGGTTGAGCGTTTAAACCAAGATCTCGTGGAAATTAAAACGACTTTGGAAGAAGCAAAATTACGCATGCCGAACCGTATGGCAGAAATTGAACCTTGGCTTGTTGATACTTCTGAAACGTTAGAAGAGCGAAATCGAGAGTGGTTGGAGAGTGAACGTCCAAACTGGGAGGTGCTGTTCAGCCGTATTGAGTCTTCATCATTGAACCTGTCTCAGCAATATGCCGTACTGCTCAACGATGATCACAATCTGGTGCTCGCAGGTGCCGGTTCTGGTAAAACCAGCGTCCTTACTGCACGGGTCGCTTATTTACTTCAAAGCCATCAGGCACAATCTGAAGAACTGCTAATGCTTGCTTTCGGGCGTGATGCCGCGACAGAGATGAAAGAGCGCTTAGTTGAAAAAGTAGGTATGGCGGCAGAGGGCACTCGTGTAAACACCTTCCATCAATTAGGGTTGTTCATACTGAATCAAGTCGAACCACAGTCCGTGGAGATCAGCCCATTAGCGTTGGACGATAACCAACGTACGGCGTGGTGTATTGATTGGCTTAAAAAGCATTGGATGACTCCTACAAACTTCAAGCGCTGGCAAAAGCATTTGGACAAGTGGCCTATTGCCTATTTGAAAGGGGATGACGAGCTGGGTAGCCATTCTGAGAACCCTAAACTGATTGCGTGGTTAGACTCACAGCTGTCACATCTGGCGGCGGTTGGATTAACCAAAAAGCAGGTTCAAGAAAAACTGGTCGATCATCAAGAGTACACTCGATTAAATAGTGAGCTCGCACTGTGTTGGCCATGTTTTACTGCCTGGCAAAAAATGCTCAAAGAGACGAATCAGGTTGATTTCCCAACGATGATCAGTCGAGCGACTGAGTATGTTAAAAAAGGTAAGTTTGTCGCTCCGTGGCGCTTTGTTATGGTCGATGAGTATCAAGATATCTCTCCTGATCGTTTAGCGTTAATAGAAGCGCTGTGCGAATCCAGTGAGAAACAAGCGGGTGCAACATTATTTGCAGTAGGGGATGACTGGCAATCCATTTATCAGTTTGCCGGCGCTGATGTCGATCTGATTACTGGCTTTAAAGACAGATTTGCGTATTCGACGGTTCATCATCTTGACACAACGTATCGTTTTAACAATCAGATTGGTAATGTGGCCAATGCGTTTGTGCAGCAAAACCCGGCGCAGTTACCTAAAACTCTAAATAGCCACAAACAACGTAAGCAAAAAAGTGTCCACACCGCGCCAAGTAACCAAGTGGAGAAAATCCTCGACCAGTTAAACCAACAGGCGAAGCAAACTAAATCGGTGTTGCTGCTTGGACGTAATCATTATCATAAACCAGATCTATATGATGACTGGTTGAGACGATTCCCGAACCTTGATATTCGCTTTATGACATGTCACGCGAGTAAAGGGCGTGAAGCGGACTTCGTGATTATCCTGTCGGTAGATGAAGGGCAATTCCCAGCGAAGAAAAAGCAAGTCCATATTGATGGTGCCTTGACGGAATCTAACGATAAGTTTCCGCATGCCGAAGAACGCCGATTGTTTTATGTTGCGATTACCCGAGCGAAAGAAAAAGTCTGGATTACCCATACAGGCGCTGGCTCTGCGTTCATTCAGGAGCTGGTTGCAGGGGACTACCCAATCATTACTTCGCGCTAAATAAAATAGATACCGTTTGAAATAACAAAGGCGATACTCGGTATCGCCTTTGTTTTATCTAAAATATCGGGCACAGATTATGTGCGCTCGCTCAGATAGGCTTCATAGTCTGGCACTTCGATGTCGACTTCTTGTTCGATAAGCGGAGAGTTGAAAATGAATTTTGCAGTTGCACGGTTGGTCGCAACTGGAATATTCCAAACGCTGGCAATACGAAGAAGCGCTTTTACATCTGGATCATGCGGTACGGCATTCAATGGATCCCAGAAAAACACCAGTACGTCGATTTTACCTTCCGAAATCAAAGCACCAATCTGTTGGTCACCACCCATAGGGCCGCTGATCATATTTTTAATCGCTAAGCCTGTTTCTTTACTTAACATATGCCCTGTTGTCCCTGTCGCATACAGGAAGTGGCGTTGAAGTTGTTCTTTGTTTTCTTGTACCCAGCGAAGCAGTTCAGGTTTGCAGTTATCGTGCGCAACTAAAGCCACGTGCTTGTGTGCAGGCATGGTACGAGTTGTTTTTTGCATCAAGTTATTTCCGATTCAAAATGATAAAGTTATTTTTGGTGTATTGGTTAATGAAACACTTTTTTAATCGATCAATCAATAGGCTTGACGCTGAATGTTGGCCTATATTCGGATGGGGATAACGATTCCTGAATTGTATCTTCGTCAAGCGTTGTTGGTGTCAGTGGTATGATGCTCGGTGACGCATGTTTTTCATAAGGTAAGTCTCTCAAATAGCGTGTTGCCTGAATGAGGGATAGTCGACCTTGCTCAACCATTTTATCCGTAGCTGCAAAGAGTACCTTATTACGCAGTAAGCCACGATAAACGCCGTGACTTAAATAGACGGAAACCAAGCCAATCTCACTCGCTTTATCGGCACTGCGCAGCTCACTGATCGCTGCCTCTATTGCGACTGCGCTTCCAACAATGTAGTCAATATTGCCTTGGTCAATGACGCGTTGCACTAGGTTACGCTGTAACTCTTTGTCGTTATCCGCCCACAGAGTAGTAACAACGTGGATATCGCTGTCTTTTATGGCGTCGTAAAAGCCCGTCGCTACCGGTTTTGTTCCACCGCGAGTGCGCGGGCCAAGCAACAAAGCGATATTGGTATTGCCAGAACCTTTGGGATGACGTTCGGCTAAATACTTTCCTGCTTCATGTCCCATCCAATACCAATCCACTCCGACTTCACCTTTTAGCAGAGGACTCTGTTTTTTATCTAGAATGAGCTGGTTGACTGTTGCGAATACAGGGGTGTTACCCACTAAATTGGTTAAGTTGTGTTCATAGGCGTGAGGGTCGACCGTGCCCAAAATGATGGCGTCGGCACCCCATTGATGACAAAGCTTGAGTTGTTGTTCCTGACGGTGTTTTACCGGATATCCACCGGCTTCCAATACGCGAAGGTGAACACCTTGCTTTTCTGCTTCGGAAACCATGCCGTAATTGACAGACAACCAATACGAATCTTTTAGATGTGGGTAAATGGCACAAATTTTTTCTTCAGCTAGCGACGGTAGGGATGTGAATAATGCTCCGGCGAGGACGAAGTGTTTGATAATTGAGCGAAGCAAGCTTTGATTAATAACCATGGATGAAGTTCGTTGGCTTAGATTGAGTAAACATTGCAAAATATAACGTATTATACCCAAATATCCTCAGGATATTTATTTTAGCAATATCACTGTGAAGCTTTCATATTGAAATTATTTGAGTATATTTCGCCAAACACGAATAGTAAGGTCATTAAAATATGCTGCTAGCAACCGCAAGTATCGGTCGTAAGCTTTTGCTCTCTTTTATTGCGATGGCAATGTTGGTCATGTTGTCTGCATTGATCGGCATGTCTGGCTTTTCGATGGTGTCGAAAACGGAAAGGAACGTGGTTGATTCTGCGATTCCTGCCATGATAGAAGCCCGACAGGTCTCTGAACTAAGTTCTCGTATTATTTCTTCTGTTCAGACGCTGTCTAACGCCAAAAATGAATTTGAGCGACAAGCCGCGGGACGAGCACTCTTCGATCAACTAGAGGTGTTGCTTTCTCATATCAAAAAGCTTGGAAGGGACGCGTTTGATTCCCAGCTACTCGATACATTAGAAAGCCATGTTCAACAGGTTATTAATAACCTGGGTGATTTGGGCACATCGGTTGAACGTAAGCTCTATCTCGCCAAAGAGATAGAAACTCGGGTCGAAGAAATGCGCTTGCTCAGTGAGGAACTGGAACAACTGACCCGAACTCAAGTGCAAAACACCAGCACTGTCGCTGTGGCGAATGTGACTCATATTTATGGTCTGCTGGAAGCAAACAAAAAAGAACAGGCTTACCAAGCTCTAGATGCGTTGGTTGAAGTCGATTTGGATCTGACCGAGCGGCTACATGAGTTTCATCTGCTGGCATTTCAGGTTCTCAACCAAATTGAAGAAGCGCGTACGCTGACCAATCTAGATCGTATCCAACAAGTTCAGGCGGACTTCGCTAATAACCTTCGAATTATGAAGAGGCGCGTGCAGGCGGTGGAAGATCCGACGTTGTCGACGCGAATGGGGCAGCTGCTCACGGATCTAGGTGAACGTCAGGTCGTCTTTAGCATCTTAATGCATCAATATGAAAATAATGAGCAGTCTCAACAATTAATGCAAAGAACACTGGAGCTATTTGCTGAACTAAACAGTACCGTTAATAAGTTGGTTGACGACTCAAATACTGCCACGTCGGTTGCGATAGATGAAATGACCAGTTCACTCACATTTGCACAATGGTCATTGGCGATTATTTCGGTAGTTGGCCTCATAGTGGCTATTTTAATTGTTTGGCGTGTTGTTTATGTGTCGGTGCTCAAGCGACTTGGGGAGTATTCATCAGCGTTGCTGTCGGTGGCGCAAGGCAACTTAGCAGTGGATCTGACAGTCAAAGGAAAAGATGAACTCGCGCATATGGGGCGAGCTATTATTACCGCAAGAGATACCGCTCAGGCGTTAAAAGTCGTCGCAGAAGGTGAGGCGAAGGCGAAGAAAGAACTCGAAGAGCATAAAGAACACCTTGAAGAATTGGTAGAGCAACGTACTTCTCAGCTGAAGCAAGCCAATTACCGCTTGAATGAAGAGGTATTAAACCACGCTAAAGCACGTAAGCAGGCAGAACAAGCTAGCCGAGCTAAGTCTGCTTTCCTTTCTACGATGAGCCATGAAATACGTACACCTTTGAATGGGGTACTAGGAACCGCACGTTTGCTCATGGATTCAGGCTTGAATCCACTGCAAAAACGCTATGCCGACATCATCAATCGAAGTGGTAAAACGCTACTTGCCATCATCAATGACGTTCTGGATTACTCGAAAATAGAAGCCGGCCACCTCGAAATACGTCATTCAGACTTCGACTTGCATCAACTGGTGCAAGACACTTACCAGCTAATGGAAAGTCGTGCCAAAGAAAAGAACTTGTTGTTCTCTTACCATATTGAAAGCGATGTGAATAAGTACTGGAAAGGTGACGCAACACGGATCAGTCAGGTGCTGAATAATCTGGTTGGTAATGCGATAAAATTCACCCAAGAAGGGGAAATTGATATCTATGTGTGCCTCAATCCTGAAGACGAAACGCAAGTTCTGTTCGAAATTTCCGACACTGGTATTGGTATCGCGGATAAAGAGCAAACATCGCTGTTTGATGCCTTTACTCAAGCCGAAGGTGGATTGAGTCAAACTGGTGGAACGGGGCTTGGCCTTGCGATCAGTAAACGCATTATTGAAGCAATGGATGGCACGTTGGCGTTTGAATCAGAAAAAGGCCAAGGCAGTCGTTTTTGGTTCTCGTTGCCACTCGAAAAGAGCGACGAAGTAAAAACAAATGCGGTTGTAAATACGCCATGTGAAGTGAAAGCCAAAGTATTGCTGGTTGAAGATAACGAAGTAAACCGAGTGGTTGCGGAAGGTTTTCTGCAGAGCATGGGGCACGAAGTCGTCATTGCTGAAAACGGACTTCAGGCAGAAAAAATATTAGAAAAGCAGGATTTCGATATAGCGTTAGTCGACATCAATTTACCTGATTGCAACGGCGCCGATTTAATTCAGCGTCTTAAGTGCATTGAACAGAAAAAGCCTCAACGACAAGCGAACTCGTCAACACCGATGGTTGCGGTTTCTGCTCATGTATTTGAAGAGGAAGTGGAACGCTACCTGGAGGCAGGGTTTGATGGTTACTTACCCAAGCCGTTAGTGAAAGAATCTCTTGAAGTCATGATTCAAGAGCAGTTAGACGGCAAACCGTTGTTATTAGGCCAAAGAGAGCAGGGTTCATCGCATAAAGAACCCGTTTCCACAGACGATGTTGCTATATCTATCGATAAAAACCCGCTTGCTGCTGAAGATATTATTTCACCACACGTTGTGCTTTCTGATATGAAGATTTTGGGTAGAGAAAGAATGCTGCACATTATTGATTTATTCCGAACCAGCAGCCTTGATGTTCTCAATCAATTAGAGATAGCCGCAGAGAAAGATGACACACGTGAGGTGAGGTCCTTAAGCCATAAACTCAAAGGAAGTTCGGGTAGCTTGGGCTTAACCTCGCTAATGAGAACGCTGCAGAGCATCGAAGCCGCAGAGAACCCGTTAGAGGCGTACAAGCAAAAGAAAAGAGTGCTTACTGATCAAGTAACCGCATCTATAATCGCGCTTGATGAACTGATAGCGGATTAATGACTTTGATAAAAACAAAAACCTCCGGAAGGTGCCGGAGGTTTCTTCTATTCGCTCATGTCATCTTCCCACTCGAACCGAGTGTCTAGAGCATAAGGGTCATCGTCAAAAGGATGATCCACTCTGCCTCGCAAGTATTCGAGTTGATGCTCAAGCATATTGACCGTATCGTAGTCTCCCTCTGAACAGGCAACGTAAATCTGTTGCTCCAGAGCGGCAATGTTATCTCGGATACCCATGAGAACCCCCTTAAATCGTCATCGATTCTCAAAACGATTATAGTCAAGTAATCCAAATTCGATCGGTTGATTTGTACGGTACCAATGATGAAGTCGATCGCTGAACGGCCAGAACTTTTGTGAGCTACGACGAATCGCAAAACGATCCAATAACTTAACGTAATCCTCTTCATTTTGAATATTGCTGAATTGATCGACAAAATCTTTTACTTGCGCTTCTTCTATCGAAAAAAACGCAGCGGGATAACTTCCAACCACACCACGGACGATAGTCATATCATCTTCTGAGAAGTTGCGATTACTTTCTTCATCGAACAAGCTGGAGATATTTGTATGCGCATTATTGTGGAGCAGGGTAAAGAGTTCATCTTTTCCAGACTTGCTGCGCACCATCAACATTGTTATTTGAGGTACCGGTTTTAACCCTTCACCACGTACCTGTCCGATACGTTTAATTTGCTGCTCATTCCCCTCGGAGAGCGCTGTATTGGTGATCTCATAACGAGGATGCAGAATCGGAGACAGATCTTCTTTCAGCTTGTTAAGCAATTCAGACTTCGGATCATCCGTTTGGTAAACAATGCTTGTCGGCTGATTAAACGGCTTAACATTTCTCAATAAGAAATCCGATAATTGAGGGCTTTGGTCTTGATACCAGCTGGATTGTAACTGGTGACGCATGTCTGCCGGTAATAATGAGATAAAGTTACTTTCGCCTTCCATACGCAGAAAGTCCATAAACATACGCGTAATCAATTGGTGGCCAAAGTTGCCGTAGACATCAAACCCGGCTACGAGCAGGTAATGGACTCGTTCAAGCAACACGTAATCCATTACCCAGACCGTTTTAGGCTGGTCGCCCACCAAACCTTGCACAACCGAAGCACTGTCAAAATGGCGGAAAACGGTCAGAGCAGCATTAGCGTTGGTTCCATCACCATCCCAGATAACGTCAGTAGACAGGTGCTCGCCATGTTTGAACCAATGGTTTGCAAAGTCCGACTTCGCTTCAAGGTAGCGAGCTTGTTGGCGAGAGTATTTAACCCAGTTCGCCACAGGCAGCGTGTTGCTTTCTAACTCGCTTGGCAGCTTTAAGTTTTCTGCTTGTGAGCGATAAAACTCGTTCACTTCAGGAATATCGCTTTTATCTGGATCGAGGAAGAATACCCAGAAACGATCGTTAATGACATTGAGTGCCAACTGACCACGGCAAACCGGACCTTTAATAAACGCCATAATGGTATTTTGTGCATTGTCGAGCATGAACTTAAAACGCGACTTCACTGGAATGTCAGTAAATGACGTCATTGGGTTCGCGGCAACTTCTGGTTCATAGCTAGGTAGCTCATTGACCGTATAGTCAGGGAGAATGAACCACTTCTTCCAATTGTCGATACGCTGTTGATTTAACGCATATGGCATATGTGTTTTGTCTACAATAGTGCCTTGCTCTGGAATGATTCGGTAGTAAACACGTTCCGTGTTTGGATCATCATATGGACGACGAGTTGAAATACGTTTTACAGGCTGACCCGGAGGGGTCTGGGAGCGAACCAGAGAGAAAAAGCGACGTGTCGGCTTATCGTTTAGCTCAGAGAAATACAAATGAGATAAGAACAGATGCTCATAGATGTAGCGCGCCATGAGCTGGTTCTTGAAGTCATCCTGATTCAGTAACGATTCGTACTTAGTAATCTCGGCTTGTTCATGCCTGCTAATCGGCGTGTGGCTATTCATGACTGCGCCATTTTCCAGCCAGGTCATCAATGTAAGATACTCAGAGTCTGTCAGGTTTGGCATGCCAAAAGGCATCCCCCAAGTCGGGTTGTCTTTCTCATACTGCTCATATTCTTCGATGGTCGGGCAGGTTTGTTCTCTGTCTATCGAAAAATCAAACCCTTCCAACTGAACTTGATCGGGCAGAGGATGACGTTCTTTTTGCACTAACAGTCTTGCGATTAAGCCTGCATCCAAGTTCGCAGCCATGCTTTGCTCGCGTTCATTTAAGACCGGGTGAAAGCCGGCATCACGCCATTCTTGAGTGGTTTCTGCGTCTTCAAAAAGACGGGTGGGTGCGACCGCAGTAAGACGTGTGCCTTCGTAAACCAGCTTTTTCGTCGCGCCTCTATCAATGCCCTCAACCGATGAGAGTTTCAACTGACAAGGTGCGTCGTAGCACGCGTGACAAACCACGCAACGATTATCCACGATCGGCTTTACTTTGTTTTGGAAAAAGTTTGCATGTTGTGTTTCAGCACTCGCGGTACGCTCTCGTACCAGTTGAGGGCCAAAAAGCACGTCGTAATTCAGACCAGCATAAGTGGCACAGCCAGCAAAGAGACTAACAATGCAGAGTAAAAGAATGAGGCGAAAATTCATGGAGTTACTTGGTTAAATGAAGTTTAAACTCATTAAAGCAAAATAACAGATTAAATACCAAAGATTACAGCAAGGTGTTTAGAGTAAGGAGCCTAAATCAACCCAAAAGATAAACCGATCCTAGTTCCATAAACAGGTTGGTACTCCATATACAATTTGTTGCAAATAGTTAATTTATATACTATAAACTTTGTTGCATTGCGTTTGGTTTGTTCAGAATTTGTTACTAAATAGTCAATACAGTAGTAGAGCCGATGCATGTATTTTGAAAAGTTGTATTAACGGACAAAAGTCAAAGATCGGCGTTTAGTTGAATGATGGCTTTATTGCTTGAATGGCTTGCCATGGGCGGCGACAAGTAGCTCTTTAATTTTTTGGCGCAGGGCAAGATGAGCAGGATTGTCAATTTCACGCTTGTGATAGACAAACTTGTAAGGGATGGAGTGAATCGAAATAGGGCAAGGGAGCACTTGCAGATTCAGCGCCTTACTCCATTTATTTGCAAACGATTTAGAGACGACGCCCAAGCAATCTCGGTCGGCAACATATAAAGCCATGCCAGCTAGCGAAGATGTCACTAAATCGACTTTTCGTTCCTGTATCTTTTCTTTAGCAAGTTGCTCAAACCCAGTCATGTTTTCCCATTTTCCAGAAAATAGACAGTGTCTTTCTTCATAAAACTGTTGTTTTGAAAGTGTTCCTTGGATTCTGGAATGGTCTTCTCGGCAAATGACTACCGCTTCTTCTGAGTATGCATCTTCAATAACAAATGCAGAGTCTTTTGTTATGACAGTATCGATAGCTAAGTCGACTTTTTGTTGCCTTATGAGCTCAAAGAGAATGTATTTTTCCGGTGGAGATTCATAAAACACCACGTTTTCAATAGGAGGCATGCTATGTAGCAAAATCTCTGAGCAGCATACTTCAAAATGGTTTTTATCAGATATTGCACTATCAATGATACTTACCGCTTGCTGAAATTGAGGAAGCAATTGATGTGCGGTGGAAGTGAGAGCTATTCCGCGGCCTTTTTTAACGAATAACTGTTTATCTACGACTTGTTCTAAACGCTTTATCGCTGCGCTTACTGCAGGTTGCGTCAACCCAAGTTGCTCCGCTGCCTTTGTGTAGGATTGGAACTCGGCGACGACCAGAAAAGTTTGGATAAGGTTTAAGTCCATAACGCTACTCATAAATTAGATTTATAGATCAACTAATCCTGACGGTATTTATCGTCTGAAATTAGTGCTTTATCTTATAACAGTAATGGTATTGGAATGCGAATGCCATTTTAATGCATCAGCGAACTTTTGGAGAAAATATGAAAAATGCGACCAAAACGAGCAGTAAAAAACTCGTACTTAACGCATGTACTTTAGCGCTAGGTGCTGCTTCTGCAACCGCATACGCAGCTGACAAACCGAACATCCTTGTTATCTTTGGTGATGATGTTGGTTACTGGAACCTCAGTACCTATAACCAAGGGATGATGGCTTACAACACACCGAATATTGACACGATTGCTCAAGAAGGTGCGAAGTTTACTAACTTTTACGCCCAGCAAAGTTCCACAGCAGGCCGTTCAGCATTTATTACCGGTCAGATGCCTAAACGTACAGGCTTGTCTAAAGTAGGCTTGCCTGGCGCACCTGAAGGTATTTCCAAAGAGGACCCAACGATTGCAACCATGCTTAAAGAGCTTGGTTACGCAACGGGTCAGTTTGGTAAAAACCATTTGGGTGACCGAGACGAGCACTTGCCAACAAACCACGGCTTCGATGAGTTCTTCGGTAACCTTTACCACTTAAATGCGGAAGAAGAACCAGAGAATGTTGATTACCCTAAAGATCCAGAATTCAAGAAAAAGTTCGGCCCTCGTGGCGTGATTCACTCGTATGCAGACGGCAAGATTGAAGATACCGGTCCTCTGACCCGTAAACGCATGGAAACCGTCGATGGTGAATTCCTTGATGCGGCAGAAAGTTTCATCGAGAAACAAGTAAAAGCGGATAAACCATTCTTTACTTGGTTCAACACTACTCGTATGCACAACTTCACTCACGTTCCAGAAGAATATCAGGGCAAAACAGGCGCTGGATTCTACGCTGATGGTGTGAAACAGCATGACGATCAAATCGGTCACCTGCTTAATAAGATTAAAGAGCTAGGCATTGATGACAACACTATCATCGTCTACACCACAGATAACGGTCCAATGATCAACTTGTGGCCAGATGCGGGTATGACTCCATTCCGTTCTGAGAAAAATACGGGCTGGGAAGGTGCATTCCGCGTTCCTATGCTGATTAAATGGCCAGGGCAAATCGAAGCCGGTAAGACGTTTAACGGTATGATGTCACTGGAAGACTTCTTCCCGACATTGGTTGCTGCGGCAGGTAACGATAAAGTAACGGACGAATTGCTCAAAGGTAAGAAAGTTGGCGATATGAACTACAAAGTTCATTTAGATGGCTACAACCAATTACCATACATTACTGGCAAATCAGAGGAATCAGCTCGAAATGAGTTTGTTTACTGGAGTGATGATGGTGACCTGCTGGCACTGCGTCAAGGTAAGTTCAAGTTCCACTTTATGATCCAAGAAAATGAAACGGGACTAGAAATTTGGCAGAAACCATTTACTAAACTTCGTGTACCGAAGATCTTTGACTTGAGCATTGACCCATTTGAACGTGGTGATACGGGCATGGGCTACAACACTTGGATGTATGAGCGCTCATACTTAATGGCACCAGCGATGGAAGAAGTAAAACAAGTGATGGATACCTTTAAAGAGTTCCCACCACGTATGGAAGCAGGTTCATTTGTTCCTAAGTAACCTTGCACTTAAGCGAAGACTAGAATAAAAATGAATGGCGCTCTCAGGAGCGCCATACTTAAAAAAGAAAGTAGAAAAGCCAACATTCAAAAGAGAGGCTGCATGAGCAAAACTTCACCACGTCATTCTACGGCTATGCCAATTGTTCCGATGAAAACTGCTTTCAAATCCGAGCAGGGAAATGAACGCCGCTTTCATGTGATGGCGAAACCCGGCGGCGCAAAGTGCAACATTGACTGCCAATATTGCTTTTACTTACACAAAGAAAACCTGCTTCATCAACCAAAACAACCCAAGATGGATGATGAAACCTTAGAGGCGTTTGTTAAGAGTTATATTGAGAGTCAAGATGGCGAACAAATCGTATTTTCGTGGCAGGGCGGTGAACCGACACTGCTTGGGTTAGATTACTTTCGTAAAGTGGTTGAACTGCAAAAGAAATACAAACCTAGCGGAATTCGTATTGAAAACGATTTACAAACGAATGGTATCTTACTCAATGATGAGTGGTGTGAATTTTTATTAGCGAATAACTTCCTGGTCGGCTTATCTATCGATGGTCCAGAAGAGTTGCACGACAAATACCGTAAAACGCGAAGTGGTAAACCGACTTTTCATCTGGTGATGAAAGCGGTTGAGAAACTTCAGCGTCATGGGGTGCGGTTTAATGCGCTGGTGACGGTTAACCGCCACAACGTTAAGTACCCTGTGGAAATTTATCGATTCCTCACTCGCGAGTTGGGCGTGACTTATATTCAGCTTGCGCCCGTGGTTGAAGCGAATGACTTCCACACTACCGCGCCTCAGTTCTGGAACGAACAGATGATCCCTGTCATGGGGAGCGAGTTAGCCAAGCCTGGGCATCCAATGTCAGTGGTAACGGATTGGTCGGTGGACCCTGATGATTGGGGCAAGTTCCTTAGTGAAATGTTTGTTGAGTGGGTGAACAATGATCTCGGCCGTGTGTTGGTCAACCTGTTTGAAACGGCGGTTGCTCAGGTGATGGGTAAACCAGCGCAACTCTGCATTACCTCAGAGTTCTGCGGTAAAGGATTGGCGATAGAGCACAATGGCGATGTGTACAGTTGTGACCATTACGTTTATCCAGAATACAAACTTTCCAATATTCACGAACATTCTTTGAACGAGATGGCATTTTCTACGCGTCAGTTTAGCTTTGGTATGGCAAAGCGAGATTCATTGCCGGACTACTGTAAGAAATGTCCTTACCTTAAATACTGTTGGGGCGAATGTCCTAAAAATCGCCTTATTAAGACGCCGGATGGTGAAGAAGGGCTGAATTACCTTTGTTCTGGTATTCGCCGTTTCTTCGATGACACCTTACCTATGCTGGTGGGTCTATCTCAGATTTTACAACAACAGAATTCTAAGTAAGGAAGACGAATGAACAACGCGCAGCAAGCAATTAATAAGCTGATTGAAGAGACAGAGAAAAGCGTCATTGGTCAAAGCCACGTGGTGCAAGCGTTGGTGATTGGTTTATTGACCAATGGACATATTCTGTTGGAAGGTTTACCGGGTACCGCAAAAACGCGTTCAGTAAAATCATTAGCCAATCTTCTGAACACTAGTTTCGGTCGTATTCAGTTCACGCCTGATCTTCTACCTTCGGACGTCACGGGTACCGAGGTTTATCAGGAGTTAGATGGCAAACCGCAGCTACATTTTCAGCCGGGTCCCATTTTTAACAGCATTGTCCTTGCCGATGAGGTTAACCGTGCCCCTGCCAAAGTGCAGGCCGCGCTGCTAGAAGCCATGGCTGAAGGCACAATAACTGTTGGCGATAAAACGCATGTGTTACCCGATCTATTTATGGTTCTAGCGACGCAAAACCCGATCGAGCAAGAAGGGACGTACCCTCTGCCTGAAGCGCAAATGGACCGCTTTATTATGAAGGTTACGGTTGACTACCCGGAAGATGCTGCTGAGCGCGAGATTATTCGTTTGGTTCGTAGTGAAGAACTTGGGGCGGAAACCAGTTCCGAGTTGGTTACGCCGCAGCATATTGAGCCCGATTTGGTTTTAGAAGCACGCCGTCAACTGCCCGATGTCGCGGTTTCTGAATTAGTTGAAGACTATATTGTCGCGTTGGTGATGGCGACTCGTAAGCCAGAGCGTTATGCAGACTCGCAATTATCTAAATGGATTGAAATTGGCTCCAGTCCCCGCGCTTCAATTTCGTTGGATAAGTGTGCTCGCGCCTATGCTTGGCTTCAAGGACGTGACCATGTCACACCTGATGATGTCCGTGCTATGGTCCCATCAGTATTAGGACACCGATTCTCACTCACCTATGACGCGTTAGCTGACGGTGTGGATCATCAACGAGTCGTTGAGGAATTACTCGATTACGTTGAAATCGGATAAGTGGTGGCAATATGGCAAAGCCGACACTTGCTCCTAAACCTGAAGAGATAGATCACCGTTTATATTGTGATTACGCAAGGCTCGTGCGTTTACAAGCGCAAGCTGAGTCGTTTAGTTTACTCCCTCACCTGAAAGCTGGCAGTGTGTTATCTGGGCGACACAACTCTCTTTTTCGCGGTCGCGGACTGAATTTTGAAGAGTTGCGTCATTACCAATTAGGAGATGATATTCGTAACCTCGATTGGAAAGTGACGATGCGCACGGGAAAGCCTCATGTGCGCAGTTATACCGAAGAAAAAGATCGTAATGTCATCGTCTGTGTTGATCAACGCAGTGCGATGTTTTTTGCTTCCACAGAGGTGATGAAGTCCGTAGTTGCTGCAGAAGTTGCAGCAATGTGTGGATGGCGAGTATTAAAAGATGGTGACCGAGTAGGATTTGTTATTGCTTCCCATCAAGCCCTGTTTCATTCAAAGCCACAGCGTTCGCAAAACGATCTTTTAACACAGCTAAAACACTTATCACGGGCAAACCAATCCCTTAGCGTTGATTCGGTCGATTCCGAAAAAGTAACGTTTAGTCGCTGGATTGAGTTGATAAAGCGAATGAAGCTCAAACAATCCACGCTGATTTTTATTAGCGACTGGAGTGACTGTGAAGAGCAGCACCTCGACCACCTGAAACAGCTTCAACAGCACAACGATATTCTCGCCGTGATGGTCAGTGATCCGCTTGAACAAACACTGCCTGATGACTTAGCAACTTCAAAATGGGTGGTTGGTGATGGTCAATATCAGCTCAATTTGGACAGTAAAGCAAAAGTGGAAGCTGCAAGCGCAAAGCTGGAAGCGAAAACAGACGTGCAGCGTCAATCTTTAGCGCAACTGATGGCAATTAAGCATCTGCCTTACATTGAGCTTGATACCACTGGCCAGCATGTCAAAGAGTTTCAAAAATTGGTAGGAGGGCGCTAGATGAGTGATCTTCCGCAGCCTCCTGGCTCTTACATTCTAAGTGAGCTTCATGACGTAACCGTACCGCCCAGTGTCAGCTGGTATCCTCAAACTATTGGTTGGAAAATTCTAGCTGTGATATTCGTGCTGGCTTTAGTGTACATGGCTTATCGCATTCTGAGTAAATGGTGGATAAACCGCTATCGCAAGGAAGCATTGGATATGATCAGTCAGATTAATCCAAGCGACAGGGAGATGCCGAAAACGCTATTCTCGATTCTAAAAATTGTTTTGATTCATATAGACAGTCGCAATGCGAGACTGTTTGATGGTGCTTTTCTTTCTAAACTTGACGAGCTGGAACCGAAAAAACAGCCTTTCAATGATGAAGTTTCCACATTGTGGCTCAAGAGTATCGTTAACCCCAAAATCGAGCTTACGTATCAACAGCGAGTGCTTTTGATCGAGAAAGCAAACTTTTGGGTCAAAGAGCATTCGCATACGTCTGGCTTAAATATATCAACGCCAGGAACAGAGCTGAAGCAAGGTGGTCAGAATGAATGATCTCCTCTCTTTTATGGGACTGTCTGGCTTTGAGCTTGCGCACCCTTTATGGCTGATTATTTTACCCCTGCCACTCGTGGTTTATTATCTGGTTCCTGCTTACCGAACTAAACAGACAGCGATTAAAGTCCCGTTTTTTACCCAACTGGTTGAAGCCATTGGTGAAACTCCGTCAGAAGGTGCAAGCCAGCTAACGCCAAGTTGGTGGCAGCGCGCGACGTTAATTCTTTCTTGGATATTGGTTGTCTGTGCGATGGCTAAGCCAACGATTCTGGGTGAGCCGCAAGTTCGTGAAAGCCTTGGTCGAGATGTCATGGTTGTGGTTGATCTTTCGGGCTCAATGGCTGAGGCTGATTTTACCTCGCGTACGGGGGAAAAAATCTCACGCTTAGAAGCCGCCAAAGAAGTGTTGGCAGATTTCGTGCAGTCACGTAAAGGCGATCGACTTGGTTTGGTGCTGTTTGGTGACGCTGCATTTGTGCAAACCCCTTTTACTGCTGATCAAAGCGTGTGGTTAGAACTGCTTAATCAAACTGACGTTGCGATGGCTGGGCAGAGTACGCACCTTGGAGATGCGATTGGGTTAGCGATAAAAGTGTTTGAGCAGAGTGATAAGACTCGTCGTGAGTTAACGCAAGCGACAGAGCGTGAAAAAGTTGCGATTGTATTAACCGATGGCAACGACACTGGCAGTTTTGTTGAACCAATAGACGCGGCAAAAGTGGCAAAAGCGAAGGGTGTTCGCGTGCACGTTATCGCGATGGGCGATCCCCAAACCATTGGTGAAACGGCGCTTGATATGGACACGATTACACGAATCGCGGCTGAATCAGGAGGCGAGGCATTTGAAGCGCTCAACCGGGACGAGTTGGCAAAGGCCTATGAAGAAATCAGCCTGCTTGAGCCAGAGTTGTATGAAAGTACGACCTATCGGCCTAAACAAAGTTTGCACCATTACCTGATGGTCTTGGTGGTATTGATGCATTTGCTCGCGTTCAGCGTAGCGACACTCAGACGAAGAACCAAAGCACGCTTTTCGACGGGGAAAGTATCGGTAGGAGAGCACGATGTTTGATTCTCTCAGCTTAACGCAATTTTTTACTCAGTTTCATTTCATTCGTCCTTTGTGGCTATTGGCGCTGATCCCGTTGGTTTTCCTGATTTGGCTGCGCTGGCATGAGGAGAGCAAACCCAGCTGGAAAGACATCTTGCCCGATCATCTCCGTGAGGTACTGACGATAGGTGAGCATGGCTGGCGGAAACAATTGCCACTAAAACTCCTGATGGTCAATGTATTCATCGCTATTTTGATTTGTGCGGGCCCAAGTTGGCAGCGAGAAGCGTCACCATTTGGTGAGGACAAAGCGTCAATGCTGGTGGTTTTGGATAATAGCGACTCTATGTTGCAAAAAGATCTGCCGCCAAGTCGCTTAGAACGTTCTAAACAAAAAATCCGAGATCTACTCGCTGCAAGAAAAGGTGGTAAAACGGGGTTGGTGGTGTTTGCGGGAACGGCACACGTCGCTATGCCGATAACACAAGACAGCGCTGTTTTTGACCCATTCCTCGCGGCAATTGATCCCGAAATTATGCCAGTTAAAGGTAAACTCGCGGAGCAGGCATTACCTCTTATTGGCCAGCAATTACAAGGATTAGCCGGCTCAACGGTGCTCTTAGTGACAGATGGTGTTAACCCTGCCACCATCAGTAAGTATGAAGATTATTTTGCCGATAAACCCTATCAGCTGTTGATACTGGCCGCTGGCAACCCTGATATTGTCAGTAATAACCCGATCGATCTCGATTCGCTGCAAACACTTGCAAGTAAAACTGATGGAAGACTTATTGAAGTAAGTGTTGATAACACAGACATTCAGCAATTGAGCCGGTATGTAGAGCGTAATATGCAGCTAAATGGTGTGTCTTCTATGCCATGGAAAGACATGGGGTATGTGCTTTTGTTTCCTATTGCACTGATTATGCTGATCTGGTTCCGAAAAGGTTGGTTAGTTCAATGGTGCTTGATAGCAATGGTATCTGGAAGCGTGATGATGCCCGGCGAGGTAATGGCTGAAAATGTATCGCTAAAAGCCGAAGAACCTCAAGTTGTACAAAAAGTGACGACGTTCGACAAAGCCGCTCAGTGGTGGTGGGACTTGTGGTTGACACCTGATCAACAAGGACAGCGGTTGTTTAACAAACAAGCGTATTTGGATGCGGCAAAGCATTTCTCAGATCCGTTGCGAAAAGGCACTGCTTATTACTATGCCAGTGAATTTGAGCTAGCCCATAGCGCGTTTTTAGAAATGCAGAATGATCCTTCAGAAGAAGTCAGAGACTTTGGTTTATACAACGCGGCCAGCGCATTGGCACGTCAACGTGAATACTTGGCAGCGAGAGACTTGCTTCAATCATTGGCGAACACACCAACACTAAGCCAAGCGTTACGCCCTGATGTTGAGCATAATTTGAAAGTCATCGGTGGCATTGTTGAGGACATCAATCAGATGAGTGAAAGTCAGGCCGGAACGGAACAAGAGATGTCGACTGAGCTTGGTGATAATCCGCAAACAGCAGAAGGGGCGGAAGAGAAAACGTCGCAAGAAATGATGATCAAAGAGACACTGAGTGCCGCAGACATATTAGGCAATCAAGAGGTGGCAGATAAGTGGCTAAAACGTGTCGAGTCTGATCCAAGGGACTTTCTGCGTGCAAAATTTCAAATTCAACTCAACTCGCCGACAGCGAGTGGTACTACTGATGAACGTGGTAATGATAACGAGGAAATAACGCAATGATGGAGCTATTTCGACGCGTTATGAGCCGCTACCTGCCTTGCTTTTTCATAGTGTTGACCAGTTTCTGTACAAGCGGTTTGGTGAGTGCACAAGATATCAATCAGTTACAGCGCAATCATGATGTGGAGATAAAAGCGTGGGTTGGTAAAGCGACAATTAACGAAGAAAATCGTAACTCACCCACCTTCAGTGTCAACGAGCAAGTCATTCTGACTATAGAGGTGGCGACGCCACGCTGGTTTACTGGCGGAACGCGAGTTGGCTCTGTAGAAATTCCGGATGTTATTGCCAAACAACGTAACCAACTGGCAACCAATTTCACTGAGAGAAAAGGTGGGCAAACCTGGTCGCGCCAACGTTGGGAAGTGACGTTGTATCCTCAAGTATCGGGTGATTTTGTCGTTCCTCCGATTGCTGTGAGGGTTCAGGTTTCAGCGCCTGATGGAAAAAACGTCTCAGGAACCCTTTACACGCAGCCAATTCAGTTTTCAGCATCGTTACCGTCTGGCTTATTGAGCGACAATACCCAGTGGTTTACTGCGACACATGTCGACGTAAATCAAGAGTGGGAAACGTCTTCTGAACCGCTAAAAGTTGGCGATGCGATCACGCGAAAAGTAACGATAACCGCACAGGACAGCTTGTCGGTGTTACTACCTGACCTGCTAAAAGGTGAGTCTAACGATAGTTATCAAACTTACTTGCAGCCTCATCAGCTTACCGATACACAAACGCGTGGAGACTATCAATCTACCCAAACTGAAGAAAGTGTGTATGTGATTCAGCAGGGCGGAGAGTTCTCGTTACCTGCTTATGAGTTCCAATGGTGGAACAGCGAAACGCAGCAGCTAGAAAGCATCGTGATTGAAGGACAATCATTTCAAGCAAAACATACGTTAAAGTCGTTTGTTAAAGCCTATTTCGTCTGGATTATCGGTCTGGTGAGCACTTTGGTTTTGGGGTTTGTTTTCCTTCTAGCCATCAAGCGTTATTACCGTTCAAGGCCAATTCCACCATGGCTGAACTTGCATCGATTACTCAAAGAAAATCGCTGGGGAGAGGCGAGAGCCGCCCTTTACAGGCAGTTACGAGTGAACACTTCTGAATTGGAGATGCGCCATGCAGATTCCAGTGACTCATGGCAGAAAAGCTCATCTCGAATGCAAAGTGGAGAACGCAGTTCTAGCCTGATCAAGTCGATGTGGCGCAAAATTCAGACGAAACAAAATCATCTTAAACTTCGCATACCAAAAGCTTTACCTCAATTGGATAAGTTAAAGCAAAGAGATGGAATTGAATAAAGCTGAGCGCTACTATAGTCCTTTGTTTTTCATTAAAGAATAGATGTTACATGAGCCAAGAATTTATGCGCCGTGCGTTGGAGATTTCTCGAAATGCACTACCAGCGTGTCAACCTAATCCCCCAGTAGGCTGTGTTTTAGTTAAAGACGGTCAGATCGTCTCCGAGGGCTACACTCAGGCTATCGGTGGAAATCATGCCGAAGTGGAAGCGTTGAATGGATACAAGGGAACGTTAGAGCAGGTCACCGCTTATGTGACACTTGAGCCTTGTTCGTTTGTTGGAAGAACGCCTGCCTGTGCGGTGACATTGGTAAATACTGGCATCAAAAAGGTTGTCGTTGCCATGCTCGATCCCGATCCTCGCAACAGCGGCCGTGGTATCTCTATCTTAGAGCAAGCTGGTGTTGAAGTAGAAGTCGGAGTTTGCGGTGAGGAAGTGAGTGCGTTTTTGACGCCGTATTTGGGTAAATCTTAGTTATTTATCAAACAGACCACTTTAACCGTTTTAAGTAGGGAGTTTTTGTCTACACTCTCGAAAGTACCGAGCAGTAAGAAACGCTACTAAGCCACAGAGACGGATTTCAATGAAAACAATACGAGCGATACTAAACGGCAAAAAGGCTGGCATACCCGAGCTAAGAAACGCAATTATGGAGACGCGCGAGCAAGGCGTCGACGTGCAAGTTCGTGTGACTTGGGAATCTCAAGACATGTCGCGTTTAGTTAAGGAAGCCGTAAATGAAGGGATTACGCGTATTGTTGTTGCTGGCGGCGATGGGACGATCAATGAAGCAGTTTCGGCGATTGCTCAAATTGAAGACGACCAGCGGCCTGAACTGGCGATAATTCCACTTGGCACCGCCAATGACTTTGCTACTGCCAATCGTATTCCTGTTTCTATTTCTGACGCCTTGCATTTGGCTGTGAAAGGACAATCCGTTTCTGTTGATTGTGTAAAAGCGAATGATCGTTACTTTATCAATGTCGCTACGGCAGGGTTTGGTGCCGAAATTACCACTGAAACACCAGTCGAATTGAAGAATTTTTTAGGTGGCGGAGCTTATACTCTGACAGGTGTGGTAAAAGCTTTGGGCTTTAAACCGTACGATGGAACCATCACGGTCGATGACGGAAGCTACGAAGGTGGGATATTACTCGGTGCATTCTGCAATGGCCGTTTGGCGGGCGGCGGCCAGTCGTTGGCTCCCAACGCGATGATTGATGATGGTTTAATGGATTTAACGCTGGTTTGTCCATTCTTACCTCATGACTTGCCTAAAGTGATCGAAGAGATCAATAACCCAAGGATTACAGGCGAGTTCGTTAAGCACACACGGACAAGCTGGTTGGAAATTGACTTCCCAAATCCATTACCTCTGAATTTAGATGGGGAGCCATATCGCTCGCGTAAAATACGTTTCGAAGTGTTACCTCAAAGCATTCAGTTAGTTCTACCGAGTGACTGTCCGTGTGTTGGTACATCTGGATAATCCCCTTATTATCCTCACTATGTGGTTGTTTTGGCAGTCACGTAACAGACTGAAAACGGTACCTTAAGTCGGTTAAACTCTTTAATCCAGCGCCATTGATTGTCTTGCAGTTTATCACCAGGGCCTTTCACTTCTATCCATTCAAATTGATCTCCCTTAAATGCAATTAGGTCCGGCATACCGTTACGGTAGAGTTTGAGATCACGGAGTTGGACGCTTAATAGATCGACTAGCATTGACGTCGGAATGGTTGTGAGTGCATGTTCGATAAGCGCTTTACTTACCGCGCCCCAATGAACGAACGGATTGCTTATCCCAATCTTGGCATCGTATTTTTCTATTAACTGTTTTGTATTTCCAGTTTCGAGGTTATTGAACGCGGATGTGATTAACTGTTCGCGTTTAGAAGCAAAGTCACTGTGATACAAATCGAGTGGGCGATGTTGGTAGGCGTTTATAAAAGCGCCTTCTACGGGAGCAAAAATGGCGTCCCAGAAGGTTAAACCAAACAATGCATTGAGCAACGTATTCTCTGCATAAAATACTTGCCAGCCCAATTTTTCAAAGTGTTCCTTGGTGACAAGTTCGACACGTTGTTGTGATAAATCCAGTTCAAGACGATGTTCATCGCACTGTGGCTTGGGTGTTCTTGGTACCTTTTGTCCAAGTTTTCGCTTTACGCGTTGTTCTAGCTTTTGTGCCACTTCAAACTCGGAGGCATTGATAGGTGCTTCTAACATACTTGTGACAATGTCACTCAATCGCGTGTTTTGCTCCAATTTATCATAAATGCGTGCGCGGCGTTCTCTACTCGGTGGGAGGTGGGTTTGATCAAAAAGCGCCAGTGCGATCTCAAGTTCATTGATACGCTCGTAGTCTCTGGCTATGTCGTTAAGCATGTGTTCACGCTTTCTGTCCACGTAGTCGTGCTTGACTGCGTCTGGCATGGCTTCAATGAGCAGATCAAGGTTGGTCTTATCTTTACGATCAAATTGCCAGTACAGGTTTGAGAGTTGACTGAGTTCAATCAATCTATCAATTTGCTCTCGCGAATCAAAAAATCGGCGCTCTTTGCTTAACTGATAGTGTTCGAACTGATGCAAGCCAAGATCATCGAGTACGAACTGGCTTAAATCCTGATGAGTATTGGCGAAGAATAACGTGAGCAAGACATCAATCATATGAGCGGCATTCAGCCGGATCACAGAAAATTCTAGTAAATCAAACTGGTTGAACTCAGTATTGCTTAAACACTCAACGAGATTGTCTTTTTTCAGTGATTTAGGTAGCTCAGGGTAAAGCGCAGAGATTTCTGACTTGGTCAGTAAGTGAGTCGCCAACTCTTGGTGAGAAAGCGCAGGGGATAGCTCAATAAGTTCCGATTGTTCGAGCTCTGACAGGGTTTGGTGAAGAGAGGGAATTTCCTGATAATTGAGTTTATCACTGCGAAACCAACACCCTTTACGGCTGTATAGTCGCACTAATAGGCATTGTGATGGTTTGCCAAGTTGCTCGAATGTTGTGAGCCAATGGTGCTCTTCCTCTAGTAATAAGTCACTGTACCAATGCGTAGCATGTTGGGTTAGTTTGAGGAAATTATCTAAATAGTAATCTGGTGCAAGTTCGACAGGTTTTTGCATAATTCGACAGGATTTTTATACCGATAACAAAAAAGCTTAACCAATAGGTTAAGCCTTTTCATCATCAAATCAATCCACAATTATGCGATTTTGAGCTTCGCAACTTTTGCTTCAGTTAGTGGCTTAGTGATGAACGCTAATACGATACATACTGCCATCATTGCTGCAGAAACGGTGTAAGCCAGAGTGTAACCTTCGCCATTCGTCATTGAGTAACCAACTACAGCTGCACCAATAGCGCCACCAATACCCCATGCTGTGTATAGCACACCATAGTTAGTACCGTAATTTTTCAGACCGTAGAATTCTGCTGTAAGAGTAGGGAATACAGCCAGAAGTGTGCCGTAACCAACTGCTGCGATAGCGGTACCAATGATTAGGGTAAACTCTGAATCGAACGTTGCGAACAACGCCATGTTGACGCCTTGCAGGATGAAAGCAAGCAGAAGCGTGCGAACGCCACCAATTTTGTCTGCAAGCATACCAGCAACAACACGACCACCTGAGTTGAATACTGCAAGAATAGACGCCAGGTAAACCGCGTTAGGCAGGTTAGCTTGAACACTTGCAATTGTCGTGATGTTACCGATGATCATAAGACCAACAGAAGCTGCAAACGCATACATGATCCATAGTGAGTAGAACTGTGGCGTTTTCAGCATCGCTTTCCAGGTTAAATCGTCAGACTTTTTAAGCGCTTTAGGTGCTTGGCCTTCTTTTACTTTAGGCTCTGCTGGCGTGTAATCGGCTGGTGGGTTGTTAATGGTTGCTGCAAGTGGAACGGCAATCACTAGGACACCAACACCAAGAATCATAAAGCTGGTTTGGATGCCCAGGCTTTCGATCAATGCAGATGTTACAGGCGCTAGGTAAATAGCTGCCAGACCAAAACCTGCTGCGATGATTCCGTTAACCATACCTTTCTTAGAGGCGTGGAACCACTTCATTGCAGAAGGTGATAAACATGCGTAACCAAAGCCGATACCAGCACCAGTGATCACACCGAAAGTGATGTTCAGCATCAAAGGTGAGTCAACAAAGCCAGATGCGATCATGCCCAAACCTGTTAGAACCGTACCAAGAATAAGGATCAAACGTGGACCCATGCGGTCTTGTAGGATGCCTGCAACAAGAAGACAGATAGAGAAAGTGATGGTTGCAGTCGCGTACGGTGCAGAAGCTTCTGCAGCTGTCCAACCGGACTCAGTTACCAGTGCCTTATTGAATACACTCCAGGCATATAGGATGCCAAGACAAAGGTTGATGCAGAAACCTGCTAGCAGGATGCGCATCGCTTTATCAATCTTACTCATTTTTTCTCTCGGTTAACTCTTTGTCGGGAGTATGGAACCAATCGCTGACAATCAGCATTTGGAATTCCTTCTCTCCAGCATTAAAGAGTGGTGGGTTTAAAGGTGTTTTTTATAAAAATAAGTTTGCGTTTTTCAACATTTGACGCAATTGGCGCGGATTATAACCAATAAATATGTGATTGGAATCTCTTTTTGAGGTTAGTTTTAAAATTTATTTGAATCTATAAAACCATGTGCACCTCTACGGCGATAGATGTAAATAACTCGTTAATGGGGTTGGGTGGTGTCGTTGTCTTGTTTGATGCTGTAAAGAAATTAGGTGAACATGTTGAACTTAGAAATTTAGTTCACATTTTTAGAGAAAAGTTACGAAACATTTCTGTGTTAACACTTTGTGACAAGATTGCCTAAAATGAGAGCTTCTAAAGCTAAGTATTGGATACAAAGGATTTATAAGAATTAAGTTGTTAACCTTTTGTAATAAGGTTATTTGGTTGGGTGGGTTGTACATAAAGCGAGCAAAAAATGTGCTTGTAATAGCATGCAAAATGAGCAGAATATAGCGAAAAATGAGTTTTCATTTATGAAGGGATGCTTTTTTCGATTTATTGTGAGGTAACTTATGAAACTGTTCCTAGTGCTTTTCGCTTCTGTTTCTGCAGGTGTGGCATCGGCAGAGCATTTCCATTCATTTATGTTAGGTCTTTCTATCGCTTCCTTGGCTGTTGGTAGCTGCTACTTTTTCGCTTTTCGTAGCTCTCGCTTCCCGCAACTTGCGCTGTTCTTGTTGATCTGTGGCATGCTGTCTAAATTGGCAATTACCGTTACTGGTGTAATGTGGGGTATGTCTGCGGAACTGATTACTTCGCCTATAGTGTTTGCGTTGTCTTACTTCTTCTTCTCTCTGGCAGTAACGTATCTGTGGTTTAGTTACCGCCAAAGCGTTACACGAGTTCCAGAGCGCTTTAAAGCCGCGTAAAAAAGATAATGTTAGAAAAACGCCAGCGATAATTCGCTGGCGTTTTGCTTTTTGTATTAAAGGCGAAAAACAAAGATACGTTTCTAACCAGATATTGTTAGTGGCGGTTCTGGTACTTCAAGGAAGCAAGCCACAACGCGATAAAGCTCACCTTCTGCGACCGTAACTTCACCATCAGACTCGATTGCGAGTCGGCATGCCTTAACAAACCTTTCTCGTTCTTTTGGTTTTAACTGCAGTAGCAGTTCTAACGCAGCACGGCTCAAACTCCAGTTGTTATTCGCTTTTTCTAAATCATGTTTAGGAAACCCCAAACAAGCGAGCGCAGAGTGGTACGCGCGTTGTGCATGATCCTGTTGGGAGTGGCTAACCCAAGCCAGTTCCCTGAGCAACCAAAACACACTTTCTTTTAGCTGTTTTAATGTTTTTTTCTGCTTCGTATTCCCAAAAGAAACAAGTAACTGTTTTTCCAGCAAGTTGATCACGCACCATTCTTCCAGCGAGTAATCATTATCAGTTTGAGAAAGATCACGCAGCACTTCACAAAGTCTATTCCGCTGACCTTCGCTAAGGGATTTAAGGGCGGGTATTGCTAATTCAAGCAAAGGAAAGCGGAGATGAAGCGGTATATCGTAATCGAGCCAAAGGAGTAGCTTCGTTTGAGAGGAAGGCGGTATGTGACATTTTATCATCTCTCGTTGAATATCACTGCCATCGAAGATGATAAGGAAAGTAATGAAGCGTGCGCTGTAGGGCTCACGAGCAAGGTCCACAAGTTCTGAAGGTAGTTGTTCAATTAACCGCTGGCCTGCGTCATTGAACTGAACGGGCGCTGTATCTGGCTTGTTGGGAGTTAGTGGTGCGTTTTCCGCAAATCCGCTTATTTGAGCACCAGTAAAAGTGGCACTGCTATTGTCAGTCAGGTGCGAATAGTTTCCATCCCAGTTAGGCTCAATACGGCGAATTCTTTCATCAAGCGGTGGGTGAGTTGCAAACAAACCAGAAAATCCGGAGAGCTTACTTTGTCCAAACATCATATGACTCATTTCGTCACTTGCTTTGGTATCAAGTGTCGATCCGTGAGAATTGCTGCCAATTTTTTTGAGTGCGCCTGCTATTCCCTGATCGTTACGCGTAAACTGAACGGCACTCGCGTCGGCTAAAAATTCACGCTGACGAGAGATCGCGGCTTTTATCATAGAACCAAACAGTGTGCCTAACCAACCCAGTATCAGACAGACGATAGCGATCAGTAGAATGGCGGCATAACCTTTGCTGGAATCTGAAGAGCTACGTGAAAGTCCACGAGATGTACGGTGAGAATTATCCAGTACTAAGTGGCCAAAATGAGCGATACACGTAATGCCGAATAAGACACCAATCAGTCGAGTGTTGAGGCGCATGTCGCCATTCAGGATATGGCTAAATTCATGAGCGATGACGCCCTGAAGTTCATCACGATTAAAGCTATCAAGGGCTCCCTGGGTTACGCCAATGACAGCGTCATCGATACTCATACCTGCGGCAAAAGCGTTAATTCCTTGTTCTTCTGCCATCAAGTAGACAGAAGGAACAGGAATGCCTGAAGCAATTGCCATCTCTTCAACGACATTAAGCAGTTGCCTGTGCTTCGAATCTAACGTATCTGGCGAAATAAGTTTGCCACCAATACTTTCTGCCACTCCGCGTCCACCATTTGAACTTAGCTCGCTAAGCCGAATGAATGAACTAACGAAGACAACTAACGTTACTCCGGCAAAGCTTAACAAACCATAAGTTATGACGTTTTGGGTATCAAATGGCTTACCAGTGGTGCCAAAATAGATACCAATCGATACAATACTAACCAGACTGGTGATGGCTAATATTGCCAACACAAACAGCATGACCAAAAGCCCGGTTCGCTGACGTGCAGTATCTTGATGGTGAAAAAAATCCATTAAAACTCAACCTTCGGCGCTTCTTGGATGGCTTCGCTATCAGCAAACTCGAGCAATTTACCGTCCTGAAATCCAAACATGTTGGCAAAAATGACGGGAGGGAAAGTTTGTTTGTAGATGTTATAGCTGGTTACTGAATCATTAAATGCCTGACGTGCAAACGCGACTTTATTTTCTGTACTGGTCAACTCTTCTTGCAGTTGGCTCATCGTCTCATTGGCTTTTAGCTCTGGGTAAGCTTCAACTACAACATTAAGTTTACCTAGAGCGCTTTGTAACATGCCTTCCGCTTGGCTAAGTTGGCTTATCGCAGCATCGCTGTCTGGCGCTTCACTCGCTGCCTTAAGACCAGATAATGCTTGGTTTCGTGCTTGAATTACACGTTTGAATGTCTCTTTCTCATGCTCCATATAGCCTTTTGCGGTGTTGACTAAATTTGGAATTAGGTCGTAGCGGCGTTTGAGTTGAACTTCGATTTGAGCAAAGCTGTTTTTGAATCGGTTTCGCAGAGTCACCAGTTTGTTGTAGATGCTAATGGCGTATGCCGCGATAAGTAGAACAATAACAATAAAGACGATCAGTGCAGTCATAATCAGTTCCAAGTTTCGAGTAAGTTAGGTTTTTATATAAGCTGCTGACACAACAAGCAAACTCTAACGCGAATACCGTTACACATACGCGAAATATGTCACGTGTTGAATAATGTTAATAAGTTGTGAGAGTGATTGGAAAGACAGGGAAGAGGTAATAGAAGACTGGAGTAACACTGCTATAAATGAGAAGGCCCGACGTTGCATCGGGCCTTTGTGATTTTTGAAACTAGATGTTGTCACCAGACGTACTAAGCACTCATTGGTACCAGTACCATTGTGCCTATGATTACTGTTACCAAGCCTGCCAGTACAGGTACAGAGGTACGTTTAACCACTTCGAATGGGCTTATTTTCGCCATGCCAGATGTGGCTACGATGACGCCTGATACCGGAGAAATCGTGCGACCTAGATTCGATGCTTGCAGCATTGGGATGATTAAGAACGCAGGGTTCAGGCCCATTTTCGCTGCCAGTGAAGGAGCAAGCTCAACGAAAGCATAGAATGGTGCGTTACCAGAGCCTGTAGCAATGGCTGCTGCAACAGTTAGGGCTGTCAAAATCAGCATAAGAGCAATGCCACCAGCACCAGCCTGATCCGCTAGGTGAAGTAGGTTATCAATTGCGCCAATAGACATCAGACCTTGCGCAAATACACCAGCAGCAACCAACAGCATTACTACGCCTTTAAACGCGTCGGCCATACCTTCATAACAAGAGTCCAGATCTTCCAGAGACTTTTTGCCGTCAAACTTGTTTACAACGTAATGAATAATCGCACCCAAGAAAATAGAGCCAACCACGATGGTATAGATATCCAGACTTAAGCCTGGGATGGTACGGCCATTGAAAAGAAAGACACCGAAGATTGGCAAAAACGGCAGTGCTGCGTAAAACGCCGGTGCATCAGCTTTGATTTCTGATACATCAATTTTTTCCATTGGCGTATTTTCTTTCTTATCCAGATACTTGTTCCAGAAGAAAGCAGCCGCAGCCATGACGATGATGGCGCAAATCGATACAGGTAGAACGGTTTGCACAGCAAATACATCAAGAGCCAGTCCTGATTTCTCTGCAGCGATAACCACATCGCCTGAAGTCGGAGAAAGAATGATCGCGGCTGGTGACGCACAGACTGCAACGGCTGCTGGGCGCGAGATACCCATCGCTACCATCATCGGGAATAGCGTTGCCATCAAAAGTACACCTAAACCAGTCGCTGAGCTTACTGCTAGAGACATCAAACAAGCCACGATGTACGCTGCAACTAAAAGAACATAAGGAGACTTAATGACAGAAAGTGGTTTCGAGAACTGTTTTACTACTACGTTGTTGGCACCGATGTGTGTCATGTAAGACGCAAAACCACAAAGCAGCATAATCTGCATGCCTAAGCCACCACCACGGTACTGAAGCATGTATTTAACGTATTCTAATGAGTCCGTTACCATGTTTCCTGTTGAAGTGATGCTTGATGGCAGAACTTGGTGGCCTAAAAAGCCAGTCATGAGAAGTAAACCAATACCTGCAGTTAAAAGCACGCCGGCTGCTTTATAACCTTTGACAATAAAGTAGCCCACGGCAATGGTCACTATTAAGCCAATTAAGAGCTCTAGCATAAGTGTCTCCAGATGTAATAAAAAAAGGATGAAACTGTGTCAATTTATGACAGAGAATGTACAGAATTCTGGTCTGTGGCACGAGTTGAATCTGGGACTTACATGATCTAAAACAAATTATAATTTAATAAGTAACGACGATTTATTATTTTGTTTAATTATGGATTAATAGGTGATATATGCTGAATTTCATGGTTAACAAAGAAACAAAACACTGAGGTTGATTTGCAATTAAAACGGCGTAGTGTCCAGAAAATTTTCAAAAAAGGCAGTTGAAAGCGGATTGTGAATTAAGAGGGATATAAGAAGCAAAAGCCCCGATGAATCGGAGCTTTTAACAGATGGTCGGGATAAGGTTATGCGTATTGACGAACCATGAGATTCCAGCTCTGCTGTTGTCTTTCAAACTCGGCTTTGATCTGCTGATACTTCAATTTGCAGAGTGAGTATTCATACTTTTTCACGACGTCTGCGGTCTTTTGACTGAACAGCTCTTTTCGAACCTCATAGTACTCCTGCATATGATGAACGAGAGAATCAAACTCTTGCTGAAGTTGATCGAGAATCGGTTGTGTATTCGGTCTTGATTCTAGCTTTTCTTTAGTTGTCTTCAACAATTGGGTCGCCCGCGCTTTTTCTATTCTGAAAGTCGGCGTTGTACGTAATTTCGAGGTTAACCCTAACCAAGAGCAAGATTTAATCAGCCATTTGGTTGGGTCGTAATGCCACCAATATACGCCGTTACGGTAGTCATTCTCAAAGATGTGATGAAAATTATGGTAACCCTCGCCAAAGGTAAAAAAGGCCAGGATTCCATTATCACGCGCTGTATTTTTGTCAGTAAACGTCTGTTTACCCCAAACATGAGCCAATGAATTGATAAAAAAGGTCGTGTGGTGGCTCATAAATAAGCGAACTGCGCCCACAACCAGTAGCATTCCCCATACATCACCATAAATAAGTCCCAAGGCAACGGGAAAGCCGATATTTGTCACTAGCGCAAGTGGGACATAGTAGTCGTGTTGCCACATCACAATCTTGTCGCGTTTCAGATCACGACAGTTAGTGTATTCATTTTGCTTGGACTTATTGTAATCACGTAGCATCCAGCCAATGTGTGAGTACCAGAAGCCACGCTTAGCTGAATAGGGATCTTTATCGTTGTTATCCACGTGTTTGTGATGGACACGGTGATCGGACGACCAATGTAATGCACTGTTTTGTAGAGAAAACGCACCGCCTATAGCAAATACGAAACGTAAAATTGGATGAGCCTCATACGTTTTGTGGCTCCAAAGGCGATGATATCCCGCAGTAATCGACAAGTTGGTAAAACTGAACGCAATAATGCCCCAAATCAAATGTTCCCAGCCCAACCCAAAGCGGTAGGCATACCAAGGTGCAACAATGAAAGTAAGAACGAAGCTGGCCGAAAATATTAATATATTCAACCAGATAATAGGTGGTCTGTTTTGAGTCACAGTGTTTTCCTGACTTTGAGCTAACAACTGTGCGCTAGAATATCAGCGTACACGTGTAAGTCAAATTGAAGTTATACAAATGTGATGATTCTTGTAGTGTATTCTCGATAAACTGGTCGGCATATTTTGCTTTTAATTAAATAATGAGTAGTATTAAAAAATGAGCTTTGGCTTAAGCTATGGAAAATCTACCAGTAAATAAGGTCTAAAATAGTGAAAAAGACCAAATTATGGCAGAACAGCAGGATTTATAAGAATATAGGAATACGTAATGGATTTACGACTAGCGGAATATAAGGACTACGAGCGCATCGCGCATCTGCATGCAGAGAGTTGGAAACGTCACTATCAAGGCATCCTCAGTAGCAGTTATTTAGACAAAGATGCTTTGGATGATAAAATGCTGATTTGGCAGACCCGTCTTACCAACCCTCCGTTTAATCAGCACATTGTACTTGCAGAAGAGGGTGGTCTTTTAATTGGCTTTGTTTGCATCTTTGGTAACCATGATTTTGAGCGTGGAACTTTTATTGATGCATTGCATGTCGATGACGCGTTTCGTAGCCGTGGTATCGGAAAACAACTCTTACTTGCCGCCGCTGAATGGCAGCAACAATTCTTCAAAGACAGTGGCTTATATCTGGAAGTCGTTTCACAAAATACTTCAGCAATTGAATTTTATCGCCATATTGGTGGGCGAGAGTGCCAGGAGCGTATTTGGCGCGCACCGGGAGGCACGGAAGTGATGGAAAAAGTGTTTAGTTGGCCGAGTGCGCAAGCTTTGGTAAATGGCATTGAGGACCATGTTGTCTATTCGTAGTTATCGCGTTATCTTATGATGTCATATGCATAAAGAGCAGCAGGTCGCTGCTCTTTTTGTTGGGCAAGAGCAAGGTTGTTTAATATTTATACCATTCCATACTGTTTATCGTCGTTGAGTACTATATAATCACCCGCCTAAAAAGATAATAACAATGATAATCAATGACAGATATGGAACATCAGAGTAAAGCAGGTAAGTTGAGTTATATGGATGCGATGCGTAAAGTCTATCAGTACGCAGAGCCCAACCTCACACTTGTTGGCTGGCTAGGTTTTATTGGTTTCCCTCTATATTACGTGGTTTGGGAAGTGCTGTTCCCACAAGCGTATGAAAACTTACCGCTGCGTTTGTTCTGCTCACTATTATTCTTAGGCATTATCTTCAGAAATCGATTTCCTTCGGCTTGGCACCGTTACATTCCCATTTATTACCAGGTTACCATCACACTCTGCTTGCCATTTTTCTTCTTCTATATGTTGTTGATGAATGACTGGTCCGAAGTTTGGGTGATGTCGTTCATGTGTGCGATCTTCCTGCACATTTTGTTAGTACATGTCACCAGAGTCATGTTTGCACAGACCTTTACTGGAGTTGCGCTAGCGACGTTTTTTGCCTGGGTATCAAAAGGTTTCCAAATTGACATTGCAATGGATTGGGCACATGTTCCTATCTTTTTGTTTATCTATGTTTTTGGCAATATGTTCTATGTGCGAAACCAAGTTGAACATGAATCAAAAGTGTCATTAGCTAAATATTTTGGTGCAGGCATCGCTCATGAAATGCGCAACCCTCTTAGTGGTCTTTCAACGTCTATAGAGCTGATTCGTTCTATATTGCCAGGTAAGCAAATGGTCGATAGCGATCAATATCTTATGACGGGTAAAGATATCGCGCTGCTAGATGAAGTTAGTCAAGACGCCAAGAGCATTATTCATTCAGCGAATGAGACGATTGATCTATTGCTTACTTCTATTGATGAAAATCGTATTTCGCGTTCCACTTTCAAAAAGTATTCCTCTCGTGATGTTGTAGAGCAGGCGATAGACAGTTTCAGCTATGAGCGTTCGACAGACAAACGCGTTATTTCTCTGGATGTGCGGGACGAATTCTGCTTCTTAGGTAGTGATACACTGCTTCAATATATTATGTACAACCTTTTGAAGAATTCTTTTCATCACCGTAGCTCCGAAGACTTTCATATTCTCGTAGAGCTAAAAACTGAAGAGTCGGTAAATAAAATCATTGTGACGGATAATGGTGCAGGTATCGCGTCTGATGTAATTCCCAATATTTTTCAGGACTTTTACACCACTGGAAAATCAAAAAGCTATGGTCTCGGGTTGCCATTCTGTAAAAAGGTGATGTCCTCATTTGGCGGTAGCATTGAGGCGAAGTCCGTTCTCGGTGAGTGGTCTCAGTTTACTTTGAGCTTTCCGCGCTTAAACTCTGACGTTGTCACAAAGATCAAACAAGAACTCACTATGTTGAAGAAGGTTCTTGTTGTGTCGAATCAGGACATACTTCTCTCCAGAGGTTATGAGACGAGCAGCCAAATGGGTTTTTCGCTGAAGTGCATGCAAGTAAATGAAGCACTTGATCACAAGCAAAATGATTGTGATTACGATGCGATTTTTATTGATTTACATAGCTTAGACCGCGCTGTTGAACAACTCCAGCAATTTGAATCCTTGTTCGCCTACCGCGAAGCACGCATCGTTTACTTATTTGAGCGTCATCCAGTTCCCAAAGAATATCAGCCAGTTAATGAACCGATATGGGTGGAAACGCAAGCGTGGTTGCTTAATACAGCAAATACCATTGACCAAATTCTTTTTGAGCCACACGATACCACGGTCTCATCAAACAACAGTGAAACCGTGCCGTCGGTGCACCCGGACCGACACACAATTATGGTGGTCGATGACAACGAGTCACTACGAAAGTTTACCGCTATATTGTTGGAAAAGCAGGGGTTTGATGTCATTCAGAAAGAAGACGGACAACAAGCGGTCGAAGCGTTAGAAACAGAGAGTATCGATGTGATTCTCATGGACATTGAAATGCCAGTGATGGATGGGATTGAAGCATCAAGAGTGATCCGAAACTCTAACAAGCGTTATGCGTCGGTCCCTATTATTGCTTATACAGGAGATAGCACAGGCATTACTTTGGATAAAATTGACTCTTCCGGTATGTCTGATTTCATTGTGAAACCAGCCGATAAAAGCCGCTTACTCGATAAAATAGCTAGTTGGGTATAATACCAATCTAAATAAGTATTTAATCATTCTTGCTAGGTAAAATCGCTGATAGCTGCGTTGTAGATTTTGAAATTAGAATAACTAGTTACTGCAATCTATGCCTTGCTCTAAGTGATTTTTCCAGCGTAATTAAAAGACCATCTACTTATCCAGATTGGTATAAAAAGCTCAGCATTAGGCTGAGCTTTTCGGTATAGGGTTTAAAGAGTGGAATTAACGCTTGTTACGCAAGTAGCGTTTACGTCGTTCTTCTTTACGTTTGGCTTTTTCTTCTTCTTTACGCGCGGTTTCAACTTCCACTTCGATAAGCTCTTGCGTAATCATTTCTGGACGTTCTAAAGTGATTTGGCCTAATGTTCCCTGACGTAACTCATGAAGCAGAATTTCAGATACTTTGTGCAGATCAACGCGGCCACCTGCACGTAACGCGCCTCGACGACGACCAATCTCTTCCATGATTTCGATATCAGATTCTGGAAGTTCTTCAATTTGATAACGTTGTTTCAGCTTCTCAGGGTATTGAGCGGCTAAGTATTCGATGGTGTAAAATGCCACTTCATCATATTCCATCGCGGTATCTTTCACGGCACCTGTTGCAGCAAGACGAAAACCACTGTGCGGGTTTTCTACTTTTGGCCATAAAATTCCTGGCGTGTCAGATAGAACAATACCGTTTTGAAGGTTGATACGTTGTTGACGACGCGTTACCGCAGGTTGGTTACCCGTTACGGCGATCGTACGACCTGCAAGCGTATTGATGATGGTTGATTTACCAACGTTTGGAATGCCCATGATCATGGTACGAATGTTTTTGCCGATTTCTTCGCGGTGAGGTGCAAGTTTACGGCAAAGTTCCATAATTTTATGAACTTCCTGAGGCTCAGACGTTGTGATAGCCATCGCTTTCACATTCTGTTCTTGCTCAAGGTGATCAATCCAGAGCTGAGTCATTTCTGGGTCTGCCAAATCGCGTTTGTTCAATACCTTAACGACCGGCTTGTCACCACGAATCTGAGAAATCAAAGGGTTTTCGCTACTAAAAGGAATACGGGCATCCAGTACTTCGATGATCACATCCACTTGTGGGATCGCTTCTTCGATCTCTTTACGTGCTTTGTGCATGTGGCCAGGAAACCACTGGATTGAGTTATTAACCATTTGAGTTACTACCTTAAATTCTGTGCTCATACGGGGTACGGTTACTAACCTGAATACTTGGCGGAACGCTTTGATATGGCCAGTATACTGGAAGTTGTAAGTATCTTTCCTATGTACCGCAGAGTTGAGCTTCATTCTGCTGTTAATCGTGTAGTTTATCACGTAATACCATTAAGCACTCAAGATGATGGCGAAAAACCGTTTACTCAGTATTAAGTGCCGAATATTTGAGCTTACAGTTATTCATCCTCATCTTTACAAATGTAAGATGCAATCTGGTTAATATTATTTGCTGAGATATTGAGCGCAAAAAGAATGTAGTCAAAGGTGGAAGATTCTGTAGGAATGTACTTACTAATTTTAAAATAATCTTTATATATCAATAGAATATATGTGTTTTGTTGTGGTGTTGATATTTGACTTTTGAGCCTCTCAGATTAATCTGACTTCCCAATCAGAGGAAGTCTTTATGTTGAGCATTTTAAGAAAACTATTCTTGCTATCCGTTACATTATTTAGCGTTGCGGTTTCTTTTAATGCACCTGCGGACTCAACGATTAAAGAGCAAAAAGACACGGTGGTTGTTGGCGTGATTACGCAGCACAACGCCGGAGACTCAATGCTTGATAGTATTGGTCCTTTCTATGACATCAACCTTGATTACCTGACCAACATTTCAAAAGCGCTTAACTTCAAACTAGAGCTTCGTCCTTACAAGCATATTCCTCCTTTGTTAGCTGACGTAGAGAGCGGTGTCATCGATGGCGCAGTTGGGTTTAGCAAAACAAGTGCACGGGAAGGTCGCTTCCTGTTTTCGCAGCCATTCTTTTCAAGCACCATTGCAGTTTGGTATCAAGATGCCAGCCTTAAGCAACGATCAAATCAGGAAATTCACTGGGTTTGTGTTGAAGGCAGCTCATATTGTCACAACCTTAAATCTCAGGGGTTCGACAACATCAGTTATGCCAGAACGCGATTAGAAGCCTTTGAAAAGGTCCGTTCTGGTCAAGCGAATGCACTCATTTCTACTTATGTCGCGATCAACCAATATCTTGATCAGCACAATATCGTTAAAGGTTTGGTAGACATACCAGAATGGCTGAATTATGAAGACGTGAGTTTCATTACTTCGCCTGAAAATCAGGACCTTATTAATCAGATCAATAAGATTCTAAGTTGGGAAAAGAGCGGGAAAAATATTCGTTCTGTTGCTTCCCAGAACCCTTACCACATCAACGACAAGCTATTAGTTGAGTATCGTAAGCATTTAGGTGTTGAGCACAAGATTACTTACAGCAGCAGCGAAGAAGCGTATCCGTTTTTATTTAAGAATGCTCACTCTGATCATCTGGATGGTTTTCTTCCGGACTTCATCGAGTTAATTCAATCCCGAACTGGCTTATCATTTAAATTTGTTAAGCCAAAAACGAGCTTAAGCAGTGGCTTGACCGCTTTTAACTCTGATCTTGTCCCTGTGGCTTATGTTGATGATGCACCGGTTTCTGACTGGTTGGTGACAAAGCCCTTTATGCGTAACAACTTCGTGTCTATCCGAACGGAAGAGCGCAATGTCGATGTGACCGAAAGCTCGAAGCTTGGCATTTTAATCAGTTTGAAAAAGCAAGGGTTAGTGCACTTAGACTCATGGCAGCATGATCGCTTTTCTCGCTACGATGATCCCAAGCAGCTATTGATGGATCTGAAATCGGGTAAGTTAGATATTGCGTATGTCCCTGATGATATTGTCCATAGTTTGATTGCTCAGGACCAGGTCGATGGTTTAGTCATTAACGAGCATGACGCACTGACATTCTCTATCGCTTTTGCGGTGTCTAACCACAATACGCAGCTGAAAAACATGCTCGATAGTGTCATCGACACGATTGATTCAAACGAAATAGAAAAGCTGCTTCGTTCACACCGAAACTTCAATTTAGTCTATGGCTATGACGATGAACACATGACAAGAATCGTTGTGTCAGGCGTCGTGGCGTTTATTGTGCTGTTAGTTGTGGCGTATTTTGTCTTAGCTCATTTGAAGTTAAAGGTAAATTTAGCCGAGCTGAATGCCAATAATGAAGAAAAAGAAAAGCAGTGGCTTATGGAAATTATTCAGGAAATCAACAGCCTGGTATTTATCCATGACGAGAATAACCACTTAGAGATGAGTAACTGCGCCCGCCACAAACATGGTCAATGCCAAGGCTGTAGCCTACAAAGTTGTGCGACGGGTCTGCGCCTTGTCGATAACGAAGATGAGCTGAGCAGAGTTATTGAAGGAGAACGCATTACCGAAGAGGTTGCGTCGGCGGGGTGTAAGTTAGGCATTAACCATGTCTACCGAGAGCGAAAATCAATCTCTTCTCCGAGTGGTAAGAAAAAATTCGTCCTTACTGTCGTACAAGACATTACGCATCAGAAGGAACGTGAACAGGCACTTATCGATGCGCAAGAGAAGGCGCAGACGGCTGTGCGGGCACGTGAAAACTTTTTAGCAACCATGAGCCATGAGTTGAGAACGCCATTGTCAGCGGCACATGGCATTCTCGATTTGCTTCAGCGTCAGGTAGAGGATACGTCAAACCGTGAGCTTATCTCTCAGGCGATGCTAGCGCTAAATCATTTAAATACCCTGGTTGATGAAGTTCTGGATTATTCAAAATTGGAAGCGGGGCAGTTAACTGTCGTACCAGTACAAACGGATTTGCTATCAACGCTTTGCGACGTTTTACGTAGCTTTGAGCCAAAAGCGCTAGATAAAGGGCTGGATTACAAGGTAACAGTGAAGCCTTTCAGACACCGTCTCGTGGAAATTGACACACTAAGACTCATCCAGATCATCACTAATCTGTTGTCTAATGCAGTCAAATTTACCTCTGAGGGTGAAATTGCGATTAGCGTTATTTTGCATGAGTCGCAGTTGACCATAAAAGTAGCGGACACTGGCATTGGAATGACAGAAAACCAGTTAAAAGGCGTTTTAGATCCTTTTGTTCAGGCCGATGACACGATTACGCGTAAATATGGTGGAACTGGACTAGGGCTCAGCATTGTCGATCGCTTGATCCAATGTATGGGCGGAGACCTCACGATTGACTCTCAATATGGTCTGGGAACGACGATGGTTGTGAAGCTACCGGTAACCTTGTGTGAACTCAACTACGAGTACTATCCAGAGCTAACTTACAGTGAAGCATTACCACTGTCTGTTCGTCAGTGGTGTGAAATCTGGAATATGAAAACACCGAATGAATCTTCTGACATAACGGCGAATTTAATCCCTGAAAAAGATCAGCAAGGGCGCTGTAAAGGCGTTCTGTTTAGTCAGCATGAAATCGCACCTATTTGTCTTTCATTGCGTGAGATTCAGTACCCAGACACCCTGTTAAGCTTGTTTGATCAAAGCCATCAGAATGTGATTTCAACGGAATTACCCCAAGAATCTATCGCTTGGGTTAAGGGTACCGTTTTGATCGCGGAAGATAACCCGATCAACCAGAGCATTATTTTGATGCAGATGCGTGAGCTTGGTATTGAACCCGTGATCGTCAATAACGGTCGTGAAGCATGGGAATATCTGCAGCGGAACGAACAAGTCTCTGCACTTCTGACGGATTTTCATATGCCAGAAATGGATGGCTTCGAGTTGGTTAAGAGAGTGAGATCTTCACAGGTTTTTGAAACGCTGCCAGTTATCGGCGTAACGGCTGAAGATTCCCGTCTGGCAAGTGAGAAAGCGAACGAGCTAGGCATGGATAGTGTGCTTTATAAGCCGTACGACCTGGATAAATTGAAGGCCATATTGCTTCCTTTTTTAGGTCAGAAAGAAAAAAGCCCATCAATAAACTGGATTGATAAGTTTACCTCACAAGATGCCAGAGAAATTGCTCAAGTGTTCCGCCAATCGATGGCGACGGATGTGGCTAAGTTGAAGAAAGCGACCACAGACAATGACAAAAAACGAGTGATTCACGGGATTAAGGGAGCGGTAGGCGCAATAGGCATTTCAGTGTTAACCGATCTTTGCATTAAGGCAGAGAAGGTCAGTGCTACAGAATTGGATAAATTTGCAGCGGAACTCATTATACATATCGAGCAGGAGATCGAGAACGTACAGAACTGGACAGAAATACATGAACAGAACATTTAGTGCCATGGTGATCGACGATCATCCCCTTCAAACCACTTTGCTAACCCATGCCTTACGCAAGCATGGTGCTTTTGTTGCCCCATTTAACTGCGTAGATAAAGCAATTATGTGTGCGGAAACCACGCAATTTGATGTCATCTTCTGCGATATCATGATGCCTGGAAGAGATGGGGTCGACATGATGGAGTTGCTTGATGATATAAACTATCAAGGCAAGGTCGTCATAGTGAGTGCGATGGACTTGACGATCATTTCAGCGGTTAAAGCCATGTGCAATGACTTTAGCTTTGAGGTGGTTGGTAAGTTACAAAAGCCTTACGATCAACTTGAAGTCGCTGACATTGTTGACAAAATGCAGCAAGACACACAAAAGAAAGCGACATTTATTCAACCGATCGAAGTCGATGATCATGAGTTTATCTGGGCGTTGGATGAGGGGCGAGTAAAAAACTACTATCAGCCATTGGTTAGTACGAAAAGTGGCGAGGTGCTTGGTTATGAGGCTCTTGCGCGCTGGTATCATCCCATTTATGGCGTGTTATCACCTTTCCATTTTTTGCCAATTGTTGAACGCTGTGGTCTGTCGAAAGCGCTTTTTGATGCGGTATTTAACAATGTCATTTACGACATCAAACATCGTGGCTTTACACAAAAAGTATCCATCAATGTTGATCACGCCAACTTAGAAGATCCGCAGTTTGCGAGCCGTTTTCTTTCCCTGTGCCATGACAATGATATAGAGCCGGAACAAATCACGATAGAAATTACTGAACGTGATACGTTCCAGGCCAGTACCTCAATTTATAAAAACCTACTCAAGCTACGAATGAACGGTGTCACGGTGTCTATTGATGACTTTGGCACTGGCTCGTCTACGTTTGAAAAGTTAGCGCAACTGCCTTTTAACGAACTCAAAATCGATCGTTCTTTTGTACACGGTGTCGAAAGCGATCCCAAAAAACGAAATATTGTCGTTGCCATTCGCTCGTTAGCAAAAAGCTTAAATATTCACGTTGTCGCAGAAGGTGTTGAAAACGAGGCGACGATGAAAGTGATGCGTGAATACGGAATCGACCTTTGCCAAGGTTTTTACATCAATAAACCTATGCCCTTAGAAGCCATAACCATACTGAGCTAAAAAATGAATAGACTAAACTGCTTAATCTTTGACGATCATCCACTTGTTTGTGTTGCCATTAAATACCTGCTTGAAGAGTTAGGCGTCGCCAATGAAGTGATTACAGCCACTTCTTCGAGAGCAGCACTGACAGCAATTAAAGAGTGCGACATCGAATTACTAATACTAGATGTGAATTTATCCGATTGTGACGGCTTCGACTTCTATAAACGCATCAAATCACACGGTTATGCTGGGAAAGTGATTTTCTTCTCTGCTGAAACAAGCCAAATGTACAGCCAGATGGCATTTCGCTCGGGCGCAGATGGCTATGTATGTAAATCAGAAAATCACGAAATACTGAAAGATGCCATCGAAGCGGTATCGAAAGGGTACTCATTCTTTAAGTTTAAACAGGTGGCCAGCGAAGTAAGAGCGGCACCACAGCTTTCAAGCCGAGAGAGCTCGGTAATGAAGTACCTGTTACAAGGTAAATCGAACCGCGATATCGCAGAAGTATTATCTATCAGCGATAAAACCGTCAGCACGTATAAGCGTCGCGTGTTAGACAAATTTAATGTCGACAATATTGTTGAGTTGACAAGGGTTGCGGGAGATTTAAAGGACGTGATATGAACGTGAATCTAAGAAATGTCTCGTTGTCATTCTTCATTGCTACTTTACTGTTTGTTACGTCGGTCGTCACTATTGGCGCGGTAGTGTTCTCATACGAGAACAAGCAGTTTCGCTCTTATGTCGAGGGTTTATCTAAGGTAAAGCAGCAAGTGATTCTGTTAGGCTTGCTGACAGAATCTCAGCTTGATCAGCACCAGAATAGCAGCGCTGAAAGTATAGAATCGCAAACGAGCTTAAGTTTTCGCGATGCGATATATTCTTTAGATTCCAGTAAAAAGCTCAATTACGTTGAAGCAGTCGCACGTAAAGTGTTCCATGAGGCGGAACAGTATTTATCGAATGTTTATAAAGACACTGCATCGGTACTGTATTTTCGTTCTTACACCGGAAATAAACTGATCGTTGAGCGTCCGGTTGAAGGGCTGGAAAACAACAAAAGTGCGTTCGATTTAGAAGTGTGTAAAGAGAATATTTCTTGTGCAAAGGAAGCATGGAAAGGTCAATTAACAGATCGTGTGTTGTTCTCAAAGCCGTTTAAGAGCAGCTCTACAGGTGAATACGCATTAAGCGTAATGAGCCCTGTGTATCATCATGATGAACTGGTGGGTGAATTCTCGACTCAGATGCATTTAACTGCGCTTTACCAAGAAGGAAAAGCGGTAAAGTCGATCATCAATAATGGTAATAAACAGTTGATCATCTACTTTCCGGGTTATCCATGGACGCATTTTTCCTATACCCAATCGTATATGGCAGACAACAATAACCTGATCGTTTACCAATATCCTTTCAGTAAACTGCTGGTGGATTATAGCTATCTGTATGTGATCTTTTTTATTGTTGCGTTCGCTTACTTTTCCAAGGCACATGAGTCAAATCAGAACAAAATGCAGCTTGCTAATGCATTGACTGATGTGACAAAAGATGAGCTTACAGGCTTATATAATCGGAGGTTATTTAAAGATAACACCTTTAAAAACCGATTAGCTGAAGCCTCTTACTCGGTGATGGCAATAGACGGCAACCGAATTAAGAAAATTAACGATTGTTTTGGGCATCATGTAGGTGACGACGCTATCGCTATCATTGCTGAGTCGATGAAAAAAGTATTCAGAAACAGCGATTACCTTGTACGAACCGGGGGAGATGAGTTTTTGGCTATCTTGCCTAGTTGCAGCGAAAGTCAGGCGTCTGTACTTGCTAAAAAATTACAGGGTGTCGTAAAGGACAATCGACTAAAAGCACTCGATATTGAAATTAGTGTTTGTACCGGCTTGGCCACAAGCGAAGAGTACGAAGTCCTTGAAGATGTGATTATTCGTGCGGACGAAGAGCTGTATGAGATGAAAAAGCGACGAGATTAGCACCGCAGGTCTGGTTTAATGTTGAGCGTATATGAAACGACAAACAGTGTGATGACATAACCATTTGATAAATTTGACCAAACGAGAACTTTAGTCTTTTATATTAGGGCAGCCGCTTCTTAAAAGTCGGCTGCCTTACTTTTTCTGATAAAGAACATCCGACGTAAGTGGTGCCTCGTTTTGAATAAAGACCTCGATCTCAATCTATTAAAAATACTGGTTTTGCTAGAAAAGCATCGTCAGCTCAAACCCGTTGCTAAAGCTCTCGGGAAGAGTGAAGCATCAATCAGTAAATATCTCGCCCGCTTACGTGAACAGCTGAATGATGAATTATTTATTCGCCATCCCCATCGCTTTGAACCCACAGATTACCTGATACGCCAATTGCCTCAGATTGCTGATGCGCTTGATCAATTAGAAACATGCTTGCTTCGCTCTGAGTTTGATCCAGAAAACTACGAGAAAGATATCACCATCTCTTTGCCTCAAGTCGCACAATACTCGTTTGGTCACTTGCTCGCGATGGAATTGATGGCGGTGTTTCCGAAAGCTCATATCACGATCACAACTAATAATGATCATACAGTTGAGGACATATTGCTTGGTAAAGTGGATGTTCAACTGCATTATTTTAATGATGAACTGCCAAAATCCATTTACCAGCACTTTGTCGGTTATGCACCAGCGGTTGTTGTTGTGTCAGAGGAGTCGGGTATTACCACTTTAGAGGATGCCGCCGAATTACCTTTTGTCATGCTTGGGCTAGTCGGCTGGAAAGAGCGCGAACAAATAGCGAAACGAGTGATGGAAGAGAAAGGTCTCACCATCGACAGGGTTGCGACATTGGATAACGTCAGTGCGGTCCTGAAGCTCGTCAAAGAGATGGGCGCAGCAACCGTATTACACGAGTTTCAATCACCAATAGATGGTTATCGTTTTATACGTGTTCCTGAATCTTACTACGTGGATGGTTGGCCGAAAGTCGTGTTGCAGATGAAGCAAAGCCATCGCTACGATGCAATGCACCAGATTTTAACTGGTGCCATTGCAAAACATATGGCGATTTAACCGAAAACCCGAGCGTTTTCTGATTGCGGAAGTGTATGCAGTAACTCTATTAGAGAAGTCGCATGGTACTTTTTCAAAATTCTTGTTTTATAAGTACTGATGGTTTTTGCACTCAGTGATAACTGCTCAGAAATTCGCTTGTTTGAGTAACCCTGAGCTAAGTAGTGGAACACCATGGCTTCTCTTTTCGACAAGGCAACACTGTTTGAAGACTGTGTGTGTTTCAGTTTAAACATCGAGTAACCACGAGAAACACTGACAATAGCGTCCATAATGGTTTGTTTACTCTCGTTCTTGTTCAAAAAGCCGTTTGCGCCAAGCTCGTAAGCCGCTTTAGACAAGCTTGAATAGTCTTTAGAAGAGATAAACAGAATCTTACCCTGGTACCCGGTCGCTAAAATATTTTTTGCTAAACGCATACCGTCTCTATCGCCAACGACCACGTCTAAGATTATTAAATCAATCCGTTGATTTCGAACTAAGTCCATCACTTCTGCGCTGCTTGTAGACTGTTTTACGTCTGCAGTATTCATTACATTGTTTACAAGTGTCGCAAGTGCGTCACTGTAAAGCGGTTGTGCATCAATAATAAGAACGTTTTTCACAGTGGACCTCATTTAATTATTAAAGTTAATTGTTTGCCCGCATACAACCTTATCGGATTGAGTATGATTGTAGGAAAATTCCTGATTATTTGAAGGAAAATGACATTTTCGAAAAACGAAATTCACAAAAAATATTCTATATATCAGCGGTTAGGTGGGTTTTTCTTATTTGAGGCTTTACGATAAGACGCTATTTTAAAATAATTTATGTAATTAGATTACAAATTTGACTGCTTGAAGCTGCGAGTTAACTCTCACATTTAATGAAGATGAATTATGGGTGAGATTGCATAATAAATGTCAGAGTAATTGTCTTTGAGTTGTAGAGCATACATTGTGCTGCGGGAGTAAGAATGACGAAACAGCGAGTTTGGATTGAACGTGGGGCTATTGTTAGTAAAAACAGCCCAAAACCATTAGCCATTTCCAACGTAAAAAATATTTACGTTAAAGAGTACGACCGTAAGAGCAAGGTAAAACGCGCTGCGCTAATAGGGTTTGTATTTAGTTTTGTCGCTGCTTTAGCACATCCAATACTGTCGGTAGTTGTATTTACGATTGTGTTTGGCTCAAGCTATCTCCTGACTAAGAAATATGAGCTTCGTGTTTCCGTTTACAATAATGATGAGATCGGCGTCGTTGAGTCGGGACTGTGCTTGAGTAACGATCGCTCTGAGTTTGATAAAGTCGTTACTCAGGTAGACGAGTTAAAATTAGAACAGCAAGAATCTTAAGTGTTTATAAGCACGTTAGCGGCTAATTCCTAACGTGCTTTTGTCCATTCCAGCCTAACTGTTTAATCTAATGTTATCTTTTGCAGACTGATACATCGCTGAGTAACTCATAGTGCTCAGTTCTTCTCGGCTATATGCAGTCGTGACCACTTGATCACACTCATTAAGCTTAGTAAAAATTCGGTATTCGCCGTGATAGGCAAAAGGACGAAGTGACGCTAGTTTTACGATGGCTAAGCAAATTTTCTCTGAGTGAGGAAAAAGATCATGCAATTTGAAATAGTGGTCAAAGTGAGAAGTCATTCCAAGTGTTGCGTTAGATTTTTTCTCAGACAGCTGTTTTCTTATTGAATCGACTCTTAACTGAGCCTCCAGCAATCGCTCCTTCAATTTCTTTAACATATGCATCTGACTTCGGCGAATACTTGGGTGCTGTAAATCCGAAATGGCCGAATGAGCGAGCGGTAGGACAGATTCCATTTCCTCCAAAAGTGAACAACGCTCAAGTAAGACACAAAGGTGATACAAGTCGTAAAAGTGTGTTAACTCATTCGTTTTTAGAGCTTGTTTTATACCAGACGTTGCAGATTTTAAGTCCCCGCGAATGAGTGAAATATGTGCTGAGAGCAGAAGAGCATGCGTTTTAAATTGAGGGTGACTGTGTATATCACTGATTATCGGATTTAAACCAGACAACAAACTTTCAAAACAGTTACTCAGAGGGTTATTTAGCGCACGATATAGATAACACCGCGTGAAATTGAGCTTCGTGTATATCTCGTCTCTGAAGGTGTGAGCGTTTTTTTCTTCATAGCGTCTAATATAGGTCACGGCATCATCGTATGACTCGTTTGCTAAGGAGAGATTAGTGATCACCAGTTCACGTTCTGCCCCTGAATCTACAAGTGCGATCGATTGTTTAAGGTGTTTTATTGCTGTTGTGAAATCGTCTTTTTCAACCGCGATTTTAGACATCTCGTCGTGATAATAAGGGTTCTCTACTTGATCGTTAACCGAGTTGAGAACCTGCTGGGCTTTTTCTAGCTGATTGGATTTGATTAAGGTGTTTGCCAGTGCAATCTTAACCCAGTCGAAACCGTAATCGTCCAGTAGTCCTTGATACTCTTCTTGGGCGGCAAAAAATTGCTTGCTGTTGACCAACGCCAGCGCACGATATTGCTTGATGACAATAGAATACTCAGGGTAGAGGGGAAGCAATGCGTCACAGGCTTCTGTTGCGCCGCTAAAATTCAGCGATTGAAGCTGCTTGTAAATAGGTAAAAGTGCAGCCCGTCTTTCCATCGCCGACAGAATTCGATTGCGAAAGATTTTAAAGTTTAAAGGTTTGAAAAAGTAATCGTCAGCGTCGCTGTCTTGGATGGAACGGATGATCTTTGGGTTATCTTCTCCACTGAGGAAAACAAACGTTGTATGCGCAGGAAGCAGTTTCGAATATTGCAATTCCTCTAAAATCTGGAATCCGTTAAGAGAAGCCTGAAAATTATAGTCGCAGAGGATCAAATCAAACTGGGTTTGCTCACATAGACGGATTATTTCTTCCGGTTTGTGCGCATAGCTAATGTCATCCATTCCTGATTGTTTGAGGATTGACGTTATGGTGCTGGTGACCAGTTTTGAGTCGTCGGCGATTAGCACTTTACTCTTGTTAAGGTTAGGGAGCATGGCGCTATCCTCAGGCATCAAACTTAGGGAATGAGATGAACATTTTGGTCCTACTTGAGATTTTAATAACAGTAAACCTTAGGTGAGTTGGCTTTTTGTGCGTTGTAGGCCTTCCAATTTTTGACATCGACGATACTCTGTTTCACCTCTTTCATTAGCGATGATAAGGCGACCGAGTAATCAGGTGAGGCAAGCTTGCCGAGTTTTTCGGTATAAATAGCCGACTGGTTTATGGTTCTTAAACCTATTTGCGCCGTGCTGCCTTTTATCTTGTGCAAGATGGCTAATGCATCCTGAGTACTTGTTGCGCCCATTGATAACAACTGTTCCAACTGAGTGACGTCGCGGTTCATGGTTTCGATGTAGGTTTCCGCCATATGAATTCTCATATCTTTAGGGAAATTGAGTAACCATTGTGTGTTTAACATAGCGCGAGAATTCATAGTAACTGGTGGTCAACGGTAGTTTTAAAACGCCTATGATCGTGTACAAATTCACCAGATAGGTCAAGGTTATCAGTATTGGTCTTAATTTATAAGTTATTGATATATATTGTTTAATTTTTATGTAGGAGTAATCCTACAGCAGTTTAGGACAATATTGACTACGGGCATGATTTTCGTAGCGGAATATTTGTAGGGCATATATCTTTGAGGCTACCCATAAGTGGCTATTGAGATATTTTCGCTGAGTAAGGTTTCTCGATGTAAATTGGGATAAATACGTTGTATTTTCATTTACTTTCATGAATGCTACACGAGGTTAAGCGAACCACGTACGTAAGAGACTTGGTGACGCTTTCGATGTCTCATTAAAAATAAGAATGGTCTCGATGGAATTCGATTCGATAAACTTGGTTGCGTTAGGTTTGATCTTTCTTGGATCCTACGTTCAAACAGCTATTGGCTTTGGCTTAGCAATTGTTGCTGCTCCTTTACTTATTATTTGGTCTCCAGAATATGTCCCTGCGCCTATCTGTTTAGTCGCTTTATTTATTTCTTTGATGAATGCAGTTAAACACCGTAGCAGCGTAGAAATTGGTGGCTTGAAAATGGCGTTGATAGGACGTATTCCGGGCTCTATTGCTGGTGGCGTCATGTTGTTCTTTGTATCAACAGAAGCACTTACGCTGTGGATTGGGATTCTAGTATTGTTCGCCGTGATTGTGAGTGTTTTGCCTTTTAGAATTGAACCAACGCCAACTCGTATGACATTTGCGGGTTTCTTTTCTGGCTTGTTTGGTACGAGTTCAGCGATAGGGGGGCCACCAATGGCGCTCTTGCTGCAACATCAAGAAGCTAATCAGTTACGCGGTAACCTATCGGCTTTCTTCGTCGTCAGCTCTATCATTTCATTGATCGTTCAGATACCCGCTGGCTTTTTCACGTGGAATCATTTAGTTATCACTATTCCTCTGCTGCCTGCAGCGGCACTTGGCTATTGGCTAGCGATTAAAACGACTCAGTCTTTACCAAAAGAAAAAATCCGAGTTGGTGCGCTGACACTCTGTTTTGTTAGCGGCTTTACGGCCATTGTGCAGGGAGTGAACTTGTAGGTTGTCTGATGCCGCGTCGTGGATTAACTATAGTGATAGAACGATAAATCAAAAGGAATGGATATGATTACCGCTCTCTACGCTTGTATTTTGACTGTACTACTGATTTGGCTGGCAATTCAGGTTATTAAACTGAGACGCAAGAATAAGGTCGCTTACGCAGATGGTGGGGTCGAAGCGCTTCAAATAGCGCGAAGTGCGCAAAGCAATGCGAGTGAATACATTCCCATTACATTGATATTAATGGCACTATTGGAGTACAACGGCGCGCAACCAGTTTGGATACACCTCACCGGAATCATCTTCGTGATTGGGCGTATTATTCACGCGCGAGGTATTTTGCAAGAGAGATTTAAAGGTCGGGTTAAAGGGATGCAGCTGACTTTTCTAATCATGGCTGCGTTGGTTGTTTTGAATTTGATTTATCTACCTTACGACAAGATTTGGTAACAAGCCCAGCATGAATGTTTTCTGCCGGGCCTGTTATTTTGATTAATCGCTTTTAAGCACTTCTGCGTGCGAAGGGTAATCGAATATGTCGACCAAACGCGTTAATCATCGCACCTGTGACGATTAACCCTGCGCCAATGTACGTCCATACTGACGGTAGCTCACCAAACACGACAATACCTATCAGGCCAGAGAAGACTATCTGAATATAAGAGTAGGCGGAGGCTTTACCTGCTTCTTGAGTCTGCATCGCTTTCGTCATACCAAGTTGACCAATTTGGGTGAAAACACCAATTAAAACCAACATGATGGTCAGATAAAGATCAGGCACAACAAAATTGTCTCCCATCAATACTATCGACGCTGGCAGGGCGACAAGAGGGAAATAGAAGATAATGACTGAACTGTCTTCTGTCCGGCTCAATTTTCTGACGATTACATACGCGATAGAGCTACCAAACGCGCCTAACAGTGCCATCATGACGCTAAATGGAGGCAGTGCATGTTCGGCTGATGCACCAGTTTCGGGGCGGACCATCACATAGATACCCAGCAAACATAACGCGATACAAACCAATGTTGATGGTTGAATCCGCTCTTTTAAGAAAAATACCGCGAGCAATGCAGTAAATGCCGGATGAATATATTGGAATATGGTCGCTTCTGCCAAAGGTAGTGTAGTAACAGAGTAGTAAACGCAGACCAACGCAACGGTACCGACAGCACCACGAACGAGTAATAAAGGTTTGTTGTTTCCCCAGATAGAAATTCGTTTACGCTTCACGTCTAAGTAACTGATCACTAAGGAAACCAGAGCCCTTGCTGCGACGATCTCAAAAACGGGGATACCGTATAAACTGACGTGTTTAACCGTCGCGGACATCAGTGCGAAGCCAAAGGCAGAAAGAACCATAAAGCGAACACCAATGGGAACCATGGCGCTTAAAGAATTAGACATGAGAATGCTCGATTGTTGCGTGAGATCTCACTTTAACATACTAAGTGGTTAAAATAAGCCACTAGATAAAATGAAATTTGCCGATAAAATGAGATTGCACTTTGATATCTATCCGCTTCGCCAATCAATAGCAATTCATCGATACATTACGTTTTATGGTTGGTATAAATTTGCCTAACTCACAAGGAAATAACATGATTCCAGTACAAGCAACCCACGTGTCAGGTGTCGTCATTTCTGAGATTGATGGCGTGATCAAAATGTTGCTCTTAAAACGCGTGAAAGGCGGCTACTGGTGCCACGTTGCAGGCGGCGTGGAAGAGGGGGAGTTAGGATGGCAAACCATCTTAAGAGAACTTGAAGAAGAAACGAAGATAACCGATGTAGAGCTGCATACCGCCGACTTCCTAGAGCAGTTTTATGAAGCGAAAAAGAACCGTGTCATGGTGATCCCTTGTTTTGTTATGTTCTGCCAGCCCAATCAAGGTGTTACGCTAAACCACGAGCATACTGAATATAGCTGGTGTACATTAGAAGAAGCGAAACAATTGGCGCCTTTTGCAAATCAACACAAACTTTATGAACACGTGTGGATGCATTACGTTGATAAGTCCAAACTGACGCCTTTCACACTCATAGAACAAGACTAAAGGAAGATAATGCTGCAAGCCGATGATTTAGAACAACGCTTTGCGATATCTGACAGAATATCGATGGAGCCGTTAGCGTCGAAACACACCTTAGAGCTGCTAGAAACCGTCAATGCCAATCGTGAAAGGCTAACGGTTTATTTACCCTGGCCTGAGTTTGTGACCAACAGACGTGAAGCTCGCCATTACATTTCACAAAGAGTGGATAGCAACGCAGTCGATGCGTATTGGTTTGCCATTTACTTTGACGACCGATTTTCCGGCGTGATTGGCTCAAAAGGGGTCGATCCAGAGACGCGCGTGACCGAAATCGGTTATTGGCTTGCGGATCATGGCAGAGGTAACAAATTGATTGATCAGGCTCTTTCTGTTCTCATTCTTTATCTTAAAAAGAGAGGCAATGCTAAATCTGTCCAATTCCACTGCTTGGAAGAAAATATAGCGAGTATCAAAATTGCCGAGCGTACCGGGGCGAAATTGAAACACTATCTGGACCATGATTTCGATATGTTGGATCGCTCTCAGCGGTTGGGAGTTTATGAGTTGCCTCTGAGATAAAGTATTTAAAAACCGCCTTAGTAGGCGGTTTTTGTTTTTCGAAAAGGCCTTCGCCAGACTTACCAAAGTCCAAGTAATTTCCACCATGCGCCGCCCACGAAGATAAATACTGGGATAACGATGAGTGAGAATATAAAGCCAATTTTCCACCAGCTTTGCAGGCTGTGGAATCCTGCGCCAAACAAGATTGGGGCTGGGCCAGAAGAGTAGTGGGTCGTTGACATGTAAAGGTTGCTGAAAATACCCAGTACGATAGCGGCTAGCATTGGTGGTGCGCCTGCTGAAATTGCAATCGCCAGGAATGCTGAATACATGGCGCTAATATGAGCCATTGCACTCGCCATCAAGTAATGGCTGTAGTAGTAAACCAGCAGTAGTACAACAACCGTTGTAACCCAGCCAAATCCAGACAACGAATCGCTCATTGACTGGCTGAACCAGCCGATAAAGCCAAGGCTGTTAAGTTGTGCTGCCATCATTACCAGAACGGCGAACCAAGTGATGGTATGCCAGGCTTCTTTTTCACCCAGCACCGCATCCCAGGTAATGGTGCGTGTCATAAGCAAGAACACCAAACCCAATAGTGCAGTAACGGTTGCATGAATGCCTAGTGTTGGGCCAAGAACCCAAAGTGAAACCATACCAACGAACGTGATACCAACCATGACTTCATCACGAGTCATCTTGCCCATTTCTGCCAATTTCTGACGAGCGATTTCGCGCATCTCTGGCGTTTTCTTTAACTCAGGCGGGAAAACAAAGTACATAACAAGTGGAATCAGGAACAAACACAGCAAGCCAGGTACGATTGCCGCTGTTGCCCAGCCCGCCCATGTGATCTCGACGCCCTGTTCTTTTGCAAAGTTAGCAGCGAGAGGGTTACCTGCCATTGAAGTCAGGAACATCGCACAAGTGATCGCATTACATTGGAAGATACACTGAACCAAGAAAGCACCGATGCGGTTTTCTGTACCTTTTTCTGGATCAGAATCGTATGCGCTGGCGACAGAACGGAATAGAGGAGAGATGATGCCGCCACAGCGTGCCGTTGTACTTGGTGTTGCAGGTGCAAACAGTAAATCGGTTAAAACAAGCCCGTAAGCAAGACCGAGCGAGTTATGGCCTAATTTTGAAATAAACCAGTAACCAACACGTCGTCCAAATCCGGTCGTGATAAAGCCACGCGAGATAAAAAACGCAGCGGCGATCATCCAGATCGTCGGGTGAGCAAAGCCAGTGAGAGCGGTTTTAATCGGTAACACACCAAGTAAAGTCGCTACGGTTAAACCCGTTAAGGCCATTGCCCCAAGAGGTAAAGGGGCGAGAATCAAACTCAGTACCGTTGTGACAAAAATTGCCATCATTTGCCAGGCTTGATCAGATAGTCCTTCAGGGGTTGGGATAAACCACAATATACAGCCTATCGCCACCAGCAGGAGCATCTTCATTTTGGAATCATTCATACATCCATCTCCAAGTTAATTTTTCTCCATCATAGGGTCTGGATGGTGAAGAAAACTGAGGCAAATCAATTTCATGAGGAAGTGGTTTTTGCACTTGTTTAACTTGGGTGCTGAGGTAGATTCGGGCTGCAAATGCATTGAGAATAAACTCATTAAAATAATAAAAATCATAAAATTCATCATTGAGATATCGGTCAAGTTTTATCGCGTATTCCTCAATAATCGGTACAGACTTACGGTAAGCTTGGGCTAGGCAACCTTTAGGAATTCTCACGTGTCTTTAACCTCTTTCAGCTTCACTAAACAACTGGCCGCTTTACTGAGTGGCGTAATGCTATTGGGTATGTTGAGCTGGTGGAGCTACAGCGCGTATCAGTTGGATGAAATCCTCACAAATCAAATCAGTTTGCGAGCACAAGTCCAGTCTCAGCAGCTATCTCAGTTACCCAGCCTCGTTACCGCTGTTTCATCTGGAAAAGCCGAAGCGGTGTCAGAGATCATCACCGCAGTTCAGGCGGTAAGTGATGCCGACTTTATTACCGTTAGCGATAAAAACGGTATCAGGTTGGCACACCCCGTTGAGGAACGTATTGGTCTTCATGTTACTGGTGGCGATATTGAAAGAGCACTAAGTAGTGGGGAATCTTACCTATCGTACGGTATTGGTTCTTTGGGGCCTTCCATTCGATACATTTCACCAATTTTGTCTGACGATGGCAGCGTTATTGGCATGATTAAAGTTGGCTATCTTATTGATACTTTGGATTTATGGACCAGCGAACGCCTGTTACCTTTGTTTATTTTCGGACTTGGTGCTGTATGCATCTGTATTTGGTTATCCTGGAAGTTTTCACACTATGTCAGAAAACAGATGCAGGAGATGGAACCCTGGCAGCTTAGGCAGGCATTAAAAACTTATCAAGGGGTTTTGCAAGCGACTTACGAGGGGTTAGTCGCGATAAATTCACAAGGGCAGTTATACCTAATTAATGATTCCGCTCGTTCGATGCTGAATTATAACAAAGAGCCTGGGGACGAATTCATCGAGAGTATTGATAACCCGACCTGTTTTTCTCTGGACGGGGAAGATTACATCAATGGTTTAATTCGCGTGAACGGTAAAAACTTGGTGGTAAACCGAGTGACACTGCGTACCTCTGGCGGAGAACCTTATGGTGCTGTGTTTAGCTTACGTGACCAAAATGAGATGCATGTACTCTCAGAGAAAATCAGTCAGGTAAACCAGTATATGGAAAACATGAGAGTCACTCGACACGAATATCAAAATAAACTCTCGACCATTTCTGGCTTACTCCAGATGGGGGCTTACGAAAAAGCACTATCAGTGTGTTTGTCTCAAGCGAAAGCCAGTCAGTCACAGTTGGATTCATTGCATGCCCTTCATAACCGGCCAGCTTTGTCTGCGCTGATTCTGGCTAAAGCAAGTAAAGCGAATGAACTCGGCGTTGCGTTTAGTATTGATTGCCAAAGCGATTTGAGTCGGCTCTCTAAGCGTTTATCCGAAGAGCAGTTGTGTGGTCTGATCGGCAATTTGGCACAAAATTCATTGGACGCAGTCAAAGGAAGAGAGAATGGCCGCGTGGATATTCATATCTCAGAATCTGAGTGCGAGTACACTATCCAAATAGTCAACAATGGACCGATGGTTGAAAGTGAACTGGAAACCTTGTGCGAGCTGGGTTTTACTAGCAAACAGAACAAGTCGGAACACGGAGTAGGAATGCACATTGTACGTTCGATTGTTGAGCAAGGGCTTGGCCATATGGAACTCGATAGCGATGAGTTAGAAACGGCATTCACCGTGTATTTTTCTAAGGAGATGGCATGATAAAAGTTGTGATTGTAGAAGATGATCCCAGCATAGCTGAGCTGCATCACCACTTTGTAGAACAGGTCGAACAGTATCAGGTGGTTGGTATCGCTGGTAGCGTCCATATCGCTCGCCAATTGGTGGAGAGAGTGCAACCAGACTTGGTCATCGTCGACAATTATCTTCCCGACGGCTTGGGCGTTGATTTGGTGTATCAGTGGCTCAATAGCGAACACAGACCAGAATGCATTTTGGTGACGGCGGCAAACGATGCCGATACGGTTCAAAAGGCCCACCGATTTGGCGCATTTGATTATTTGATTAAGCCAATGGATTATTCTCGCCTTACCGAAAGCTTACAACGATTCGCGAAAGTGAAAAATCACATGAGCAGCCAGGGTTCTTTTCGTCAGTCGCAGTTAGATGATCTGTTTCATTCAGGCAAGTCTAATAAGGTTGAACTGAATCACGTCGAGTTAGCAGGGCTAGACCCTTTCATGTATCGGCAGGTTATAGATCTGTTCACTCACATTAATATTGAACATACTGCTGCCAGCGTATCGGAACAATTGCCGATCAGTAAAAGTACATCTCGCCGCTACTTAGATAAAGCGGTAGAGCAGGGCGACTTGGTGGCATTTCTAGAGCATGGAAAGGTAGGTCGTCCGACCCGGGTTTATCGCAATAAGCACATCTCAGAAAGTTAAGTTTTCTAGATAAAAATAAAGGCTCTTAACGCAGAACGAAAAGAGCCTTTGTCGAGGTTAGGGGGAGCATCAATGTAGAACCTCACTACTGAACCTTAGGTATTTGCAGTCGTTCATCAACTCTTTAAACGACTCTCTGTCTAGTTTGATCAACGTTTCATGGTCACCCGCTTCTAGATAGACATGATCAAGATTTGCTAATCTTTCATCGCACACCGTTGCCATGTGATAAGGGCTTCCAATTGGTGGAACCGCGCCATGTTCACAGTCGGTAAAAAGTCGATAAACCATGCTTTCTTTAACCAAATGGAAAGAAGCGTTGAACTCATCGTTGAGTCTCGACAAGCTGATTTTATTGTTGGCTGGTAATACCGCCATCATATGATGACCTTCATGATCTTCAAGGATCACGGCTTTCGCCAAATTCATCAAAGGTATACCTGCAGATACACCACTTTGAAGCGAGCTATGACTGTGGCTGTGATTCACTGTTTGAAAGTGAATATTGTGATCAGTCAGGTATTGATCTAATCGGGTTGCAATCGTCATAAAGCCTCCACGTGTATTACACCTCTAAAAGTATAGGAGAGATGTGAAGCAAACGCTTATTTTCTCTATGTTCAATGACGCTTATACGCACCTGTCCTACGCTTACGTTAACGCCTGTGATAACGACAGGTGGTAACAGACTGGAGGCAACATGAGTAAACCAATTATCGCCGATAACAAGCCAATCAAAGTCAACTTGGTGGAAGGGCAAGAATATTACTTCTGTCGTTGTGGGCGCTCCAAGAGCCAACCTTATTGTGATGGCTCGCATTCAGGGACCGGTCTGAAGCCGATGAGCTTTGTCGCCGAAAAGAATGAAGAGGCTTACTTATGTCGCTGCAAACAGACTTCTAACGCTCCATTTTGTGATGGTACCCATAAAAAATTTACGGCAGAGCAGGTAGGGCATGAAGCGCCGGAAGCAAAGAAAGAAAAAAGCGGAAAACCAGTGGCAGCGTCAACACAAGAAGAACCTACATTGGAGTTTATTCATCAACTGGCGAGAGAAGGGTTATCTAAACTCGGGCATCATGGCCCCATGGCTGCTATGGGGGTACCAAGACACCTGTTACCGCATTGGGACGCGATACAAATTATGGTCGCTCAGATGGCCACTCAGCCATTGATGGAAGATGTGCCAGTCGCAACCGAGTTAATTGTGGGGCCGAATGCACGTAAGCCTCTCAAGTTGGCGATCCCTTTGTTAGTCTCGGACATGAGTTTTGGCGCGTTATCGGAAGAGGCAAAAATTGCGCTCTCTAAAGGGGCAGAATTAGCCGGTACAGGAATTTGTTCCGGTGAAGGGGGCATGTTGCCTGAAGAGCAAGCCGCAAACTCTCGGTATTTTTATGAGCTTGCCAGCGCACAATTTGGCTATGAGGAGTCTAAATTGCATGGCGTACAAGCTTTTCATTTTAAAGGTGGACAGGGTGCGAAAACGGGAACCGGAGGACACCTGCCGGGCAGTAAAAACGTAGGTAGAATATCGGAAATACGTGGTATTCCTGAGGGCGAGCCCGCGATATCACCACCCACGTTTAAAGACCTCCACTCTGCACGTGACTTCAGGAAATTTGCTGACAGAGTACGTGCCATCACCGGAGGCATACCCATCGGATTCAAACTCAGCGCGAATCATATTGAGCAAGATATTCAGTTCGCTCTGGATGCCAGTGCGGATTACATCATTCTTGATGGTCGTGGCGGTGGTACGGGGTCGGCACCATCCATGTTTCGTGATCATATCAGTGTTCCAACCATCCCAGCTTTAGCGCGTGCTCGTAAATATTTGGATCAAAAAGGCGTTAGTGACAATGTCACGTTAATTGTGACTGGCGGATTGAGAGTGCCAATGGACTTTGTTAAAGCTTTGGCATTAGGGGCTGATGGCGTCGCTATTGCAAACAGCGCAATGCAATCTATCGGGTGCGTCGCTGCGAGAATTTGCAACACCAACAACTGTCCCGCAGGTATTGCCACGCAAAACGCCGATTTAAGGCAGCGTCTTGATATCGACAAATCATCGAAACAATTGAAAAACTTTTTCGACGCGTCTGTCGAGCTGATGCAAGTGATGGCGAGGGCGTGCGGGCACGATGCGCTTAGTCAGTTCAACATAAATGATTTAGCGACATGGGATAGAAACATGGCGCAGTTATCTGGCGTGAAGTATTCGGGCGTCACTGATATTTATCGTTGATTGATGTTAACGGCTAAATAGATACACGTTTAGTGACACTTACGTATTTCAGACATAACAAAATATTGACCAAAAAATCATCAGCAATCTGGTGTATAGACTACGCTGTTATAAATGAATATTTCTATTCATTTGATCGAGTAACGATTTTTATTAGCGGCTTCTGTGCCCCTAACAAAGGAGTTTTTATGAGCGACACAAGCGGCGGTTCAGTAGGTAAATGTCCGGTAATGCATGGTGGGCAAACATCTACAGACAAGTCAGTGATGGATTGGTGGCCAAATGCGTTAAATTTAGACATCCTGCATCAGCATGACTCCAAAACTAATCCCTATGGAAACGACTTCGATTACAAAGAAGAATTGAAAAAATTAGACGTCGATGCGCTTAAGAAAGATTTGAAAGATTTGATGACAGACAGCCAAGACTGGTGGCCAGCAGACTGGGGTCACTATGGTGGTCTTATGATTCGAATGGCTTGGCATGCTGCAGGTAGCTACCGTATTGCAGACGGTCGTGGTGGCGGTTCAACGGGTAACCAACGCTTTGCTCCTCTAAACTCATGGCCTGATAACGCTAACCTGGATAAAGCAAGACGACTCCTTTGGCCAATTAAAAGAAAATACGGTAACAAATTAAGCTGGGCGGATTTGATCCTTCTGGCCGGGAACATGGCTTATGAATCGATGGGCTTCAAAACCTTCGGTTTCGGATTTGGCCGTGAAGATATCTGGCACCCTGAGAAAGACACGTACTGGGGTTCCGAAAAAGAGTGGTTGGCACCGAGTGGCGGCGAAGGCACGAGATACTCAGGCGAGCGTGACCTAGAAAACCCACTTGCAGCAGTAATGATGGGGCTTATATATGTAAACCCTGAAGGGGTTGATGGCAATCCAGACCCATTAAAAACAGCCGCTGATATGCGTGTGACCTTTGCGCGTATGGCGATGAACGATGAAGAAACCGTTGCGCTTACCGCTGGTGGCCATACTGTCGGTAAATGTCACGGCAATGGTGATGCCGCAAATGTTGGCCCCGATCCGGAGGCTGCGGACCTTGAAGAGCAAGGCCTTGGCTGGATGAATCACACTACGCGTGGAATTGGTCGTGACGCTGTAACTAGTGGTTTGGAAGGCGCATGGACCACGCATCCAACCCAGTGGGATAATGGTTATTTCCACTTGTTGTTTAAATATGACTGGGAACAGAAAATGAGCCCGGCTGGCGCTCATCAATGGGAGCCTGTCAATATTGACGAACAGGATAAACCCGTTGATGTTGAAGACAGCTCGAAACGCTATAACCCAATCATGACTGATGCCGATATGGCTCTGAAAATGGATCCTGAATATCGCAAAATTGCAGAGCGTTTCAAAAACGATCAAGCGGCTTTCGAAGATGCGTTTGCTCGAGCCTGGTTTAAGCTAACACACCGTGATCTGGGGCCGAAATCTTGCTACCTAGGGCCAGATGTTCCGGCTGAAGATCTGATTTGGCAAGATCCAACGCCTGCGGGCAGTACAGGATACGATGTTGATTCAGTCAAAACCAAGATTGAAGCGAGTGGTTTAAGCATTGGTGAACTGGTAAGCACGGCTTGGGATAGCGCACGTACATTCCGTGGCTCGGATCGCCGTGGTGGTGCCAATGGTGCTCGAATTCGTCTCGCGCCACAAAAAGACTGGCAAGGTAACGAGCCACAACGTTTGAGTAAAGTGTTACCGGTTCTCGAAAAAATCGCCGCTGAATCAGGATGTAGCGTAGCAGATGCTATCGTTCTTGCTGGTAACGTTGGTGTTGAGCTAGCCGCACGTGCAGCAGGTTACAATGTCACGGTTCCATTCTCGCCAGGTCGCGGTGATGCGAGTCAAGAAATGACTGACGTCGACTCATTTGAGGTTCTCGAACCTCTGGCAGACGGATACCGAAACTGGTTGATGAAAGATTATGTCGTCAAACCAGAAGAATTGATGTTGGATCGTACTCAGTTAATGGGTCTGACTGCACCAGAAATGACCGTGCTCGTAGGTGGTATGCGTGTGATGGGCACGAACTATGGCGGTAGTGCTGATGGCGTATTTACTGACCGCGTCGGCAGCTTGACTAATGACTTCTTCGTTAACTTAACCGATATGGCATACCAGTGGGTTCCGAAAGGTGAAAACCAATACGAAATCGTCGATCGCAAGTCAGGTGCAGTGAAATGGACGGCAACCAGAGTCGATCTTGTGTTCGGTTCTAACTCTATTTTACGCTCCTACTCAGAAGTGTATGCACAAGATGATAATCAGGAAAAATTCGTTCATGATTTCATCAAAGCGTGGGTAAAAGTGATGGATGCCGATCGCTTTGATCTATAGGAAAACATACGAGTTCTCTTAATTAACTGTCATACGATAAATACAGGCGGATTTAATGTTCGCCTGTTTTTTTATTGGTACTGTAGGTATCCCATCTGATAATCAAACCAGTTCTGAACATTAACCCTTTGGAAGTCAAAGAAAGCGCAATCAATTGCGATTAAACTGCGTCGAACGACCAACCAAAATGCCATAGTCATGACTCAAAACGCTATTCAAGAAAAAATTGCTAGCTTCTCTCGCATAGAAGACGCGTTGAATTATTTCGAGATCGAGTTCGACAGCCGGTTTATCGAGAGTCATCGCACCGAATTAGTAAAGCGATTTAACGGCTATTTAATTTTGACCAAACCCGATGATTGGTTCTCAGCACGTCGCGCACTCAAAAACGCGTACTGCAAAGTACAACGCAGCTTGCTGGACAAAACAACCCGATCAGCCTGTCGAGGCTGCACGTCATGTCAAAGACGCTAAGTCTGTTATACGCTGTTGCATGTCTACATACTGCAAACATAGATTACTCGCGACTTCCTTCAGAGTATTTGGCATATGCTAATTACACATTTTTAGACCGTATAAAGTGCCACTATGCTAACAGATACTGAACATCATAAACCTCATCAGTCCCATGACCATTGCGCAGTGTGCGCACCAATTGAAAACAATCCCCACTCTTTATCCGTCCATTACCAACAGCTATCAGATCATTCCATTTTTGGCGAATTCGATGTGCTTAACCGTCATCAAGGTTACACAGGACTGTTGCATGGTGGTATCGCCAGTTCATTGCTCGATGGCGCGATGACCAATTGCTTGCTGTCGATGGGTGTTGAAGCACTGACGGCTCAGCTCGATGTCCGCTATCACGCGCCTATCGCTTTAAAGGAACATATTGAAATTACCGCGCGTTGTGAAAGGGAAAGGCGGGGTGTTTATCAGTTAGTCGCTCAGCTAAGTGTCAATGAAGAAGTCAGAGTCAGTGCAATGGGAAAATTTATTCGCCCTAAAAGTTAGCTAACCGTATACTCGTAGCTAATGACTATTCCATGGAGGGAATATGAAAGAATTTGATGAACTACTCTCAATCGCGACGAGGAAGTCAGAGTTTGATTTGACCAATACCTGGTTTAAAGGTGTCGAAACCTATCTGGTTGCAATTGGTAAAGAAGTCGAAGAAGTACGTGAAGAGATAGCTGAAGATCGTCTTTGTTATCTGGAAGATGAACTTGGCGATGTGCTGTGGAATTATTTGAATGTGCTGAAAGCGCTGGAAAGAGAGAAAGGCATTGACCCTAAGAAAGTTCTCGATAGGGCTTGTAAGAAATACGAACAACGCGTGTCTGCTATCGAATCAGGCAGCAGTTGGGAAGACGTCAAATTGAAACAAAAAGAAGCGTTAAGTATTGAGTTGGCAGAGCAGTCAGAAAACAAACAGGGCGTCATCTGACGAGACAGGTGCGTACAGGTTCGGACTGCATTTGGCATAAGTCGTACTATAAACAGACAAAACCAGATGGTAAACTACACGTCTGTTTTACTTAGTGATTAAAGGTAATTTGATGAACCCGATTCTTGCAATGCTGAAAGAGAATAATATCAGTGATGCTCAGATTAATGAGCTATTTCAGGCGTTGACGCAAAACCCTCTTGCAGCAATGGCAACTATCAGCCAGTTGGGTCTACCTCAGGAGCAGGTTCAAGCGTTGATGGCGCAAGTGATGCAAAATCCTGTGTTAATTAAAGAAGCGGTTGAAGAGTTAGGTTTGGACTTTTCAAAAGTGGTTGAAGCAAAAGAAAAACTTCAGCAGTAACAGAGTATTCTCAAACAAATATAAAAAGCCGCTAAAATATTACGTTTTAGCGGCTTTATTTTTACGCGATTTCTTATTTGCTTGTCAGCGAACGAGGTTAACCATAAGCAACACTAGGGAACCACAACACCAATTGTGGCCATATAACCAGACAGATTAACGCGATTAGCTGTATAGCGATAAACGGAATCACACCGCGATAGATATCCTTCAGGGAAACACCTTCAGGGCAAACGCCTTTTAAATAGAACAGAGCGAAGCCAACCGGTGGGGTAAGGAAACTGGTTTGCAGCGCCATTGCGACGAGCATAACAAACCATACCAGACTTGGGTTATCCACCACGCCATGACCATCAAGCTCAATGCCTAAACTTGCTACTACAGGTGCTAGCAGCGGCAGTGCGATAAGGGTAATTTCTATCCAGTCTAGGAAGAATCCAAGCAAAAATACGATTAACAGAATAAACGCGATAATGCCGTATTGACCGAAAGGTAAGCCACTCAGGAACGACTCGATCAGTTCGTCACCGCCTAACTCCCTTAGCACCAAAGCAAAGCAGGAGGCACCCAAGAAGATCATGAATATGTAGGCAGTCGTTCCGTATGAAGAAAGCATCACCTCCTTCAGAACTTTTAAGTTGAGCTTTTTATTATAAGCCGCAAGTAGTGTCGCCCCTAAAGCGCCTATGCCAGAAGCTTCTGTTGGAGTAGCAATACCCGCAAATATTGAACCTAACACACAGAAAATCAGGATAACGGTCGGTGTGATATCTTTGAATACTTGTAAGATAAGGTTCCAGTCAACAGGCTCTACATTTTCTGGAATTGGTGCTTTGCTAGGTGTCATTTTACCAACGGTAAGGATATACATAATGTATAAACTGCCCAGTAACAGACCCGGCATAATCGCGCCCATAAACAGATCGCCAACCGACAAACCAAGTTGGTCGGCCATAATCACCAACATGATGGAAGGTGGAAGCAGTATGCCTAATGTACCTGCTGAGGCGACTGTTCCAAGTGCCAGAGGAAGATGATAGCCCTGACGCATCATACTCGGCAGAGACATTACCGTTAACAGCACAACCGATGCACCAATGATGCCTGTAGAGGCGGCGAGTATGATACCAATCGCCATCACCGTAATGGCTAAACCACCGTGTACTTTGCCGAATAGCGCTTGCATCGAGGTCATCAGTTTTTCTGCAATGCCGGACTTATCTAGCATGTTACCCATAAAGATAAACATCGGTAGGGCAACTAATATCCAGTTATCCATCACCTTATAAATACGGTTAACAACGAGACCAAGGGTGGTGTAATCGAGCCCGGTAAACGTATCAAGATAGAGATCGGCAAAATAACCGATTGCCGCGAAGACGATGCCGATCCCACCGAGCACGTACGCTACCGGAATACCAGTGAATAACAACAGGATGAACGAGCCAAACATGGCGATCACAATCCATTCATTCGCTTCCATGGTCGTCTCCTTTGATTAACGTATCCAGATCGCGTAATAATTTCGCCACCATTGAGAGCAACAGCAAGCTAAAGCTTAAAGGGATCACGGCTTTTATCATCCAGCGATAAGGTAAGCCGGAAGGTGCGGCTGAACTCTCGTTGACGCGCCAAGCTTCGTAAGCGAAGTCGTAGGAATGGAGAATGACGATAACAACAAATGGTGCCGCGAGAAACAGAATGCCGAGTATGTCGACTAGGGCTTTTTTGCGAGCGGAGAACTTGTGATAAAACAGGTCGACTCGAACGTGTAAGTTGGTCACCTGTGCATAAGCGGTTCCGAACATGACTGCTGTGGCATAGAGGTGCCATTGCAGTTCTTCAAGCGCAATTTGCCCGTTGGAAAAGACTTTGCGCATTACGACCTGAATGATGATCACCGCTATTAACGCGAGGTTTGTCCAGGCCAACGCTTTACTCGCGGAAATAACCAGCCTCTCGATTTGAAAATAGAGTGGGACGGTTGGGGAAGAATATAGCACTTTGCTCATTGGCTACTCCTAAAGGCCAGCGAGAGACGCTGGCCTTTTATTAACAACGACGTTTATTGGTTTTGTGTTTCACGAGGCAGGAAGCCGTTCGCAGACCACAACGCATAACCTTTGCGGAAGTTGCTTAGGTCGGTCCAAACTTTGTCGAAGAATGGGTCTTCTGCTTTCTTCTCTTCCACTACTTCCATCCAAGTATTCTTGAATAGATTCAACATATCTTGGTTCCAGTAGCGAATCTCGACACCATTTTGTTTCGCTTTTTCCATGGCTGCGTATTGCATCGCTTCACCTTCTGCGATCGAGTAAGTCATTGCCGCCATACAAGTGGTTTCGACTGCAGATTGTTGAGTTGCACTCATGCCATTCCAAGTGTCTTTGTTGATCAACAGTTCAAATACCGTTGATTGTTGGTGCCAGCCTGGGAAGTAGTTGTACTTGGCTACTTTGTGGAAGCCTAAGCGGTCATCAACGGCAGGTTGTGAAAACTCAGAGGCGTCAATCGCACCTTTCTCAAGTGCACCAAAGATCTCGCCACCTGGGATCTGAACTGTACCCACACCAAGTTTTTCCATCACAGACGCCCCTAGTCCGTAGAAGCGCATATTGAGACCTTTTAGATCCTCTGGTTTTTCAATAGGTTTGCGGAACCAGCCTGATGTTTCAGGAGAGTTCATCGCACATGGCATTACTTTGACATTGAAGCCGCCTTGGTCGTACATCTCTTGGTAGAGCTTCAAGCCGTTACCAAAGAAAAGCCACGCCATAAACTCAGGGGCTTCAGGGCCGAAAGGGATAGACGAGAAAATTGCTGAAGCTGGCAGTTTACCTTGCCAGTAACCAGAAATGGCGTAGCCAGCGTTCACTTTACCCGTGGATACTGCATCGAGAATCTCCGGTGGGTTAACCAACTTACCCGGCTCGTAGATTTTCATTTTGATGGTGCCACCGGAGGTTTGCTCAATTCTGTCTGCAAACCATTGGATAGGGGTACCTAGAGCTGGAAGGTGGCTACCAAAAGCAATCGGGGTTTTTAGCAGTACCTTCTTATCAGCAGCCTGAGCACTAACAGAAAGACCAGAAGCGGTGAGCGTTAACGCAGTAGCAATGGCAACTTTCTTAAGATTCATGGAGATCTCCTTGTTTGGGTATTCCTTGTTAATATTGCTAAATGTGAACAGAGCGTATTAATTGATGTTAATGCAATGTTACATTGAGCTTTAGTTTAGGAAGGAGATTGGATGCTCTCCATTAGCAAAATTGCGCAAATTGAGTCGGTATTAAGTGCAATTTTTGACACGAAGATTCAGTAAAACTACGTATAAGAACGGATTCGGAAAATGGGATTGGTTAGCAACCGCAGGCTTACAATAAACATCATATTACTTTCAATCGTTCCATTGATTGTGGTGGTGGTCATCGTTGCAAGTATCTTATTTAGTCAGGCAAAACAGTTAGTTGATGACCAAGTCGCGTTAACACGACTTAATGTCTTGTCGGTCAAAAAGCAAGAGCTGAAGCAGTACGTAGAAATGGCAGTGAAAAGTATCAAGCCATACTACGAAGATGAGTCATTATCCCCCCAAGTTGCTAAGCAACTCGTGGCTGAAAAATTGAGCCAACTCACATATGGGGAAGACGGATACTTTTTTGTCTACAGCTGGCAAGGTGACGCTTTAGTCCTACCTTATCAACCTGAAAGGGTTGGTCGAAATTGGTGGGGCGTGGAAGATCTTACGGGCAAAAAGCTGCTTCAGGAGCTTATTCACGCAGGGCGAGCTGGGGGCGGATTTGTGAATTACCTCTGGCACAAACCATCGACAAAAGAACCACTCCCCAAGTTGAGCTATGCTATTTCTCTTGATAAGTGGCAATGGATGGTCGGAACGGGTGTCTATATAGACGATATCGAGAAACAAGTCGCGCAGATGGAAAATGGCTTCGATCAGAATATCGGAAAAACCAGTAGTGCGCTTTTTGTACTGATGTTTGTTGCCATCACCGTTATTGCAGGGCTGGGGGCGTCACTGAACCTAAACATGCGTCGTTTAGCCAACGAGCAACTCAGCGTCTTAAACCAGCAGATTATTGATTCGCAGGAAAATGAGCGGCATCGAGTCTCGCGCGAATTACACGATGGCGTAAATCAACTGCTGGTGGCAGCCAAATATCGCTTAGATAACGTGACTAAAGAGCAGGATGATGAGAAGAAACAGATTGAGTTAGATGCGAGTAAAAATGCCATGGAACAGGCGATTGTCGAGGTTCGGCGCATCTCAAAAGATTTACGACCGCCACAGCTGGATGACTTAGGCTTAGTAGCAGGTATAGAGGCATATCTGAACGAATTACGTGAGCGTACTCAATTAGAGGTGATATTTGAACACGATATCGAAGGTGAAGAGTTTCTTCCTCAAGTCGAAACCACACTTTATCGTGTCGTACAGGAAGCGTTGCACAACGTAGAAAAACACGCCAATGCGCAAGGTGTCGATATCATCATGCAGCGTGAAGGAAGGATGTTGATTCTGACCGTCAGCGATGATGGTGTAGGAATCCCTGCGAACCATCTCAAAGCGTATAAGAACAAGCAATCGACGCTAGAGCATATGGGGCTGCAAAACATGAAAGAACGGATTCAAGCTATTGGCGGCATGTTTGAGGTCAATAGCGAACCAGGACAAGGCACGGAAATTCGTGTCAGTTTAAACATGGAGTTTATATGATTAAGTTGGTATTGGCCGATGATCATAGGTTAATGCAAGACGGGCTCAAATCACGGTTAGAACGAGAAGATAACTTGGAGATCCTCGATTGCGTCGGAAATGGCAAGGATGCTTTGAACAGTACATTGACCCTAAAACCAGATGTGCTGCTTCTTGATATCAATATGCCGAAGCTTAATGGGATTGAAGTGTTAGAGAAGCTGACAAAAAGCGCAAGCAAAACGGCAGTCATCATGCTTTCTATGCATGATAGTCGTGACTACGTTATGCGATCCATCAAAGCTGGCGCTAAGGGCTACGTATTAAAGGACGTTGGTTCAGAAGAGTTAGTCATGGCAATTAATCAAGTTGCGGAAGGGCGCTCTTATCTATGTTCACAAGCGTCTGATCGTCTTCTTGAACAGATCAATCAAAAACCTGAGCCGAGTGATAACACGCTGTCAAAACGTGAATCGGATGTGCTCAAAGCGATTACCAATGGTGCCTGTAATAAGGAAATTGCGGATTCGCTCCATATCAGTGTTCGTACGGTAGAAACGCACCGGCTTCGGATCAAAAAGAAACTCGGAGCCACTTCGACAGCAGCTTTGGTTAAGCTCGCTCTGCAGAAAGGATTGGTGAGCTGATGGTTGCAAATTTACTGTCGAGCCGTCAGCCGATCCTAGATAAAATTGTGTTTTTCTGCGCGGTTGTCCGGTTGGGCTCGTTTCGAGAAGCCGCGTTGCAGCAAGGGATCTCGCCCGCCGCAGGAAGCCGCTGGGTGAAAGAGCTCGAAGAGTCGCTGTCGGTTGAGTTGATAAAGCGAAGCACTCGCCAGCTGGTGACCACACAAGCAGGTCAGCTTCTGTATGATAAATTCGCCCCTTTACTGCCAGATATCGCCAGTTTATGTGAAGAGGTACAAAATCTGGCAGAGGAACAACAGGGTGAAATTAAGCTCTCTTCTACGCCCTTATTCGCCCGGCAATATTTAACTAAAATTGTTGCTGAGTATATGACGCTGCACCCGCAGGTGAATTTCAAAATATTCATTGAAGCGGGGGAATTTGATCCTCTCAATGTTGATTTTGCCTTTCGTGCCAGTGCAAGTTATCAAGGTGAGCCAGAGCAAGACTCGTTACTCGTTAAGCGCCGCTTGTTACGAGAGCCTTTGTATCTGTGTGCTTCCAAATACTACCTGGAGCAGCATGGGATGCCTGAAACACCGCAAGACCTCAGCCAACATCGTTGTTTGTATGCTCGAACGTTGGTGGGTGGGAATCGTTGGTGCTTCGAGTTTCAGGGGAATGTCGAAATCGTGACCATTTGTGACACTTTGGAGTGTGACAATAGTGAAATGCTGCTGGATCTTGCCTTGGAACACGCCGGGATTGCCTATCTTCCGCACTCGTTGGTCTCTGACTCAATAGAGCGAGGGGAGCTTGTTCATATCCTGCAAGATCACCAATGTGCCAGTTTCGATATCAATATGTTTTACCGTCCACGCTCACCAATGCCAGAGCGTTGCAGTGGTTTCAAAGAATACCTCTATAGACGAGTAGGAGAGCTATGCGATCATTCCTAATATGAAATTCTCAATCTCTAATTCTGCAATTAACATCTGGGTAACATCGCACTAAGCTGAAAACCAATAAAGTACAGTAACTAAGGAAGGTTAATGTGGTTACGAAATTGACAGCAGAACAAGCGGCAGAGTGGATTGAAGATGGCGACGCAGTCTTACTGGGTGGTTTTATCGGTAGCGTAGTACCGGAAGCGATTGAAAGAGCAATAGGCGAACGTTTTAGAGACACTCAGTCACCGCGAGATTTAACGCTGTTATTTGCTGCAGGTCAAGGTGACGGTCAAGGCCGGGCAATCAACCACTTAGCGGAACAAGGGTTAGTGAAATGCGCCATTGGCGGCCACTGGGGGCTGGTTCCTAAACTTCAGCAGTTAGCGGTAGATAACCTCATACAAGGATACAACTTACCACAGGGTATCATCTCTCATTTGCTTCGAGATACGGCGGCAGGTAAGTTGGGCACCGTGAGTAAAGTTGGCTTAGGTACCTTTGTGGATCCGCGTTTAGAGGGTGGAAAAATCAATCAGGCGACGTCCGATGATTGGGTAGAACTGATTGAGCTCGGCGGTGAGGAGCATCTTTTTTATCACAAGCTACCTGTGACGGTGTCTATTCTTCGCGGAACGACTGCAGATGAGAATGGCAACATTACCATGGAAGATGAATGCTTGATCGTCGAAAGTCTGGCGGCGGCACAAGCGGCACGTAACAACGGCGGTAAGGTCATTGTACAGGTCAAACAAATAGTGCCCGCCGGAAAGCTTGATCCGCATGCGGTTAAGATTCCGGGAATCTTCGTCGATGCGGTTGTTGTGTGTGAAGAGCCGACGGAGCACATGCAAACTTTCGCAACCATGATGAACCCGGAGTTTGTTGGTATTGAAAATTCAGATGACAACCTCACAACGAGCTCATCCCCTTCGACCCAATCAAAGCTGGACGCAAAAACCATCATTGCCCGTCGTGCGGCTATGGAGCTAAAACCCAACTCCATTCTTAATCTGGGCATTGGTGCGCCGGAATACATCGCAGAGGTCGCTAAGCAAGCCGGAATACTCGATCAATTTACCTTAACCGTAGAACCCGGAGCGGTAGGTGGGATACCACAAAGCGGTCTCGATTTTGGGGCGTCTCGTCTGCCTCAGGCGATTATCGGCCAAGACCAGATGTTTGACTTCTACGATGGTGGCGGTGTAGACCAAGCCTTTCTCGGATTGGCGCAAAGTGACGTTACAGGAAATATTAACGTATCGCGCTTCGGTAGCAAAATCGCTGGCTGTGGCGGCTTTATAAACATTACTCAGAACGCCAAACAGGTTTACTTTTGTGGCACCTTTACCGCGCAAGGCTTAGCTGTGGAAGTGGACAATCAGGCTGTAAATATCGTCCAAGAAGGAAAGCAGAAGAAGTTCATCAAGCAGGTTGAGCAAATCACTTTCAGCGCAGCCCAAGCGTTAAGCAACAATAAACCTGTGATGTACATTACCGAGCGTGCCGTGTTCCAACTTTCTCCGTCTGGATTAGAGCTGATTGAAATCGCCCCTGGGGTGGACTTAGAAAAAGACATCCTTCAGCAGATGGAGTTCACTCCTGTCATCAGTCCGTCACTGAAAGTAATGCCAAATGCCATCTTCCAGCCATCATTCGAACTTACTCTATAAGTGCTGGATAACTATTTAATTTCTACCAAAGGATTAGGATATGTTTGAAAACAAAGTCTGCTTAGTCACTGGCGCGGCGCAAGGTATCGGCCGAGCGATTGTGGAACGATTTGCCAACAATGGAGCACAGTGTGTCTACGCCTTGGATGTCAACGCTCAAACTTTGCAAAGTGCGTTTAGTGACCACGAAAATGTTAAACCAGTCGTCATCAATATTTGTGATAGAGAGGCGATTCAATATTTGGTTGAAAGCATCAGAGAAACCTATGGTCGTATCGATGTTTTGGTGAATAACGCTGGAGTTACCCGAGACGCACTATTGGAAAAAATGACGGAACAAGACTGGGACTTCGTGATCGACGTTAATCTCAAAGGTGTTTTTAATCTCACTCAAGCAGTTGCACCAATTATGATGGCAAACAATTATGGCTCTATTGTCACCATGTCTTCGGTAGTGGGGACCGACGGTAATATTGGACAGTCTAACTACGCAGCAACCAAAGGTGGCGTGATAGCGATGACGAAAGGCTGGGCTAAAGAGTTTGCTCGCAAAGGTGCCCAAGTTCGCGCTAACTGTGTTGCTCCTGGTTTTATTGAGACCCCGATGACAGCCGACTTACCTACAAAAGTCCTCGAACTCATGAAACAGAAGACACCACTCGGGAGAATGGGGACCGCAGAAGATATTACCAATAGCGTCGAATTTTTGGCCAGTGACAAGTCTAGCTTTATTACGGGGCAGGTGTTGAAGGTCGATGGCGGCTTAGTTTTGTAACGTCATGAAGATAACCGTTGGAGAGCGACACGATAACATTGCGGTTTGCAGATAAACCAGTCTCGCTGTTTAGAGTTATCGGTCGCCCCATTTTGGTGATTCGTGCACGTAAACGCGAACGATTCTTTTGCAGAAGTTTGTCGTTAGGCAAAAGTCGCGACTTTATGAAATTTAGACTCATAAAAATCAATAAGTTACTGTTTTTTCTTTCGAGTGGTACAATCGTTGCAGTAATTTAGCTGTGGTGTTCCAATTGCTTCTCTCTGGCATGAACATAGCTTGGAAAAGGATGGTTCATTTGGAACACGAAAGTCAGAAATATACATTAACGACTAGGTCGTTAACGGAGTGACCGGAAATAGCTAATGACGAATAACAACTCATTAAGTGCCCGTATTACGGAGCATTACTCTTCACTCAGTGATGGCAATAGACGCATCGCGGACTTCCTTCAGGTGAACCCAGAAAAAATACTGATGTTATCTACCAGTGAAATTGCTGAGGAATGCCTGGTATCCAAGACAAGTGTCAGCCGTTTTATTCGCAAACTTGGCTATAACGATCATGTCGCATTGAGAAATGAGATGATGTCTGAGCGTGATAAAGGCAACCCGGTAATCACTGGTGAGCTGCAGGATACAGGCTTTTGCCAGGATGCAATTTCGCTAGAAAAGTTATGGATGCAGTTAGCGGAAGGAAACACTGCGCACATTATCACAAAGCTAGCGACTGCGAAGCGGATAAAAATTATTGGCTATCGTAATAGCTACCCATTAGCTATGCATTTTCGCCAACAATTAGCCCAATGTCGTCAGGGCGTCGAGCTGTTGCCTCTTCCGGGACAAACCATTGGTGAAGATTTAGCGTCGATAAACGAAGACGACTTTGTCATTTTGTTTGGTATTCGTCGTCGCGTAGCGAACTTTGAGCGAATTGTTGAGTTTCTTAAACCCTACGATTGTTTATTGATCACCGATCAATCGGGACAGAAGTATGCGTCGACGGTAAACGAGGTTTTCGTTTGTTATATGAATAATGAACTGCCGCTAGACAGTTACGCGGTTCCGATGAGTCTTATTCACTACTTTGTAAATGAAACTTTTATATTGCTAAAAGAAGAGGCTTCAAACCTCAGTCAAACGATCAGCGCTAATTATCATCAGTTGAGCGAACTAGAATAATTGGCCTAATAGCCGTGTGATCCCAACTCAATCTTTCCTCCTTAATAAATAGCTGTGACTGCATTTAGTCACAGCTATTTTCATTCACCTTTGTTTCTCTTCACTACTCAATTACAAGAAAGATCACTAAGAAAGTGATGCGATCCAGTATGCGTCTAAACCTTGAATAGCTTTGCTACATAATGGTGGTTATTGCACCAAAAATGATCCCCACTATTTGGTCAATATTATCAATTTATCCAATTTTAAATGTTTAATAAAAATATTTCCTTTAAAAATCAGTTAAATATAAATTTGTTTTAAATGGGTACGATCGTTGCAGTGTACTAGCTAAGTGTTTCAATCGTATCTTATATGTATAGGGAAATAGCCATGAAATTATCTAAGTTAGTGTCTTTAGTCGCTGTTGCTGCGGCATTAGTGACCAACGTTTCTGCTGCGTCTGCAAACCAGTTGGAAGCCATTAAAGAAAAAGCGGTACTCAAAGTTGCGGTTCCACAAGACTTTCCTCCTTTTGGTTCTGTCGGAACGGATTTAAAGCCACAAGGGTATGACATTGATATGGCCAAATATCTGGCCAAAGAACTAAACGTAAAAGTGGAACTCGTACCTGTTACCAGTGCAAACCGTATTCCTTATCTACAAACTCAAAAAGTTGACTTGGTTATTTCCAGTATGGGTAAAAACCCAGAGCGTGAAAAAGCGATCGACTTCAGCGAAGCATATGCTCCGTTTTTCCTCGGCGTGTTCGGCACTTCAGATGAGAACGTCGCCGGAGCAGCAGACCTTGCTGATAAAACCATTGGTGTAACGCGTGGCTCAGTTGAAGATATTGAACTAAGCAAAATTGCGCCAGAGACGACAACGATTAAGCGTTTTGAAGATAACAACGCGACATTGTCTTCTTTCCTATCTGGTCAGATTGATCTCATTGCAACGGGTAACCTTGTCGTCACAGAAATCGCTACTCGTTATCCGGCTAAAGCACCTGAAGCGAAGTTCATGCTGAAGAACTCTCCGTGTTATGTGGGTGTGATGAAAGGTGAAACTGAGCTTGTCGAAGAAGTGAACAAGCTCATTTCAAAAGCGAAAGCAGACGGAGTATTGGAAGAGCTATCGCAAAAATGGCTAAAAGCGCCTTTCCCTAAAGATCTTGGCGCGTAAGGAATAAGTGCAATGAGTTACCAGTTAGAATTTACTGGCTTGGCTCCCTACCTGCCACAGTTTGTGGCAGGTTTAAGGACAACCGTCGAGTTAACCGTTATTTCAACCGTTGCTGGGCTGGCTGTGGGAACGTTGTGCGCAGCAGGACGCACAAGTAAGCAAGCATGGTTACGTTGGTTATGTGCGACTTATATCGAGTTAACACGTAATACCCCGTTTATTGTTCAGTTATTTTTCATCTTCTTCGGTTTACCAGCGTTAGGTGTCAAGCTAAGCGCGTGGGAGGCGGGTTTCATCGCGATGGTGTTTAACCTTGGTGCCTACAGTGCGGAGATCATCCGAGCGGGTATCGATGCAACACCTAAAGGCCAGTGGGAGGCGGGTAAAACGTTGGGCTTAACCAGACGCCAAATTTTTACTCGAATCGTATTGCCGCCAGCTTATCAGAAGGTTTATCCAGCGTTGGTTAGTCAGTGCATTATCGTCATGCTCGGCTCTGCCGTCGTATCTCAGATTTCAGTCGAGGAACTGACCTTTGCGGCTAACTTTGTGCAGTCCAGGACCTTTTTAAGTTTTGAATCTTATGCTGTTACTGCACTGATTTACCTTGTCCTTGCGATCTTAATGCGTCAATTGTTTGCATTGATCAAAGCTCGCGTATTCAAAAACCCAGCGCTGTAGGAGAAGACGATTATGATGCAATTTACAGACTGGGACATTCTGCGCAACTTACTACTTGCAGCGCGTTGGACCGTACTGCTATCCATTATTGCCTTCATAGGTGGTGGTCTGGTCGGGCTTGGCCTTACCTTACTCAGAAGTATGAAGAACATTCATCTTGGGAAAGGCATTCAACTGTATGTGGAGCTTTTTCAGGGAACGCCACTTCTGATGCAGCTCTTTATGGCGTTTTTCGGTTTATCTCTGCTGGGGATAGAAGTCAGTGCATGGTCCTCCGCTGCGTTGGCATTAACGCTATACAGCAGCGCCTATTTTCACGATATTTGGCGCGGTTGTATTGAGGCGTTACCTAAAGGTCAGTGGGAAGCGTGTCGTACTTTGGGTCTCAATTACATGCAGACCATGCGTAACGTCATCATTCCTCAGGCTTATCGAATTGCCATTGCACCGACGATTGGCTTCTCGGTTCAAATTGTTAAGGGTACCGCGCTTGCTTCGATCATTGGTTTTGTCGAGTTAACTAAAGCCGGAACCATGCTGAACAACGCGACATTCCAACCATTTAAAGTGTTTGCCATGGTCGCTGTACTTTACTTTGTTATCTGTTTCCCTCTGTCATTATTGGCTCGTCATTTGGAGAAAAAAACCTATGTCTCTCGTTAGTGTTGATCAAGTACATAAGTACTATGGTGAAAACCATGTTCTCAAAGGTGTGGACATGAAAGTTGAGGCAGGTGAAGTTGTCTCTATTATTGGCCGCAGTGGTTCTGGAAAGAGTACGTTACTGCGTTGTATGAATGGTCTGGAAACTTACCAGGATGGCGCGATCATCGTAGATCGTCAGGCTGTTGAAGATGACGATTACAAACTTCGTCTGCTGAGTCGAAGTGTCGGTATGGTATTCCAAAGCTTCAATCTTTTCCCTCATATGACCGTAGGCGAGAACGTGATGTTGGCGCCAAAGCTGGTATTGAAAAAGGATGCTAAAGCCTGTGAAGCTCAAGCGAGAGAGTTACTCGAAAAGGTTGGCTTAGCCGATAAATTTGATGCTTATCCGGCTAACCTATCTGGTGGTCAGCAACAGCGTGTTGCCATCGCGCGTTCTCTAGCAATGAATCCAAAGGTGCTGTTATGTGATGAAATCACTTCTGCGCTCGACCCAGAGTTAGTCGGTGAAGTATTAAAAGTGCTAGAGCAGCTAAAGAAAGAGGGGATGACGCTGATTCTGGTTACTCACGAGATGAACTTTGCCCGTGAAGTTGGCGATAGAGTCGTGTTCATGAACCAAGGGAAAGTGTGGGAAAGTGGCCCAAGTGAAGTAGTTTTCGATGATCCTCAAACCGAAGAACTGCGTAGCTTTTTATCTGCCGTGAAGTAATAAACAGGTTCTATTTTCTAACCCACCAAACAGCGGTTTTGGTGGGTTGCCTTCCTTTTTACAAATCGCTTATCGAAGTGGGCGAGCGTATTGCTTAATTTCGAACACTAACTATCGTTAAAGAAAGTAGTGGGTTGAACAATAATTGTACAAATGAACAGTAATCACAAACAAAGTACTTTGATTTGCATCAAAATGTAATAGTATAACGTTACGTTTGTTTCACTGTTCTTGTCGTGCATTACTTCCATCATCTTAAACTAAAGAAATTGTTGCTTCTTGCGATGCTCTTAATCCCTTTGGGGTTGAGTACGCTCTCGCTTGCGCACTCGATGGAAACGGATCAAAACGTTCACGAACACCATACCTGTGAAATCTACGAAGCAATTTGTCATGCTTTAAGCTCACAATCTTCGCTGAGCATACTCTCTGATAAAGCTCAGTGCTATCAGCGATTCGATATCCAGCTCACGACTATTACCTCTTCAGAGTTACCTCGAACACGCTCGCCACCTCAACTGGTCTAACGCTTTCTCCTTTTCGGAGAATCCAACACTTTTTAACTTAATACCCCAATAACCTCGCAATTTTTGTCAGGGCGAGTTGATGCTGGCTTGTGCTTGTAAAAAGTTCACGGCGATGCGTCGGCTATGTGCAGTTGTTATTTGGGGAAAATAGCGTCTAAAAAATACGTTAGGGATCGTTATGACCGAAATATCTTATGCTTCTATCGCAAAAAAGAAGAAGCTTATTCGTGGCCTGGTTTTGGCTTCCGTAGTTGCAGCGGGTGCTGCTATCGCATTAAGTAACCTAGACACATCACCGTCGCAGGTTACACCAAACAAGAGTAATACATTATCGATTAGTGGACCTTGGGAGATCTCCAGCTTAGATCCTTCAAAACAGGGATATATGTTAATTCGTATGCAGGTAGTAGAGACCCTGCTCAACGTTGATGGTAAGGGGATTATTACCTCTGGATTAGCAACCAAGTGGCAAAGCAGTGAAGATGGCTTATCCTGGCACTTCACATTACGAGACAACGTAACGTTTCATGATGGTTCTAAACTGGACGCTGAAGCGGTTGTTCGCAGCCTTGCTATTTCTCAGCGCAAACACGGTACACTTAACAAGGCAGAGATACGCAGTATTTCCGCGATTAGTGACAATGAGATTCTAATCGAATTGAGTAAACCTTACGCTGCATTTGCCTCACTATTGACCAACTATTCTAACGCTATCTTGTCGCCTGAATCTTACGAGCCTAACGGAGCCGTAAAAACACTTTACGGTACGGGGCCATATCAAATGGAAAGCTTTGCACCGCCGCACAAGTTCTTGGTTAAAAAGTTTGATGGTTATTGGGGTGAAGAAGCAAAAATCGATTTCGCCACATACTTAACGGGCCATCGTGCAGAAAGTCGTTTGCTGCAGGCGAAGTCTGGCGAAGCCGATATCGTATTCAATCTTGAGCCATCCATGTTAGGGCAGCTAAAAAGTGGTAATGAGGTTCAAGTTCACAGTGACCTGATCCCGCGAACCATGTTGGTAAAAGTAAATGCGGGTCATCCATTCCTAAATGAAGCGAGAGCCAGAAAGGCATTAAGTATGGCAATTGATCGAGCGTCGATTGCAAAAAATGTGCTTGGTGTACCGGGTTCGGAAACCACGCAAATCATGCCAAGTTCCATGTCTCAGTGGTTTATTAAAGACGCGAAAAACGACGATTTCGATCTCGATCTGGCGCGCTCAACCTTGGCTGATTTAGGTTGGAAACGCGGAGAAAACGGCACTCTAGAGCGGGATGGTGTGCCGTTCAAACTGACGATGATCACCTATGCCGATCGACCTGAATTGACCACGGTCGCAACCGCGATTCAAGCGCAATGGGCCAAGCTTGGTGTTGACCTAAAAGTCGATGTCACAAACTCAAGTATGATCCCAGCGGGTCATCAGGATGGCTCACTAGAAACGGCATTGATCGCGCGTAATTTTGGTTTCATCGCTGATCCGCTACCTATCATCAGCTCTGACTTTGCGAACGGAGGCGGTGACTGGGGAACGATGAATTGGGAAAACGCAAAGGTAGACAGTACGATTGATCGCTTACTTCACAATCACGATGCGACACGTGCATTTGAGCTAAGCCAGATCGTCGCGCAAGAAATTCATCAGGATGCACCAGTGATTGCGATTTCTAGCTACAGCCAACATACCTCGGTGAATAAACGAGTTAAACACTTTAGGTTTGATCCGTTTGAGCGCAATTACTTCATCAACCAGATGGAAATTAACTGATGCTTCTGAGGATTTTAAGAAAGCGACTTTATCAACTGATTCTGGTGGCTTGGGGAGTCGGTACGCTCACATTTGTACTTATGCGAAGCTTACCGGGAGACATGGCATATCTTATTGCGGCCAGTCGTTATGGGCAGGATAACGTGGATTCCGCAGCGGCTGAGCTGGTGCGTCAAGAGCTCAATTTAGACCAAGGATGGTTCAGTAGTTATGTCAGCTGGTTGGGTGATCTGCTACAGCTCAACTTAGGTAATTCCCTCGTGAGTGGTCTACCAGTGAGTGAAGCGGTTGTGCATCAGCTTGGGCACTCTATGCTTCTTGCTGGAGTTGGTATCACGCTATCTGTATTGATAGCGCTTCCGCTAGGAACCTGGTCCGCGAAGAAAGGGGGACTGGTTAATTCTCTTGTCGTGTGGTTCTCGACCTTCACCCGTGCGATGCCGGTGTTTGTATTGGGTCTGTTGATGATCCTTATTTTCGCGATCAGTTGGAAATGGTTCCCTGTTGCGGGTTTTGGTACTTGGCAGCATTTGGTTTTACCAAGTATCACTTTAGCGATTAGTTTAGCGGCAGTCTCGAACCGAGTTGTGCATAATAGTGTGCGCAGCGTTCTTCGTTCTCCTTTCTATATATTTTCTCGCGTCAAAGGCTTAAGTGAAACGCAGACTTTCTTCCGCCATGGCTTACGAAATATGGCAGTACCGATCGTCGCATTTGTTGGTATTCAACTAGTCAGTGTGATTGAAGGCATCATTATGATTGAGTCGCTCTTCTCGTGGCCGGGTGTTGGCCATGGTCTCGCACACGCGATTTTTGCCCGCGACATTCCGGTGATTCAAGGCTGTGCACTGACGATGGGTATTCTGTTTGTGCTCCTCAATAGCATTATTGACGTGCTGTGCTACTGGATTGACCCAAGAGGTCAGCAAGAAAAATGATGAAACAATTTACATTAAATCAAAAGCTCGGATTATCACTCTTACTCGGTTTATTTAGCTTTTCGCTTTTTGTTGGATGGTTGTCTCCGTATTCAATTGACGAACAAAACTTGTCGACTCGACTATTGGCACCAAGCAGTGAACATTGGTTCGGTACTGATCACTTTGGTCGAGATATGATGACGCGCCTTGCGAGTGCCATCGGCTTATCTTTCGCACTGAGTGTGTTTTGTGTCATCACTTCATCAACTTTGGGCGTTTTGTTAGGAGTGTGTTCGGCTTGGGCTGGTGGACGCGTTGAGCAGGGGCTCGATATTCTCGTCAATGTTCTACTAGCACTTCCGGGGTTAGTCTTAGTTCTTCTGTTGTCAGCCATTGCGCCCGGATCGTTCCTGGTTATGTACCTGGCGATTTCACTGGTTCAGTGGGTTGAGTATTACCGAGTAACACGTGCTATCACTCGCACTGTCATTAATAGCCCAGAGCGACAAGTGTCGATGATGATGGGGTTTGGCAAATGGTATCAGTTTAAGCGACATATCTGGCCAGCGATTTCTTCATCGGTCTTTACGATGGCGGCGTTTGGTGGGGCCAATGCCATTTTAATGATGGCTTCTCTCGGGTTTGTCTCAGTGGGTATCCAGCCACCGTTAGCCGAGCTGGGGCTAATGAGCGTCGAGCTGTTCCCGTTCTATGTTGATGCACCTTGGGTTTTAGCTCAGCCACTATTGGTTGTGGCATTGTTGGTGTTGGGCTTTCATTTATTAGCAGGAGCGAGCCGTGAATCTCTTAATTCAACTGACTGATCTATCGATCAAAGCAAAAGATATCGAGCTTCTTCAGCCGCTGTCGTTAAAGCTATATCAAGATAAACCGGTAACCATTCTTGGCCAAACAGGCTCAGGTAAAAGTCTGCTCGCACAGGCAGTGATTGGTCTATTGCCGCGTTCACTAACACAATTCGGAACAGTCGAAATATTCGGTAATAGCCATGACAGGGATTCTCTCACAAACCTTTGGGGAAAAGAGGTCATTATGTTGCCGCAAGAACCATGGCGAGCGCTTGATCCCCTGATGCCTGCTTATAAGCAAGTTGCCGAAGTTTATGAGTGCCTGCATGGATTGAGTGAGGAGTCTGCCTTTCATCGAGCCATTGACGATTTAGACAATATGGGACTAAAAAGCAGCGCGTATAAACGGCCCGGGCAACTTTCTGGTGGTATGGCGCAGCGTCTGGCTGTCGCTGCTGCTACGGCTGGTGGTGCAAAAGTTGTGTTTGCTGATGAACCCACTAAAGGGTTGGATGTCAGCCGCCGCAACGACATCGTTAGACTTTTACTTCAAAGTGCTCAAGGAGGCGGGCTTCTGACGATCACTCACGATATCGAAGTTGCGCGTCAGATAGGCGGTGACATCATTGTGATGAAAGAAGGTGTTGTTGTTGAGCAGGGAACGGCCGACCAAGTGTTGAATCATCCTCAGCACGCCTATACACAAGCTTTGATTACCGCCGATCCAAAACATTGGGTTGCAAGGGCAAAGTACTTGAGTGAGTCGATGCCCGTGCTAAACGTTGAGAACCTTGCGATAGGACGCAACCGCAAAGCTTTATCACGAGAGATTAACTTTACGATACATACGGGTGAAGTGATCGGTGTTGTTGGTGATAGTGGCTGTGGTAAGAGCACGTTGGGAGATACCCTACTTGGTTTATTGCCATCCGTTGAGGGTAAAGTTGCCAAATTATCTCCGAATACAAAGCCGTATCAATGGTTGAAGCTATTTCAAGATCCTCCGGCTGCGTTTACTTCTAGTGTGACACTTGGTGTGCTTTTGGATGATTTGGTCAAGCTGCATAAGATAGATAGGGACAAAATCACGCCATTAATGAAAAAGCTAAAGCTCGCTCCTGAGTTGTTAGAGAGAAAAAGTACCGAAGTCTCTGGCGGAGAACTTCAGCGCTTTGCCATTCTCAGGGCTTTATTATTGGATCCGGTATTCTTGTTCGCAGATGAGCCAACATCAAGGCTCGATCCCATTATTGCTCAAGAGGTGACCGACTTGTTGGTTGATCTGGCAAAAGAACAGGGATGTGCGTTGCTGCTCGTCAGTCATGATCCAAACCTGATTGAAAAGTGCTGTGATACCGTTATTCGCTTAAGTTAAGCACGGGAATATAAAAAACGCCTTTGATTGATAAAATCAAAGGCGTTTTTAAAGTGTCGTACTTCTTCGATTAATCTAACTCAATTTTACGAATTGTATTGGCTTCAATGTCTTCATTTATAAAGAGTACGTCTCGCCACTCTAATTCACTATAAAGTTGAGTCTGGTCGTCAAAGAAATCTGACTCTGGGTCATGGGATTGGCTGTAGCTCAAAAACATTTGCGCATTTGGACCCGTTTCATTGAACTCCAGTGCAAAAACAAAGCTGGAACCGTAATTGATGCGATAGCGTGCAGTCGAACCACTTCCGTCTTCATCTAAATCCGTCAGTGGGGAGTCGCTACGCGGCGCACCAACTACGACGGTTGCTAACTCAGAGGTCGAACGGGAAGGCACACTACTTTCAGCCATATTGAACACGCCTTCGTAACTGTTTCCTCCGGTAATAGGAATCGCAGTTTTGCCTTGCGCTTTAATCACGTATTGGATTGACCCTAGTGGTGCATCTAACGCAATGCCAGCGTCTGATAAGCGGTTAGTTGCTGTGGCTAATGCCTGAAGAATCGGGTCATTGTCCACATCATTTGTGTCTATCGCTTTTAAACCTGAAGGGGTTGTTGAAGGCGTTAGTGGGTTAAAAGGTACTTCAAACAATTCGTCGTTTAGCGATCGATGTCCTGACACCATGAAACTTGCTAAAAACTCTCTCATGATTTGCGCGCCAGTACTTTGCAAATTATACGTGCCATCCCAAGCGCTAAGTGCGTTACATGCTGGAGTGAGATTAAATGGTTGACCATCTACCTGAATACTTGGGTAGAGTGTACACCTCGAAACTAACTCGTTACGGAATTCTCTGGAAAATAGTGAGCCATTATGAGTCGCTACGGATTTAAGCTCTTCTAAAGAGAATCGACCGTCTGCACCAGATAAGCCAGTTCCTGAATCATCACTAATGAGCTGAGCATTGTAGCGAGTACGAGGGCTACGGATAGTTTGGTCTGGGCCATACATCAAACTGAACCCCTCTAACGGTGCATCCAGATTACTTAACCAATAACTGCTGTTGGCGTTGTACTCGTAATCTGTTCTGGTTTGTTGAGGAGCATTGGCGAATGGAACTAATCCCGGAGCACCGGCATTACCACTATCTACCCACTCATAAACCGAGCTGTTTCCGGGTAAAAGAACGTTGCCGGAGCCATCTTGCCAAATAGGTGCCAATTGAGGGCTCTGTGATGCAAGCGCCCAATAGCCCTCGGCTGCCGCGCTTAACTGAGGAACTTGTGTTCCATCGATGTAAGACGCGGTACCTTCGTCGGATATCATCAATGTATTTACCCATGGAATTCCCTGATTGTCAGCAAAAGCATCAAAGAACTCTTGCTTTGACTTCGCTTTTCCCATTGCTAACCATTGAGACAACATACGTGTATTGGCTGAGTTTGCATCACGGAAAGTAATCGCACTAGAACTCGTCCATCCTAATGTAGGTGAGATCGACGCCAAATTAACAATCGGCCCAAAGTGACTGTAATAAACGGTATGAGGGACCTCGACTAAGGAACCATCAGCTTGCTTTACTGTTACGCTGAACGTTTTTGACGTGATGTCTCTGTATTCGCCATCATAGCTGTAGCGGAGCGGATCTTGTGGGTGAAGATCGAGTTGGTATAGAGTAAATCGCTTGGATTGTGAAACCGTATGCGTCCAGCCCAAATTCTGATTGAATCCGATAACCACGGCAGGCAAACCAATCATCCCAACGCCAGTCACGTCCATTTCGCCAGGGATCGTCAGATGCTGTTCATAAAAGCGCAACTCGCCATCCCAAGGAAAATGAGGGTTTCCGAGTAGGGCTGATTTAGCATTCTCAACTTTATCCTCACCCAGAGCCCAGCCGTTACTTCCGATACCCTCTGAGGTAAATACGGTCTTTGTGTCCAACTGTAAATGGAAGTTTGTTTTTAGCTGTCTGCTGGCCTGGATAGCCTCTGGTGGAGTTGCTGCGGCGATGGCGGCTATGAAGTTCCGGGAACTGGCTAAAGCGGCAATATCAAGCTGATAGGCGAGCAAATCCTGAGCGGTAATCGGCGTTACCCATTCTGCGTTTCGGCACGGTGAAGGATAATTGTTTGTTGTAGCGCGTTCACTGAGTAATTGGTTAAACCCTTTTGCGTATCCTTCTAGTAACGCCTTTTCATCGGCAGGGATGTCAGCGTAAAGAGCGTTCGCTTGTTCTGGGTAGCCAAGTGCCAGATAACCCGCATCGGATAAAAAGTTTGAATAGTTTTCACCAACACCCAAATAGCGGGATTTTTGAGATTTTAACTTCATCAATTGCTCGGAAAGCGTGCAGAGATTATCTTCAGCTTGTGCGTATCCAATGCCATATCCTAAGCCAGAATAGCTATCCGCTTTAATGTGAGGGACGTTATGCTCGGTGTAAGTAATTGTCGCTTCATACGAGCCCTTGGAAGAACTGTCGTCGTTACAGGCTGATAATATCAACAGGGACACGATACTTAGTGTGGCCTTATTCAGTTTTGAAACTCTATATTTGTGACTCATTAACGCTCCATGTATAAGTTAGTGTAACAACTCTATAACATTATAGGGGCGTTAAGTACTGTCAATTTCCTTTGCAGCGATTCATGATGGAACGCAAGGTTCTGAAAATTAGTCTTAACTTCCTTAACCTATTTGGATTATCACCCCTGTGTATCGTCAAGAAGGTTTAGCGTCTTATCGTCACTTGATGCACTTATCCTTTTTTACTCCTTAATTCCCTCACATTGCCTCGTTAATTTGTGTGGCGATAGTTTAAATAATTCTTGTGATGTTTGAGTTTAATTAAGGATGTTTCTGGTGAGCATGCTGATTAAATTTACCCCAAATTGGTAAGTTAAATTAAATATGAAAGCGGTAAAAATCTCGTGTATTAGTTATTTATTGATAACGTCAGCCCAAACTCAAGCTGCTTTGTATCAGGTGATAGAAGTGACGCCTGATACGAGTTACAGCTATGAAAGTGCTTATGGTGTCGCGATTCAACCGTCCACAGTCACCGGTGAAAGTGACAACTGCTTTGAATCATCTTATGTAGAAGGGGATGGAATCTCTTGTTCAGCGTATACATTGGCGGGAGAGACTCGCCTTGTTGAGCCAAGTGAAGGGAAGGCCGTTGATGGATTGAGTTATCGTGAAGAAACGCCATTTGGTATTGATAACCGCTTTATGTATGTCCAGGAACAAGGTGATTTTGAAGACTACTGTGATGCACAGTTACTGTATGGTACCTGTGAATCATGGGCGGCTTTACATTGGGCACAGTGGAGTGACGAGCTAAGCGGTAGCACAGAGCCCAATTCAATCGCGTTTCTCGGTGACTATGATACCGGCACAGCCTACAACGAAAGCTACAACATCGTAATTAACTCATTAACTGAAGATGCTGAACCCGTGGGTATTCTGCATGACTTGGGAAATGTAACCAGTTATCTGCGTAATTACACCCAAGCTTTAGACGATACAAACCCAATTACGGATTCCTATCTGCAGTCAAGAGCGTGGAAAACAGACGGCGATTACACGGTAGGTAGCGTATCGACAAGCGCATCAAATGATTACGGTGACTTTTACTCGTCAAAGGCGGCGCTGTGGAGTTCGTCTTTAGGTTCGTTAGTTGAGCTGGATTGGGCAAGTTCGGTGTCTGATACCGCGGTATACAAAAACAGGACTGCACAAGGGAGCCTCCGCGATTTCGTTATTGTTGACAATACGTTATATAGCGTTGGCTACAACACTTACCTACATGATTCTTACTACTATTTCATGGAAGCAACGGTATTTTCTGTTGATTTAGATAGCGATGTTTTTGACGCAGATAACTGGGAAACAAAGAAAATCTCCGGAGCTGGCGTCGAAAGTGACGATGATTATATTTACAGCAATACCTTACTAACTGGCGTCAACAGTAACTTAGTCGCGATTGGTGAATCCAAGCGTTCTGGTAGTTATCCGTACGAAAATGCCGCATCAAACAGAATGTATGTTGTCGATGATATATCAGAGAATTCCCTATCGGCGACCTACTTGAGTGGTGGTATATTCTTTGACGGTGTTGGAGGCAAAGCGCGAGCAATTAATAACTTCAATGAAATTGTTGGACAAGTGGACGCTGAAAATACCAACGAAAGTAGCGGCAAACCGAGACGAAAGCGTGGCTTTATCTACCCATATGATGGAGAAGGTACCAGTGATACACGTAGCGCAAGGTTTAGTGATCAAGCTTGGTGGTTAGATGATTTGACCAATGGCGGTGATTATTCAGACGATAACAACTATTACCGAATTATAGATGCATCTGGAATAAATGATGCGGGCGTAATATCCGCGACCGCTTTAAAGTGTGAATCCGGATACGATGACACCAGCCACTTCGCCACCTGTGGTGATGAAGAAGAGGATGAACAAGTGGTAGCCGTTAAACTGGTTCCTATCGCTGGCGCTACTGCAGATGATATTGAAGAACGAAGTGATGAAGCGGAAGAGACAACCACAAGCCGTTCCGGAGGAAGCTTAAACTATTTCGGATTGCTTATTCTCTTGGCTTTATTTGGATACCGTACTTTCGCCAACAGTTCGTCCCTACGTACTAGAACACAGTAAATATTGTTCCATCTTGTTGCTTGGCTAATTTCATTTTAGCCACTTTAAAGCGAGCTCAACTTTGAGTTCGCTCTTTTTCGTTTCACTATTTCTGTAAATCAAAGCAGTCAATCTCCCTTGTCCCATTTATTTCGCATTACTCCATAATCTACTCACATTTTCCCGATAAATTGAGCGTCGGTTTAATAGGGCAGTCGTACGCATAAATAGTATGAACTGACTAACTGGAGAGAAAACATGAAAAAATTTGTACTAGTCACAACGACAATATTGATGACTTTCGGCTCATTGTCCGTATTCGCAGACGATCGACCTGCGCCTCCACCGAATGGCGACCGTCCAGAGCCACCATCGTTTAGTGATATTGATACTAACGGTGATGGCGTTTTGACTAAGGACGAGCTTCGAGGTCCGTTCCTTGAAGACTTCGACAAGCTTGATGTTGATGGAAGTGGTTCGCTTACGGAAGATGAATTACCGACGCCACCAGAGCCTCGATAAAAGTCGCTTCGTTAGTTTGACAAGCGAACAGCAGCAAGGTGAGTTACGTGATATCACACTCAGTAATGGTGACTTAAGATAGAATCGGTTATTGTGGAAAAGCATTAAGCGTTGTAACTCACCCATTGAACAAAAGTATTATCATCACATCCCGTAGGTCTGCCGTGCGTATTTCTCTGTTTCAAAAGCTGTTTTCTGCGTTACTCCTAAGTAGTGCTCTGGTTATAGTGATCATGGCACTACAAATTAACGCCAGTTTTAAAGATGGATTTCAGCGGTATTTGAACCAGGAAGAAATAGCCAAAGTGGGATTAATGGCGGAACGCGCAAGCCAATATTATTCTCAATCAAAAGATTGGTCGCGGTTTGAAGATTCTCCCCATTGGTGGGAGGATTTTCTGATGTTGTCTGGTGAAATGCCGCCACCGAGAGACGACATGCTTCCGCCGGGAGATCGCCAACCATTGTTGCATGCAAAGCCCTTTAAAGACCCGATGATGGCACCATTGAGCGCCAGGTTAAATTTGTTAGATGCTGATGAAAGAGTGTTATTTGGTCATTATGAAAACCTGGATGTCAAAGAAGGGATGCATCTACACAAAGTAGAAATTCTCTTTGAAGGTAAAGTAGTCGGCTATATTTCGGTCTTGCAAAGTGATTCTTTCAACAATCATTTAGCTGATCAATTCTTAAAGTCTCAAACCACGAACCTTATGATCATCAGTGTTGCTGCTATTTTCGTCAGTTTACTTTTTGCTGTTGTTTTTGTGCGTTATCTTTTGACGCCTTTGCGCGCGCTTCATCAAGGTGCTAATGCGGTACGAAATGGCAACCTCAGCTATCAGATTGAATATCACAGCAATGATGAAATTGCCGATGTAACTCAAGCATTTAATCACTTGGTCGACTCGCTGAAAACTCAAGAAGAGATGCGAGAACGCTGGCTGTCGGATATTTCTCATGAGTTGCGCACACCATTAGCAGTGCTCAGAGGGGAGCTTGAGGCGCTTCAGGATGGCATTCGTCGTCCTGAGCCAGCCTATATTCAATCCCTCCACCAACAAGTACTTACGCTCACTCAGCTCGTGGAAGACTTACGCGCTTCTGCAAAAGCAGACATCACGATTCGCTTGCAAACGGAGTCTGTGAACGTGAAAAGTGGCGTCGAAAATGTCTTGGTAAGCCATTTAAATCGCTTTGAGAAAAAGTCGCTGAGCCTGGATGTAGATTTTGCTATTGATGCAAACTTAAATATCCAAGCCGACAGACAAAAGCTGAGTCAGGTACTGAACAACTTATTGGAAAACAGCTTTCGCTATACAGACTCGGGAGGGCAGGTAAAAATCTATTTAGGGCAGGAACAAAGCTCAGTTTTGCTTGCCATAGAAGATAGCTCACCAGGTGTACCAAACGATGCACTGCCAAAACTTTGTGATCGACTTTATCGCGTGGATCAATCGCGTAGTCGAGCTTTTGGTGGTTCGGGACTTGGATTATCAATATGTAAAAGCATCATTCAGGCTCATAACGGTGACCTAAAACTGGAACATTCCAAACTGGGTGGTTTGAAAGTTTCTGTGCGTTTACCTATCGAATAGAGCCCGTTTTGCAGTTATACGTGTTTAGGATAAATAAGAAAAACCATGATACTAATTGTTGAAGATGAACCTTCATTGGCAAATGTTGTTTCCGACTATTTAATTCATAACGGATTCGAAACCCATATTATCGGTGACGGCAATCTGGTGATCGAATGGGTTAAGAAATACAAACCAGAATTGATTTTATTGGATCTGATGCTGCCAAATCGAAATGGGTTAAGTATCTATCGAGAGTTAAGAACCTTCAGCGATATTCCAACCATTATGGCGACGGCGAAAGTCGAAGAGATAGATCGATTACTGGGTTTGGAACTCGGCGCCGATGATTATGTGTGTAAACCATACAGCCCACGCGAGCTGGTGGTACGCGTCCGCAACGTATTACGAAGATACAACGCTATCAATACACCAAAAGGCGACGACGAGGTTGCCCCAATGATCATTGATCAAAGCCAAATGAAAGTGTGGGTAGATGGTGAGTTGATCACCCTAACATCGGTGGAGTTTAAGTTGCTCTCTTATTTTCATCAGCACGAAGGCCAAGTGTTCAGCCGCGAGCAATTGATGAATAAAATCTATAACGATGAGCGGATAGTCACGGACCGTACGATTGATACACATATCAAGAACTTACGCAAAAAGATATTTGCCGTTAACTCCGAGTTGGACTGCATTAAGGCCGTGTATGGTGTGGGCTATCGTTTCGAGATTGCATAAACCTGGCTTAATCTAGGAGAAGGGTAAACTAACGTTGTCGATTCTTCGTGCAACGACGTTACGTTATCGTCAGGATTTGGTGAAATCCAATAGCTTGAGCCTGTTTAGACTGTTTCTATCTCAGGCCCGAGTATAAAATTTAATGGATTACATTGGATAAATAAGAGCTAACCATTGAAGACGAAAATAAAAGCAAAAATCTTTGCCTTATCCGCTGCGGCATTGCTGCTTAACGGGTGTGCCAGTTACAGCATCACTGAACGAGATATGAATCAATATCTCCAAGACAAAGCGACAATTAACCAATCCGTTGGGGTTGAAAACGTCATGTATGCACAAGTGTCAGTCGATGATCTAGAAGTAAAAATTGGCCGAGTAGACAAGGACCGTATTTCGGTGTTTGCTAACACAACGGCGGATGTACAGTTTTTAACTCAACGAACGGTAGGCCTAGATCTCGACCTTGAATTCAGCGCGATTCCTAAATACGACCAAAAAACAGGTGAAGTGTTTCTGCAGTCACTTCGTCTGGAGAAATTTGAAGACAAAAGCAATTTACTGACACCGGAAATTAGCAATCTTATTAAACCCGCTGTTTCGATGATCGGCTACGCACTGTCAAATCAACCAGTCTATAAGCTAGAAAGTGATAAAGTGCAGTCCATTCTTTTAAAATCGGCAAGCCCTAATTTAGTCATCAAAAACAATCAATTAGTGATTGAGTTGTTTGATTAATCTCACAAACTAGCATGATCTGCCGTGACCGGTCTAAGATAGACAGTGACGGCAGTAATCAATCTTTATTTGTCATCGCTCTTGCGCAAATTTGTGTCTAATTCGAGACACAGCACTCTCAACGCTTCAATGCTTTCTGCCGTCATACTTGAGCGCGACTCTAGCTTTGCGGTCAATTCTTGCGCATCTTCCTGTAGCTGACTGCCTTTGGGTGTCAGTGAAATGACTTTCTTACGCTCATCTAACTCAGAAACTTTTCGGGTTAATAAACTCTTTGATTCCAATCGTTTAACAATCGGTGTCAACGTCCCTGAATCCAAATGAGTATCCTGAGAAAGTTCTTTCAAGCTCACGTTGTTTTTACACCAAAGTGAGTGCATCACAATGTACTGAGGGTAGGTAAGATCGTATTCGTCGAGCAAAGGACGGAAAGCACGTACCAACGAGTTGGTCGCCGTGTACAAAGCAAAACAAACGTTATCTGATAATTTCTCGGCCATAGATGAGTCCAATTTTGAGCAAGACGACAATATTAACAAATTCTGCGTCATTTAAAATCCATTGCGCACAAATTATTTTTGAGCAAAGTGGTTGCTTTACTCTCGAACTCAAGTTAACTTACTCGCAAATTGTTTGTGCACAAACTAAATTGCGAGACAATCAATCTGATTATCTAAGAGGTGATAACTGTTTATTACGAACGGTTAAACGCACATTGAAGCAAAAGTAAGAGAGAGCAATATGATCAGCCAACAAATCCATTTAGCATCACGCCCAGTTGGTATGCCAACAAAAGAAAACTTCAAATCTGTTGAAGTAGAGTTACCAGCAATTCAAGAAGGGGAAGTGCTAGTTAAAAACACTTGGATGTCTGTTGACCCATACATGCGCGGTCGTATGTACGTGAGAGAGTCATACATTCCACCATTTGAAATTGACCAGGTACTGGAAGGCGGGGCAATCGGAGAAGTTATCGAATCAAGAAATGACAACTTCCCAGTAGGCTCAAAAGTCAGCAACATTAGCGGTTGGCGTACGACTTTTATCAGTGACGGCACCGATTTAACTTTGTTACCAGCGGTTGGTTTACCAGATCAACACTTCCTAGGTGTTATTGGTATGCCTGGTTTAACGGGTTGGGTAGGTCTTTTTAAAGTCGCTCAACTTAAGCCGACAGATACCGTTTTTGTTTCCGCAGCATCAGGCGCGGTAGGTAGCGTGGTTTGTCAGATTGCCAAACTGCATGGCTGTAGAGTGATTGGTTCAGTAGGCTCAGATGATAAAGCTGAAATGGTAAAAGCAATGGGTGCAGATGCGGTTATCAACTACAAAAAAGTTGACGACTTGACGCAGGCACTACGTGAAGCTGCACCAGAAGGCATTGATGTGTACTTTGAAAATGTGGGTGGTGCGCATTTAGAAGCGGCGCTGGAAGTTATCAACCCATACGGTCGCATTCCGGTATGTGGCATGATTGCAGACTACAATGCTGACAAGCCTCAACCGGGACCAAGCAACTTACTGCAAATCAACACCAAGAAGCTGACGATGCAAGGCTTCATCGTAATGGATTACTGGGATCTTGCTGGTGAGTTCGTTGAGCAAATGGGTCAGTGGATCAAAGAAGGCAAAGTGAAGTCTGAAGAGACTGTATACGAAGGGCTAGAAAACGCTGCTGAAGCGTTCATCGGTCTATTCGAAGGCAAAAACAAAGGTAAGATGCTGGTTAAAATTTAATTAGCTAAAGTAAAACCACTGTCAATTCACAAAAGCCAGTCAGTAAATCTGACTGGCTTTTTTACATCCACTATTTTTGCTCGGGGCAATGGTTAGCCAGTTGTCGCGTTAATAGCACAAACTACATGAAAAGCTTACAAAGTCACGATATCCTAGCGGGACAATAAAGTAGCCTGTGCTCAGGTTCCGAAAGCCCCCATAGGCATACTAGAAAGTTATGGCAAAAAGTGAATTCGAATGAAGTTTATCCATACCTCAGATTGGCACCTAGGCCGACAGTTCCACAACGTTTCATTACTCGATGATCAGCAAGCGGTTCTCGAACAATTGATCTCCTACATTGAAGACAACCCAGTCGACGCAGTCGTCGTGGCGGGAGATGTGTATGACCGCTCTGTTCCGCCTACGGTTGCCATCGAACTTTTGAATCGTGTGGTAAAACGAATTTGTACTGATCTGAAAACACCGATGATTTTGATTTCTGGTAATCACGATGGTGCAGAGCGTTTGGGGTTTGGCTCTGAACAGATGAAAAACTCGGGTTTGCATATCATCAGTAACTTTGAAGATATGCTTTCGCCTGTTGTGATTACGACTAAAGCGGCTGGTGAGGTGGCACTTTACGGCATGCCTTATAACGATCCTGAGCAGGTCAGGTTTGCCTATAAAGAATCGGTTTCGACCCATGATGAAGCGCACAAACTGCTTGTTGAAAAAATTACGGAGCAGTTTCAACCGAAGCAAAGAAGAGTGCTTATCAGCCACTGTTTCGTTGATGGGGCGATTGAGTCTGACTCGGAACGCCCGCTTTCTATTGGTGGTTCTGATCGTGTAAGCCATGAGCACTTCCTGGATTTCGACTATGTCGCACTTGGCCATTTACATCAGCCGCAGAAGAAGGGTGAAGAATACATTCGTTACTCTGGCTCTTTGATGAAATACAGTTTTGGTGAACAGAACCAAAAGAAAGGTTTCACGCTGGTGGAAATCAACGAGAGTGGTTTTGCGTCTGCTGAGCATATTGAGCTGATCGCCCCGCATGAGATGCGAATTATTGAAGGTGATTTAGAGCAGGTCATTGAGAAAGGAAAAACGGACCCGAAAAGCGAGGACTATTTACTCGTTCGTCTGATGGACAAACATGCCATTTTAAATCCGATGGAAAAACTTCGTGCGGTCTACCCAAATGTTTTGCACCTAGAGAAACCTGGCATGTTGATCGGGGTTGAACAGGAGATGGCACAAGCCAAACTTGCTCGCAGTGAAATCGATATGTTCCGCGACTTCTTTAGTGAAGCGCAGGACAGTCAGTTGTCGCAAGAACAAGAGCGAGCCGTCAACGATATTATCAAGCAATTATCTCAGCTGTAAGGACCCCAAATGAAGCCTATCAAACTCACAATGCAAGCTTTTGGTCCATTCGCAAAAACGGAAACCATCGATTTCGAGAAGCTTGGTAATAACCCGCTATTTTTAATTAATGGACCAACGGGTTCAGGTAAAACGTCGATTCTCGATGCGATTTGTTTCGCGCTTTATGGTGAAACTACAGGTAATGAGCGTCAGGGTATTCAGATGCGATGTGATTTGGCCACCGCCGATCTGCCAACCGAAGTTACTTTGGATTTTTCACTGCACGGAAAGGTATACCGAGTTACTCGTGCCCCGGAACAAGAAGCGCCGAAGGCTCGTGGTGATGGTATGACCGTGAAAAAGCACACGGCTTCTCTGTATGAGCTGGGTGATAGCGAAAAACTCATTACCAGCAAAACCACGCAAGTTAAGACCGAAATTACCAATATTATTGGCTTAACAGAAACACAGTTTCGCCAAGTGATGGTACTTCCTCAAGGGAAGTTTCGCGAGTTACTTCTGGCAAGCTCTAAAGAGCGCGAAGAGATTTTCGGCCAGCTGTTCCAGACAGACATTTACAAAAAAATTGAGTATGCGCTCAAAGATAAAGCGAGCGCGATCAGTAAAGCGAAGAATGAGTTTGATAACCAGATTCGCGGCGCTTTGCAGGTTGCAGGAGTAAGTTCAGAAGAGGAATTGATTCAACAGAAAGAATCCGTTTCAGAACAACTGGAAGAAGAGAAAAAGAGTGAGCAAGCTTGTCTGGAAAAGCTCAACACCATTAAGTCCGAGTTACAAAAAGCGCAGGCATTGTCTGCTGAGTTTACTCGCCGTGAACAAGCTGAGGCATCGCTGAAGTTACATTTAGAAAATGCAGAAGCAATAGACGCGCGTCAGCAACGATTAGAGAAAGCGAAAAGCGCGAGCAAAATCGAGTTACAGTATGTTGCTGTACAGAACGCTAAGACGCAATCACAAGAGTTAACCCAGAAGATTAGTTCACTTAGCCATAACTTAACTGAAGCGACGAACGTGGCGGAAGGAAAAGAAGCTGAGCTCAAAACCGCGAAGCAGAATGCTGAACAAGTGCCTCAATTGACGCAATTGCAGTTTAACCTCGAAGGAATGAAAGAAAAGCTGATTGAAAAAGTGGACTTGGAAGCAAAAATCGCCAACGGGTTACAAGAGAAACAGCAATTTGAAACAAAACTGCAGCAATACATCGCTTTAAAAGAAAAACTGATGCAAGAAGCACAGCAGGGGCAAAAAACGCTTGATCAAGCCCGTGTTGATGTCGCGTTAGTGGCCAGTGTCGACGCTGAAATTAAGCAAAAGCAACGCCTTTTACAAGATGTTCAAAAACTGTCTGGTTTGAAGCAAGAGCTTGCTAAGCATGATGCTTTGACCTCCAGCAAGCAACAAAACCTTGAGCAAGATAAACAGGCCTATGTCTCGGCACAACAGTCAGCTGATCGCCTGGAACTAAAATGGCACAACGCGCAAGCGGCAGTTTTAGCCCAAAGGCTGCAAGCAGGGGAAGCGTGTCCGGTTTGTGGTAGTTGTGAGCATCCTCATCCTGCACAGTTTAGTGAAGAAGAGGTGACAAAAGAGCAAGTTCAAACGGCTCGCGCTCAAGAGCGTGCTGCGCAAACGTCATACAACCAGCTCAGTAACCAACTGGAGCAACACTATGTTGTTTCTCGACAATATCAAAAGCAACTGGATGACCTCTCAGAAGAGCTTGGTGAACACGCTACGACTGAAGCGGTACAAATTCAGGCAGAACTTCAATCCGCTCATGAAAAATTACAGCGTTTGACAGCCATTGATATTGCTCAGTTAGAGAAAAACGTCGAGCAGCTTAACCAGCGCTGCGTTGTTGGTGAAACAAAGATCAATGAGCTGCAAAATCAAATGGCGGCGAATGAATCAACAATCAAGGCAAATCAAGATCAGCTCAGTAAACTGTTGGCAAACATAGACCCGAAATATGGCTCGGTAGAAGTTTTAGAACAGGAAATTACTCAAACCAAAGAGCAGATTCAGCGCCTTAATAACAATCTGGAAAGTGCACAGTCGCAGCGTCAACAAGCGATGTTAGCCAAGTCGAATATTGAAAGTCAGCTAACCACCAACAAGCAATGGTTAGCGGAGTCGGAGCTAAAACTCAACGAGGCAAAATCGAACTGGCAAAAAGCACTGGGCGAAAGCCGCTTTAAGGATGAAGAAACTTATCTTCAAAGCAAAGCGACAGAACAAGAACTGCAATCGTGGCAACAGGAAATCGATCAATTTAAGCAAACTCAAATCAAGCTTGAGCAAACACTTAGTGATCTTAAACTAGCATTACAAGATATTGAAAAACCCGACATTGAAGCTATTAATGCCAACTTAAACATTCAACAGCAACACTATGTTGAATCGAGAAACAAGCTTGATTCTGTCAGGTCAATTTTTGAACGGCTGGAAAAAGTGCGCAGTGATATAGCGAGTTTGCATGACAAGAACAGCAAGCTAGAAGATGAGTATAAAGTCTTTGGTACGCTTTACGATGTGGCGAGTGGTAAAACAGGCAGTCGTATCAGTTTACATCGTTTTGTACTCGGTGTTCTTTTAGACGATGTCTTAATCCAATCCTCGCAACGATTAAGTTTGATGAGTAAGGGCAGATACATTCTGGCACGTAAGACAGAAGGGTTTAAAGGCGCAGCAGGCCGAGGGCTTGATCTCGTCGTTGAAGATGGCTACACCGGTAAAATGCGAGACGTTGCGACGCTGTCTGGTGGAGAGTCTTTCATGGCTGCACTGGCTTTAGCGCTTGGTCTGTCTGATGTGGTGCAGTCATACAGCGGTGGTATTCGCTTGGATACACTGTTCATTGACGAAGGTTTCGGAAGCCTGGACCCTGAATCTTTGGATCTTGCCATTCAGACCTTAGTCGACCTCCAGCAAACAGGCCGCATGATCGGTGTAATTTCTCACGTCTCGGAACTTAAAGAACAGATGGCGCAACGCATTGATGTGGAGCCGTCTCGTGTTGGTTCTACCGTTTCCGTTAAGTCTCAAATGGTGTTAGCTGACTAATTACTGTATCAATCCAATCTACAAGTGCTTTGCTGCTAACTTAGTCAACAAGCAGCAAGGCACCTCTTCTCAACACCTCGTTTCTATAATTTTCCGCTAGCTAACGCGAGAATTCAGTAATGGTTAATTAGTGCAGCCAAGAAGTATAAGCAATATTAACCAGTTAGCATTCTGCTTGATAAAAATATTAATAAAATATATGCAAATGGTTGTGTCACGCATAATCTGGAACTATATATTATACGTGTTTCATAGCACGTATCTTCCCGATTAAGTAGTCAGATTCGGGTTCATATTTCGCCTGAAAAGGAGCGTAATTATGGCCATCGGCGACGAACTATCCAGCATAGATTTTGAATCTATGATCGGCGGTCCACTCAATGCAGTGGTTCGCGCGCAAGCCCAATCAGCACAAACATCCGTAGACTTTATCAAGTCTGTTGGCTTTGAAGCTGAGAGTAATGAACCAACGATGATCACCTTCAGTTATATGAAGGCGATTGAAGTCAAGAACGAACAGGGTGAAGTCACAGGCACAGAGCCTAAAAAGTACGATCTTACCGTTCCAATATTAACGATGTTGCCCATTCCATTTATCCGCGTGGAAGAAACAACGATTGCATTTAACGCCAAAATTAATTCAGTCCAGCAATCAACGACATCTTCTTCACATGACCTTAATACCAAGCTATCAGTAAAAGCGGGTTGGGGCCCTGTATCGGCCAAGCTTAGTGCGAGTTACTCTTATAAGAAATCCACATCTAGCTCATCAAAAATTGAACGAACGTACAGTATGTCCGTGAATGTTCGTGCCGTTCAAGATGAATTGCCCGCAGGCACAGAGAAGTTGCTCGGTATTCTTGAAAACTCCATCACAGAGGTTGAGTCACAGGCTTAGAACAGTCTATGACGAGTTCGATAACAAATAGGGAGGTTGTATGTCTGAGTTAAGTGAAGTCTTGGGTGCGCTGATGATCAGTCTGGTCCATGCGCGCAGGCTTGCCGATGAGGAAACGGCTGCGGTTGCCGAATATTATAAGGATCATCCTCTGCTTGAAGGAATGAGTCTCCCGCGAGTGCGGGTTCCGGAGCTAACCATTGATATGCCGTTAACCATCGACAAACAGATCCCTGCGAAAGTTGCAGAGCTCGACAGCCCGCGTGTTTTACACCAAGCGCTGATGGCTCAGCTAACCAAGTCACTAGACGACGAAGACATACTTAGCCGAACTAAAACCTTCCAAAACAACTTCGATAAAGAGCTCAAACTCGCTCTGGAAAATATAGCCGAGCGTCAACGCAGTGGTGACGTTCGGATTACTAAAGAAAGCCTGGTGCGCGCGGTTGATGACGCATTTCAAAAAGCGCTCAAAAAGACAAGCTCTACGCAGGAGATTCCTTTTGACAGGCTTGAATCAGTGAGCAAGCAATTACGTCATCGCATAGCAGCTATCGCGTTAAAATCTCAATCTATCCCAATCACATTAAAGACCAGTGTGGTCAGTTCTGAAGTCAAAGAAAGCGCGACGCCGCTCAATGCGATTCGCTTAAACATCACTATACGTGAAGAGGGTCTGGAGTGGGCAACGAGCATTGAAAATGGACGAACCAAAAGCAAGCTTATGCCGGAGTGATTATGGAGTCGGTACTGAAAGAAACCATCATCGCAAGGCTAATGCTGTTACCACCACTGAGTGATAAATACCTCGCGCAAGACCCAAGCTATGTAATGGATGTCGCCCTCTGGCTAAAGCAAACCGAGCAAAAACTTGAGCCACTGCGCTGTCCGCTTGTTTCGACTCTTGCATCATTACGCGGATTGTTAGAAGCCTGCGACGATGGTTATCAAGACGATAGGATAATGAATTCAAGCAGGAGTAAGCGCAAAGGGAAGCGCGCGTTGGCTGCGTCATTGTTAACTCGAGCTGATACGATTCTCAACGCGGAGTTGCAACGTATAGACAGTAACTTTGCAGAAGTGAATGAGAAACTGGCGCAGCTTATTGCCTTGGTATTCGCAAATCAGCCTTTGCCTATCGTGCAAAATATTACCTCTGCATACCTAAACTCAATCTGGAAAACACTTGGTGAGCATCAGGAAACCAAATCCATGTACTTATACTTGCAAGCGCGTATCAGCGCTACCGACAGGCGTTACCTACTAAGTCATTTGCTAATCAACATGATCCCCGAAACCGATTAGAGCTTTAATACGTAAAATGTACTCCTGCCAGGCTTACTAAATGGAGCCTTTCTGTGAGTGAGCTTATCGGTTCTATTGTAAAACCACTAGTTATTGGCTTTAGCCTCATCATATTGTTGTTGCGCGTTCAAAATGTCACCCAGGTTAGATTCAATCCAGTCGACCAATTGTTCGACTTTGTGTGCGACCTCCGTTCCTTTGTCTGTCAGGCAATATTCAACGTGAGGCGGCACGACTGGATGCGCGGTACGTAATACAAATCCATCAGCCTCTAATGCTTGCAAGGTTTGGGAAAGCATTTTCTCGCTGACACCTGTGATTTTTTTTCTAAGTTCACTGAATCGATGTGTTCCACCGAGTAATGCGAACAACACAAGTACGCCCCAACGGCTGGTCACATCTTGCAATATACTTCGAGAAGGGCATTCCTTCGCGAGTACATTTCCTCGGCTAAACTTTTCCGATAGCAAATTACCCATAGCTTCGCTCATAAATTCAATAACCTTTATTGGAAATTTCAAAATAATTCATACTTACTAAAAAGTACGTACTTACCAAAAGTAAGTTAGTGTGGCAGATTATACACAAACAAGCTCTTCATTAACAGACGAGGAAAAGTACAATGATTGCAGTTACAGGCGCTACTGGCCAATTGGGCCAATTGGTCATCAAACATTTATTGAACAAAGTTGAGCCTCAGCAAATAGTCGCTCTAGTTCGAAACATAGAAAAAGCAGCATCACTGTCATCTTTGGGCGTCCAGGTTCGTCAGGCCGATTACTCAAAACCTGAGACTTTAGAATCTGCATTAGACGGCGTGGCTAAATTACTATTAATCTCGTCGAGCGAGGTAGGTCAGCGAGCTTCTCAACACAAAAATGTTATTGATGCTGCGAAGAAAGCTGGCGTAGAGCTACTTGCATACACCAGTCTTTTGCATGCTGACACGTCGCCACTTGCTTTAGCTGAAGAACACGTAGAGACAGAAGCGTATTTAAAACAAGCTGAAGTCCCTCATGTGCTTTTACGCAATGGCTGGTATACAGAGAACTACTTAGCTAGCGTTGCACCAGCACTGGCCAATGGTGGCTTTATTGGGTGTGCTCAAGATGGAAAAATTAGCTCTGCGGCTCGCGAAGATTATGCCGAAGCAGCGGCAGCGGTGTTGACCAGTGAAGCTGAGCAAAATGGTAAAGTATATGAGCTGTCCGGGGATGAAGCTTATACCTTGAGCGAACTGAGCGCGTTAATCAGCAAGAAGTCAGGAAAGGCGATTCCTTACATCAATATGGAAGAAGCGGATTTTGCAAAAGCATTAGAAGGTGCAGGACTTCCGGCACCTTTTGCCGCTGTGTTAGCTAACTCTGATACTGGTGCATCTCAAGGCGCTTTGTACGACGATAGTAAAACGCTCAGCGCGTTGATTGGTCATCCAACCAAGTCATTAGAACAATTGATCTCTGATTACATTTAATAAATTCAAAAAACATAAATATGGTCGCGCTAGCTAAGACATACGCGACCTTAAAAACAAAGTTCCTTTACGTTTAGTAATAGTATCTATACTCAATTGCTATTTGCCTTGTTACTTCTCCCAAATCATTACATCGATACAAACTTATCGACACCCAGTCGTATGTTTTCTGCAAATACTTTTGCGAGTTGAGACATTGGTTTATGAGCTGGTGTTAGTATCGCGTGGTCAAATATCACCGAAGGTGCAAACGGTCGAAACACAATATCACCATGGCCGGACTTGTATAGCTTGTAACTGGCGGCGCTAATTGGGTCACATATGCAGGCACACAGCTTCTGCTCAACAAATTCGAGTCCTGAAATGTAGTTTTGCAGCTCAAACCTTGGATGGTATGTAGCACCATGCTCCTCGAACAGCATTCGAATATGTTCGCTCACTGAGTGACGACCATAGAGGGCTGCGAGAGGGAAGTTATCCAGATCGGTAGGGATAATCGTATCTTTTTGTGCAAGAGGATGATCTTTATGGATCGCGCAGACACCTTCCAGGTGAATCGGTTCTACGTGAAAAGAGTCGCGATCTTTTGGTAGTTCTGAATAGCCAATATCGTACTGCTGGGAGGCGACCCAGTCTTGTACCATTGTTGAACTTCTCATCATCATCGATACCTCTACTTCTGGTCTGCCTTTAACAAACTCTGCAATCAAATGAGGCATAAAAAAGAGTGCGGCAGCGGGCATGCAAGCGATACGCAGTTTACCCCTGGTGAGGTTTTTTACTTCCGCCATCAATTGTGTGGAGCGCGATAATCGTTCTAGTATCGCGTCTGTCTCTTCCAGTAAAAAATACGCCTCTGGGTTTGGTATCAATCTCCCTTTATGTCGCTCAAACAGAGCAAACCCAAGTTCCTTCTCAAGACTCACCAGCATGGCACTGATCGCAGGTTGTGTGCGGCACAGTGTTTTTGCTGCCACAGTCACCGATCCTGAGCGCATTACGGTACGGAATGTTTCTAACTGTTTGATCGAAATATTGCTCATGCGTCCCTATAAGAAAAATTTATGACTTTAGAGAAATTTTAAATTTGTTTTTATTGATTGTCACCATTAAATTAACGATACATTTACAAATACAACAAAAGGGAAATGTGCTGTGGAGCAAAAATTTAGATATCTACTGACTTGCCTGATTGCATCTGTTGCATTGATGCAATTTATACAGGTGGTCACGCGATACGTCTTTGAGGTTCCTATCATGGGCCTAGAGGAGTCAATGGTTATCCCCACTGTTTGGCTCTATATGCTTGGTGCGGTGAATGCTTCTAGGGAAGATACGCAAATCCGTGCAAATGTATTGGAGATATTCATAAAGACGGAGCGCGGACACACCATCCTTGCCCTGATTAGTGAAACGATCAGTTTTGTCATTTCAGCTTGGTTAACCTATTGGGCGTGGGATTATGCAAAGTACGCATGGCGAGTCTGGAAAGAGAGTCCAACGCTTTATATACCAACTTTCTATCATGAGATCTCTGTTTTCATCGGACTGATCTTTATCACTCTCTTTATAGCAATACACATCGTTAAGTTGATTCGTCAACTTAAACAGTCTCCATCCTACACTGTGAGTAAGGTTTAAATTATGGTTGAAGTAGCTCTATTAGCAGTGTCGGTTTTAGTCGTATTGCTAACGTTTGGCGTGCCATTACCGTTTTGTTTTGGCGGGGCATTAATGGTGATGAGCTTTGTCGGCGATATGTCGATGAAGGGAAATATGATGTGGGGAGCAGGACAATTAATGAATCCGGTTCTGCTTGCAATACCACTGTTTGTGTTAGCTGGCACGATTATGAGTAGGAGCGGAATAGCTGCTAGTTTGCTCGGCTTCGTTAACGTATTTGTTGGCCATATTCGAGGTGGTTTGGGCATTGTGGCCTCCGTAAGCTGCGCAATCATTGGCGCAATCTCGGGCAGCGGTTTAACTGGTGTGGCTGCAATTGGGCCTTTGCTGATTCCTGAAATGGAAAAGCGTGGCTACCCAAGAGCGTACGCCACGGCACTGATTGCAAATTCATCTATCTTGGGACTTTTGATCCCACCTAGCGTAACAATGATTGTTTACGGTTGGGTGACGGATACATCTATTCTGGCGTGTTTCTTGGCAACGTTAGGCCCTGGCTTACTGGTGACGTTTAACTTTGCTGTGATTAACCTTTTTATGGCACGTAAGTTCCCGTTGGTTCTGGACGACAAACCAACCGTGTCAGAGATCTTTAAGCAGGCCTCAAGCAAAACCTTTAATGCGATTCCTGCACTGTTGATGCCAGTGATTATTTTAGGCGGCATTTACGGCGGTATTATGACGCCGACTGAGGCAGCAGCGGTAGCGGTTATCTATGCCGTACCCGTTGGTTTTATGATCTACAAAGGGTTGAGTTGGAAAACGCTGCTTGAATCTGGAAAAGAATCGGCGACGGCAGTGGGTTCAATTATGTTTATGATTCTATTCAGCCTGATCCTAAGCCAGATGTTTGTTGTTGAAGATATTCCTCAGCAGCTGGTAGAAGCTATCTTCGGCATCACTGACAACAAAGCGCTGCTTCTTATATTCATCAATATTTTGCTCTTTTTAGTCGGCATGGTGGTTAACGATCTAACCGCGATTATTCTTATCGCGCCACTGTTATTGCCACTAATGACGGCGATTGGCATCAGCCCGATTCAATTTGCGGCCATTATGGGCGTGAACACCGCGATGGGGGGCGTAACTCCGCCGTACGCATCGATTCTTTACCTAGGCGCTCGTATCGGTAACGTCAAGTTTTCCGAAGTTGTCGGCCCTGCAATGCTATTGATTTTACTAGGTTATCTGCCAGTCGTGATACTGACTTCATTCTGGTCTGATTTATCTCTGTACCTACCTAATGTGTTTGGTTATTAAAAGGAAATTAACATGACAAAAACAAGTAAGTTTGCACCATCAAAAGTACTGAAAAAATGCACTGTGATTGCGTCGTTAGTTGCTGCTTCATTAGCAGCGATACCATCTCAGGCAACAACGCTAAAAATCAGTCACGTTCGTCCACAAGGTACGGTTGTCGATAACGATATCAAGCAGCTAAGCAGCGATTTAGAAACTGCAACCGACGGTGATGTAAAACTGAGAATATACGCTGCAAACGCTTTGGGAGATTACACGTTAGTTCAGGAACGTATCTCTGTAGGTGCTGTCGACATGGCGTTGCAGCCGGCAGCCACATCAACAGACAGAAGAATGCAACTTGGCGTGTTGCCGTTTCTAGCTAATAACTGGGAAGAAGCGAAGAACATTTATGGTTCCGGTTCTCCTGTTCGTGTAGCCATGGAAGAGTTGTTTGAACAACAAGATATTACCTTGCTTGCGGCTTACCCAGTTTACTTCGGGGGCATCTCGTTAAACCGTGACGCGATAGACGCGGGCGATCCAGATGCAGCGAAAGGGATCAAGCTGCGTGTACCACCAGTTAAGAGCTTCCAACTACTGGCAGATAATGTAGGTTATATAGGTTCACCCCTTCCATTTTCTGAAGCGTTTACTGCAGTGCAAACGGGCGTAGTAGACGGTGTAATTGGTTCTGGTGCTGAAGGTTACTACGCGTCATTCCGTGATGTGACGAAAACGTACATTCCTTTGAATACGCATTTTGAACTTTGGTATTTATTGATTAATTCTGAGCGCCTTGCAGACCTTGATGATAACGAACAGCAAGCACTTAAAGCGGCGTCCGAGAAATTTGAATCTCGTCGTTGGGATGCTGCTCAAATCGATCAGAAAGAGAATGAGCAAAGACTTGTTGAGGCGGGTGCAACCATTGTTGAAATGACACCGGCACAGCTAAGCAAAACCGCTGAAAAAGTACGAGCGACAGTTTGGCCACAAATCATTAATGATATGGGCTCTGAGTGGAGCCAACCAATCCTGGACAAAGCGCTGAACTAAGCGAAACGCAAATTTAAGGGGGCAAACCGCCCCCAAACTATCAGTCTGAAGAGAATGTTATGAAACCGGAATACATTGTTGTCGGTGGCGGTGTTGTGGGCTGCGCAGTGGCTTACGGCCTACTAAAAGCTGGCCATAAAGTTACCGTTTTGGACGGTGGAGACAGCGCACATCGGGCATCACGTGGAAACTTTGGCTTGGTGTGGCTCTCCAGTAAAGGGTTAGATGCACCGCACTATGCAGCGTGGACTCGCCGTTCTGTTAACTTGTGGAGAGGGTTGGCTGATGAGCTAGAAAAAGCGACGGGTGAAGACCTCAACCTAAAGCAACAGGGCGGATACGACTTTCATTTTTGTGAGAAAGAGATGGCGGCCAAAGCAAAACAATATGAAGCTTTAAGAAAAGCGTTAGGTACCGACCATCCTTATGAGGTTTGGAACAGAGAGCAACTACTTAAAGAAGATCCGCATATCGGTCCGGATGTGATTGGGGCAATCTATGGCCCAGAAGACGGTCATGTTAATCCGTTAAAGTTACTCAAGGCATACACCAAAGCGATACAGGATCTCGGTGCGAATTTGATCACGGGTGTTAACGTATCTGATGTAAATAAAGACAGTCGCGGAAAATTTCAGGTCACGCTTGAAGATGGTACCCAGTATATAGGCGATAAAGTCATCCTTTCTGCAGGATTAGGTACTGCGACACTTGGTCCTAAACTCGGTTTTATTGCGCCTATATCACCACAGAAAGGTCAGGTTCTGATCACTGAGAAGCTTGCTCCAACCTTGAAGCGACCTTCAGGGATTATTCGTCAGGTCGACGAGGGCGGCATTCAAATCGGTGACTCTAAAGAGAACGCGGGCTTTGATGACAGTGACACACTCGAAATGACGGCTGCCATTGCAGAGCGTGCTATTGCTGTGTATCCATTCTTGGCGAAAACCAAACTGGTCCGTAGCTGGGGAGCCATCCGGATTATCTCGCCTGACGGTTTGCCCATTTACCAGCAATCTAAAACCAACTCAGGGGCCTACCTGATTAGTTGCCACAGTGGCATTACGTTGGCCGCGGTCCATTCGTATTTACTACCTCATTGGCTAGAGCAAACGGCTGATGCACCAAATTTGGAGTTGTTCAGTGAAGACAGATTCTAAGTTTCAACGGATTTCAAACTCGGGTACACGACCTCGAATAGTTCGATTTTATTGGGAAGGCAAAGAATACTCTGCCTGCGAAGGAGACACGATAGCTGTGGCACTTTTAGCTGCTGATGTGAACCACACTCGCGAGACGCCACAATCAGGCTCACCACGCGCACCGTTCTGCATGATGGGTAGCTGTTTTGAATGTCGTGTAGTCGTTAACGGTGAACAGAATGTTCAAGCCTGCATGAATTTGATTGAAGACGGCATGACGATTAGCCGCCAAAGAACTTAACAGGAGAAATCATGCAAGTCGAAATACAAAATGTGGTAGATGTGTGCGTGATTGGTGCTGGCCCAGCGGGAATGAAAGCCGCGGTACGCTGTGCTGAGGCAGGTGCCAGCGTCACCGTTATTGATGAACAGCCACGTCCAGGCGGTCAAATCTATCGAGCGGTACGAGAAAATGGCCATCCTAACGGCGATGTTTTTGGTCCTGATTACCTTCGTGGATCTGCGCTAGTCAAAGCCTTTAATAAGGCACCGATCAAACATATAGCCCAGGCAACATTGTGGCGTATTGATGACGACAATACGGTGTATTGGAGTCAACACGGAAAAGCACAAAAGACTGTGGCTAAGCAGATCATTATTGCGACAGGTGCAATTGAACGCTCTTTTCCGTTTTCTGGCTGGACATTGCCCGGAGTGATGACGGCGGGTGCTTGTCAGATCATGATGAAAACATCAGGTTTGGTACCTAAACAGGCAGTGATGGTTGGAACCGGACCACTGCTTTATCTGTTAGCTGCGCAAATGATTGACGCTGGTGCACCACCTAAGGCGATTGTCGATACCCAACAATCGGACAGCTATGTAAAAGCCATCAGTTATGCTTCAAATGCGTGGAAAGGGCGCAAGTACCTGATCAAAGGACTTGGTCTGTTAGCCAAGTTACGTAAAGCAGGTATAAAGCGTTACACGGGCGTGACTGACATTGAGGCTGAGGGTTCAGACAGTGTGAAACGCCTCAATTTTAAATGTGGTGGAAAATCAATCTCGTTAGAGACGGAAACGGTACTGGCGCATATTGGTGTGATTCCTAACGTGCAATTAACCAGAGCGATGGGCTTAGATCATTACTGGGACAAGGTGCAAGTTTGCTGGAAGCCTGCGCTGGATGAAAACAATATGAGCTCTCGCCAAAGTGTTTACATTGCTGGAGATAGCGGTGGAATTGGCGGTGCGCTGGTGGCAGAACTTCAAGGAGAGCTAGTTGCTGTGAATGTGCTCAGCGCTCTATCTATTGGAGACAGCCAACATCAGATCAGTGAGTCGGCAACACTTAAAAAATCAATCCAGCATGAACTGACCGTGCGACCGTTTTTAGACACATTGTATACGCCGCCTAAACAAGCACTGGTGCCATCTGATAAAACTATTGTCTGCCGCTGTGAGGAAGTCACGGCTGGACAAATTCGACAGCATGCTGTCGATGGCGCAAATGGTATCAATCAAATTAAAACCTTTACCCGTTGTGGAATGGGACCATGCCAAGGCAGATATTGCGGCTCGACCGTGGCACATATCATTAGCGATAAAATCGGGCAATCGATGGAACAAGTAGGATATTACCGTCTGCGAAACCCAATAAAACCGTTAAAACTGGGTGAGCTCGCTAGCTTAACGCCAGCAAACAAATCATTTATGAAAAAGTATAAGAGTGAAGGAGTGAACAATGAGCGAGATCCAAAGACAGTACACTAACCAGCGAATGAGCAAAGTAGTGATTCACAATGATACGGTTTACCTATGTGGCCAAGTTGGCGTTCGTGGCACGAGCGTTGCGGAGCAAACAGAAGAAGCGCTGAAAAGAGTCGAAAGCCTGCTTATCGAAGCGGGAAGTGACCGCAAGCACGTACTGCAGACCATTGTGTGGTTAGCCGATATGAAAGACTTTGATGAAATGAATGGTGTATGGGATCAGTGGTTTGAAGAAGGTTATGCGCCTGCCCGAGCATGTGGCGAAGCGAAACTTGCCAGTCCAGAACTCCAAGTAGAGCTGATTGTTACAGCCGCACTTAAAAATTAAAACCTAGCGGTCTTATATGCCTAAAAAGCCCCAGATTAGGGGCTTTCAAGGTTTGAAATCACTGTTCGCAGAATTTCCCTTCGTGTGGTGATTGTGTAATAGAGTAGTCACCATCCAAGTTGCGATAAACGATCGTGTTCCAAACCACACCATCACCCATTTCAAACTCAATCGCGTAATTCACGCCGCTGACGATTTGTGCATGAACATTGATAATTTGTTTGAACGATGAAGCTGAATCCATTTCTGTCAGTACAAAAGCCATCGCCTTTTGAACGTCGGGTGTAGACTTAAACATTTTCCACCCACCTGGCATATTTCCCTGACTACTGCATACGTCTGCCGAGGCTGTTATTTCTGTCGTCTCTTCGGGACTGTTTTGTTGGCAACCAACAAGCAATACCAAAACTGCACAAGCTGACATTGTCTTAAACTTCATAACAATAACCTCAATTTATATCGGGGCGTATTATAAAAGGCTCCTATGAAGAGAAATGTCTATGTTGTGCAAACTTTCGATAGGCAGGACGTCAAAATGCAAAATAAATAACTGAATTTGTAGGAATATTTGTAGGAACGGTACTTTAATTACCAAAAACATAGGTATGATTGTTTTGCCCCCCATACACAAACAAATAGGGTTTATGATCCGTTTTGGATCATATTCAGTAAAATCAGTCACTAACTAATATGGGAACTTGTAATGAAATTGATAAAGTCGCTTCTGTTGCTGTCTGTCGCTGTTTTGTTTGGTTGTACCTCGAAGCCCGAAGGTGTTGAGCCAATTCAGAATTTTGAACTGAAACCTTATTTGGGGAAATGGTTTGAAATTGCGCGATTAGACCATTCTTTTGAGCGCGGATTATCCAATGTAACCGCTGAATATGAACTTCGCGAAGACGGCGGTGTGACGGTAATAAACCGTGGCTATTCACAAGAAGAACAAAGTTGGAAGCAAGCGGAAGGGAAAGCGTATTTTGTTGATGAACCGTCAACTGGCCATTTAAAAGTTTCTTTCTTTGGCCCATTTTATTCGTCGTATATCATCTTTGAGCTTGGTGAAGATTATGATTACGCCTTTATATCTGGCTACAATCGCGACTATCTTTGGTTGCTATCACGTCAGCCGCAAGTGGATTCAGCAACGCTTGAAAGATTCAAACAAGTAGCCCGAGATAAAGGCTTTGCTGTAGACGAGTTAATTCTGGTTGATCAGACTCAATAGCTCAGACGGTAGATAGAATAATCCCCCTTAATCGGGGGGATATGATAGAACTGTTTAACGCTATTTAATCAGGCGAACTAGGAGTGATCCCGCGGCTCGAATCGATTCAACATTATGGCTGATGACGGTGCCCGAAGCAGGAGCAGTGTACCGTTGTATCTCGTCTCCAAAACTATCATATTGGATTGCCACCAGTTGACCTGGCTCCACCGATTGCAAAATATTGACTTGAGGTAGAACGAAACCACCCAGTTCTGCTCGAACGTTTATTATTTCACGGCCTTCCACACAAGACTGAATCGGCGTTGGAACACCAGAAAGCAATTCGAACTGTTTAAGAATATTGAAGATACCGGTTACCGTGCGATCGATCAGAGCTTGATCGGTATAACGTCCTGTCCCAACTTCAACCGTGATAGCTGGTACTCCCACGTTGTTCCATGCCGTTTCCAATACACCATTTTCGCCCGGATCATCCAAAATAACGTCTGGATTAATATGGCGCGCCATTTTTAACGAGTCCTCAATGCGGAAATCGGCGAAGACATAAAGTGGGTAGGCTGCGCCGCTGGTTTGGGTGTGTAAGTCTATTGCTAAGTCAGCATTTGGCTTTAATAACTGATTCCAAAGCGTGTACAAGTAGCGGTTCGCTTCATTACCGAACTCGTTGCCTGGAAAGAAGCGGTTTAGGTTCGCGCGTGCAGCATCCGGGTCAGGAGAACAAAAATCCCGGCTTTTATTCAACATGCCGCTCAAGTTGATCCCCGGTACGATGGTTACTGTACCAGCAAGGTCTGCGCCAATCAGTTCCCTGGCCGTTTTTTGTGCTGCCAATACTCCGTTGTATTCGTCACCATGAACACCAGCGGTAATCATTATTTTCTTACCGGGTTTCTGACCTTTAAACACGAGTACAGGCAGGTGTTGCCATTGCGAAAGTGCATTGGTTGCAATACGAAACCAGAACTTATGTTCACCGGATGGGAGATCTTCCACATCTAGGGCTTGTATTACTTTGTGTCCTTGAATTACGTCATCGGAAAATTGTGTTGCCATTAAGGTGATCACTCCAAAAAGCATTTGTATTGATGCTTGCTTACTGAATTGGATTCTAATAACCGATAGGGTAAAGAGTACTAGGGGAAAGTGCCAGTAGAATTGTGCAAGTTAACTTTATGTCGCCGTAATTTTAGAGTACATCAATATCAATGAGTTAGTTGTTCCGCATAAAACGCAGCCACGTCTCTAAGATCTTCATCATTGAGCTTTTTTAATTGGCTTTCCATCATTTCTGCTAAGGGGCCTTGGCGCTCACTGTTTTGATAGGACTTCATTGCGTTAAACAGATACTGAGCGTCCTGACCCGCGAGGTTAGGGTAAGTTTCATTGACACTGATGCCCGTCGCACCGTGACAATAGACACAACTGGGTGACTTAATTTTACCTTTGGTTGCGTCACCAGAAGGGTTTGCCATGGTGGCGGGAGCAAAAATAACAGAAATAAACAACAGGTACTTTAACATCAGCGAGCTCTTTATGGTGCGAATACTCGCTGTAGATTAAAGCTTCCCCTAAGGGGAAGCTCAATGATCAAAATCAAGTCAGAGAACAGATTTTAACGCAGATAAGAACGTGGCAACATCTTGTTCTGAAATGTCTTTATGGGTCACAAATCGGATTGGGTTCCCCGGCGTGATAATGATGTCTTGCTGTTTTAGTTTCTCAGCGATGCTCACGATATCCACTTGAGGATCTAACTTAGCAAACACAATGTTGGTTTGGACTAAATCAGGATTGACTGAGAACCCAGGAAGTTCTGCCAATCCTTGAGCTAGCGTTTTGGCATTAATATGATCTTGCTTTAACTGGAGGACTTGCTCGGTAATCGCGAGTTTACCCGCAGCGGCTAAGATACCTGCCTGGCGCATTCCTCCGCCAACCATCTTTCTCAGGCGTCGTGCTTTTGCAATGTACTCTTTGCTGCCGAGAAGGAGAGAACCAACAGGTGCGCAGAGTCCTTTTGAAAGGCAAATGGTCATTGAGTCAAAATACTGCGCAATTTCTTTAACAGGTACATCAAGCGCCACTGCAGCGTTAAACACGCGTGCACCGTCAAGGTGTAACTTCAGGTTGTGCTGATTAACAAATTCACGAGCTTCTGCAAGATAGGTAAGCGGTAGAACTTTACCATTTATGGTGTTCTCAAGGCTCAGCAAACGCGTTCGAGCGAAGTGCATGTCATCGGGCTTAATTGCAGCTGCGAGTTTATCAAAAGGTAAAGTACCGTCGGGATTATTCTCGATTGGTTGAGGTTGAATGGAGCCTAAAACCGCCGCGCCACCCGCTTCGTATTTGTAGTTGTGCGCTTGTTGGCCGCAAAGGTACTCGTCTCCGCGCTCACAGTGAGCCATCAAACCTAACAAGTTCGCTTGAGTGCCGGATGTGGTAAACAGGGCTGCTTCAAAGCCTGCTAGCTCTGCAGCGAATTGCTCCAGCTCATTCACTGTTGGATCATCACCGTAAACGTCATCCCCAACTGGCGCTGTAAACATGGCTTCGCGCATGGCTTGAGTCGGTTGAGTTACTGTATCTGATCGAAAGTCCATGAATATCTCCTCTTAATCCCTAAATATATCCGCAAAGTCGAGCTTTGCTTAAACAAGCGATAGTTTTAGCATCGGTAATCGTGCCGTCGATAATTTTTTCTTCTAGCTGTTTTAGTGACAGCGTCACCACTTCAATCACTTCGTCTTCATCACATTCATAGCGATGAGTCGCGGTTAACTCCTGTGCGATAAATAAGTATTGGATTTCATCACAGAAGCCAGCTAAAGGCGTAACTTGTCCGAGCGAAATAAATTTTTGTGCGCTAAACCCGGTTTCTTCTTCCAGCTCTCGCCTTGCACATGACAAGGGGTCTTCAACACCTTCGCGTGTTCCTGCCGGCAGTTCAAGCAACCATTTTTTCAGAGAAGGACGAAACTGGTTCACAAGTACGACTTCATTGTTCTCTGTTATAGGCAAGATAACCGCAGCTCCAGGGTGATGAATCGTGGTGTGTGTAATGACCTGACCAGTGGGTAGTTCAACGTCTTCTTCTACCAGTGCGATTTGCTTCCATTTATGAATGGTTTTAGTCATGAAGTGATAATCCAAACTATTAAGGCTTGTATGAACATTAACGACATTCTTCATCAAACAAAAGTAAAAATCTGTTTACAACCCCATAACTTGGAAAGAGTAAACAATTCTATTGTGTGATTTTCTTGAGCTTGTGTCAGCGAGAAATCATTGCGTTCTGTATCTGAAAGCCATTCTAACACTACAAAAGTGTACATATTTTCAGTGATATGTATCTCATAAATGGAAACTTTGATTGCTCGGCGATGTGGTAAGTAAGCATCTGTTATAAGGGGAGGTAGAATAAATTACACTTGTAACAAAGTGATAACAAATGTATAAAAATAAATATACCGCATCAGTCCAGCAGCCGGAGCCCTCATGATACAACCCTCTTTTGCATCTAATGCCGATAAAGCACTTCTTTCCGAGCGTATCAATAAGTTAGCGAAAGCGTTGACTGATGGCGTTTACGAACGTGAACATACCATCAAACTTTGTCTTCTGGCAGCCCTTGCTGGCGAAAGCGTTTTTCTTCTCGGCCCTCCGGGTATTGCGAAAAGCTTGATTGCTAAGCGCTTAATTCAGGCGTTTGATAACAGCAGCTATTTTGAATACTTGATGACTCGATTCTCGACCCCAGAAGAGGTGTTCGGCCCGCTTAGTATCCAAGAATTGAAAGATAACGGCCGTTATGTTCGTCTGACTGAAGGCTACCTTCCGACGGCTCAAGTCGTTTTCTTAGATGAAATTTGGAAAGCTGGTCCAGCAATCCTGAATACTTTGCTGACAGTAGTGAACGAAAAAACATTTAAAAACGGCAGTGACATCGAGCGCGTGCCAATGCGTTTGTTGGTGTCGGCATCGAATGAACTCCCAGACGAAGACAGCGGCTTAGACGCATTGTATGACCGTATGCTGGTACGTGTGTTTGTTAACCGTATTCAGAACAAACAGAATTTTAAGTCAATGCTAACCGTGGGTACTTCTCAGGAAGCAAAAATACCAGAAGGCCTGGCGATTACCGACGACGAGTATCATCAATGGCAACAACAGTTTGATAAGTTGTCGTTGACAGATAATGCTTTCGAAAAGCTGTTCCAGCTCAAGACCATGTTAGAAAGTAAGGTTGAAGCTGAGTTTGGTGATATCGCGAATACGGACATGTACGTTTCTGACCGACGCTGGAAAAAAGCGGTGAAGCTACTTAAAGCGAGCGCGTTCTTTAATGGCCGAGATGAGATAAACCCGCTCGATCTTTTGCTTCTGCAAGATTGTCTGTGGAATAGCCCTGAATCTCGTGATGTCGTTCGAAATGTCGTCCAGGAATTTGCATTGAAACACGCTTTCGATCAGCAAGATGCAGAACAAGAAATCGAATATTGCCGAGAGTCACTAATCGACGTGCAACACGAGCTCGAAGATACCTACCGCATGACTCTGACATCAGAAGCCGCAACGGGCATTTTGCGTAAAGAAACTATGCGTTTTGATACGTCTAAAGCGAAAAGCTACAAAGTCGGCGCGGCGGTGAACTTAGTGAAACTAGTGATTTTGCAGAGCAACATGTCGGTATCTGAATCTGAGAAAGGTGACAGTCGCTGGGTGTATGTTCCTAAGGACGAACTAGACCGCGTGATTAAAGACGGCCACGGTGATGTGTACGGTTATGTTAACCAAAACACCAATATGTGCCGCTTACGTTTTGATGTCGATGCAGCCAATAACCTGGTGATTCGTGATATAGCCAATCGCGGCATTCTTGTCGGCCTAGTGACGCAAGAAGGTTTAGATATGGAACGCTACCAAAATTGGCTTGCTCAGAGTGAAAAAGCAGTGAGTCAGTTAAGTGAAGCAGAACATCACATGCGAAAAGTTAAAGCCAACTTTCACGATGCGCTGCCACACAGTTTTGTCGACCCAGAATTGCCGCGTTTAATGGAATCGAGTCTGCAACAGGTTAGTCAAAGGCTTGAATCTATCCAGGGAGAAAGCGAGAAAATTGTTCAGCGCTTTAAGAACTTACAACAGTTTTTCTCGTAAGGAGGCTTCATGTTAGGTGCAGATGGATTCAACTTGGCATTGATGATAGCAGACTCGGGGATCATCGACAGCGCAGTTAACGATCTTATGGCCCGCTCGCAAGTCATGATGATGGCAGAAAACCGAGGAGTAAAATCCTCCGTGAAAAGTCACCTGTTAAAATGGCGTGGCAATGTTAAGAAGCGTATTACTAAGGTATGTGAAACAGAGCGATTTCAGCAAGAACTCGCTTTGTATCAAGAAGTGATTCACTGGAGTGAAGATGAGTTTTTTGATCGCATCGAAGACGTAATCAAAAAGCTCGAATGGCACTCTGCCTTTTACATGCAAGCGCGTCGTATGATGGAGAAGAACAAAGGGGTCAACAACCCGATGTTCCCACACTATTTTTGTGACCAGTGGTACCAGAGCTTGGCGGATGCCATCAAACAAGCTCAGGTGAGTGAACTGGAAGCGAATAAAGAAAAAGTGCTCAATGACCTTTATCAGCGTATGGAAACCATGCGTAATATGGATAAAGTGACCGAGTCTGGTGATGTGGAAAGCGTAGGTCGATTATGGGATATGGCGTCTGCCAAGTTGAGTAAGACTGACCTTACAGTAATGAAGCGTCATGCGGAGTTTTTGAAAAAGCATAAAGGTTTACAAGAGATCGCTGAACAACTTGGTCGTATGGCAGGGCAGGTGAATGATCCTGATCTGAATCGTGCTCCGGCTGAAGAGTTGCAAATGGTTGAGGAAAAGAGTGACGAAGCGACCGACGACATTGTTGGTATTCACGAAAGTGACGATTTAAATAAACTCCTCCCAAATGAAACCATGTTTTTGGCATATCCAGAGCTTGAAGTTGTGTTCTATAAACATCTTGTCGACAAGCGTTTGATGAACTATCGAACTCAGGGTAAATCTCGTACGCTGCGTAAAGTGAAAGCGCATCGCCCTGATAACAAAACGGTGGATATCGAAAAAGGTCCATTTATTGTCTGTGTAGACGCGTCAGGCTCAATGAGCGGTTTTCCAGAACAATGTGCTAAGGCAATGGCGTACGCACTGATGCAAATTGCGTTAGCAGAGCAACGTGACTGCTACGTCATCATATTTTCTACCGAGCACATTACTTACGAGCTGACTAAACAAGATGGCTTGCGCGAAGCGGCTGATTTCCTGACCTATAGCTTCCATGGCGGCACCGATTTGGAACCGACCTTGATCAAATCTATCGATCTGATGAGTGGTGACAAGTACAAAAACGCCGATATGGTGGTGATTTCGGATTTTATTGCACCAAAGCAGCAGGATGAGCTACTCGAAAAAGTAAATGCACTTAAAGCGAAGAAAAACCGTTTTCATGCGATCAGTTTGTCCAAATACGGTAATCCGGCGTTAATGTCGATGTTTGACCATGTGTGGTCTTATCATCCAAATGTCGTTGGGCGATTACTCAAACGTGTAAGCAACGGTTAGATAGCCAATCAAACATAATAAAGCGGCCACTTGAGCCGCTTTATTTTTGCAGAGTTAGCAAGGCACAGAAACAAACGAGAGTGCTAATAAATACGCAAATTGCTCGAGTCTTGATCTAACTGACTTAAAAGGAAGCAAACAAACAGGAAATAGTGGATTTATGTTTGACTATCTTTTCTGAATCCGTAAAGTAGCAACCAACGCAACGGGGGAGACCTCTTAACGCGTAAATGTGACGGCGCCTTGGCAGAGTGGCTATGCAGCGGATTGCAAATCCGTGGACCTCGGTTCGACTCCGGGAGGCGCCTCCATAAATTATTCAGATATGGCTTCATACTTATCAAAGTTTGTCTTAGCGATATCTCGATGCTAAAAGCATCAACATTAAACCAGCGAAAGCTGGTTTTTTTGTATCTGCCGTTTAGGTGGTGTGATTGGTATAAGTGTGACTCTACTTTCAGCACCTGTTACATAATCCGCCTACAATACGCTCTTCTAAAGGATTTAATGAAGCAGCATGAGAAACACCGACGATTACATCATTTTTTATCATTTGGTCGAGCAGGGCTCGTTCAGTGGTGCGGCTAAGCAAATGGAGCTGACCAAGTCTGTGGTCAGTAAACGCATTGCGAAGCTCGAGCAGGATCTCGGTGTTCAATTGCTCTATCGTACGACACGTACCATAACCCTGAGTGAAGCGGGTCAGTATTTCTTTGAGCACGCAAAATCCGTCTATCAGGCTGTTGCTACTGCGGAAGAATCAATTGTTGGGTTAGGTAAGGATTTATCCGGCAACATCAAAATTACCGTTCCTACTATTTCTGGCGAATTGATTCTGCCTGGTGTTATTGCTGAATTTAATAACAAATACCCTGACATCAAGATCGATATGGAACTTGATAATCGTTTCGTCGACATCGTGAATGAGCGCTTTGATTTGGCGATAAGAACGGGCGTATTGCCAGACTCCAGTCTGATTGCAAGAAAGCTTGTCGACGCAAACTGGATAGTGTGTGCCTCACCTCAATACCTTGCCAGACATGGCATTCCAAAGCAGCCTACTGAGTTAGAAAAACACAACTGTCTCGTTTATTCTTACCAGGAAACGGGCGCGCGCGAATGGGCTTTCAAAGATGGCGAAGACGTGTATCAAGTGACGGTAGATGGCAATCTATGTATTAATAACTCGTCGGTTCTAAGAAATGTCGCACTTTTAGGGCAAGGCTTAATCTACGTTCCCCGCGTTTTGGTTTATGAAGATTTAAAACAAGGCCGATTAATCCAATTGTTCAAAGAGGAAACGGCAAAGTGTCTCGGTATTTACGCTGTGTATCCTTATACAAGGCAGCAGCCAGAAAAGGTTAAAATCTTTATTGACCACTTATACGCCTGCTTTCAAAGCCAGAGCCATCGCTTTTAATTTCTCTATTTGGTACATAAACGCAACATTCCCAATCTGTTGAATGGTGTGTTTGTGCTTCGTTTACACCATTTAAATCTCCTTCCTATTTAGCACGTTACGTGGCTAAGCCAAAATATTCACAAACCTAATATCTTGATAGTGCGCACACATGTTAACGATTGGTTTTGTTATTGTTTCTTTTGGGAAACAATCTGTTTCTTTCGTTAAATTTTATATAAACCATACCTAACGTTATGATAATTAAGAACATTATTGTGATTGTTTGTCGTTGGATTCAGATTACTCGAATGACATCGATAGACGCAGGAAAATGGACTGCTTATAGTGAGCCAAACTCAATCAACCCAGTTTGAGTGAGTGAAGCAAAATAACTAGAGATACGGATATGAAACAAAAGCAGCTGATAGAAAAATTTAAAACGATCGTCGGTGAAGAAAACGTCCTGACCGATCAAGTTAAAACTAAGTATTACCGTTCAGGTTTTCGCTCTGGTAGCGGTACAGCGCTTGCAGTCGTGTTTCCTAACACATTATTAGAACAGTGGAACATCATCAAACAGTGTGTCGAGGCTAACTGCATCATCATCATGCAAGCGGCGAAGACAGGTCTGACTGAAGGGTCTGCTCCAAGTGGTAACGATTACGACCGCGATGTTGTCGTTATCAATATTACCAAAATTAAGAAAATTCATTTGCTCGATGGCGGCAAGCAGGCGGTTTGTTTACCGGGCGCTAGCTTACACTCATTAGAAAAATCGCTTAAAGCCGTTAACCGCGCGCCACATTCTATTATTGGTTCCTCTTCGTTAGGAGCGACCGTGGTGGGTGGTATCGCCAATAACTCTGGTGGCGCGTTAGTTAAGCGAGGACCGGCATACACGGAACTGGCGATTTATGCTCAGGTGGATAAGCAGGGTAACCTGAACCTCGTTAACCACCTTGGTATTGAAGGCTTGGGTGAAACCCCGGAAGAAATTTTGACAAACTTGCAGGAAGGTAACTTCGATCCTGCCAAGATCATTCACGATGATCGTATGGCTTCGGATAAAGAGTACGATGAGCGTGTTCGCGATGTTACCTCTGATATCCCATCTCGTTTTAATGCCGACGAACGCCGGTTGTTCGAAGCCAGTGGTTGTGCGGGTAAACTTGGTGTGTTTGCGGTTCGTGTCGACAGCTACCCAGTACCTGACAAAGAGCAGGTCTTTTATCTTGGTACGAATGATCCAGCAAAATTAACTAAGCTAAGAAAAGATTTTTTATCGACTTTCAAAAACCTACCAGAAATGGGGGAGTATCTACACCGCGATATCTTCAACATGGCTGAAAAGTACGGCAAGGATGTATTTCTTTCCATCGACAAATTGGGTACGGACAGATTACCTAAAATGTTCGCGCTGAAAGCGAAAGTAGAAAACTTTTTAGAGCGTGTGCCTTTTGTTAGTAAATATCTGCCAGATTCCATTTTGTATTACGCAAGTAAGCTGTTTCCGCAACACTTACCTGAACGCATGCTGGACTACCGTGACAAGTACGAACATCACTTGATACTAAAAATGAGCGATGGCGGTATTGCAGAGGCTCAAAAATATCTGCAAGAAGTATGGGCGGTTGAAAGCGACTGCGATTTCTTCGAATGTACCCCAGACGAAGGCAAAAAAGCGTTCTTACATCGTTTTGCTGCGGCCGGAGCGGCGATTCGTTATGAGACCATTCATCGTAAAGATGTGGAAGATATTGTTGCGTTAGATATCGCGCTGCGTCGTAATGATGAAGAATGGTTAGAAACCTTGCCAGAAGAAGTGAGCAAGAACTTGGTTCAGTCGCTCTATTATGGCCACTTTATGTGTTATGTGTTCCATCAGGATTATGTGTTCAAAAAGGGCACAGATACCAAGCTGATGAAGAAGCTAATGCTAGAGCATCTAAACAGCCGTGGTGCGAAATATCCAGCTGAGCATAATGTGGGACATTTGTATGAAGCGGAGAACTCGTTGCAGACGTTCTATCATCAATTAGACCCAACTAATACCTTCAATCCGGGTATAGGTAAAATGGATAAATATAAGCGTAACTGTAACTGCTGTGCTTAATTCATTCCGTTTTTAGTGCGTCCGTATAAAAAGTAGAGCCCCTCAACGCGTTGTCGTGGAGGGGCTTTTTGTTTGTGATGCCTAGCACCAGGCTTGTTAGGCTAAATAGCCCGCACTGCTGCAGCAGCGACTATTCCGGCTGCAATAGCAGGTAGCGGTTTTTTGACGATGAACATCACTACGGTAGTAGAAAGCAGGGCCATGCGCGCCCCGATGTCACCTTCAACGGCAATTGGTGCTAAAAGAGCAACTAACACGGAGCCGGACATGGCAGTGATAAAGCGTTGTACGCGCTCGCTAATAGGAATGAATGACATCACAAATACGCCACCCCATCGCGTCGCTAATGTCACTAGCCCCATGGCGAAAATAATAAGAAGCGTACCGCCAAAACTTGTTTCTATGCTCATGCTTTTTTCTCCTTCCAACAAGCGCCAAGTATGCCACCCGCAAAAGCGCCAACCACCACGTGGCTATTTTCAGGTAGGTACCAGTAAGCCAGTAAAGAAGACCCAGCTGCGGCTCCCCAAATTGCGAATATACGCAAATTTTTAGGGCCAACTACAACCATAGACAGTAAGAAGCATCCCATTACCATATCCAATCCAAGGCTTACAGGATCTTTTATTGCGCCACCGAAGTAGATGCCCATCCAGGTGCCGACGATCCAGAAGCCCCAAAGTGCTAAGCCACCACCTACGAGTAAGCCGAGACCAGGTTCTTTTTTAGCAAATGCATTCATTGCCATTGCCCAGTTCGCGTCTGACGCAACCAACATGACACCGTAACGTTTAGCGGGTGGTAGTTGACGTAACCACGGGTAAAGTGTTGCCCCCATTAGCAGGTGACGTGCGTTGATCGCGAAGACAGTGATCAGTACTGGAATCAATGGGACTTCGGTTCCCCACATTTCTAATGTCGCAAATTGAGAAGCTCCCGCGAACACGAGGCCACTCATTAGCAATGTAGGAAATGCGTCTAAGCCAGTCTGTACTGCCGCTACACCGAACGCGAGACCAAATATGACCACGAATATGGACAGGGGTAATAGTTGTGTAAAGCCACTCCATACATCCATACGCGTAAATTCGTGCAGCGTACTCGACGAAGTTTGAATATGTTGTTGATTTTCTGTCATAGAAATACCTAGCCAGCGGGAAAGGGGATTACCCAAGTAAGATGATTGTTATGTTTTTGTAAAGCGTATCTCTATCATCAATTGTGGCGGTTTTCAAACACAAACGGCGTTTATAAGAAGATCCAATATTTGAAGTGGCAGCATCACATCGACTCAATGAGACATTGTGGCTGACTGAAAATAAGTTGCGAAGGAATTGGGGTAACTGTGATGAGTGAATTATCTTCAGTTTGCGCGCGGTTTATACCGGTCGGATCGCTTTTTAAGCACTTAAATCAAAAAGATAAAATTTATTGTTGACCAGATAAATTATTCCGTTAAAGTACGCCTCGTTCTCACGGCAAAGCCCTGAAAGAACAAGGCGACACTAGCTCAGTTGGTAGAGCGCAACCTTGCCAAGGTTGAGGTCACGAGTTCGAACCTCGTGTGTCGCTCCAAAAATTTAAAGATATGGCGTTAAGCGGTATCAGATGGTGTTTTACTTTTCTGTAAAGGCATCACAAAGTATATTTGTGTGCCCTGGTGGTGGAATTGGTAGACACAAGGGATTTAAAATCCCTCGGCGTTCGCGCTGTGCCGGTTCAAGTCCGGCCCGGGGCACCATCAAAAAGATGTGTGGATTGAAAATCCCACCGTCGAGCTGACCGGCCGAGTGTCGGACCATCAAGCACGGCCCGGGGCACCATCTAATCAATTTAGAGAACAAACAATTTAGAAAGGCGCCTTGGCAGAGTGGCTATGCAGCGGATTGCAAATCCGTGGACCTCGGTTCGACTCCGGGAGGCGCCTCCATTATTTAGAAAGCCAGTCTCAGGACTGGCTTTCGTCGTTTTGAATTCTCCAAAAACTTTTCTATTCTTACTCTTCTTAGCATGACGCGATAAACAATCTGGGTAATTATACTATTACACACGCAGTTTTCTTTAAAACTATAAGTTTAATCAATGGGTTGTTTGATATTTATTGGGTTAATGAGTAACCTTTATCTAAGCAAAAGTTAGAGGAATAAAAGAATGGAATCTGTTGCTGATGTATTGGTGGTTGCTATTGTGTTCGGTTCTTTGTTTGGCGGCGGGATAGTCAAACTTATCTTGAACCATAAAAAGGAATTGAGAGCGCTAGAGGTCTCTGAGCGTAATGCCATGAGCCAAGAAGACCAGGACAATCTCAAAAAGCAAGTCATGGAATTAAAACAGCGCGTTGAAGTATTAGAGAAAATCGTCACTGACAGTAAATATCAATTGGATAAAGAAATCGCATCTTTGTAATTCAGATACTACCGATAAGCCGATTGAGTTCGGCTTTTTTCAGGCCTTTCACCTTTCGTCAAAGAAGTCCTTATTACGGATATACTTGCTCATCAAATGATAAGAGAAGGGGCGTAATAGCCAACTTATCAATGAGCGCCCTAATCGAATCATGGTCGGCGTATTTTCGTAAATTCTGCCGTTATATAACCAAAGCATTTTGCCAACGTGCCAGTACAGAAAGGGAACGGGTGGCATGAAAGTGACAATATCGATATCACAACAGATTCGATAGGTTTTGTGTCCCAACTGATATCGTTTCTTGAATGTCCAGTCACCAATAGCAGGTTGGCCAAATGTCACGACGCGTTTGATACTTTTGGGATATTTGCTCTCGATATAATCAGCAAAAACGCTGCCGATTGCACCACCAGAAGAATGCCCAGTAATGGTAATGCGTTTGCCTTGCAAGATCAGAGGGACAACGGTGTCTTCTAACCGCTCAATTACACTCAAACCTAGCTTGTCTTCATTTCTGCTTGGCATACTTTCTTGGAATAACAGGTGGTAGAAGCCAGCGTGGATACGATATTTCAGGCCTAATTGACGACAACTTTTGGTCCACATTGCGAAGTTTAGTAACCAATCAGAAAGGCTATGAGAACCTTTGATTACCACAACGACCTCTTCGCTCTTTTTACTCCAGAGGACACGAATCATGATTTTTCCGTGCTCGTTTTTAATGACTCTCTGACCGTTAGGATCAAATCCGTAACGAGTTTGTTTAAAAACGCGAGGATAAGCCAGATTACATAACACGGCGTAACGTTCGTATTGGTATCGTTTTAGTGGTTTCACGTTATCGTTCTTATTCTTGCCCAGCTCAATACTTTAGAGTGAGTTTATGAAGAATACGTGAAAAGCCCTGTTACAGAGAAACGAGTGTTATTGAACGATGCTTGTTCAAACTCGATACAAATCCAAAGCGGATGATTCCTGAAGGAATTGATGAAACCGTTTTACATCACTCACGATAGTCTGGCGAGTTTGTTTGTGTTGGTTTTCTATCTGTTTGATCAGCGCTTTCAGTGCTTTTCTGTCTTCTTTTTGTTTGGCTGAAGTCGTTCTCAGGCGAGAGAAAAAAGCGATTTGTGTGGAGGTATCGTTAAAGTTTCCGAGTTTATCTTGCAGTAACTTAAGTTGTTTAACGTTATCTTTATGCTGTTCTTTTGAATAGAGCGCAGAAAAGCATTCAAGGAGGTAGCGAAGCGATTTGCATTTGATTCTCAATGCGTGAATATCGCTATCCTCACTTGTGTCAGAAATCTTGGTGATCGACTTACTCACTCGGCGAAACTGGGTCACGATCTTATTGTTTGCAAAACTTAGCGGAACAATGTGATCGGATTGACCTTCGCTGCGTAAAGCGCGGCGTAGGCTATTTTCAATCAAAATTGATGTACTAAGGTACCTTCTACTTGTTAACCAATCTGCTACGTGCTGCTGCTCTTCAAATTGGTAGTCTTCTATGATGGTAAACATACGCTCTAATGATACCTTATGCTCTGGGATCATGTTGACATAGCGTGTTTTATCCATGATGAATACATCTAGATCACGTAACAAGTTGGTTTTTTTCATTACTAGTTTTAAGCTTGGCTTGAGTAGCTTTCGTTCAAATTGCGGTAAGAGTTCTTTTAACAAAAGACTTAGTGAACGCATTCGTCTCAACGTGACACGGTATTGATGGTTAAACTCTGGGTCTTGGCCAAGGATGACGTCTTTTTCTAAGGATCTCGCATAGAAAAATTCGCTGATAAGAAAATTAGGAAGGATAAAGTTAAGATCAGAATCAGAATATAACGGCAAACGAGACGGTGGCCTTTTAGACATAGTCAGAAACTCCCAAACGCAGACGCTTTAGATAGTTAATGGTATACCTAAATACTCAATTCTTCGAGATTGGGGAGGCGGACGAGGCGAAAAGCTTGCCTACTTACTATGCTCGTGCTTTACCCTAGCTCTTGCGTATAGTCATGATAAATAATGACTTGGTTTCTACCCTGATGTTTCGCGTTGTACAACGCTTTGTCAGCTTCCTCAAGCATAGCTTCAAAGTTGTCTTGCTGATTAAAGGCTGCGATGCCAATACTAACGGTTAAATTGATCAACTTACCATGAGAAACACAGGGGCTCTTCTCAATTAGCACGCGAATTCTGTTCGCAATTTCTTTTGCTTTTTTAGCATCTGTTAGAGGTAAAATAATGGCAAATTCTTCGCCACCTATTCGACCCAAGATATCGGCTTTTCTTAATCCAGTTCGACACACTTGAGTAAAATGCGTCAACGCTTTATCGCCAACACTATGCCCAAACTTGTCATTGATACTTTTAAAGTAGTCGATATCCAAAACCAAAACGGAAAGCCGCTTTTCTTCTAATAGATTGCAGGTATTAAACTCATTGACACCCATCATCATAAAATAGCGTCTATTTTTCACTTTGGTTAAAGAGTCAGTCGTTGCTTCCTCGAACAACTGGCCTTCATACTCTTCTCGACTGACTTGCTCTTTCTTCAAGATATACATCGTCACTGCGGTAATAAGGAAGGCAAACAAAATCGTTATGAGTGTGATTGTTGGGATGATCGCCTTACTAGGAACGTGAGGTTTCCAAGATAGGTAAGCAACTACCTGACCGGAAGGCGAGTAAAGCGTCTTGTAACTGACAAGCCCATCTGCGCTGTTGTTTAAATCGAGCCCGAAAAGTTGATAGTCGCTTTCAAGTTCACTGAGGTAACCGGTATCAATACGTTTTCCTAACGCTAGATACGTCCCTTCGCGCGCTTGTTTATTCTGCTCACTGATAAAAGGTCCGCCAACGATGTGATACACATCTTGGCCAATACGGAACAAGCCGTTGGTGAGCTTTTTATCAGTATTCAGCTGCTTGGAGACAGCCATCATCTCAAGAAGCGGCTGCTTTAAATCGTTATAGTTGATGGTTTTAGCATCGCCGCTTTTAATTAGGTAGACTTCTTGATCCCCGCGAGTAATGGCAACACTGAAATCAAAGTCATGCTTATCCATGAGATAATCGCCTGAATTTTTTGCGACCCAAGCCAAGTCACGCTCAACCTCTATTTTTTGGTATGCCTCATCCCAAAAAGAATATTCCTCTAGAGAGTCTCTGGCGTTACGCTTCTCAAGTTGCAAAGCTAACTGGACTCTATGGGACAATTCATCGGCTGCAAGGCTATCTAACGAGTTTAAGAAGTAGACAAGACAACCAAACACAGAAACCACCATCACGAATAGTAGCCAGGTAATAGTGCGCATCAATGACCTAGCCGGTAAGAATGTCCGAGTTTGCAGTTTTGTCATATCTATTGGAGTAGTAGTGTTCTGGAGGCGATCGATCATAAGTTGCTACATTAGCACAGCATGATGTTCATTTACCATATTAATCGGGAGGGTATTGTTCATAACATCTCATGATGCGTATAGAAGGTTTGGGGCCATTGTCACAAGCGATAGGGGATTGTCTTAAGCCTTATGGTTTTATCTTGAAAGGTGTTTGGGCGAGCATCCTGAGTACTATTCTTGGCGTTAGTAGCTTATACGGCAACTTGAGAAAACTGAAAGAGCACAAAAGCTTAAAAATGATTACGTTAAGTTAGCACACGACAGGTGCTCTTTCAGCGCTACTAATCTATCTAACGGCCAAGTGTAATACAAACTAAGAATACTAAGCACGCGATGACTAAGAGGGTAAGTTCTTTATTACGCAATGTCATAATAGATCCTCCCTATATTTCATGTATAAATAAAAAGTGACGGACCAAACAGAAAATTCGATATAATTCATGTGTTAAACGTAAAATTACCAATCTCTATAATTAATGTTAGTTGAAAAGTGGGTTTTATTTTTTACTTCGGAGAAGAAGTTGATTTAAATCAAAGCAGTAGACAATAAATGTTCGAAATATGATGTTGGTTTATCAGTTAGTCAACTGTTAATTGAGATTGCCACTAGTAATCCGGATTATTAATTCTTTTAGATTTTATTAAAGTGGCACATGTAATGACTAGATTAATAGGTACAAATCTTATTTATGGTACTAATGAGGTATAACTCTGATTTAAAAGCCATATTTATCGTTATAAGCCAATTAACCTTACTACGTAAATTGACTTATGTTTACACGTTGACAATACTTTTTAACAAATTGAAAGAAGTGACTGTTTAATAATAAGTTGTAAATTTATTTATGCATCTAGGGTCATTACTAGTAATGAGATTCCTCGACAAAGTCGTATCTAAAATTCATTACTGATAAATGTAACACTAGTGAGGTGTAAACAACTTATCTTCAACATCTGGGAACGGAACAACTTTCATTTTTGCAGAGCAAGGTACGAGCAGGTCGTATCGACACTGTTTTATAGTGGGGGCATAGCATGTTAAGGCACATAGTGAGATTGGCAGCTCCGTTCGTTTTACTGCCATTAATTTCTGGCTGTCAGTCAGAAGATACGGATCAGTTGAAATCTGAAATAGAGTCACTTAAACAGGAGATAAGTCAACTTTCCGAGTCAGTCGGTAAGATTGAAAGTGAAGTAAAAGATATGAAAGAGTTGGCATTCAAACCGCCAAAGAAAGAGCCACTAATACTACCTAATCAACCTAACTTTACTGACGATGGTAACCTTCCAGTTTTGGGAAGTACAGAAGCAAAAATTGCTATCATTGAGTTCTCAGACTTCCAATGCCCTTATTGCAAACGTTTTACCGATAATGCGTTTAAACAGATAAAGGAAAACTTCATCGATACAGGAAAAGTGCAGTACGTCGCGCGCGATTTTCCTCTCAACTTTCATCCCCAAGCCATGCCAGCCGCCATTGCTGCGACATGCAGTTTTAAACAAGATTCCTACTGGCCAATGCGAGATATGTTATACACCAACGCAAAACAGCTAGGTGATGAGTTCTATCAAAAAGCCGCAACAGATTTATCTTTAGACATGCAAGCGTTTACTGACTGTTTAAAAGATCAATCGGTGGCAGATAAAGTTGAAGGGGATTTAACTCTGGGTAAATCACTCGGTGTGAGAGGTACTCCAAGCTTTCTTATTGGTCGGGTAGAAAATGGTGAACTTATCGAACCTCAAATCGTAGTGGGCGCTCAGCGCTATCCCGCTTTTGAATCGATACTTAATGAGCTAGAGAAAGAAAAGAATAAACCCGAAGAATAAAAAATAGATGAATAAAAAAGGCAGCCGAATTGGCTGCCTTTTTTAATATATAGAAACTATATTTAAATCACAAAAAGAGAAAATATTCCCGTTATAAAAAGGCCAGATAATCCGCTTGGAACTATTTCTATACGATATGCAAACTTTTCATTAAATTGTCTTAATTGATAACAAAATGTAATTATTATGTTAAATTATGGTGTGAAATATAATTTGTCATTATTTAGTTAGATAAAGGTCATGAGTATGACAAGTCATTAATATAGATAGTGATAAAGTGTAAATAATAGAGAACTGAAGTTCTAATATTATTCTTATTTCATATTATTAGAGTAAACATTTTAACAATCGTAATGTTTTCCTACATTCATGATTTTAATGAAATTATTCAAAATTTATTGTTTTTATTATCAATATGGTTGAAATTTAATCTATGTATTTGCTAGTATTTTGACCTTCTAAGAAGTGCATAAATACTATTTTAAATGTCAGTGGGGGATACTAGGCTAGTGGTATAAATATTATACAATGACACCTTTGGTGCGATAATAATGTGATTTATTATATTCCAATCATCAATATTGAATGACGTATTTATTGGTTGTTTTGAATTTAAATTTCAAGATCCTATTATTATCACCTAGAGCTTACCGTTAATCATTACACGATTTTGTTGTATTCAACGATTGTGGGAACTGCTCGTCTCTAATGGTTTTCTTTACTTAAAGAAAACTAAATATATGCAAAAAAAACATTGCTTGCTGGCTAATGATCCGGCGGCCATTGTGTGGCTGTCATTTTACGCTGGGATGAAATTTAACTTCCAAAACGAAACGGACCTGAAAATTTTACGTATGTTTAATATCCTCTATAACTCAAAAATATTGGCTACTAATGCTTTTAAGTTTTCCATAACAACCCTGTTTGGGGCTTCTGCACTTTTGTTCAATGCATCGGCTGTATCTCAGGACGATACTTATGGTATCGGTTTAGATGCAAATCACCATCATAGCTATGGACAAAATATCGCGTCAGAGAAGCGTCAAAATGCTCAAGCAAATACCAAAGCATTGATGAATGCGATGGCTGCCTACCAAAACGCTACAAAAAGCGAAAAAAGTAACTATCTAAATAAGATGATTTCACTAGCAGAAGAGCGTCAGCAACTGTTAACTGAACTAGTAAAATCATCTCCAGCATCTGTGGCTAGTGTTGCGATTACCACCGAAGAGCAACAAGGTATGCCAAAGGAAGTTAAGAAACTTCTAGAGCAAGAACAAGTGCTTGAAGGTGAGCTTGAAGTCTTTTACGAAGACTATGAAGATCACAGCAAGAGTCGTTTACATCATGTACTTAAAACAGCCGATGGAAGTGTAGAGCTGCATATCTCAAACCATGCAAATGTAAAGTCACTGCAATCTGGTTTGAAAGTGCGTGCCAAAGGGTGGAAATTTGAAGAGATAGGTGAAAATTCTGAGTTATTAATGCTTGAAGATTCTCAGCAAAGTCTCACTATAATGGCGGATGGAAGTAGTGTTTCGACCACAACAGTAAGCACCACTACATCAACATTACCTAACACGCTTGGCGAACAGGCGACTTTGGTCATGCTGGTAAATTTCCAAGATGATGTACAAGAACCTTGGACGGTCGAAGAAGTGACCGACTTAGTCTTTGGATCTGTTAATGATTTTTACAGAGAGAACTCTAACGACCAGACTTGGTTCGCTGGTGATGTGCAAGGCTATTACACATTACCTATTAATTCTGTCTGTGATACCGCTCAAATCTATACAGCCACTAAAGAAATTGCGGCTTCTAACAACTTGGATATAGATAGTTACAGTCGTTTAGTGTTTGTATTCCCGCAAATTTCAGATTGTGGATGGACAGGAAAAGGCACGGTTGGAGGCACGCCATCTAGAACTTGGGTAAATGGTTCTTTGACTTTAAGAACGGTTGCGCACGAATTAGGGCATAACTTAGGTTTACATCACGCTAAAAAGCTTGAATGTGGCGTGGATGTCATTAATGGAGATTGCTATACGATTGAATATGGTGACAGTCTAGAAATTATGGGAACACCTGGGTTTACTGGCCATTTCAATGCCTTTAATAAAGACAGCTTAGGTTGGTTCTCTACAGACTCATCGTCAATCGCTGGTAAAATTGTTGAAGCAACGACAGATGGCAGCTACGTGCTTGAGCCTTATGAAGTTACGCCAGCAGGTGAAGCCAAAGCGGTTAAAATCCAACGTGGCGTTGACGCGACGAGTGGTCAAAAACTTTGGTATTATCTTGAGTACCGTCAGCCTACAGGCTTTGATAGCTATCTTGGCAGTTACCCAGCACTTACATCCGGTGTAACAATGCGATTAGGTACAGAGTCTGATATGAACAGTAGCCAACTTATCGACCTAACGCCTGCAAGCCAAATTACAGATTGGAACGACTCAGCATTATCTGTAGGTTCTAGCTATACCGACGCAGATGCAGGCATCACAATCACTACTGAGTGGGCAGACAGCAGTGGTGCAAGCGTTCATGTTAGTTTTGCAGAGCCGACGTGTACTCAGCTTGAGCCAACTATTTCTGTTACTTCTAACCAGAGTACCGCTATGGTTCCTGGTAGCCTGAAGAGCTACACGGTATCTGTGACCAATAACGATAGTGATAGCTGTTCATCTTCTAATTTCTTAATTGAAGCGGAAGCTCCAGCAGGTTGGACAACAACGGAAGCCACTATCGATTTAGCGCCGGGTGCGAGCGATACGGTAACGCTTGATGTCACTTCGGACGAATTAGCAACGGATGGTACTTATACGATTACTTTCAACGCCTTTAATAGTGTTGATAGCAGTTACTTCACTAGTACAACTTCGAGTTATTTAGTTGAAACTCCAGTTGAAGTATGCGAGATGGGGACTCCGCTATTGACCGTGGTTCCAAAGCAAAGTGGTGAACTTGAGCCGGGTAGTACAATCAGTTACACAGCGACAGTAACCAACCAGGATAGTGTGAATTGCGATTCTACTCTTTTCAATGTAGCGCTAAGCGTTCCTAATGGTTGGAATGGAGATAATGGAACAGTCACTTTGGGTCCTGGTGAAAGTAAATCGGTAACACTAGACACAGTAGCTAGTTCAGATGCATCAGATGGCAGTTACAATGTAACGATCTCTGTGCAACATTCGCTAGATTCAAGCTTGAGTACTAGTGAGATGGAGAGCGTTGTGATTGCCGCTTTGGTTGAACCAAATAGCGCGCCTATAGCTTTGGATGACACAATTACGCTGGCAGCGAAAGACCCAGTGGTTATCAATGTACTAGTAAATGACAGTGATCCAGAAGGGGACATCTTAACGGTTATCTCTGTAACACAAGGCGCTAAGGGTACAGTTCAAATTTCAGGTGACGGTCAGTTGATTTATACACCAGCGAAAAACTTTAAAGGTAGTGACAGTTTTAGTTATACCATCAGTGATGGTGATCTAACTGCGTCAGCGTCAGTGAATATTGGTATGACGAGTTCTTCTGGAACAGAAAGCAATAAGGGAAAAGGTAAAAAATAACCTTCGTAAGATCTTGTCCCGTTAAAAATAAAAAGGTGCAATGGTTAAACCATTGCACCTTCTCGTTATATATGAAGTAATGTCATATCCTTATTGTATTACCTTCAATTTAAAGACTCTCTGCTAACTGTGCTTTGACCGTAACAGTTGGTTCGGCTGCTACACCTCCATCTCCGTCTGTTACCGAAATTTGTAGCGCAGTTCCGAGATCGCTTAATCCGGCAAACGTTAGGATATCAACGGTAAATGAACATGATAATGTACCGCTAGGTGCAATAGAATCAGCGAAACAGTTGTTTGCGATGATTTCATAGTTTGCAGTAGCTAGTCCAGTTACAACATTTGCCCCACCAAGTTTGACGGAGTTCAAGTTAACTGGCTCATAGTTAGACGCGTTTGCAATATCCAAGAACACAGTAATTTCAAGATCTACAGCTAGGTTGACATCAGCTGGCTCATCGATAAATACAACTTTACCATTGTCTGTGTCTGTTAGTATTTCAGGTATCGCATCATCTGTTTCACCCGTTACCATAGCCGTATTCATATGAGGTGTAGAAGGTTCACCAGATAGGAATTCAGTGACTGTACAGAATCTAGTATCTCCAGGAGCTAAGAGGTCACCGTAGAAGTCACAGTCGCCTTTATAGCCAAACTCATCAAATAGCACACCTAGCTCGTCGTCAACCAACTCTGTTAGAGTAATACTATCCACAGGTGATGTATTGGTAATTTCAAACGTAAAGTCTACATCAGCACCAGACTCGGTTACTGAATATGGAGGCTCATCTAATGCGTTAGGAGTTTTAACTAGGTCAATATCACCTGGGCTATTACTGAAGGAGACACTAGCTTGACCAGTATCGTCGTCGGAGCTGTTTTCATTGTCAAAAGCTTCGGCGGTTACATTGTTGACAAATGGTGCATCACCAAGGTTACCAATGACATCTCTTGTATAACTAAATTGACAAGTCTCACCAAGACCCAATACTTCACCCAGACATGCAGCAGCCTCAACGGCTACATTGTATTGGTCATCAGTAATCGATGTTATTGTAACTGCATCCACTGAAGATGTATTCGTTATGACGACGGTATATTCAACAGGCTCACCCGTAATACTTTCCACTACTGTAGTTGGATTAGCCGATTTTGTAACAGAAATAGTCGGTAGTACGTTGTTAAGCTCTACAACGACCTCGTTACTACAGTTTGGATTTGGTGTTGCCACACTACTAGGTGTAACACATGTGTTGTCCCCTACTGGATCGTCGTATTCATCAACGATGGTTGAACGAACGTAGTTTTCAAATAGTTCCGGATCAGGGGCGTTTGGTAAATCTTCGTCATCAATCCGAATTTTATACGTACATTCAAGACCAACAGATTCTGGTGGAATGATGTAAGGCAGCGTTACTGCTTCACAGGCGTTTAATAACCCACTGCTCAATAGTGTGTATTTGCCTTTAGTAACACCTACATCATTAACCCCTGAACCACCATTCAGCACGAAGGTTTGTGGAGCATCACCATTGGTGCTCGATGATACCTCATCTTCGATATAAGTTACTTTCACCAAACTACCTGTGCTAGCAGCAGGGGTGATAGTAATGGTGTAAAGGAACTCTTGATACGGTTCTAAACCTGTTAAAGGAGTTACAGATTTTTCTGTAACTGGCGGATCTGGCTGAATAAAGATTGGAATATTATAGTCATCATCACAATTACATTTTGATGGGGCACCCGGAGTTGCATCAGTTGGGTCATTACACACTTCATTTTGACCCGGTTGACGCCAGCTCACACAGTTTGGCAGGTTGAGTTGTCCATCACCGTCGGAATCTTGACAAAGTGTAGTAATTGTTGTTGAGTGAACAACTACTTGTGCTTGTTCTACGTCCCAACATGAGTCTCCATCGGTATTATTCGCGTTAGTCGAATATTCACCACTTAATGTATAAATATTACAACTCCCGTTAAGTGCATCCGGCGCTCCATTTCTCTGGAAATACAATCCGACGTCATAACGGTCACTTGCGGTAGAAACCACGTTAAAGTCTGCTTCAAAAGTAACATCCTTACCGGCTACACAGACGGTTGTATCAGGGTCAACAGGTTGGCCATCTATTTCTGTAACCACAATATTTGTAGCTTCTGCAATATTAATGTCGTTCGCGGTACAGTTTAAATTTTTACCATATAGATCCTCCATACATGAATCCTGTACGCCGGGATCTTGAGCAAATGCTCCTGGCCCATAAAGTGTTGCAGCACCTAATAGCATGGCGCTGAGCAATCTTTTATGTCGGCTATATATTGAATGTTCCATCATCTACCTTCTTTTTTCATTGAAAGTTGATAAAAGGGCGATGTGAGTATCCAATGATGCCAACACTGGATCCGGCATCATTGGACACACTAACTAATGTGCCCCCGTCCCAAGACAGATGCTCCAAAATGATTAGTACATAGTGACAACTCGAAGCTTCTGTCAGTTGCACACTACAGAGCAAGAAACAAACCAAAACATAACTGGCTGATATTTAAGGAAATAGGGTGTATGAAAGACTGTTTTTTAATGATTGTGGTGAACAGTTTGTTAACCAGTTGTTGAAATGGTTTGATTGTAAATTCTAAATATGCTTTTGATTCAACCAGTTAGGGTAGAGATAAAACATCACATTAAGTAGGTGTACTGAGTGAACAGGTGTACAGTTGGTTTACAGTTTGGCATGCGACTTCTTAAAACAAGAGATCGGAGGTGTTATATCAATGGCAGATTTGCTGGAATCCGAAGGTTGCAGATTAAATTCAGAATAGGCATTCAGATTTCTTTGCTTAACTATGTTTAATCGTTGTGCGAATTGTTTGACTATTAAGCCGCAAAGATCGCATTTTAATCACTTGAATAAAAAAGATAAATTTTTTGTTGACGGTTAATCTCAATAGGTTAAAGTACGCCTCGTTCTCACGGCAAAGGTCGTAGAGAAGATGGTGTTGCCATCGCATGATTGCGTTGCCCTGGTGGTGGAATTGGTAGACACAAGGGATTTAAAATCCCTCGGCGTTCGCGCTGTGCCGGTTCAAGTCCGGCCCGGGGCACCATCAAAAAGATGTGTGGATTGAAAATCCCACCGTCGAGCTGACCGGCCGAGTGTCGGACCATCAAGCACGGCCCGGGGCACCATCTAATCAATTTAGAGAACAAACAATTTAGAAAGGCGCCTTGGCAGAGTGGCTATGCAGCGGATTGCAAATCCGTGGACCTCGGTTCGACTCCGGGAGGCGCCTCCAAAATTCTTAGAACCAGTCTTTATGACTGGTTTTTTTGTACCTGCTGTTTTATGCAGGTGTGCAATTATCGAGTAATGACTATCTCAACTTGTCAGTAAGTTAAGTGAGCTCGATAAACGCGACACCATTCTTGCCATTCTTCTTTATCTCGTACATGGCAGCATCGGCTTTTTGATATATCTCTTCGAAGTTACCCGTACTTGCCTGGAAAATACACACGCCGATACTTAATCCAACGTTCAGTGCGTTTTCATAATCTAGATTTATGATGGACTGCATGGTGGAAGGCACGCAGGTTAAAAGTCGGTCACACAACTCACCCAGTTCTTTTCGAGAGGACTCTTTACATAGGATTACGAACTCATCACCACCGATCCGAGCAATTTGTGCGTCAGTAGGTGTGAGCTCTTTGAGACTGTTTGCAATGCTAATCAATACACTATCACCCGCGTGGTGACCCAGTTCGTCGTTGACGGTCTTAAAATTATCCACATCGAAAAAGATGAGAGAGCGTTTAATTGATTGGCAAAGGTCCGCATTTTCTTTGAAGCATTTTTCTATGGCACTTCGGTTTAGTAGCCCGGTAAGCGGATCGCTATTAGCAAGTTTTGCCAGTTGCTGCTCGTAGCGTTTTTCATTAGTAATGTCGATGTGGGTACCCATCATACGAAGTGGGGAGCCATCATCTGCATACTCTACAATCCGGCCTCTGTCGGAAACCCAACTGTCAGTCCCGTCTTTATGAATCATGCGGTGAACGACTTGGTAGAGATCAGTCTTGCCTGCAAGGTGATCTTCAAATGCACCAACAGCGAGATCGTAATCCTCTGGATGCAGATTGTTTTTCCAGGTTTCGACCGTGGCAGTAAGTTCGTGAGGCTGATAACCCAACATCTTACCCCACTGCATGTTGAATATCGTCAATGTGCCGGAGGGGATATGTTGTTCCCACAAACAAAGGCCATTGTTATCGAGTGCGGCGTTGAGCTTTTCTTCCAGTCGAGCATTTTGACGTCGGAGATCTTCGTTCTCTTTTTCCAATTGCTCTATTCGTTTTAAGTACTCTTCCATGTTCCGGGTATGACGGTTTTCGGTGCATTCAATATACGAAACATATCGAAAGTTTTCTATTCGGTATCATTGAATTAAGCGGAAATATAAGCGAATAGTTTAGAATATGCTGCCAAATTGGCACGAAAAAGTGGGCTGGAAAGATAAGCGCTCCTGGTGCAAAGTGATTAGAGTTCCTTTCCTTTGCACCGGGACAACTGAGGCTAGCGAGTTAGGGCACCACTTTGTTCAGGTTGGTAGGTAACATTGACTATCTCAATGGTTTTTGTTTGTTTATTTGGCATTGGCCAGTCGAGCTTTTGTCCAATAGCTAGTCCGATTAACGCGCTGCCAACCGGAGCGAAAATTGAAATATCGTCGCTGCTTTTTAGGTCTTGCGGATAGACAAGTGTTCTGGTTAACACCTTCTCATCACCAGAGAACTTAAATTCAACAGTAGAATTCATTCGTACAACGTTGTCTGGCATTTCTTCTGGCTCAACAACGATTGCTCTATCAAGTTCTTCTTCCAGTTTTACTAACTCAGCAGCGACACTTGGCATCTTGTCCAGCATAGCTGTGATTCTATTAATATCTATATTTGATATATAGATAGGGTTGCTTTCTGACATTTTCTGACTCCAAAAACAAAAGGCCGCCTCATAAATATGGGACGGCTTTTATATGTCGAATAGGGTATGTATCACATGAATTAACCACATGAATGAAATCTGATTCTAGTCCTTATAATGCTTATTAGCTAGTAAAAGATTTTTATTGATAAGATTGATTTTTATAAAGAAATCAGAAGGTTCATAAGTGTGAAGGGAGATGAAAACTAATGAATTAAATTGTACTTATTACTGTATTTCAATCATCAGTTTTATGTCTTTAAATTACGGTATTTGATTGATAATAAGCGTAAATACAGGCATCTACCCCTTTAGGGTAGTTTGAAATTGTAATTGATTTACATCATGTATTAATTTTCTTACACAAATGACAATGAGCTCAGTGATAAAAACCTAACCCTTAGGAATTATAATGAGCAAGTTGAAGCTAGTAGTCATCGGTAACGGTATGGTAGGGCATCGTTACATTGAAGACTTAGTCGAGAAAGCGGATGTCTCCGAGTTGGATATCACCGTTTTCTGCGAAGAACCACGAGTTGCCTACGATCGTGTGCACCTTTCCTCTTACTTTTCACATCACACTGCCGACGAACTTTCATTGGTAAAAGAAGGTTTTTACCAGAAACATGGCATCAATATGTTGATCGGCGAACGTGCCATCAACGTTAACCGTGAAAACCGTATTGTGTATTCAAATACAGGCCGTGAAGTTCAATACGACAAGTTGATTCTAGCGACTGGCTCATTTCCTTTTGTTCCACCTATCAAAGGCCATGAAAGTAAAGATTGCTTTGTTTACCGTACGATTGAAGATCTCAAAGCGATTGAAGCATGTGCGAAGAACAGTAAATCTGGTGTGGTCATCGGTGGTGGTTTACTAGGTCTTGAAGCGGCTGGTGCGCTAAAAGCATTAGGTGTGCAAACGCATGTTGTTGAATTCGCGCCAAAACTGATGGCAGAACAGCTTGACCTTGCAGGTGGTAATCAACTGCGTCAAAAGATCGAGCGTATGGGGGTGAACGTTCACACTAGCAAGAACACGCTTGAGATTGCTCCGGAAGGGGAAAACGCACGCAATGTGATGCGTTTTGCTGACGGCACAGAGTTAGAGACTGACTTCATTGTTTTCTCTGCGGGTATCCGCCCTCAAGACAAACTTGCTCGTCAAATGGAATTGGAAGTGGGCGCGCGCGGCGGTATCGAAGTCAATGACCACTGTCAGACCTCAGACAAAGACATCTACGCAATCGGTGAATGTGCCTCTTGGAATGGCATGTTCTACGGCCTTGTCGCGCCAGGTTACAAAATGGCAACCGTCGCAGTTGATCACCTGTTAGGTAACACTGAAAGCAAATTCCAGGGTGCAGACATGTCTGCAAAACTGAAACTGCTTGGCGTGAAAGTAGGTTCAATCGGAGATGCGAATGGCCGTACTGAAGGTTGTAAGAGTTACGTTTACCAAAACGAAGAGCAAGAAGTTTACAAACGCCTGATTGTCTCTGCAGATAACAAAAAGCTACTTGGTGCGGTGCTAGTTGGTGATACGTCTGACTACGGCGATCTACTGCAGCTCATGCTAAACGAAATCGACCTACCAGAACACCCGGATGCGCTTATCCTGCCTGCACACGCAGGTGCTGAAAAACCGGCATTAGGTGCTGATGCGTTGCCTGAAAGTGCGGTGATCTGTTCATGTTTTGATGTGACAAAAGGCAAAATCGCACAAGCGGTAGCGGATGGTCACCATACATTAGGCGACATTAAAGCCGTCACTGGTGCAGGTACTGGTTGTGGTGGTTGTATTCCTCTTGTGACTTCAGTACTCAACGCAGAGCTTGCGAAATCTGGTATTGAAGTGAAGAACGACGTGTGTGAACACTTTGCGTACTCTCGCCAGGAGCTGTTCCATCTTATTCGCATTGAAGAAATTAAAACGTTCGATGAGCTACTAGAGAAGTACGGTAAAGGCTACGGCTGTGAAGTATGTAAGCCGCTAGCTGGTTCGATTTTAGCGTCTTGCTGGGGTGAGCACATTCTTAAGCCACAACTGGTTAAGTTACACGACACCAACGACAACTTCCTGGGTAACATTCAAAAAGACGGTACTTACTCTGTGATTCCGCGTATGGCTGGCGGTGAAGTAACCCCTCAAGCCTTAGGCTCGCTAGCAGCAGTCGCAGAAGAGTACAACTTATACACCAAAGTGACAGGCGCCCAACGTATCGGTCTGTTTGGTGCTCAAAAAGACGATCTTCCGGAGATCTGGCGCAAGCTAATCGACGCTGGTTTTGAAACCGGTCAGGCGTACGCAAAAGCCCTTCGTATGGCTAAGACGTGTGTCGGTTCTACCTGGTGTCGTTACGGTGTTCAAGATTCGGTTGGTCTGGGCTCATTCATCGAAAACCGCTACAAAGGCATCCGTACTCCGCACAAGATGAAGTTCGGTGTGTCTGGCTGTACTCGTGAGTGTGCCGAAGCGCAAGGTAAAGATCTTGGCATCATCGCAACAGATGCTGGTTGGAACATGTACGTGTGTGGTAACGGCGGTATGAAGCCTCGTCACGCAGATCTGTTAGCAAGCGATCTGGATAAAGAAACGCTAATTAAGTACATCGACCGTTTCATGATGTTCTACATCCGTACGGCTGCGCCACTACAGCGTACCTCAGTTTGGATGGAAAACATGGAAGGTGGTGTCGACTACCTACGCGAAGTGATCGTAAACGACAAACTTGGCATTAATGATCAATTAGAAGCAGACGTTGCGAAGCTTGTTGATGAGTACGAGTGTGAATGGACAGCAACCATCAACGACGAATCACAACTGACTCGCTTTGCACACTTTATTAACTCAGATAAACGCGATGAAAACGTTGTGTTTGTACCTGAGCGCGAACAGCACCGCCCGGCGACCTTCACGGAGAAACACCCTGAAGCGAAAGGCGACATCCTACACGTAGCCATGACTGAAGCTTAAGGGAAGGTGGATTATGTCATTTGAAAAAATCTGTCATATCAACGAAATCGTACCGGGTACCGGTGTTTGTGCACTGTTTAATGGTCAGCAAGTTGCGGTATTTCGCCCGACTGAAGCGGAAGAAGTGTTGGCAATCAGCAATACCGACCCGTTTTTCCAATCAAACGTGTTATCGCGTGGTTTGATTTGTCAGCACCAAGGCGAGCTTTGGGTAGCAAGTCCACTTAAGAAGCAACGTTTTAACCTAACCACCGGTGTTTGCATGGAAGACGAAGGTTTTAGTGTGAAAGCGTACAAAACACGTGTTACCAATGGTGACGTCGAGATACAAGCTTAGCGAATATGCCCTCCTCAAACGAGGAGGGCATTGATTGAATACTTAGATTGAATAGATAAAGGCTTCCCGGAGGTCGTTTCTGGGAGGACACCGAGAAATGACCACGACAACCGCGAGTCGTAATTGGGAAGCCTTTCTCTATTCAATCTCTAACTTTTAACTTTCATTTTTGAATAAGGACACGTTCATGTCTACAGACTTTAAACCAGCTGAGTTCGTGCAAACTATGATCAACGTTGGTGAAGCAAAAACCAATACCAGCACTCGAGACCTACTGTTACGCGGTACGATGGCAGGTATTATTCTTTCTTTGGCGGTTGTAGTCGCGATAACGACCATCGTACAAACAGGAATGGGTGTAGTAGGGGCTTTGGTCTTCCCTGTTGGTTTTGTCATCCTAAGTGTAATGGGCTACGACCTGGTTACTGGCGTATTCGGCCTTGCTCCGCTGGCTAAGTTTGCAAACCGTCCGGGTATTACTTGGGGTCGTATTTTCCGTTGTTGGGGTCTTGTCGGTTTAGGTAACCTTATCGGCTCTCTTATCGTAGCTTACCTCGTCGCGATCTCTCTTACCGGTAACTTCTCATTAGAACTCAATGCGGTAGCGAAGAAATTTGTAGCGGTATCAACGGCACGTAGCCTTGGCTTTGAAAACATGGGCATGGACGGATGGATCACCTGCTTTGTACGCGGCATCTTCTGTAACCTAATGGTGTGTCTAGGCGTAATTGGTAACATGACTGCGCGCTCTGTATCTGGTCGTGTAGCGATGATGTGGTTCCCAATTTTCATCTTCTTCGCATTAGTGTTCGAGCATACCGTGGTAAATATGTTCCTGTTCCCGCTAGGAATGATTTTGGGTGCTGACTTTGGTATTGCAACTTGGTTGAACTTCAACCTTATCCCAACCATTTTAGGTAACATTGTTGGTGGCTTGGTGATGACATGTCTGCCACTGTACTTAACGCACGCAAAAACTGCACCTTCTCTAACTGCGGAAACAGAAGTAAAAGCAGAGCCTGCAATGGCTAAGTAATTCGCTTGTTATGGTCCCGCTACTTGATGGGTGGGGCCATTCTTTACTCTTAACTTTCGCTATATATTTTATAGGTTTAGAGATAAAAAGTAATAACTCCTTAGAGTGGTTTTAGCCCTAAGAGCATAGTGAGAGTGTTACTCTTTATATCTAAATTTCTCAATAGGCCATTTTATGACTACTATTAACACCTCGTTAAACAGCGGTTTTGTTTCACTTGTTGGCGCAGGGCCTGGCGACCCGGATTTACTCACCGTAAAGGGTTGGAAAGCGATTCAATCTGCAGATGTGGTGGTCTATGACCGATTGGTATCTAAAGACATTTTGGCGTTGGCGAATGCGCGAGCAGAAATGATTTACGTGGGGAAAAAGCTAGATTTTCACTGTGTGCCACAAGAACAAATTAACCAGATCTTGGTACAGAAGGCGCAGGAAGGTAAACGTGTAGTTCGCTTAAAAGGTGGTGATTCGTTCATTTTTGGCCGTGGTGGTGAAGAGTTAGAAGAGCTTGCCGAATACGGAATAAAATACGAAGTGGTACCGGGTATCACAGCGGCAGCTGGCGCAACGGCATACGCTGGTATTCCACTAACGCATCGCGATCACGCTCAAAGTGTTCAATTCATTACTGGTCATGTACAGAAAGATGGTCGTGAAATTGAGTGGCACTCTTTAGCGCAGTCAAATAACACCTTAGTGTTTTATATGGGGCTCAAACAGAGTGGGTATATCATGGACAAGCTCATTACACATGGTTTAGCGCCAGACATGTCATGTGCAATTATTGAAAATGGTACAAGGCCAGAGCAGCGTGTGCTTGTTGGCAAACTGAATGAATTATCTCGTATGGCTGCGCAGGCAGAAAGTCCGGCGCTGATCGTGGTTGGAAGCGTTACGCAACTTCATAACAAGTTGGCTTGGTTCCCCCAAGAGGTCAACGATTAAATTTTGCAGGGGCTGCTTTGGCTTCGCATTTCTTGCTTACGCATTGGCATTTCGTCAATTAACTCGTTGATGAATTGCCAGTCTGTCTCTGCGCCCCAGCGATACTTTTCTTGGCCATCTTTTCCAAGCAAAATAGCAGTGTATTCACCCTGTTTCACATCATATTTCTCCGGCAAAACAGAGACATCCAGTTCCTCTTTAATCCCCTTAGGAAACGTAAAACCATCTTCGGCAATGACCAAAGTGACGATGTCACGTTCTTCAAGTTCACATTCGTTCATTAGTGTTTCAAGTAGGAACTGTTTAACACGGGCATCGTTCGCTGGCGCGAAGAAAAGGACACTGCGATGCGGCCAGTATTGAGCGTAAGAGGGGTAGCTAAAGGTTGTCGGTGATACCAAGCCTAAAAGTAGTATCAAAATGATTGGTTTACTCATGACTGATCCTTTAAATGCTAACACTCTCGTTTATACGTTAAGTTTAGTGGAAATGGCTCATTGTGCTTTTTCGCAAACTGGCTTAGGGTAGGCAGCAAATAAACAACGTATAGAATTAAATGACTTCGGAAAGTAAACAAAAAATAGCGATTCTGGTTGATGTACAGAACGTGTATTACACCTGCCGTGAAGCCTACCGTTGCAACTTCGATTACAACCAGTTTTGGTATGTCGCTACGCAAGGTAAAGACGTTGTCAGCGCGAAGGCTTATGCCATTGCGAGTAATGATCCTAAGCAACGACAGTTTCACCATATCCTCAGAGGTGTTGGTTTTGAGGTAATGCTAAAGCCTTTTATCCAAAGACGTGATGGCAGTGCGAAGGGCGATTGGGACGTCGGTATTACTCTGGATGCAATCGAGATTGCGCCTGATGTCGATACAGTGATTCTTGTTTCTGGCGATGGTGACTTTAGTTTGCTGGTGGAGCGTATCCAGCAACGTTACAACAAGAAAGTGACAGTGTATGGCGTACCAAGGCTGACATCACAAACGCTTATTGACTGTGCAGATACTTTTGTTGAAATAGATGAGAATTTTCTGCTTTAAACACTAAGAAACAACAGATTATGGCTGGAGTGCAAGCGCCAGACATGAAAAAAGACGAGTCATTTCAGGCGTACACTTTGTACAATGACTCGTCTTTATTCAAATAGCAATAACTATGATGGGATGATCATTTGTCCTAATACGTAACCTAAGCAACAAGCACCAATCACACCAATCAGACCCACTGACATAAATGAGTGGTTGAAATACCATTTGCCAATCTTCGTCGTACCAGACGTATCAAAGTTAACGGTTGCGATATCTGAAGGGTAGTTAGGGATGAAGAAGTAACCGTATACTGCAGGCATCAAACCAATCAACAAGGCAGGATCAAGCCCCAAACCTAAGCCAACTGGCAGCATCATACGTGCCGTTGCGGCTTGCGAGTTTACCACTACAGACACGATGAAGAGCGCAAGTGCAAACGTCCACGGATAGTCGGTGACCATCGCCACAATGCCCGTTCTAAACTGAGGCATTGCGTATTGGAAGTATGTGTCCGACATCCAGGCGATACCAAAGATAGCGATGGCAGCCACCATACCCGATTTGAAAACGACACCATCAGGCACTTTACGAGGATCGGTTTTCGTTGCCAGCAGTATAATACCGCCAAAGCAGAGCATCATCATTTGGATGACGACCGCCATGCTGATTGGCTTTTCACCATCGACAATCGTACGAACTTCCGGCCACATCGCGATAACGACAATAACCAAGATAGCCGAAATGAACATAAGTACGGAATTACGAGCACTAGTCGGAAGCACTTCATCTAAAGATGTCGCGGTTGTGGTTAAGATCTTTTCACGCCACACCGGATCTTTCAGGCGATTTTGGTATTCTTCATCGTCTTCTAGCTCTTTACCACGTTTTAAGCTGTAAAGTGACATAAGCAATGTACCAAATAAGGTAGCTGGCACCGTTACAAGCAGAATTGAAAGCAGAGTGATTTCATGCTGAATATCCGATAACTGCGCTAAGTAGTAAACCACTGCGGCAGAAATTGGAGAAGCCGTAATCGCAATCTGAGAAGCAACAGAGGCAGCTGCCATTGGGCGCTCGGGACGAATACCATTTTTCAGTGCAACGTCACCAATGATCGGCATGATCGAATACACAGCATGGCCAGTACCTAACAAGAAGGTCATAAAGTAAGTAACAAAAGGTGCTATCAAGGTCACGCGTTTAGGGTTCTTACGCAGCACACGCTCGGCGACTTGAAGCATGTATTTCAAACCACCCGCAGCTTCTAGAATCGATGCACAAGTAACCACGGCTAATATGATTAACATTACGGTGACGGGCGGAGAGGTCGGCGGCATCTTAAAAATGAAGACTTCTATCACCAGACCGATACCAGAAACGACCCCAAGGCCGATACCTCCATAGCGTGAGCCGATATAAAGCATCACGAGCAAAAACAGAAACTCTAGATACAGCATGAGCAGATTTCCTTATTCAAAACAATTGCTTCCATTGTTTATCTATTCTCAGGAAAAGTACTTTATGTTGTTCACATTACCTTAGATGACGCAAAATAATGTTTAAGAACGAGCATTAACTCACGCTACAGACTCCATCTGTTAATGTACGTTTATCGATGTGTATGCATTGTGTTTATTATTTTGACGAGCTAAGGCATAAAAATGCGACGCACTTTAAATATATGTTGTGATTTAGCCTGATTTTTCGTAACCAAGTATGTCTGGATAGTCATTGTCGGGACTCACTTTCATGGAATTCGATGGCTTTATCCGTCAATGATAAAGAGAATGGTTTGCATTTGAATTAATGTTTGAGTATAAAGATACAGCCCATATACCATCAAACGGAATAGTCATGTCCGAATCATTCTTCCCACAACTTTTCCAAGCCACAAATGCGATAACGCCGTACCTGCATGGTGATTTAGGGAGCATAAGCGAAGGCGAGATTCATACTGATAACGACATTAACCCAATCATTCAGGATTTATATCAGCAGCTATCTGAAGCTTTTCCAGAAGCGGGCAGAGCTTACTGGCTGACCAGAACATGGGATTTATTATGTTGGCAACCAGTCTATGTGGCCTTGATATCCATATACCACTTTCATTCACTACCGAACCTGTATGGTATGGCTCAATCCGTTAAACCCTGCTTTGTCAGCGGTTATCGTTTTCAAGATGAATCACTTGTTCAGGGCGATCATCAGACGCTGATAAACACTGCTGGTTCGCAGATAAAATCACTTTTCGACTACTATCAAAATCAAATGAGTGAATGGACCCGTATTCGACCGGGGTTTACCCATCAATTAATCTCAGACGGTATTTTGGTTGGGTTAATGCGATTGCAGCAGCACTTTCCGCAGATGACAAACGCCATGATAAGAGAGCATGCCGTGTTATGGCTTCAGGCGCTTGATCTGGATACCAACAACGCGCTGTCACTTTATGAACCGTCTGTGGCTCTACCATTGAAATTAGTGAGAAAAAGTTGCTGTCTGGTTTATAAATGTGAAGGTAGAAAACTGTGCGATAATTGCCCTAGATTGGCAGAAAACAAAAAGCTAATTGCGGTGAAAAGTGACGAAAATCAACTTAGTTAATGGTTAATTAGTATAAGTTCTTTCTATATAGAAAAGCCGCTATAAGCGGCTTCTTTTATGCTTCGTCACTGACTTGCGTGGTTACGCTCTGTTCAGCTGACTCGGTCACTTGGTTTTGTTCTTCAGCTTCCATTTTGGCTCGCTCAGCCTTTGAAATATAGCGAGGCTTATTGCTCTTATGTAGCTTAGCGTTATGCTTTTTCTGTTTTGCCTTTAAGATTTGATTGATTTTCTTCTTGCGGTTCATGGTGCTGGTCCTTTAATTTAGCGAGGCAGGATAGTGATTTTTCCACTAAGTTACAACTTTAATGGGTTTCTGATTTAAAAAACCTGACCACTGAGCGACCGTCACTAAGTCTATTGAGTATAAATAGATTCTAATATCTAAACGTTTAATTTGGTTAATGTAATGAGTGATATTTTACTCGGCAAACTTGCCACCGAATTTAAAACCGTCAAAGCGATGGTGGAAGTGTATTGTCGGGCTAATCATGGTTCGAAAGGTGAGCTTTGCACTGAGTGCCGTGATTTACTGGATTACGCAGAAATGCGTCTTGATCGGTGTCCTTATGGCGAGAATAAGCCGACTTGCAATAAATGCCCAATCCACTGTTATAAACCTGAGCCGAAAGAACAAATGCGCTTAATAATGCGCTATTCCGGCCCGAGGATGTTGCTGAAACATCCTGTGTTAGCGATCAGACATTTGCTTCACGAAAAGCGAGGCGTTCCAGACAAACCTGCTACAAATGCATCGAATCGTTACAAGCGGCGGAGCAATTAAAAAACGAGAGCGACTTGCTCTCGTTTTTTGTATTCAGATTTTAGTAATAAATGATCAGAGACCAGCTGCCATTTGTTGTTTGGTTTTACTCGCCGCCAACAACATGTAAATACATGTCGCGACTAAAGTGGCAAATAAGTAACCTAACAAACCATGTACCTGACCCATGAAGCTGTCAGCTACGACAGGGCCTGCTACTGACCCGATGCTGTAGCTAAATAGCATTACTTGAGTCGCTGAAACAATAAAGCGCTCGTCTAGCCCTGCACAGCCTAAGTTGATCGCAACCGGGTATAGAGCGAATGTCGCTGCACCCAATAAGAAAAGCGATGCAGCAAGTACCGCCGTTGACGTTGAAATAAACGTGATACCGATAGAAAACATGCCTAACAGACAGAAAAATGCCATTAGTACTGTACGGCTCATGTACTTATTCAACGCTGTCACTAACGGTTGCACTGCCATACCACCTAGGATCACTAATGCCATTAATGTTCCAATTTCTTGGTGGCTGATTTGACGATTAATCAACTCAAGAGGCATCAGGCCATAAATCGCACCTAGTGTTAAACCAGAAACGATGCAGCCGATGATTGCCGCATGATTAAGCTTCATAATTTGTTTAAATGACAACGCAGTCGATTCGTGGCTGTTTGGTTGTTCACAGTCAACAAACTTAAGTACCAGTATTGCCATTAAGATTAACGTCGTGATGGCGATGAAAGGAACACCACCGCTCACGCCGAGTACGCCAATACCGAATTGACCCAAGGCTGAACCACCATAAAGTGATAGCATGTACAAGCTCAGACGCTTTGCACGTGAGGTTTCGTCACCAGACATTAGCCATGACTCAACGATCACAAAAACGCCAGCAACAGCGATGCCCGCGATAAAACGCGCAACTAGCCATACAAAGCCGTTTGCAAATACAGGCATTGCAACAATCGTTAGCGAGAAAGCCATCAAGCAAGCAATAAACGCGTTTCTGTGTCCAACGGAACGTACAATGCGTTCAAAAAAGATAGCACCCGTTAATAAACCGCCATAAAACACGCTTGCCAACCAACTCGCGTAGTCCGCAGAAATGTTGTACTCACCAAGCATTAAAGGTATCAGGCTCATTAAATAGCCAGAAGCTACCGCATATAGAGATAATGCGATGACAGGAACGGTGATACGTGGTGATGCTGGAAGGAAGGCTTTGTTTTCCACTGCTTTGCGCCTATTAGTTTATGTTTTACGGGTAGTTTATGGGCGCGAATATGAAGCTAATTATTTTGCAAGTAAAACGATAAATTTGAGTCGTATCGACAAATATTCTTTATCAAAAAGAGGTGGAATTTTGCGGAATAAAAAGCCAGCTAAAAGAGGTAGCTGGCTTGATAGGTCACTTAGTAACAGCTTGATTTAGCCACTGTTCGAACTGAGATTTAGGTAGCGCTCCGTTGAGTATATCAACACGCTGTCCGTTTTTGAAAACCATGATAGTAGGAATACTGCGAATGCCAAATTGAGCCGCAAGCTGTTGTTGTGCTTCTGTGTCAATTTTGACAAAACGAGCCGTTCCCGCTTTTTCCTCTGCGACATCTGAGAAAACAGGTGCAAAACCAACACATGGGTTACACCACGGAGCCCAAAAATCAACGACGACTGGTGTAGGGCTTTGTAATAGCGCGGAAAAGTTTTCCGTAGTCCCTTCTATAGGCGCACCATCTAAAAGCGAGCTTTTACATTTTCCGCAAGTCGCATTTTCTGCAACGCGCTCGTTGGGTACACGATTTAAACCGCCACATGATGGACAGCGAGTTTTAAACGATGACATGACTTCTTCCTTTATGACAACTTTGTGAAAACTTGACTTATCAGTCAGCTCCATAAAGCGTATAATTTTCTTCTTTACTTTGTACTTGCTACGAACTGGCAAGTCTTTATTTGAACCTACTTAGGTTCTAAGAAACTTAACTAAATTACAACAATAAATAGGTCTGTGATGTCAAATTACTACGCTGAAATTACAGGTTGGGGAAAATGTGTACCGCCAACTGTACTTTCTAACGATGATCTTAGTACATTCCTTGATACCTCTGATGAGTGGATTCGCTCTCGCACTGGCATCGAAAACCGCCGCATTAGTCACGTAAACACATCTGACATGGCAACAGTAGCCGCAAAGCACGCGTTAGCTCGTGCTGGTGTTGATGCGAGTGAGGTTGACCTGATTATCGTCGCGACGTGCTCACCCGATTCCCTAATCCCAAATATCGCATCGAAAGTTCAACAAAATCTGGATATTCGTTCTGCTGCATCTTTTGATTTAAATGCTGCCTGTACCGGCTTTGTATACGGTTTGGAAACGGGCACGCGTTTGATTCAGTCGGGAAATTACCGCCATGCCATTATTATTGGTGCTGAAAGGCTTTCTTTCTTCATCGATTGGGCAATGCGTGATACTGCCGTTTTGTTTGGCGATGGCGCAGGCGCTGTTGTTTTATCTAGAACTTACAAAGAGACTGGACTGTTACAATCTAAAATCGGTTGTGACGCAAAAGGACGCGACATACTTGCTGTGCCTAAGTTCGGTTCTTGTATGGATCGCTTTGCGGAAGATAACGGTTTCTGGGACTTCAACTTTGTAGGCCAAGAGATCTTTAAACGCGCAGTGAAGGGCATGGGCTTAGCAGCGAAAAACGTGCTTAAAGAATCTGAGCTCACAACCGAACAAATTGATGTTGTGATCCCTCACCAAGCTAACATTCGAATCATCCAGACCTTGTGTGATCTTTCGGGCATCCCACAAGAGAAAGCGTTTGTGAATATTCATAAGTATGGCAATACCTCAGCAGCAACGGTGCCAATTGCATTGTGTGAGGCGTTAGAGCAAGGCCGAGTCAAGCCAGGCGATAACTTGCTTTTAGCGGCTTTCGGTGCCGGTCTAACATGGGGTGCCGCCGTTCTTAAATGGGGTGACCGCGTAACGCCAATTGCGGAAAGTGACGCAGCGTTACCAGAGTGCGATAAATCCGCACTAGAATTACTTGAACGTGCAATCCGACTGTGTAACGAGCGTCGCCGTACCGAAGCATAATCTGGTTCATTAAGGGAGCAAATCTGCTCCCTTTTTTATGCCTCTAAGACATAAACCTAAGATTCGAGTCTGCAAAGTTGCGGATATTAGGAAATACATACTCCAATGCAGCGTTATCGCTGACACCCATCCATTGAGCAAGTGTGGCACCTACTTGGTCCGCCGCTACTTTCGGAATAAGTCTGCCTCTTGAATAGTCGTCCTGTCCACCCAGAACTAACTCGGGCCATGTACCAATAGGCTGGTTGCTGTTGACAGCGCCACCTAACAGCAGTTGATGTCCGCCCCAACCATGATCCGTGCCATTTCCATTTCCCGTCATTCGACGTCCAAAATCAGACATCGTAAAAGAGGTGACATTTTTGCTCATCCCCAGTTTATCGAGCGACTGATACATTGCGAATAAATTTGTGGCTAAGTCCTCTAATAACACCGGGTGTCTTGCGAGTTGTGAATCGTGAAGGTCATACCCGTTGTGCTTTACAAAAAATATTTGTCGTTTTTGGTTCATATCATTCTGGCTGGCAATTAGCTTAAATACCGTTTGCATTTGTTTGCCAAGTTCAGATGACGTGAAAAGGGGAGAATCTTGTATTTGGTTGAGCTGTTCAGAAAGTACGTGACTCATTGTCATCGACTCGTTAATCATGACATGAAAGTGATCACTGAAAGGGTTATTTGTACTTCCAGACAGTAATTGATTGTAAATCCCCTTGTAGACGAGATTATCGAGCGCGGACAGTTTAACGACTCGGTCCTTTTTTAATACTGTCTGTCGATGCTCCATCGCCCTTAACCAAAGTGACTCGCCATAGACACTATAAAGGGGAGTCACTTCAGCGTTTGAATTTAACACGTCTAAGATGCGGCCAGCCCAGCCCAAATTACGTGATGCCTCCATTCCGCCTCGCAGCCAGGAATCCGTCTGAGAGTTGTGAGAGAAAAGCTGTTCAGGCAAGGGTAACTCGCCAGATTCAATAGCTTGTTTGGTTAGAGGTTGATCGAGAATACCAGTATTGACGGCAATGTTAGCGTCACCACGTTCAAAAAGTGAAGAAAGCGCACCAAGCTGTGGGTGTAAACCCAAAGGTACCTTTCTGCCATTTGTGTCCAATACACTCAGTCCGGTAGGGACTATGGCATCTCTGGGAACGGCTAAAGCGCCTCTCACGTCTGAATACTGCTTATAGTGAAAATCTGACAATGGCAAAACCGTATTAATGGCATCATTTCCGCCCATTAAGTAGACACAAATAAGGGCGCGAAAGTCGTTTGTTGGCGAAGCGAGTGAATAGGCAGGCAGGCCCAAAGATGCAAAAGCCCCAAGGGATGCAGATCCTTTAATAAAATGACGTCGTGAATGATCCATCGTTCACTCCTAGTATTGAAGATAAAATTCTTCGCCTGAAATGGCGGTGAAGATAACGATTGAGAGCTTTGCTTTTGGCACATACTCGGATGGATAATCGTCTAGCACGTTAAGCATGAGTGTTATTAGCTCAGAAGATGCTGTACCAGCGAAGAACCGTTGATTGATCTGTTCGACGAGTGCTGGATGATCATCAAGCAGCGCATAAAGGTCATCGAGGTTAAGCGAATATGTGTTATCGCCTCCATCCCGAATATCAGTAAGCATAAAATTAACGATATCGGTATAAGCTGACCAATTAAGTAACTGATACTCTGGTGACACCATCGAAGACTGCATAAATTCGTTCGATGGCTGGTAATCTGGCGAGTAGAAGTTAAATACTGAAGGTGCGCGCAGTGGACCTTGGTTGGCGATATTCATAACGGTCGTGGCATCATCATATCGCGCACCTTTCAGAGTAAAGCCTGCGGCGCGATGAAAATTTGTCAGAACCAAAATAGGCTCTTTGACTTTTTTAGGTTGACGTTCAGTCCGCAGCGACGCTTCTTCATCCAGTAATATCGCTTTCATTACCGCGCTTAGATCCCCTTTGATTCCTTTACCATTGTCATTAAAAACCGTAGAAATACGGGTTACATACTCAGGACTTGGATTGGAGGTAACGAAACGCTGGATTAATCGTTTTGACACAAATGGCGCGATATTAGGATGGGACATTAAAATATCGATGACGCGGGATAGTTCCTCCTGACCAGTGAGCCCTGCCGGGAGAGTAGTATCTAAGATCTTCTTTTCGCCTGAGTCATGCAGTTTATTGATGACTTGCATAGGCTCTACAAAGTCAACATCGCTGCTTTTCCATCCGGTTAAAGCACGGGCAAGTTCCTGTACATCATTTTGTGTATAGCTCGGGATAGGTCTACCAGTATTGTTATCAACGACCGTACTTCCATCTATATTCAATTTGTATAGTCCGAGCGTGAACAACTGCATAAGCTCTCGGGCAAAGTTTTCATCTGGCAACGCACCGGTAGACGGGTTTTCTTTAGCACTTCCCATCATTGACAGGTAGTTTCCCATAACGGGATGCGTTGCGACTTCAAATAACAGATCGCGATAATTACCAAATGCGTTTTTTACGAGTACATCGTAATAGTTCGCTAAGCCAGCAGGTTTGCCAGACAGTACGCCTCCATAGCGGGAAACCACCAATATTTGACTGAGTGCAAAGGCCATTCGCTGCCTGAGTTGGTCTTCGGAACTGATGACGATTTGGTACCATGCATTTTCACGGTTGGCTTGTGCACCTTTGGAAAAAGGCGTGTTGAACAGAGGTTCATGATACGTAGGAGGGAGCTTTATTTGCTGATTGACCCAGCCTTCGACTCCTAGCTTTTCGACGGTTTTTATAAGAGCGGGTGTGGGGCCAAACGTGGTTTGATAAAGAATACGGGCAGTATCATCTGACGTTATACTTGCTGAATAAACAGGTTGTATCGAACACGCAAATGCCACAAACAACCCTAAAAACCAATAAGAAATTCTATTCTTTATATGACGTATCATCACTGACTCGCTTACCTGAGAAAGAGTATTAAGTAATCAACTTAGTGAGCGAGTATAGAGGTCTGGATTCGCCTAAAAAAAGCGTTCTGGGTGAAATTAGTACTATTTTAGGTAATTGAAGGTGAGTAGGGCGGCATGTACTCGTTGCTTGGGCAAGACCAACAAGTACATGAGCTAAATAGGGCTGGATAATTTATTGTTGTGGCAGAGTAAGCATCAAAGAAAGCAAATCTGCCTTGTTTGGCTATATGGTGTTATTTTCTTGCCAGTTTATGATGAGCACGGGAAAAGTGATCCGCACAAAATGCGCCAATAATTGATAGCTCACCCGCGAGACATAATGCAGCCGTGACTTCGGCAAGTGCCTTCGCTTTTCCGTTGCCATGTAAACCGAGAATATCGAGACAGGCTTTTTGTGTTGGCAACCCTGTACCGCCACCAACTGTGCCCACCATGATATTCGGCAACGTGACACTCGCGTAGAGATTGCCTTTTGAATCAACCTCCATTCGGGTAATACCTATCGCGGATTCAGCGACGCAAGCCGCATCCTGACCGCAGGCAATATAAAGTGCGGCGAGTGCGTTAGCGTAATGGGCATTGACGCCGATAGTGCCACTCAATAAACCACCCACGGTACTCATATGGGTAAACTGAGCCATTGATTCTGGCGTTGTATGCAGGTACTTCTTGACTAATTCTGCAGAAATCGTGACTTCGGCTGAAACTTTTTTACCACGTACAGACCGCAGAGTATGGGCATTTGGCTTTTTATCACCCGAGAGGTTGCCATCAAGAAAAGCTTGAACCGGCTTAACCGGACTGACCGCTAAAATATGATGGAACACTTGGTTAGTCGCTATGGTCACCATATTCTGACCAGAGGCATCACCGGTGACATATTCAAAAACTAAATAGACATGGTTGCCTTCTATATTGATGTTGATGTCTTTGAGTTTTCCGTGAGAGGTAGTCGACTCTGCAATCTGGCAAAAAGTGTCGAACTGGGTAGTGACCCAACTTACGAACTGTCCTGCTTCAGCTAAGTTGTTAAAGCCAAACACTGGAGTACGGCTCACACCTTCACTAAGTAGCAATGCACTGGCACCGCCTGCTGCAGTGATTAGGTTGGCGCCACGGTTGTAAGAAGCAACTAGAGCCGCTTCGGTGGTTGCAAGTGGAACTAAGTAGTCGTCGTTTGCATGTAAACCGTTTACTCGCAATGGGCCAGCAATACCAACGGGCACATTTACAGTGCCAATGAAATGCTCGATATTATTGGAATAGGACTCACAATGTTCTCGGGTAAAAGGGTCGAGAAGAAGGTCTTTATTCGTGGTCTGTTCCAGGACTGCCCAGCGACGGTTTAAGTGCTCATGCGATAGTTTTGGACTTAAACAAAGGCGCGTCGTTGGCTTGTGGAATTTCGGTTCTAATGCCGATTGGATTTTACTGCTAGTCTCAATATTAGAAAGAGCGGAGTGTTGGGCGGTATTATCTAGGTTTAACTTCGGCATACAAACGTTCACTGAAAAATCGAACCAGAGATTGTAGTGATTACAGCCTTGATTACAACGTTGATTATACGTTTTGCAACAAATACCACGGATAATCTTCGTTTATACGCGATAGGTTTAATATCTTGATAGGTGTTATCACTTAATCAAACCTCCACTGAGTATGCTCTTCGATTACGGCGCTGGGCTATAAAGTCTCGGTGCTCCGTGTTTTGGCAAGTGAATCAAATTGAGATGATTCCGTCTTGCCCATTCCACAGTTAATGCGGTTGGCGCGGAAAGGCAAACCAGAGTAGGGATGCGAGCGCGTACCGCTTTATGGATCAATTCTAAACTACAACGGCTAGTCATGATCGCAAACCCATTTTGTGATTCGATGTGATTATTCGCCAGCGCACCGATGAGTTTATCTAATGCATTGTGACGACCAATGTCTTCGCGACAGGACAAGATATTTCCCTGTAAATCAGCAAACAGTGCAGCATGAAGCGCTCCTGATTCACGAGCTGCATTTTGGTGTAAAGCGACTTTCTCTCTCAACCCTTCAAAAGCATCTGGGCGAGGGGGAAGAGAAGGGGAAAGCGGTTCTAGATCAGGTAAAGCTTGCTCTAACGCTTCGACCCCACAAATGCCACATCCGGTTGTCCCTGCAAGGTTTCTGCGCTGCGTTTTTAGAGACCAGAATGCTCGGTTGCTGATTTCGACTTCTGCATAATGCGATTCGTTGTCACCACCAATTTCAATATCTTTAATCTCTTTAAAGTCGTTGATGATTCCTGTGCTCAGACTGAACCCTTTAACAAAATCTTCTAAGTGCCCCGGAGTCACCATCATTACGGCTTGGCTAATCCCGTTATAACTGATAGCGAGCGCGGATTCACTGGCCAGCGAAGTTTGCTGCAGAGGGCGTCCGTCTTTCATTTCACGATAGTTAAACGCGTTTGGTTGAGGCGGAGCCTGGTTAAAGTCCGACAATTCAAAATAAGATTGAGTGGTACATCTCATGAAATCACCTCACGCTGGTCTAACTGATGCGTATTCGTTGTTAATTAAATATGGTTTTTGCGATTGAAAAGCACTGATCTGTGAGTGCAGAAAAAGGCTCTTGTTTACGTTTTAGTAAGCCTAAAGGCGCATGAACGGCGGCTTCTTCAATCGGTACAATACGAAGCGTATCGTTTAACTCTTCAAGGCCACAGTTTCTAGGCATAATCGCACAGCAAAGACCGCTGGTTACCGCCTGGACAAGGTGAAAGGTGGAGTTACTTTCAATGACCGTTTGAGGGACAAGCCCTTTGCTAATAAAGCTAATATCAATAGAGTGTCTGTAGTGCATCCCTTTTGATAGTAAGCCAAGCGGGATGCTATTGAGTGATTCCCACATTACTTCTGATTCGGCAAAATCAAAATAACGCTCGTCAAACAACACCCCCAGCTTTGTTGAGTCCAATTCAATAACGTCAAAATAGGCCGTGTTCACCTGGTCGACGTAGCACATACCCAAATCGAGTTGGTTTCGATTGAGCTGGTCTATGATCTGTTCCGTCGTCATTGAGAGGATCTGAAATTGCAATTCCGGAAACGCTTCAGCGAGTGGTTTAATCAGCTGCATAGGGTTTTGACTGGCTAAAGGCACCATACCCAGCCTAAGCGAGCCGACCAGTTGTCCTCTGCAGTTGGCGGCTTCAGCTTGTAAACCATCGTGAGCCGCTAACACGGTTTTAGCCCACGCTAAAATACGCTCTCCAGCTTCCGTGAATCCTTCAAAACGTTGACTTCTTTGGATTAATTCTAAGTCTAGCTCTTGCTCTAAACTTCTAATTCTCATCGAAAGTGTCGGCTGAGTAATGTGACACAATGCCGCCGCCTGACCAAAATGTTTGGTCTGCTCGAGTGCTATTAGGTATTTAAGTTGTTTGATATCCATCTTGGCTAACTTAACCTTGCTTTGTGAGTCACAGTAACGGGTAGCGCGATTTTAAAAGGCAATGTTTATGCGTTCTTTATCTTCATCAATATTTGAGTTACCTGTTTCTACTCTTCTTATGTCAAGAGGGAAAATGTACTCAAAATTGATCTAAATCAAGGCTATTCCCGATACTGATTGGGGTCAAATCTAAAGTATCTATAGGGTGATAGATAATGTCTATCGTAAATCGCATCGAAATTACTGAGTCGAGCGTGAGATCTCAGTTTAAATACCGCATAAAACGAATTCTCTGATAAATTCAATTGATGAAAAATGTGATGAATGTCTTGTCTTAAAGTCGTGATAGATTTTATTTATCAGCCGGTCAGGGATATCAATTGGACGCATACAAAGTAACGACTTAACCTTTGATTCAGATCAAAACACAGCATTAAAGATTGTGTCTGAACATTCTGAAACAGTAGACGGGTACCAGAACTCATACAATCTGGACAAGTAAAGTCTTACACATACAGAGCCTTTACTTGTCCAGATTGAAAACGCCCCTTCATGACTCCCGCGATTTTGCGCGCTTGTTTTCCCGGGCAGCCTGTTTGCTGTTGTTCCTATATACGAGGAGTAAAGTCGTGAGCCAAAAAGAAAGAATAAAAGAATACAAAGGTCCAGCAGGTGGTTGGGGTGCGCTCAAAGCCGTGACAAGAAGCTGGTGGGGAAGCGAAAATGCGGTGAAAAACATCCGCACCATGATGAAAACCAACCAAAATGGCGGTTTTGATTGCCCAGGATGTGCTTGGGGTGAATCACCAGAAAGCGGTAAAGTAAACTTTTGCGAAAATGGCGCAAAGGCTGTTAACTGGGAAGCCACCAATCGACTGGTTGATCCTGAGTTCTTCGCTAACCACAGTGTATCTTCTCTTTCTACTCAAACAGATTACTGGCTCGAATATCAAGGGCGTATTACACACCCAATGAAATACGATGCCGAGTCTGATCACTATGTTCCAGTTTCTTGGGAAGAGGCTTTTCAGTTAGTGGCAAAACACCTAAATGATCTGGAATCGCCACACCAAGCGGAGTTTTACACCTCCGGCCGCGCCAGCAATGAAGCCGCGTTTTTATATCAATTATTCGTACGTGCATTTGGTACCAATAACTTTCCTGATTGCTCAAATATGTGTCATGAAGCCAGCGCGCTTGGCATGAAAGACACAGTTGGTGTAGGTAAAGGCACGGTTATCTTTGATGACTTTGAAGAAGCGGACGCGATTTTCGTTATTGGCCAAAACCCGGGAACCAATCACCCACGCATGCTGGAGCCGTTACGTGAAGCGGTGAAACGCGGTGCACAAGTTATCTGTTTCAACCCATTAAAAGAGCGTGGTTTGGAGCGCTTCCAAAACCCACAAATGCCGATAGAAATGCTCAGTAATGGTTCAGAGCCGACGAATACAGCATATTTGCGTCCTGCACTGGGTGGGGACATGGCAGTGTTTCGTGGTATGGCTAAGTTTTTATTGCAATGGGAACGTGAAGCATTAGAAACCGGTGGTAAAGCCGTGTTCGATCGTGAATTCATTGAACAGCATTCCATTGGTATCGATGACTACTTAGCTGAAGTCGATGCCACTTCATGGGAGCACATCGCTGAGCAATCTGGATTAGATTTAAGCGAAATCGAAACGGTCGCTCGCATGTATTTACGCGCTGAGCGTGTGATCATGTGTTGGGCAATGGGTTTGACGCAACACCGTCACTCCGTGCCAACGATTAAAGAAGTGGCCAATGTACAAATGTTACGTGGTAATGTTGGTAAGGCGGGCGCAGGTCTTTCTCCGGTACGTGGACACAGTAACGTTCAGGGTGACCGTACAATGGGTATCGATGAAAAGCCATCCGACCAACTGCTTGATAGCATTGAGCGTCGATTCAACTTCGAAGTGCCGCGTGGTGTAGGTCACAACACGGTTCAAGCTATTAAAGCAATGGAAGAAGGCCAGGCGAAAGTATTTATTGGTTTAGGCGGCAACTTTGCCCAAGCGACACCGGACACCGAACGTACTCACGATGCAATGCGAAACTGTAATCTGACCGTTCACATTTCGACTAAGCTCAACCGTTCGCATTTAGTGACTGGTAAAGATGCATTGATTCTGCCTTGCTTGGGGCGCACTGAAATTGATACTCAAGAAAACGGGCCACAGGGTGTAACGGTTGAAGATACTTTCAGCATGGTGCACATCTCTTATGGTCAGTTGAAACCTCGTTCTAAAGCCTTACGTTCAGAACCCGCAATCATTGCAGGTATTGCGAATGCGACGCTAGGCACGCATCCAATTGATTGGAACTGGGTGATAGAAGATTATGATCGAATTAGAGATCTTATCGCTGACACAATTCCTGGGTTCACAGACTTCAACAGTAAGCTTAAAAATCCGGGTGGTTTCCATTTGGTGAACCCAGCCGCTGAGCGCAGATGGAATACGGCGAGTGGCAAAGCACAGTTTAGCGACAGCGAACTACCAAAACAGTTGATCAGTGAAGCTCTATTAGAAAAAGGTCAGAAGCCTGATCTTATTCTGCAAACCATGCGCTCTCACGACCAATACAACACAACGTTATATGGTTTAAATGACCGTTATCGTGGCGTTTTTGGGATGCGAGAAGTCTTGTTCATCAATGAAGCGGACATCAAAAAGCTTGGTTTTGAATCAGGCGACAAAGTGGACATGGTGTCATTGTGGGAAGATGGTGTAGAACGTCGAGTGAGCGGATTCACGCTGGTTGCGTATGATGTTCCTGCTGGCCAGGCTGCCGCATACTATCCAGAAACTAACCCATTGGTGCCGCTGGATAGCTATGGGGACAGAACCTTTACGCCAACTTCTAAGTTCATTGCAATTAAGTTGGAGAAATCCACATCAGATGAGATAGCGCTTATTGAAACAGAATAGATAACTAACATAGCACTACAAAATTCGGGATAAGAAAAACGGCTGATAATCACTATCAGCCGTTTGTTTTTTTACTTACTCGTACTCGCTATTGACGCGTCAATTAAGCTTTAGCGAACTTGTAAGTGCGGTAACCACCAATCAGGTTACGTGCTTTAAAGCCATTGTTGACGAGCTGGCGGTACGCGACGTTACCACGCAGACCAACTTGACAGTAAATCACAATTTCTTTGTCTTTTGGTAGCTCGTCCATACGGTGACGTAATTGATCGACAGGAATGTTGATAGCATCTTTAATAAAACCAACACTCTCAAGCTCACCCGGGTTACGTACATCAAGTAACACCTGGTCATCAGTCAGTGAATCCATCTCATCGTAATGAATCGCGGTTGCATCACCTTTGATGATGTTATTGGCAACAAATGCCGCCTGGTTAATCACGTCTTTCGCACTGCCGTAAGGTGGCGCGTAGGTCAGTTCTAAGTGCTGTAACTGTTCAACCGTCATGCCAGCACGCTGAGCCACTGCCATCACGTCGATACGCTTATCGATACCATCTTTACCTACGGCTTGAGCACCTAAAATTTTGCCTGATTTTGGATCGAACAGCATTTTGAACGACACCACTTCTGCGCCAGGGTAGTAGCTCGCGTGGCTTGCGGTATGAACGTACACTTTGTCGTAATCAATACCCGCACGTTTCAGCTGTTTCTCATTTTTACCGGTTGAAGCAACAGCTAAGTCAAAGATCTTACAAATCGCCGTACCCTGTGTACCTTGATAAGTTTCACTGCGACCTAACATGTTATCTGCAGCCATGCGGCCTTGACGGTTTGCAGGGCCAGCTAGCGGTACCAATGTTGGTTCGCCAGTGACAAAATCTTTTTCTTCTACTGCATCACCAACTGCATAAATCGAAGGATCGCTGGTTTGCATGTATTCATTGGTAGAGATACCACCTAGGGCACCGATTTCTAAGCCAGCTTCTTGGGCAAGCTTGGTCTCAGGACGAACACCAATCGCCATGATGAGAATATCAGTCGTCAACTTCTCACCATTATTAAGTGTTAGCTCCAGTTCGCCTTCTAAGTGTTGGTGCTTTTCACTTTCACCGGAGTCAAAGCTGGCAACATGTTCGTTAGGTACGAACTGAACAGACTCAAGTGCCACGCCAAGTTTTAGATCGATGCCTTTATCTCGAATTTCAGCGTGAGCAAATCCCGCCATTTCACGGTCAACGGGCGTCATGACTTGGTCAGCCATTTCAATCAGAGAAGTTTTGATACCTAGCTGATGGAACGCTTCCATCATCTCTAAACCGATGAAGCCGCCGCCTACAACAGTCGCATGTTCTGGTTTGTTCATTTGGATCGTTTCAATAATGCGATCCATATCTGGAATATTACGCAGCGAGTGAGTGAGATGATTATCAAGGCCAGGAATTGGCGGAACGATAGGCCCTGCGCCTGGGCTAAGCAGCAAGAAGTCGTACGATTCTTCGTATTCAGAACCATCAATTAGGTTCTTAACCACGATGGTTTTATCCTGACGGTTTACCGATATTACTTCATTCATCACGCGAACATCGACATTGAAGCGCGCTAGGAAGCTTTCTGGCGTTTGTAGTAAGAGTTTACTGCGTTCTTGGATATCGCCACCAATGTGGTATGGCAGGCCACAGTTTGCAAAAGACACGAATGGACCGCGCTCAAACATGATAATTTCTGCGTCTTCACTCAGACGACGAGCACGCGCTGCTGCAGATGCGCCACCAGCGACACCACCGACGATTAAAATCTTAGTCATTATTAACTCCAAGCTTTAGGATGAGCTGACTTACATTGTAGAGCCAGCTCGAAACATCTAGGTTATCTAAAACCAAATTTCTTTAAAAAGTAAGCGGCAGGACAAATTCCGGTATACGCACTCTGAATTAGGTTAGCGCCAATAAACACAGTAAACCAAATGAAGTTACTGTGAACGAATACGGTGAGTAAAACCGAAACTAAAATCATAGTGCCGGCAAATACTCTTACAGCATTTTCTAACGTCATAACTCTTCTCCTTAGAACTGTTTAACTGAAACAGCCATCCTTTAATATGCTCACTATAAACACCTAAATTAGAATTGTCTAATGTTAATTTAACTAAATTCACAAAAGCTAATTTAGTGTTGACTAAACATTATTATTTAGTAATATCTAATTTAGTTTTTAATGTAGAGGTGAGTCATGAGCGATACAGCAATGGACATAGCGGCGATGAAAGGCAGCGCAGTTGAAGCCGCAGATCTACTTAAAGTAATGGCGCATCCAGAAAGGTTGATGGTGTTGTGCCAATTGACCCAAGGAGAGGTTGGTGTAGGGGAGCTACAAAAACACTCCTTTTTGAGTCAATCCGCCTTTTCACAACACTTAACGGTGTTGCGTAAACACAATTTAATCAGCGCTCGGAAATCATCACAGCAGGTGTTCTACTCGTTAGCTGAACCGAGAGTTGAGTCATTAATTAAAGCACTGCATGGCGTTTTTTGTAGTTAAGTCGTTAAACGCCTTTTCGGTGGTTAATAACCTAAAATCAATAAATTAAATGAAAATCTATAGAGGTAAGTAATGTTAGACGTTATTCCATGGGAATCGTTGTTTGGTGGCATTTTATTGGGAGTTTCTGCCACGGTTTTGTTGTTGGTTAACGGCAAGGTTGCCGGTATCAGTGGAATTATGAATGGCATTATGTCACCGAAGAAAGGGGATTATTCATGGCGACTTCTGTTTGCAGTTGGCATGATTGTCGGTGGCTTTGTGAGTGTTTTATTACTCGGCGTAGCAGTACCAAGTACAGCAAATCTTTCAATGGGTTTGGTATTAGCGGCGGGTTTACTTGTTGGTATTGGAACCAGACTAGGTAACGGATGTACCAGCGGTCATGGCATTTGTGGCATTGGGCGTTTGTCTAAGCGCTCTATCGTTGCAACATGCGTATTTATGGCTGTTGCTGGCTTGACCGTTTTTGTTCGACTTCACCTAGTTTAAGAGAGATTCCATGAACAACACTATTTTTCGAATTACTGCGCTGGTAAGCGGTGTTTTATTTGGCATAGGTATGGCTGTTTCTGGGATGATCGATCCCGCGAAAGTTGTTGGATTTTTAGATATTTCAGGAAACTGGGATCCAAGTTTAGCTTTTGTGATGGGCGGCGCACTGGCAGTGTTTATGCCAAGCTATTTTTTACTTATCAAGCCGAGAAAACAATCAGTTAGTGGTGCAGAAATGTGCACTCCTACGAACACAAAGATCGATGCTCGATTGTTGTCTGGAGCTGCGATTTTCGGCCTAGGCTGGGGATTGGCTGGTATTTGTCCTGGTCCTGCCGTGGCAAGTTTGGCGTTAGGTAATGTCAGTATTGTTTTGTTCTTTGTTGCAATGTTAGCAGGCTCAATGTTTGCGAAATTGGTCATCAATGCTCGCGAAGAGAAGATGAAAACAGCCAAAGCATAAATTATGTAATCTAAATTGGAGGGAAAAGGATGCCCGGAAATAAAGAGCGAAGCTTTGTTCAGTCTGTAATGAACAGCTTTTTCCCTCCGATCATGATCCTACTGGCCTTTATGGTCGGCGCGGCGGCGTTGTGGCTCACGCCAAAAGAAGAAGATCCTCAGATAGTGGTACCCATTGCCGATGTTTTGGTATCCGCGCCGGGTTTGAGTGCTTCACAAGTCGAAAATCAAATCACCGAACCGTTAGAGAAACTTGTCAGCCAGATCGATGGTGTGGAATACGTTTATTCCTCGTCGATGGAAGGGGCCGCGCAAGTCATTGTTCGCTTTTATGTGGGTGAAAATCGCGAAGACGCGTTAGTTAAGCTCTACAACAAACTTTACTCCAATCAAGATAAAGTCCCATCGTCTGTAGCCAGTTGGTTAGTCAAGCCAGTCGAAATCGATGACGTGCCTATCGTCGTTGCAGCGCTTTATTCGACTGACCCTTCGACGCTAGATCGTCATCAACTTAGAAGAATCGCGGATCAAGCGACTTTAGGCATCAAATCACTTGATGCGACAAATAAAGTCGAGGTTATTGGCGGAGAACCTAGAAAAGTTCAGATTGAACTTGATACCGTCGCAATGGCGAATTTTAAAGTCACCATTGACGATCTTGAGCAAGCCATCCAATACAGTAACACCAAAACTCAGGGTGAAAATATTAGGGTTAATGGCCGCAATTTCACTTTAGAATCCGGACAATTTCTTACCAGCTCAAAGGACGTTGGGAATCTCGTCATCGCGGTGCTAAATGGCAAGCCTGTTTACTTAAAAGACGTGGCGAGAATTTATGATGGTCCGGGAGAGGCCACATCCGATACCTGGTATAGAGATAAAAATAGCGGCCAAGCGCTACCTGCTGTCTTTATCTCGGTCGCTAAGCAAAAAGGTTCCAATGCGGTTCACGTCGCTCAAGCAGTCAATGATAAATTAGCTCAGCTTGAATCTGATCAGTTCCCACCTCAAGTTCAGGTTGCCATCATTCGCGACTACGGTGAAACCGCAAACGCAAAAGTGAACAACTTGGTTTCCAGCCTTGGTATATCAATTTTAACCGTTGTGGTATTCGTTGGCTTATTCCTAGATTGGCGAAGTGCACTGGTTGTTGGGATCGCAATTCCGATCAGTTATGGTGCTGCGCTGGGGATGGACTTACTTTTTGGTTACTCCATCAATCGGGTTACGCTGTTTGCATTGATCTTAGCGCTCGGTTTGATCGTTGATGATCCTATCGCCAGTATCGATAACATTGAGCGTTACTTAAAGCGTAAGGATTTGACCCGCACTAAAGCAATTGTTCTGGCCATGGCTGAAATTCGTAGCGCGCTATTAATGTCTACCGTGGCGATTGTTATTGTGTTCACGCCAATGTTTTTTATCACAGGAATGATGGGGCCGTACATGGCGCCGCTCGCCTTCAACGTACCGATCAGTGTGATGTTCAGTACGGTTGTGGCGTTTATGATAACGCCTTGGCTTGCGAAGAAAATACTTACTGGCGCTCAGGACAGCGGTCATTACGATATCCAATCGTCGACCATGTATCGTTTATACCGTGGAGTATTAATACCGTTATTGGAAAGCCGTAAAAAAGCTTGGGCTTTCCTTGGATTAGTTGCATTTTTGTTTGCACTCGCCGCGTTGTTGCCTGCATTACGTTTGGTGCCACTCAAACTTCTTCCATACGACAACAAAAACGAATTCCAGCTTGTGTTAAACATGCCAGAAACGTCAAGTTTTGTAGATACTTCCAATGCGCTATCCAGTTTTTCTGACTATCTGATGACGGTGCCTGAAGTAACCAGCGTGTCTGGTTTTGCAGGAACGGCTTCACCAATGGATTTTAACGGCATGGTTCGCCATTACTTTATGCGCAGCGAGCCATACCAAGGTGAACTGCGCATTGTATTAGCGCCGAAAAAACATCGTTCTATGCAGTCACATGAAATTGTTACTCGTCTGCGAAGTGATTTAGAACAAATAGCGAAACGCTTTAACGCAGACATTCAATTAGTAGAGGTACCGCCAGGTCCTCCGGTTATCGCGACTATTACGGCTGAAGTTTATGGCGACGAAACCACCTCTTATGAGGAGTTGATGGTTCAAGCTGAGAAAGTAGCGGATCGCCTGCGCAAAGAACAGTTAGTATCAGAGGTAGATACGAGCGTTCAGGGTGACTTAGAAACGTGGCAGTTTGTGGTCGATCAGGAGAAAGCTGCGCTATCCGGTGTGTCTGTCGCTGAGGTGAATAACACGTTAATTACGGCGGCGAATGCTAAAACTCTTGGTCACATTGCTGATGGTCGGGAATTAAATCCTTTGCCGATTGAAGTTCAACTTCGTCGTGAAGACAGAGACGATTTAAACCGATTAGAACAACTGTATGTTCGTGGAAGACCTGGGATTGCAAAAGTGGAAATGGGCGGCGCGGTGGTGGATGCTCCGCAACCCGTTGTTCAGCTCTCAGAAATTGGTCAATTTGTTAAACGTCCAGCGGATAAACCGATATTCCATAAAAACCTTAATCCTGTTGTTTATGTGTATGCCGAAGTAGTAGGGCGTGTGCCTGGTGAGATCATCGCAGATGTCATCGCGGATCAAGATATTGATCATGCCAGTGATGCACATGTTAATTGGCAGGATCGCACATACTTAAACAACGGTGCTGGTGTTGCCTGGAGCGTTCCGGAGAACATTAATGTCGTATGGAGTGGTGAAGGTGAATGGAAGATTACGGTTGATGTATTCCGCGACCTTGGCATTGCTTATGGTGCAGCGTTACTGGGCGTATTCGTGGTTATGTTGATTCAGACTGGCTTACCTGCGGTTTCTGGGATCATAATGCTGGCTATTCCATTGACGGTTATCGGTATTATGCCGGGATTCTGGATATTAAATGTCTTAAGCAATGACATTGGTAACTACCCAAATCCTGCGTTATTTACAGCCACGGCGATGATTGGGATGATCGCACTAGCCGGTATTGTTGTGCGGAATTCATTAGTGCTTATTGAGTTTATTCAGCAATCTCTCGAATCTGGCAGCAGTTTGCACGACGCACTAATCGAATCTGGTGTGGTTCGTATGAGACCGATACTGTTAACGGCGGGAACCACGTTGTTGGGTAACATCGTTATTACGCTCGACCCGATTTTCAATGGCCTCGCCTGGGCAATCATATTCGGGATTACGGCCTCAACAGTGTTTACTTTGCTTGTTGTTCCGGTGGTATATAACCTCGCATACCAGAATACCAAAGGACATGGATTGCCTCAGATGGAGGAAGAACAATGAAATTAGATAACAAATTGCTGGGCATTATTTTAATTATCTTGCTCGCGCTTCTTTTTCTTTATATGGCTGGTTTTTTCTCCGAAAAGTTACCCACTGAGCATTCTGCGAAAACCAACGTGATTGATGTTAACTCTGTACAAACGCACGAGATGATACTGACCAGTGAGCCTGTTGTTCGCGAGTTTCCGGGCGTCGTTGTCGCAGATCAGCAAGCTGATATTGCCGCACGATTGACCGCCTCAGTTGTTGAAGTGTTGGTTAAAGTAGGTGACAGAGTTAAACAGGGAGACGTATTAGCGCGCTTAGAAAGTGACGACTTAGACGCACGAGTTCGTCAGAGCGAGCAGGCGTTGTCTTCTGCACAAGCGCAGCTTAACGCCGCTCGCAAAGAGTTCTCACGCGTTAGGACGCTGTTAAACAGAAAACTGATACCACAGTCGCAGTACGACCAGGCAGAAAGTACATTGCAAACCGCACAAGCCAACTTCAACCGCTCTCAGGCTGCCGTCTCTGAAGCTGAGACGACCTTCGGGTACAGTATTATTACTGCGCCATTCGACGGTTTGATTACGCAGAAGCCGATCAATAAAGGGGATACCGCCACACCCGGGTCACTTTTGCTCTCGATGTACAATCCTGACTCGCTTGAAATAGAAGTTAACTTTGCCGAGTCAGTCATGCCTTACGTGAACTACGATAAGCAGGTTGAGGCCGTATTTCCTTCTTATGATGTGACGGCTTCGGCGACTATCAAAGAAGTGACACCGTCTGCTGATGCGAATTCACGCAGTTACACAGTCAAATTGCAATTTGAATCTCCGACCTCTGTGTACCCAGGTACCTTTGCAAAGGTTGCGCTGACCTTAACGGACGACGTGGTTCTAAGAATACCGAAAGACGCCGTATATCAAGTTGGCCAGTTGGATTATGTCAAGGTGTTGCAAGACGGTGGTGAAGTCGAAACGCGTTTAATTCAGTTGGGCGAGTTGGACAGAGTAAGGACAGGATTGAAGCAAGGCGATGTCGTCATTCTCAATCCGAGACAGCTTTAATTTTTGTTGTAACTAAAACGCCCAGCATTTTTGCTGGGCGTTTTTTTAGCTGACTAATTTGCAGAGAGTCGCACTTGCGTACTGATTGGACAATGGTCACTTAGATGGTAATCCAGAACATCTTGAGACTTAAATGTCACCTGTCTGGCTGGTTGCGATCCTAGACTATCGCTGACAATGATATGGTCAATGATAGAACGGAACTGATGCGTTTTATTAGGGTTACGATTCGAACGCACCTTACATTCTGCTTGAGTATCTTTTGTGACTAATCTAGCGTTGGTATTTGAAGTCATTGTCGACCACAACCAGTCACCTTGATAAGCCAAGTTGTGGTTAAAATCACCTAAAATGGCGTACTTTTCTTGGCTCTTTTCACGTGCCGTTATCCACTTTGCCAGAGCTTCGCCTTGCTGTTTGAGCGTCTTGCATTCGCGACTGTTTTTGTAAGCGCCACTGCATCCGGCCTTTAGGTGAACTGAAAGCAGGTGAATTTCATCACGCTTATTCGGATTTAGCACAATATAGCTCGCAAAGCGTAACTTGCTATTGCCTCGAGTGATTGAAAAATCGGAGGGATCTGATACCGGGATGCCTTTACGCACGGCAAACCCTGTGTACTGGTTTGTGTCTGAGAACTGCAAATGTTTATTGCCGGACCGAGCTCTATCCGAAAAGTAAATATCGTAGCCATTTCCCACGACTTTCCTAATCGCGACTTCGCTATCGACTTCTTGAAATGCTAATACATCAGGTTGCGAGTTACCCACATATTGATTGAGTTTGGCAAAATCGTTCTCGGTTCTTGATACTTTTCCACCGTTCATTGCTAGCCATTCAATATTCCAACTGGTTAGGTTGATTGAATTTTGCGCAAATGAGGCGGAACAAAAAACTAACATGGCTGTAGCAAAAAGTGATCGCATATTGGCTTATTTCACTCCCGTTTTAGTGCGTGTCCCTTCGTAACCTTTATCCTATAAGACCTCTAAAAAAAGCAAGTGTATTACGTTCCAATTTTGCAATTTTCATTGATTTCTTTTTAATAAAGGGCATCAGCGATAAGATCGATTTCTTCTTATCCGCTACCCAGTTTTTGTTGATCAAAATCAATGTTTTCAACTGGTGCTTCTCGTTAAATACGCCACAATATATTGTGGCTAAAGAATAATAAATCACCCCATATAGTGTGTTTGTGGATAACTCTGTGAGTATGCTGGGGTAAGGAGAAGAAAGTGAAACCAATCGTAATCAAGCGTGACGGCTCAAGAGCTCCGTTCAACAGGGATCGTATTCAAGCAGCAGTCGAAGCCGCGGCGGAAAACAAAGATAAAGATGTCGCCATTTATGCTCTCAATGTTGCTCTTGCTGTCGAGTTACAGCTCAAAGATCACGATGAAGTTCACATCCATGAGATTCAGGATCTGGTTGAAAATGAACTCATGCAAGGTCCTTATAAGTCTCTGGCACGTTCTTACATCGAGTACCGCCATGATCGCGATATTGCTCGTGAGAAACAAAGCTTCCTAACTCGTGAAATTGAAGGTCTGATTGAAGAAAGTAATCTCGATCTTATCAATGAAAACGCGAACAAAGATGGCAAAGTTATCCCGACTCAACGTGACTTGCTGGCTGGTATCGTTGCGAAACACTACGCGAAAACTCACATTCTTCCTCGCGATGTCGTACAAGCGCATGAAGTGGGTGACATTCATTACCACGATTTAGATTACGCACCATTCTTCCCGATGTTTAACTGCATGCTGATCGACCTGAAAGGCATGCTGACACACGGCTTCAAAATGGGAAATGCGGAAATTGATACGCCGAAATCGATATCCACAGCAACCGCAGTCACGGCGCAGATCATTGCACAAGTTGCGAGCCATATTTACGGCGGCACAACGATCAACCGTATCGATGAAGTATTGGCCCCTTACGTAATGACAAGTTACGAGAAGCATCTAAAGATTGCCAAAGAGTGGAACATTGCTGAGCCGGAAGAGTTTGCAAAAGCGCGTACAGAGAAAGAGTGTTACGACGCTTTCCAATCGCTTGAGTACGAAGTAAACACGTTACATACCGCAAATGGGCAAACGCCATTCGTTACGTTTGGTTTCGGTTTAGGTACAAGCTGGGCATCTCGTTTGATCCAGAAATCGATTCTAAAAAACCGGATTGCGGGGCTTGGCAAAAATCGCAAAACGGCCGTGTTCCCAAAACTGGTATTCGGTATTAAAGACGGCCTGAACCACAAAGCTGAAGATCCAAACTACGACATTAAACAACTTGCGCTTGAGTGTGCCTCTAAACGTATGTATCCAGATATTCTGAACTACGACAAAGTAGTTGAAGTGACGGGGTCATTCAAAACGCCGATGGGTTGCAGAAGTTTCTTAGGTACTTATGAAGAAGACGGCGAGCTAATCCATGAAGGTCGTAACAACCTTGGTGTTGTGAGCTTGAACCTACCTCGCATTGCCATTCGTGCCAAAGGAAGCGAGAAAAAGTTCTACGAGCTACTTGATGATCGCCTTCGTCTAGCGCGCAGAGCGTTAGAAACTCGCATTACGCGTCTGGAAAACGTCAAAGCACGCGTAGCACCAATCCTATATATGGAAGGAGCATGTGGTGTTCGTCTGAAAGCGGATGACTCTATTGCTGAGATCTTCAAACATGGTCGTGCTTCAATTTCACTAGGCTATATCGGTGTGCATGAAACGATTAACGCACTGTTTGGCAACGAAGCGCACGTGTACGACGATGCGGTCTTACGTGAAAAAGCGGTTGAGGTGATCAAACACCTAAAAGACGCAGTGAATCAGTGGGCAGACGAAACAGGCTATGGTTTCAGTCTATACGCGACACCGAGTGAAAACTTATGTAGCCGTTTCTGTCGTATTGATACTAAAGAGTTCGGTGTGATCGAAGGGGTAACAGATAAAGGTTACTACACCAACAGCTTCCACTTAGATGTAGAGAAGAAGGTGAACCCATACGACAAGATTGACTTTGAAATGCCATACCCAGAAATCTCGAGCGGTGGTTTTATCTGTTATGGTGAATTCCCTAATATGCAGCGCAACGTTGAAGCGTTAGAAAACGTATGGGATTACAGCTATACCAGAGTGCCTTACTACGGCACTAATACGCCTATCGATGAATGTTACGAGTGCAGTTACACTGGTGAATTTGAATGTACCAGTAAAGGTTTTACCTGCCCAAGCTGTGGTAACCATGATTCAACTAAAGTATCGGTAACACGCCGTGTGTGCGGTTACCTTGGTAGCCCTGATGCACGTCCGTTTAACTTCGGTAAACAGGAAGAAGTGAAGCGCCGAGTAAAACACCTTTAATCAGTAATTGAAACTGCATACAGAAAATCAACCTGTTTCGGGTTGATTTTCTGTTTTCCCAAACCTAATGAGACACGACAATGAATTACCACCAATACTACCCAATTGATGTTGTAAATGGACCGGGTACACGCTGTACGCTGTTTGTTTCTGGTTGTATTCACCAGTGTCGTGGTTGTTATAATCAATCGACTTGGCGTGTGGATTCTGGGCATGTATTTACTCAAGAACTCGAAGACAAAATCATTGCTGATCTAAATGATACGCGAATTAAACGCCGGGGTTTATCGTTGTCGGGGGGAGATCCGCTCCATCTGGAAAATGTACCGTACATCCTAAAATTGGTTAAGCGGGTAAGAGAAGAGTGTGCGGGTAAAGATATCTGGGTTTGGACAGGTTACACTTTAGCTGAGCTTGACGATGCACAAAGAGAAGTAACCAAATACATCGATGTGCTTATCGATGGTAAGTTTGAGCAAGATAAAAAAGATTTGAATTTGGAATGGCGCGGCAGCTCCAACCAAGTCATACACCATTTTGATCATGCTTAAATAAGAGACAAACTGGCTGGAAAATAGAAAAGGCACATTCATGAGTTGAAAATGTGCCTTTTGGGTGAGTTCTTTGTTGGCTGTTGAAACCTTTGGTTACGCTGTTACCATATCCTCGTCATCAACCATGTTGTTTATCCAGCGCTTAGACTGAATACGATGAGTCGTCAGTAAACCTTTCACAAGTTCTTCGACAATCAGAGACATCAGCACGTAATGTAGAGGCAATCCTAGAACCATGCCTGTGTAATAGGTAAGAGGGATACCAATTGCCCACTGTCCAAAGGTGTCGATAAAAATACTGTACCGAATATCGGCGCCGCTTTTAAGAACGCCACCAATTCCCACCATATTGAACACGCGAAAAATCATTCCTAGTGCCATAACAAGGCAGACGTTATACGCCATTTCTTTGTCGGAAAGTGGAGTAAATTCCAATAGCCCGTATATCCACGGCGAACACATCCACACTAACAGATACAAGATTATCGCTAACCCTGAGCTGGTTAATACATACCACCATGCGGTTTTCTCAACTCTGTCGTACTGTTTAGCTCCGATGTCGTTTCCAAGAAGTACTGATGCCGCGACGGCAAATCCCATAAACGCGGATATCAAAACGCCTTCAATTGGCGACAGGAATGAGACAATCGCCAGCTCAGACACACCTAATTGACCATACAAGACGCTGTAGACAATCAGACCACCAGTCCATAATGCATCATGGATGAACGTGGGTAGTGAAATTTGAAAATACTTTTTACGGTACTGCTTTAGTGCACTTTGAGCCCAATCGAACTTCGTCGGAAGGAAGTGCGCGTAGTGCTTGATAAAGTAATACAGCAATACTGCCGTTTGAAAGACGCGTGCGAGAAGCGTTCCGATTGCGGCACCGAACACGCCCCACTGTGGGAATCCCAACAAACCAAAGATCAATACTGAATTGAGAATAACGTTGACGATAATGGCTAATAAGCTGACCTTCGTCGCCAGTTTTGCTTCTCCAACTGATCGAAGTACGGATTCAATAGGCACAACGATCGCCGTCGTAATCAAGCTTAATCCATTAACTACAAGGTAATCGCGAGCATAGTTAACATACTCAGGGTCCTTGGACATGAACGAAACAATTTCTTGATCAAATATCACATAAAGGATGATAAACGGAACCGTGACCAAAATAGAGATAAACCACGATTGCGCCAGAGTCCTGCGGATTCCGTTAAATTTACCCGAACCATAATACTGGGATGCTAAAATCGTTACTGCACCACATAGACCAAAGATCACGGCAAGGTTAAAGAAAATAATACGATTAACCACACCAACGGCTGCAGTGGCTGACTCGCCTAACTGGCTCACCATAAAAATATCGACAATACCCAATAAGGCAAACAACATAGATTGCAGCGAAACAGGAAGGGCAATACCGTACAGTTTTTTCCAAAATGCTTTGTTTATGTATTCATTTGTTAACAGCATCGCATTTCTCCTTTAAGAATAATGCGAGTAGTTTATCCCCATGATTTCACGTTGTATTTTTCAAAGGCATCCAATAGTTTTGCAAAACTCTCAAGTAATTTGAGCCGTTATATCTAATGTTGCCAAGACGCAATAAATACAGTGTGAGACATCGAAATATGGAAGAAAAACAAGAGTGTTACTCCATTTCCGAAAAAACGTATCAGGAGATGATCGACCACACGCGTGTTTTAGCATTAGAAGAAAGAGGCATCGTGCAATGCGGCATCGCAACATGCAGAGATTTCTTTTCGGTGTATAGGAAAAACCAAAAAAAGCACATGCTGCTCTATACCGTGCGAGGAAAAGGTTGGCTAGAAAGCAAAAAATGCCGCTATGAACTAGAACCAGGTTCTCTGGTTATCGTTCCCGCAGGCGTTGAAAACGGATTTGGTATGGAAGACGAAACGTGGCAGATAGCGTGGATCTTTCTTTCACAACACACAGACTGGTCAATGATAGGTGATGAAATTAGTTACCAGTTCACATCTGCATCAGAAGTCATGTACGCGTGTATTCAAACACTTTTACGCAGTATCAACTTACCGATTGACTATGGTTGTAAGGTAGGCGCTCACAGCGTCGCTCAACTGGAATTGATGCTAAACATGCCGCAGTCCGAATCTGTTTCCCGTAATCTATTGAAGTTGCGCCGTGTATTTGATCTTGTCCAAAGACAACTACATAAAGAGTGGACCGTAGAGCAATTAGCGGCACTATATCCTTGTTCAGAAGCTCATTTCTATCGAGTTACGCAGCAGCAATTTGGACGAAGTCCGATGGCTCATTTAACGCGTATGAGAATGGAATACGCGGCAAGGTTATTACGTTCCACCGAATGGCCGATTCAGCACATTGGTGAGATTGTCGGTTATCCAACCAGCGCAAACTTCAGTACGCGGTTTCGAACTTGGTCCGGTATGACACCGAGAGAGTTCAGACAAAAGGGGCATCTTGAGATAGATATCGAGTAGTGATTTGCTTTCTTTGTAACCAACCAAGTGCACAAAGCACCATTGCATACAGAATTTTGTCCTATAATTGACGAAATTCGTAAAAAATCATTTCGCCATTTCAAATGATAATGTTACCGTGAAGTCCGTACTTGAATTTCAAAGGGTTGTGACTTTCATGTTTTCTAATCTACCAACTCCCGTATTAGATCCTATTTTATCTTTATCCGTTGCATACCGCAGCGATGAACGTCCAAACAAGGTTGATCTTGGTATTGGCGTGTACAAAAACAGCGCTGGTGAAACGCCAATCATGAAAGCCATTCAGATGGCGCAAGACGTTGTTGTAAAAACTCAAAAAACCAAAGCTTACGTTGGCCTTGCTGGCTGCGAAGAGTTTAACCAAAGCATGGTTGATCTTTTGTTATCTGGAACCTCCGCAATGGATCGTGTTGCGGCAATTCAAACGCCAGGGGCGAGTGGTGCTTTGCGTATGTTGGGCGACTTAATGAAAGTTGCACAACCAGATACGACCGTATGGATTTCTAATCCAAGTTACGTGAACCACAAACCGGTGATGGAAGCTGCAGGTCTGAAGGTAAGGTTCTACCATTACTTCTCTCCAGAAACCAAGCAAGTTGATACCGCTAAAATGCTCGACGATTTGTCAAAAGCTGGTCCTTCTGATGTCGTGCTACTCCACGGTTGTTGCCACAATCCAACTGGTGCAGATATCGACTTCGCCGCTTGGCAAGCAATTACAGAGCTATCACAGAAGAATGGTTTCACCCCTTTTGTTGATATCGCCTATCAGGGCTTTGGCGATGGTCTGGAAGAAGATGCGAAAGGCCTTCGCTTTATGGCAGATAACGTTGAAGAGATGCTAATCACGACGTCTTGCTCGAAGAATTTTGGTCTTTACCGTGAACGTACAGGTGCTGCGATTGTCGTCGGTAAAAATACTCAAGATGTCACTAACGCAAAAGGTAAGCTATTAACGTTGGCTCGTTCTACTTACACTATGCCGCCAGATCATGGTGCTGCACTGGTCAAAACAATCCTTCAAGACGCGAACCTAACCTCAGTTTGGAAGCAAGAACTGAGCGAAATGCAGCAGCGTTTGGTTAGCCTTCGTCAAAACTTGTGTAACGAATTGAGAAATAACCATAATACAGATCAATTTGACTTCATTGAGAGTCACAAAGGCATGTTTACTGTGCTAGGCTTTACTGAAAAGCAAATGGCGCACTTACGTGAAGATTATGGCATTTATGGTGTTGGAGATGGCCGCATTAATATTGCCGGTCTGACCGAAACACATATTCCTTACGTAGCTGACGCGATAAATAAAGTCTCTCAACTTTAATTCGGAGTGTGGATGAAAAACTGGAAACTGATTCTGCCGCTTATGATGAGCGGTAGTTTAATTGCTTGTACGTCAACGCAAACGACGACGGAGCCTGTTGAGCCAGAAACGCCTGAAATAGAACAACCTGTCGTGGTAGAACCAGAAGTTAAACCAGAGGTTGAGCCAAAGCCAGATGTAGAACCAAAACCGGAAATAAAGCCAGAGCCGAAACCTGAGCCAAAACCAGAAAAGCCAGTTAAGGTACAAAAAACGCCTGACGGTATGCTTATTCTTGGCTCGGAAGAGTGGGTTTACGCACCGGGGATTGATGAAACGTTTAAAGCACGTGTAGATACTGGCGCAACGACATCGTCAATCAGCGCGTTAGATATCGTACCATTTGAACGCGATGGTAAAGACTGGGTTCAGTTTAAAATCGACCTCGGCGATAAGGCGAGTAAAGAATTTAAAGCACCAGTAGAGCGTTGGGCTAAGGTAAAACAGTCTTCGTCGGACGAAGTCAATAAACGTGCTGTTGTAGTGGCCTACATTCAGGTTGGTGATTACAAAGAGAAGACAGAATTTACTTTGGCCGAAAGAGGCCACATGAAGTTCCCAATGCTTTTGGGAAGAAGCTTCTTCAGAGATATTGCTGTTGTCGATGTATCGAAAAAATACGTTCAAGACAAACCTAGCAAGAAATAGTAACAGTACTAAAACTGAAATGGCCTCCACTTATGGAGGCCATTTTTTATGTTGGTTTGGCTTGCTTAGAATCCAAAGCGGGCAGACATCACGAGTTGCTGTCCGTAAACCCCGTTATTTTTGAAATCGGCACCAAGTGACAATTGCTGAGTCGAATGGAATCGAGCTCCCAAATTGTAAACGGTGTGGGAATCATCGTTGTCCATTAATTGGCCTAAACGCGCGTGAAACTCAACGTTTTGCATCAGCCAGACACGAGTACCAACATTGACTTCTGCGTGCCACTCATCGCCGACTTTGTCACTGCTGTTTTTCTTAATATTGTGCAGCAGCATCTGGCCATAAATATCAGCAAATTGTCCAGCAGGGCCATTGAAGCCAATACCACCTGCGACATCCCAGTCACCACTGAATTCGCTATCAGCGCGACCAATGAAGTGGGTGTTTTCAGTAAAGTAGCTTGTAAATTCGCCACCAAAGGTTCCTGGGCTGGTGCCCATACGGACTTCCAACGTATTGTAGTTAAAATTATTGGCATAAGAGGAAAGTGGCAGTATCGCGCACAAACCAAAGGCCGTAACCTTTAGCGCTTTACCTAGCATGGTAACTCCAGACAAGATCATTAAAATTACACACAGCAAAGCAAAAACCAGACCATAAATGATAATAGTGTCACTTTTAACCAGTATCGCTTCTTTTAACCCGCGAGCGACTATTTACAACCCTCTTTCCAGACAGGGCAAGTGGAACAAATGTGACGATAAACTTTGATATTCGGTTCATTTGCTTGAGTAACCTGCAACGATAACGTTATGATTGCCCATCTATTTCTTCTCTTACGAATATTCATGAAATCAGCAATCCCTTCTTTAATGGTTCAAGGCACCACATCGGATGCCGGAAAAAGTGTACTTGTGGCAGGTTTATGCCGTGTATTAGCGAGAAGAGGGATTAAAGTTGCCCCTTTTAAGCCGCAAAATATGGCGCTTAACAGCGCGGTCACCAAAGATGGCGGTGAGATAGGGCGCGCTCAGGAAGTTCAGGCGCAAGCTTGCAATATTGAATCCACAGTTCATATGAACCCGGTGCTTATAAAACCGAACAGCGATACGGGTGCGCAAATCATTCTGCAAGGCAAAGCGTTGTCTGATATGGACGCAGCTGGATTTCATGACTACAAAAAAGTTGCGATGAATACTGTACTTGATTCCTTTTCGCGACTGACCCAAGAGTATGACTCGATTATGATTGAGGGAGCAGGCAGCCCGGCAGAGATTAACCTGCGAGAAGGGGATATTGCCAATATGGGATTTGCAGAAGCGGCTGATGTCCCGGTGATTATTGTTGCTGATATCGATCGAGGCGGGGTTTTTGCTCACTTATACGGCACGTTAGCATTACTTTCTGAATCAGAACAAGCGCGGGTAAAAGGTTTTGTCATTAACCGCTTCCGTGGTGACATTCGTCTGTTGCAATCAGGATTAGACTGGCTTGAAGAAAAAACCGGTAAGCCGGTCTTGGGAGTATTACCGTACCTCCATGGATTCAACCTTGAAGCCGAGGATGCGATCACTAATCAGCAAGAGTTAAACGCAGAAGTCAAACTCAATGTTGTGGTACCAGTTTTAACCCGAATCAGCAATCATACCGATTTTGATGTCCTTCGTCTCAACCCCGACATTAACTTACGTTATGTGGGTAAAGGCGAGAAAATCGATAAAGCTGATTTGGTTATCTTACCCGGAACAAAGTCCGTCAGAGACGATTTAGCGTACTTAAGAAGTCAGGGCTGGGATAAGGATATATTGCGCCATATTCGCCTGGGTGGAAAAGTCATTGGTATTTGTGGCGGCTATCAGATGCTAGGTAAAACCATTGATGATCCAGAGGGTGTTGAAAGTGCAGCGGGCAAAAGTGAAGGTTTAGGGCTGCTTGACGTTCACACGGTCCTTACCGGTAGTAAGCAACTGACAAAGACACAAGCTGTCGTGAGCCTAAATGGTAAACGTGCTACCGCAAAAGGCTACGAAATTCATGTTGGCCGAAGCGAAGTGACAGGCGTTCAGCCACTTGAACTCACCAATGGTGTTTTTGATGGCGCGTTAAGTGAATGTGACCAAATTATGGGAACCTATTTACACGGTTTCTTTGATGAAGTGGAAGTGTTAAATCTCATTGCCGAGTGGGTAAATGGCTCTCAAATTAAGCAACAAAATTTTGAAGAGATTAAAGAGCTTGGGATTAATCGTATTGCAGATGCGATAGAGCAACACATGAACTTAGATTTTTTATTCAAATAAAACACTCAGTTGATGAACGTAATATCAGTCTAAAGCTTGTCTCGTAAAGGAGCCTATTAATGAAAATATGGAAAACACATGTTTACTTAACGGCATTGTTAAGCGTTGTTTTTTCTGCCCATGCCGCAGCCGATCTCAAAGTGTACGCTGCGTCCTCTATGACCAATGCGATCAACGAAATTAGCGAAAATTTCTCAGGCAAGTTCGATGTAACCGTCACACCAGTTTACGGTGGTTCCTCGTCTATTGCTCGTCAGATAATGAACGGAGCTCCCGCCGATGTTTTCATCTCAGCAAATACCAAGTGGATGGACTATCTTGTGGATGAAAAGGTCATCTTACGTGACAATGTCACCAATTTGGTGGGGAATAGTCTGGTCTTGATTGCTCCCAAGCCGTCTAACACGAAGAGTTTTAATTTTTCAGATAGTAACGCGTGGCTAGTTGCGTTGAATGATGGACGTCTTGCACTGGGTAATCCGATATCTGTACCTGTGGGGATGTACGCTAAAGAATCACTGACTACACTGGACGTATGGAAAAATATTGAATCTAAAGTTGCTCCTGCCAAGAATGTTCGTCTCGCGTTAGCTCTGGTAGAGCGTGGAGAAGCGCCATTAGGTATTGTGTACAAAACCGACGCGTTGCTGACAGACAAAGTAACAATAGTAGACGAGTTCTCGAGCGAAATGCACAGTGCCATTGTCTATCCGGCGGCAATGATCAGTGACTCAACGGAATCGAAGCAGTTTTTCCAATACCTGAGTACAGATGAAGCCAAAGCGGTCTTTGTCAAATACGGTTTCAGTAATAAGGAATAAGCGTGACTGAACTGGAATACCAAGCCTTAATCTTAAGTCTCAAAGTAGGCGCGTTCGCGGTACTTTGGCTTATCCCTTTAGGGGTTTTACTGGCGTGGTTACTTTCTCGTAAAACCTTTTTTGGCAAGTCTGTCCTCGATAGCCTGATTCATTTGCCTTTGGTCTTGCCACCAGTTGTTATTGGTTATTTGCTACTGCTATCCCTTGGACGGCAGGGCTTCATTGGCAGTTGGTTGTATGAACATTTTGGCTTGGTATTTAGCTTTGATTGGAAAGGAGCGGTTGTCGCTTGTATTGTTGTCGCGTTGCCGCTTATGGTTCGTTCTGTTCGTTTAAGCCTGGAAAGTGTCGATCCCAAACTTGAACATGCCGCTTCGACGCTTGGTGCCTCTCCATTTAAAGTATTTATGACGATTACGTTGCCGCTCACAATCCCCGGAATAATCACCGGAACGATGTTGTCGTTCGCACGCAGCTTAGGTGAGTTTGGCGCAACCATCAGTTTTGTGTCCAATATTCCTGGCGAAACGCAAACCATACCACTCGCAATGTACAACTTTATAGAAACGCCTGGGGCAGAGATGCAAGCGGCGCGTCTTTGTATCATTTCTATCGCGCTTGCGTTATCGACGTTAATGGCCTCTGAGTGGATGAACCGAAAAGCGGCTCGTCGATTGGGAGCGAAGCAATGAGTATTAAAGTTCAATTTAAACAATTGCTTGGTGAAAGTGATTTTGATGTCGATCTGGAGTTACCGTGTCACGGAATTAGTGCGTTATTTGGGCGTTCTGGTGCAGGTAAGACAACGCTCATTAATGTAATCAGTGGATTGGTCACGCCGACACAAGGTAAAGTCAGTATTGGCGAACACGTCTTATTTGATAGTGATAAGGCAATAAACTTACCGACGCACAAGCGAAAGATTGGTTATGTTTTTCAGGACTCACGCCTATTCCCACACTATTCAGTACAAGGGAATTTAATGTATGGCGTCAAAGAGAAGGATACTAAGTACTTTGATGAGGTGACTGAGCTTCTCTCCATTAAACCACTCCTGAAGCGTTTCCCAGTGTCGCTCTCTGGCGGCGAAAAGCAACGAGTGGCGATAGCGCGTGCATTGTTGTCTAAGCCTGATTTGTTGTTGATGGACGAACCATTAGCATCACTGGATATGCCCAGAAAACGGGAAGTCATGCCGTTTCTTGAGGACCTATCTGAAAAAGTGAACATACCAATTGTGTATGTGACGCACAGCTTGCAAGAAATCATTAGATTGGCTCAAAATTTAGCAATCATTGAGAACGGCAGTATAGTGACATCAGGCAAGCTGGAAGAGGTCTGGGCTTCTCACGCAATGAGACCATGGCAGTCATTCTCAGAACACAGTAGCTTGTTTGAAGGAAAAATCGCCGCTCATCATGAGCACTATGCGCTGACGTCTGTAGAACTTGGCCAAAACGCTTCGCTCTGGGTACAAAAGATTGAGGGCGAGCCTGGAACGCCAATTCGACTTCAAGTGCGCGCTAGCGATGTCTCTATTGCTTTGGAGCGTCCGGTAGCCACGTCGATTCGAAATGTTTTGCCAGCGACTGTCCAATCAATCGAACAGGTGAATGTCGGAGAAGATAAGCAAAGCATTACCGTCTCTTTGCAACTGGATGAGAATTGCTGCTTGTGGGCAAAAATTACCCCTTGGGCTCTTGATGACCTCAACTTAAAGCCTGGTGACGCAGTCTATGCGCAAGTCAAAGGGGTGAGTGTGACTCAACGCGATATTGCCTTTGCACCACACGCTTAAAAAGATCGATGCAAAGGTTACATAACTAAAAAGGGCTGCACAATGCAGCCCTTTATTCACTTCGTTAGTCAGCTTTATTTCGCAAACACTTCTTTGAATTCACGTTTTAGTAGAGGGTCACGACGCGCTTTTTTCATTTGTTTAACCATGTCTTTCACGCAGTTGTGAAGAACATTGTCTAGTAGCTGCGCTCGGTACTCTTCTTTATCTTCATCTGTCATGTTTTCTGGCAGATTTAGAGTTGGGAACTCTTCCATTACGTTAATGCCAGCGAATGCTTGGCCTACTGAAACTAGAGCATGGAACTGTTCAAAGTTATCCAGAATGTTTTGAGCACTTGCTGGCATTTCGTCCCAAGACGCGCGAACGGCTTCTTCTGACACTTCATGGATAGAGGTAACCATTTCGAACATTTGCTCTGGAACTTCGTCGAATTCAATAACTTTACGTAGTTCAGGAGAAATGGTTTCTAGATCGATTTTTTTGCTTTCGGTGTTAGTTGCTTCTGACATGCTGTGTCTCTCATTACAAAAAGGCGGGAATAGTAATATCAAATGTTTCAAATATCTACCATTATACCCAAATGACTTCAAGATGCGGAATTCAGAGCAAGGTCACTGGCTCAAGTTTAAGGAAAATAACGCAGTGGAATAGTGAGCTCTTTCCAAGTTATTTGACGCAAAAATTGTGTCAATGACACGCTCCCAAAGGGCGAGCTGACTTGGTCCACAGCCTTTGTTAACGATTTTTAATTTAGAACCACTAGATTTTCAAACCGTTGCCTTGTCTGTAAACCAAGTCACTCTCGCTGAAACAGGCATCTAGAGGTTATTTGGGTATACAGTCTTTTGATTACGCGACAATTAAACAAAAATATAGCACTTAACAGCTGACACGATGCAACGAAGCCTTGAATATGATATATGGTTAAGAAAGAGAAAATAAGATAGTGGAATACCTTATGCAGCCTAAAGGGACATCAATGCGCATTCTACTGGTTGACGATGTTCAATTAGACAGAATGCAATTGGCTATTCGTTTGAAACAACTGGGGCATATCGTTAAGACAGTAGGCAGTGGTGCAGAAGCATTAAATATTTATGAGAGTTTCGACCCCGAATTGGTCTTGCTCGATATCTCTATGCCAGAAATGAACGGTTTCGAGCTTTCATTATCGATCAGAGAAGCTTTTCCTGACTGGATTCCCATCATCTTCCTTAGTAGCCATGAAGAACCTGAAATTATTGCTAAAGCGATAGAAGCAGGCGGTGATGATTATCTTATTAAGCCTGTTGATAAACTCGTTCTAAATTCCAAGCTCATCGCCATGCAGCGTATTGCTCACATGAGGCGTGAGTTAAAACAAGCGACAGCGCAGCTAGAAAAAGTGAATCAACTTCTAACCCAACAGGCGAATGAGGACGGGTTAACGAAACTTTATAATCGCAGATACATTGACCAAAAGCTTGAATCTTTGGTTGCGTGGCACGGCCGCCGCCATATGCCAATGGCGATGATTTTGTTAGATGTCGACTTTTTTAAAGCGTTTAACGATAACTATGGCCACATAGAAGGGGATCGATGCTTGCAGGCGATCGCAAGTCAACTTAAAGCGACCTTTTGCCGTTCTGGAGAGTATGTTGGCCGTTATGGCGGAGAGGAGTTTGTGGTACTGCTAAGCACTACTGATGGACAAATGGCAGAAAGAGAAGCCGAGCGTATCCAAGAAGTGATCGCTTTTCTTGACTATCCTCATCAGTATTCAAGCATTTCAAGTAGAGTGACAGTGTCACAAGGCGTGTTTGCTTTTCAGGCTACGGGCAAAGAAAAAAAAGCAGATTTGTATGAAATCGTCGATCGAGCACTCTACACATCAAAATCTAGAGGTCGCGATACACATACTTTAGTTAATCAAAATTGACTCTGATCCTGCATTCCAGATTTGGGTGACGTTGTCACAAAAAAGCCTCTTTAAACAATCGATTGGTAATAGCGCTTTAAGGTGAGGTACAAGTTGAGTCATAGATAATCACGAAGCACGTGACCTGAACTCATTCCTGAAACATTTTATACAATTTCTGCCAGAGTCTTTTGCTTGATACAAGGCTTCATCTGCGAGTGACAGAACCTCTTCTGGATCTGAAGCGTCTCGGCTATCAGCAACGCCAATACTCACCGTAATTGATACCGACCGTCTTTTAGCTCCGTGTCCACGATTTAATTGGCCTTGCTTATTGTCGTCTGGGCGAGATGCTGAATCGCGCAAGACCATTTTATAATTCGCTATTGATTTATGGACTTCCGCTAATTCTTTTAAACAGTCTTCAGCGTACTTACCTTTAAATAGGATAGTGAACTCTTCACCACCAAAACGATAAGCCTTAGCACCACCACGTGTTTTCATTAGCAACGTTGCGACAAGTTTAAGTACATTGTCGCCGGTATCATGCCCGTACGTATCATTAAAATTTTTAAAGTGATCAACGTCTAACATTGCGATGGTGTACTTACCATCCATATCTTTAAAATCAAGATCGAGCGCCCTGCGGCTAGGGATAAGAGTCAAGCTGTCAGTAAAGGCAAGATGATGGCTTGCACTAGTTGAATACACAATCATAAGCAAGCCTGCCAGAGTAAACATAGTACTTGATATGTATTGAACATCGAAAAAGATAAAGGTCGTCGAAGCTAAAGCCATCGCAGAGTAGGTCATGGCGTGGATGATTTTGTTGGTTCTTAATACCAAAATTCCCAGAAAGCCGACGATGCCAAGACAGTATAAGACGAGAATAAACGGGAGCTTGGAAATACTAGGTATGATGAACAAAATACCATTTGTCCAATCCTCAAACCGGCCTTTAATGTGGAATCTCAGTGTAATGTAAGACCACAACAAAAAGATCGCCAACATCAACACATAGACAAACATGGCTTTTGAGTTTGCACCGTCTTTACTGAATAGAAACACGGCCAGAAAAGAAATCGGCAGCAATGTTGCTAGCATCGTTAACTCAATCAGCGCCGTTCCACTAGTGAGGGGCACCTGAAGCCGCTGTTGGATAATAAAGTAAGCCACTAGCATTGAGAGGCAGACCATAGACTCCCGTCCTTGCTTAAAGGAATAGCAAAGCAGCAGAGCACAACCCAACAGTATGTAAGGTAAATTCGCGGCTATTCCCCAGTTTGACTTAGTCATCTGAATAATACTATTCATGCCGGATATCGCGAGTCCCAACAGTATTATTGGGAAAACGAATTTAAAGCCTGATGATGTCATTAAAGATGAGGACATTTGAAAAAATTGCCTACAAAATTAGTTAAATACATAAAAAGGTCACAATACGCATCTAGTTGATATTATCATTGTAGATTATATGCTTTCAGTATCTTAGCAATTTTCCATAATAAGTACACAATAAAGTGGTTAAGTACCAGTTATGGGAGATAGAGCAACATTTATAAAAGCCGCTAAATCAACGCATTACTACCGCTGACTATGACTATACTTGTTTTATATCAGACAAAGGAGAGTCACCATGCACATCAGTTCCGAAGTACATAACTATATGGAAACCTTCGTCGGTCAAATCCTCTGTACAAACAGATACAACGGGCAGTTTGACAGTAATCAGTTGGCTGATATCGCTTGCTTAGCTTTGATACAACTTAAACCCCTCTACATTCGACACGACATCGACTTTCTCTCTTCGCTACCTGAACGCAAGCTTAACCAGCTTAAACAAAGCGCTGAGATAGCGGTTGAGAACGCAGTCGTTATGCTCCAAAACGATAGACGAAAAAATCGTAACAATGATCTGCCTGTTATTTTTTCACATACCCGTTATGATGAGCACAAAGAGCTGGATTGGTATGAAAAACCAATTCTTAAGTAAACATAGGTTATGAATGCTCAACACCGTATCTATGCTATGTAAGTATAGAAGTTGTGTTGGCCCAAGGAGGAATTGTGGGATTCTTTTCTCGTTTGTTTGGCGGTAGTGAGAAATCTGTCGAAGTAAAAACTGTAGAGCCAGTGGAATACAAAGGCTTTCAGATATACCAGGAAAGCGTTGCTGAAGGCGGTCAATTTCGTATTGCTGGCCGAATAGAAAAAGAGATTGATGGGGAAATAAAGACTCATCGTTTCATTCGTTCAGACTTGTTGGGTTCGGAACAAGATGCCAACGAGCTGATGTTGAAGAAATCACACATGTTCATCGATCAAATGGGTGACAAGATCTTCGATTAACAAATCACTGTAATTTGATGCGAATCATCTTAATAAGAGCCATTAGTATATATGCTGATGGCTCTTTCTTTTTTTAAGGCTTAAATACCTGTTAATTAAGGAGTTAGTGATGCTCTGGTTGGACCTCCTGTCTAGGGGCGATATTTTTCGTATTTATCGAGTTCAAATAGAGAAAATTTCATTACTTAAGGTTATATGTAATGAAATTTAGTGTTTATATAACAAAACACTTGCAGTCACAGCACGCCTTAGATACAAAAAGAATATAACAGGGCTGTTGAACAAGATATGACGATGCAAATAGGTGGGCCCAAACATCGGTGTTTTATTTGTATTTATCTTGTGTAGTTAAACAGAAAGAAATAAAAAAGAATTAGAGTAGAGCACGGCTCTTTTTTTTGGGACTAATTAATTGATATGTATACAAGGAGTATGCGTTTTGCAAATCGGTGTACCTAGAGAGATACTCGCGGGTGAATCGCGAGTAGCTGCATCACCAAAGTCGGTTGAGCAGTTAATTAAGTTGGGGTTCGATGTCGCTATCGAATCTCAGGCGGGGGTGCTAGCGAGTTTCGATGATGCCGCTTATGAAGCTGCAGGTGCGAAAATCGTTTCTAGTGACGAAGTTTGGACATCAGGTCTGATTCTTAAAGTAAATGCGCCACTCGTAGATGAAGAAAAAGGCATCGACGAAATTGCATTACTACAAGATGGTGCAACTCTGATTAGCTTTATTTGGCCTGCACAAAATGCAGAGCTAATGGAGCAGCTTTCAAGTAAGAACATTAACGTTCTGGCGATGGACTCAGTTCCTCGTATCTCTCGAGCTCAAGCATTAGATGCACTGTCTTCAATGGCGAACATTGCTGGTTACCGTGCAGTCGTTGAAGCCGCTCACGAGTTTGGCCGTTTCTTTACCGGTCAAATTACGGCAGCAGGTAAAGTTCCACCGGCTAAAGTTCTTGTGGCTGGTGCTGGTGTTGCGGGTTTGGCTGCGATCGGTGCTGCAGGTAGCCTCGGGGCGATTGTACGTTCATTTGACGTACGTCCTGAAGTAAAAGAGCAAGTTGAATCGATGGGCGCCGAATTCCTGACTGTGGACTTCCAAGAGGACTCAGGCTCTGGTGATGGCTACGCGAAAGAAATGTCTGATGACTTCAACAAGAAAGCGGCTGAGCTATACGCTGAGCAAGCGAAAGACGTTGATATCATCATCACGACGGCTCTGATTCCTGGCAAACCTGCACCGAAGCTGATCACTAAAGAAATGGTCGACAGCATGAAAGCGGGTAGCGTGATTGTAGACTTGGCGGCTGCGAACGGCGGTAACTGTGAATACACAGTCAAAGATCAAGTTATCATGACTGACAACGGCGTGAAAATTGTTGGTTACACCGACATGGTAGGCCGTTTGCCAACGCAATCTTCTCAGCTTTACGCAACAAACCTTGTGAACCTTCTAAAACTTCTTTGTAAAGAGAAAGACGGCAACATCAATATCGACTTCGAAGACGTTGTACTTCGTGGCGTGACTGTCGTGAAAGAAGGCGAAATCACTTGGCCAGCGCCACCTATTCAAGTTTCTGCTCAACCTCAGGCTAAGCAAGAACCAGTGGTTAAGAAAGAGCCAAAAGTTGAAGAGCCAACTTCGCCAACGAAAAAACTTATTGGTTTAGTGGCAGCTGTTGGTGCCTTTGCATGGGTTGCTTCGGTTGCGCCTGCGGCGTTCCTTTCACACTTTACAGTATTCGTATTAGCGTGTGTTGTAGGTTACTACGTTGTTTGGAACGTGACGCATGCACTGCATACTCCGCTTATGTCGGTAACTAACGCTATCTCGGGCATTATTGTTGTGGGTGCGTTACTGCAAATTGGACAAGGTAATGGGGTCGTATCCTTCCTTTCGTTCATCGCCGTGTTGATTGCAAGTATCAACATATTCGGTGGTTTCACCGTCACCAAGCGTATGCTTGAAATGTTCCGCAAAGATAAATAAGGAGTCACAATGTCTGCAGGATTAGTACAAGCAGCTTACATTGTTGCTGCATTATTTTTCATCATGAGTTTGGCGGGGCTTTCTAAGCAAGAGTCTGCGCGAAATGGTAACTACTACGGCATCGCAGGTATGACGATCGCGCTGATCGCAACGATCTTTAGCCCGGATGCTCAAGGTTTTGGCTGGATCATTATCGCGATGGCGATCGGTGGTGCAATCGGTATTTTCTACGCTAAGAAAGTAGAGATGACCGAGATGCCAGAACTGGTTGCGATTCTTCACAGCTTCGTAGGTTTGGCTGCGGTTCTGGTTGGTTACAATAGCTACCTGGACGCACCTGAAGCGGCAACGCACGCGGAACACGTTATCCACCTTGTTGAAGTATTCCTTGGTGTGTTTATCGGTGCAGTAACCTTTACTGGTTCTATTGTTGCATTTGGTAAGTTACGTGGCGTGATTTCTTCTTCACCGCTTAACCTCCCTCATAAGCATAAAATGAATCTGGCTGCGATTGTTGTGTCTACGCTACTTATGATTTACTTCGTAAAAGCAGACGGCAGCATGTTCGCTCTTATCGTAATGACACTGATTGCATTCGCGTTTGGTTATCATTTGGTAGCATCAATCGGTGGTGCGGATATGCCAGTAGTCGTTTCAATGCTGAACTCTTACTCTGGTTGGGCAGCGGCAGCAGCAGGTTTCATGCTTGCAAACGACCTATTGATCGTAACAGGTGCTTTGGTTGGTTCTTCAGGTGCGATTCTGTCATACATTATGTGTAAAGCGATGAACCGCTCTTTCATTAGCGTTATCGCTGGTGGCTTTGGTCAAGAGATCATCATTTCTGGTGATGAAGAGCAGGGCGAACACCGCGAAACTAACGCTGAAGAAGTGGCTGAAATGCTGAAGAACTCAAAATCAGTCATCATCACTCCGGGATACGGTATGGCAGTAGCGCAAGCTCAATACCCTGTGCATGAAATCACGGATGCACTTCGCTCACAAGGTGTTGAAGTTCGTTTTGGTATTCACCCTGTAGCGGGTCGTCTTCCAGGTCACATGAACGTATTGCTGGCAGAAGCGAAAGTTCCTTATGATATCGTTCTTGAAATGGACGAAATCAATGATGACTTCCCAGAGACCGATACCGTACTTGTTATTGGTGCCAACGATACAGTGAACCCGGCAGCGCTTGAAGATCCAAACAGCCCAATTGCAGGCATGCCTGTACTGGAAGTTTGGAATGCGAAAAACGTAGTGGTATTCAAGCGTTCAATGAATACTGGTTACGCTGGCGTACAAAACCCGTTGTTCTTTAAAGAAAACACGTCAATGCTATTTGGCGATGCTAAAGAAAGCGTAGAAAATATTTTTAAAGCGTTATAACCCTAAACTGCTTTAAAATTACTCAGGGCCAGCAATCGCTGGCCCTTTTTTGTTCTGGTTCAATGTTATAGTAATGCAAATCCTGTAGTTACCTGATGTCAATTGATTCTAGATTGCTGTATAGTTTGGCGTAATCTAATAAGTAACGGTAACAGTTTGATTAACAAGATTTTGCTCGGTTTAGCATCTATCGTGCCGGTTTTTTCGGCAACTGCAGCAGCCGATTCATTACCAGAAAGAATAGATACGTTTACAGAGCTATTTAACTACGAAGTAGCTCTTAAGTCGTATGATATTCGTATTCTGCAATCAAATTATCCAACTAAGTTACTTGCGCCTGATTCATTACTTCCGCAAACGTCAGACTATCCGCTGAAGGACATACAGCAGCTTTATAGTTTAGATAAGACTTGTCGTGGTAAACTGCCACTCAGCCCGTTGATTACCGAACCTCTTGTGTTTACTCGAGCTATCTGTAAAGGCACAGAGCTTACTCCACGCTGGTTTTCTCGCAGTGGACTCATTCACCCAGGTGGGGGCACTTACGCTGCTCGCTATGTCGATAAGCATCCCGATCTTAGACCAAAGCTCGCTCAATACATGCATATTAAGGAGCGCGGTAACGAAGAGGGTGATGAGTTACTCGAAAGCTTGCAAAACATGAACGATGACGCCATAAATGCACTGATCGCCGGAGCAAGCATGTTCATTGAAGGCAATGAGCTGTGGTTACGTCGAGGCGATCGCTATTTTGTGTTCGAAAGAGAGTTATGGCAGGAAAACGTCGCGAATGCAGGTTTGTCCTATTCACTGGCGTCAGAAAACAAAAGCTGTTTCGTAAAACGAGGCAATATTTGCTGGGACGTTGAAGATCATTCACAGATTCTTCGTATCAGTATGATTGTTTTGGTCATCGCGAACATACTTCTCGTGATCGGATGGGCGGTATACCGCTGGAACAGTAAGCGAGAAGAATTGCGCAGCCGTATGTTGGTATTGCAAATTTTAACTCATGAATTGAGAACGCCAATTGCGTCTCTGTCTATGACCGTTGAAGGGTTTCGTCGAGAATTTGAGCACTTACCAGAAAGTGTATATGACGAATTCCGCAGGCTGTGCGAAGATACACGTCGATTACGCCAATTAGCGGAGGCGAGTAAGGATTATTTGCAATCTGATAACCAAATGCTTGCAACGGACTGGGTTCCATCTGTTGTCGAATGGTTAGAATTTAAGATTGAAGAAGAATTTGATAATGCTGTACTTCTCAACGTAAATGAAGACGTAGCGGCTAAAGTTAACGTGTACTGGCTTGGTACCTGTATTGATAACTTGTTACGTAATGCACTTAAGTATGGCGTTCCACCGGTTGAACTTCATGTTCAAACGAGTGAAGATAAAATCGTTTTCCAAGTCCGTGATGCTGGTGACTTGACCGCTAAAGACTGGACTAATTTGAAAAAACCGTTCGTAAGTAAGAGCGGGTTAGGACTTGGACTAACAATCGTTGAATCTATGGTAGGCCGCATGGGCGGAAAAATGTCCCTTATAGGACCACCTACAACCTTTATATTGGAGATACCTTGTGAAACAGACACTGCTTCTCGTTGAGGACGATAAAAACTTGGCTGATGGCCTGTTAGTAAGCCTGGAACAAGCAGGATATGAGTGTTTACATGTGGAGCGTATTGCGGACGTTGAATCGCAATGGAAGAAAGCCGATTTAGTGATTCTCGATCGCCAGTTGCCTGACGGTGACTCTGTACAACATCTTCCTGAATGGAAAAATCTCAAGGATGTACCAGTTATTCTGCTGACTGCTCTTGTGACAGTAAAAGACAAAGTGGCAGGACTGGATTCAGGTGCAAACGACTACTTAACTAAACCTTTTGCAGAGGCTGAGTTATTCGCACGTATTCGTGCACAATTGCGTGCTCCAGATTCGGGAGAGCAAGACGGTGCAAGTTCAGATAAAGTGATCACAAAGGATCTGGAAATCGATCGCTCTACTCGTGAAGTCCTGTTTAAAGACGAGTTAATCACTCTGACACGTACAGAATTCGACTTACTATTGTTCTTAGCGTCTAATCTGGGCCGCGTATTTACTCGCGACGAGTTGCTTGACCATGTTTGGGGTTACAACCACTTCCCAACAACACGAACTGTTGATACGCATGTACTGCAGCTACGTCAGAAACTACCTGGTTTAGAAATTGAGACACTTCGTGGTGTCGGATACAAAATGAAAGCTTAAAGAATAATGAAAATACTACTCCCTGTAGTTTTGTCATTAGTGTTAGTGAAGCCAGTCCAAGCTATGGACTGGTTTCGAACTAATACGCCTCTAACTCAGGCTCATCAACATCTGCTTGAAGATGATCTTTCAGGAATGTTCAATACTTTAGTTGAACTATGGCAGACAGAACCCAGCCGCGACTTAACCTCACACTTAAACGATCTGCTTGGTCAGTCTCTGACTAAGGATTGTGGAAAATCACTGACGGCCGTCACTTTACCAGAGTGGGTAAGTGGCGTTAACGTCATACGCCAAACCATTCAAAGCCCAGGTCGCGATACGTTCCGTTTAGTCGTTAAAGTAAGAGCAACGACTGAAGTGGAACAAATCACATTCAAACGTTGGGTTGATAGCTCAATTTCAGCTGATAGCTCATTTGCTGTAGAAGAAACGCCAAATGGGGCTGAAATCGCGAACGAGCGCAGTTTTCTCAAACGTTACAACCTAACTGGTCAACTTGAATCAGGTTTGTATCATTTAACCGTTGTTGCAAAAGATAAACCTGAGTATCGAACGTGGGTCATTTTGGGCGACTCTAACTCCAGTCAGTACGTTCGCTGGACGTCTAAAGAAAACTGGAAAGTTGAAAAGAGTGCGCTTAGAAATCCTCATTGTCCATTACCACAGCTTGAAGTGGGGCTTTATGACTACATCGGAGGCCAGTATGAACAAATGTGGAAAAAAACGTATGAGTCGAATTATCCTGAGTCACTAGAACTTGCTGGCGTACCGAATGATCGCTACGTTCTTGCGGTAAGCATTAATAGTCGCCGTTGGCAGGGTGACATCATTGTTGAGCAAGCTCAAACAATAAGCCGTACTTATGATCTTTCGCAAGAAGATTAACTAAAGAAATTACATTTGTGCCGATATAAGTTCAGGAAGAACTAAATCACAAGTGTAGTATGAAAACTCAATTCAAAATATTATCAACCGTCATCACCGCAGCACTGTTTTCCAATGTGGCTTCAGCTGCTAACTACTCAATTGAAGCCCGCAGTGATGCGATGGGCGGTGTTGGCACAGTCTCCGCCAGTTACCTTACCGCACCATTTTTTAACCCTGCTTTAAGTGCAATCTATCGCCGCAACGATGACGCGGGTATCATTGCCCCAAGTTTTGGTATTAGCTTTGATGATCAATACGATTTGATTGATGAAATTGATCGTATCAGCAAGCTTAATGACGATGCCGAAATAGAGAGTTCATTGAATGCACTTGCTCAAGGTAATCAAAAATTAAACTTTGACCTTGGGGGTGTCGTTGCTGTTGGTATCCCTAACAAATTTTTATCAGCAACGGTTTACGGAAAATTATACACAGAATCTTTTGTACAGCCATCTATTGATACCTCTGGCGCTAACCCAATGGACAATACTTATGTTCAAGGCGTGAGTATTGGTGTTGCGGAAGCGGGCATCTCATTGGCAAAATACACCAACTACATGGGGCAGCACCTCTCTGTTGGTATCACACCAAAACTTCAATGCATTTACACTTATTCATACGCAACAAGCTTCAATAACTTTGATGCCGCTGACTTACGTGAAAATGAAACCGCTGAAACGATGTTTAATTTGGACGCAGGTGCACTTTGGTTTTTTGGGCCCTACCGTTTAGGTATTGCGGCAAAGAACTTAATCGGAAGAGATGTAGAAACTAAGTCGTTTCAGTACAACAGTAAAACCATCGAGTCCTATCAATACAGCATGAGACCACTTTATACGATAGGTGCAGGCTTCGTTGCAGATTACTTTACCATGAGTGTCGACTACGACTTAAATGAAGAAAAACGCTTTTCATCCTTTGATGATAATACGCAAATGATTCGCGCCGGTGTTGAATTTGATATTCTGCGCCAAATGGCACTGAGGGCTGGTTATATGAAAAACTTAGCTCGAAGTCATGATGATGGGACGATCACCGCGGGAATAGGGCTCTCGCCACTTAACTTGCTTGAGCTGGATATAGCAGCTCGTTATACAAATGAAAACGCGATGGGTGCGTCAATTAATTTCCTTGCGACCTATTAAACGAATCGTTATAGTCGGCTCCTCTAAATGAGGAGCTTTTTTATGTTTGACGATCTACCCCCTCTATCTCACGAAGAACAACAGCAAGCCGTGGTAAAGATTCAAGAGCTAATGTCTCAAGGCACAAGTACGGCTGAAGCAATAAAAATTGTTGCTGAAAATATTCGAGCTGAGTACGCAGCTAAACAGCGACAAGACGAAGAATAAACAAAACGATAAGCAAAGAAGCAGGGCAGTAAAACGCTCTGCTTTTTTTGTGCCTGCTCGACAGGCCACATACTAATTATTAAAAGCGTAACTGTGTGACATTGTCACGTCATGTGGGTCACTAAAAGCAACACAAGGTTAGAATCACCATGATAAATGCTAGGTAAAATTTTACTAACTAAACTTTATTAGCTCGGACTAGAGCCTTTAAAAGTTAAGGTAAAATTAAGAGTTTAGGAAATATTCTCAATATATCAATAACATAAAGTAGAACATTGGTCTGAGTTGATGGTAGCCACCACTTTAGGCTGTAATTATATTACAGGTCTCTTCATGAGTGCGGATGTGGCCAGTTGTTTATGCTAAAAATTAGTCTTAGCTACGTTGTCACGTTAATATCGCCAGATTAAAACCAAGTAAACACATGGGGTGTAGAAACAGTAAGTGCTTGCATATTTTGAAAACGTGTTGTGGTGCCCGTATGAATTACACTAACCAAAATTCTCTCGTTTAACGGTTCTTTACTCGTAGACGGTGCTTTTCACAAGAAGTTAAAACTACAAGCTTGAGTTACGGTGTCACACGGAAGTATTTTCGTATAATCCAAATACAACGTGTCAAAACCATTAGTTTAGGAGTGGGCGAAAGGTTCAATCACTGCAATCAGGTGGAAGTTCTTTATACTAAACAAATCAAAAGGTTAGAGGTTATAGTTGGATTTTTACTCGGGCGCGATGTTTCTTGGTGATAGGTTCAGGTTAGGTAGATTTATGAAGATTCTTATGTTTTGGTGTAACGACTGCGTTGAATTGCCTTGATTGAGCTAGACTTAATGTAAGTCTATGAAAACTAATCGGGAGAAAAGTAATGAGCTACACGCATATATTAGTCGCGGTTGATTTATCTGATTCCAGCAAGAAAGTTATTGATAAAGCGATTAGTCAGGCAACGGACCCAAACTGTAAACTTTCCTTCGTGTATGTAGATGTAGATAGAGTAGTCTTAGAACCTAAAGAAGAAGAGGAATACAACAGAAAGTTACAAGCACTTGCATCAGAGTGTAAGTATCCGGTTTCTGACACCATGGTCGTAATTGGTGATCTTCATATCAAATTGCAAGGGCTCGTCAAACAACAAGGTATAGATTTGGTTGTGTGTGGCCATCACCATAATCTGTTAAGTCGTTTTTTCTCCTCAGTGCCTAAACTCGCTAACTCAGTAGAGGCTGATTTGTTGGTCGTTTACCTTCATGATGAATAGTCCAACTCAAAAAGCCGAGCTTAATTAGCTCGGCTATCTGGTCACGGTCTTTTAATTTATTTACGTTGTGAGGGCGTTAGCGAGAAATACGAGGGATGATTCTAGTCTTTTTAGTCAAGATATTAGCCGATTCAGCATTCGAGTTTAGATCGAAATGCACATTAACTTGAATACCTTCTCGCTCAAACGTTACATCATCAAAATCAGTCATCGCGATCTTAAAACCGTTTCTAGCAAAAAGGCCAGTAACCATGGTCCGCTGTTTTATTTGTAATGCAGACGCCAATAGTTTGTCCATGGTAATTCTCCTTTTGAGTTGTGGGGATATATAACAACCATACCCCCTACAGTATATGAAATCAATTTAATAAACATTGTGTCGTTTGAGCGTCTTCGCGAGCATACTCTTCCAACATCTCCAAACAACATGAAACAACGCTTAATTAATGTGGCTGTTAATAACTCATGATGTTTTATGTGATAACGGCATAGAAAACTGCTAATGCTGCCGATTAGCATAGATACTTATTGTTACAAATTATCGCTCATACCAAGACACTATAAATGAACAGGAAAACGACAAATGAGTAGAGACTGTCGGGTTGTCTATCTTCCTGGGGGATAAACAGCAAAAAGCCGAGCTATTGTTGCTCGGCCTGATAAGCGAGTAGGTTTAGCTAACGAGAATTACTTAGTAATATGTTGGCGTTTCGGGTCAAAATATCAGCCGACTCTGCATTCGAATCCATATCAAAATGTACGTTAACTTGAACGCCTTCTCGTTCGAATGTCACATCATCAAAATCGGTCATTGCGATTTTAAATCCATTTCTAGCGAATAAACCTGTGACCATTGTTCTCTTTTTTATTTGTAATGCAGACTCGAGTAGCTTATCCATAGCACTAATCCTTGTTATTTGTAGGGTAATTAAATAAAAGTAGTACTTTAGGGTGATAAGGTCAATTAAGGTTAATTGATGACAGTTCCAAATAACTGAAACTCTTACAAATCAGTCATGATTTAAATCCAAAACAGACTGCTATAAATATGTAGATAAGCGATTGATTAAAAAGGCATCATGGAAACGATAAAGTAGGGAAGTCAGATTTTGATTGTTCGTAATATCAATACGTTATGTGAACAGCTCTTAGACATTGTGACCATGTAACTTTGGGTAAGCTAGCAGCATATCGCCTATGTGGGAACTGTTGGCATAAATCTGCTCAATACCCAGAATGTTTATCACTATAAAACGTTAGCGGTTTACGGCGCTCATTAAGGTATTCTCGTGTTGCGCCCATATAATCGAAGAAGGATTAGATCTCACTAAAACGCAGGTTCATCAAGCGACCGGTCGCGTCATCGATGAAGACCAGTAAGCAACATTTGTCAGAGCGTCCTTCAAGCCAGTATTGAGTCTATTCGGCTTAATAGTACATGCGCCCACCACACAAGGGCGCACTTGGTCAACCTATTGTCGCTAGTAGGGAAGCCCCATACCTGTTGTAGGCTCACTGCTGGAAGCAATATAACGGGTAGGGAACTTCGCATGTAAATATAGAAGCTTGCGTCCAGCCGGTGTCTGTGAGAGTAGCCCTGCCTAGTCCTCCATAGGAAACATTGGATGACCCTATCCATCCGGCACAGTTGTAATCACTCCAACTTGGCTCATAGGTTCCTTCGGTGGTTACGTTAGACCAGACTAAAGTATCACCAACAGATCCGCCGTACTCATCGATACTAATAGGGTTCTGAAGACTACCGTCGACTAAATCATTCCAATCGTTGGCGACAATGGTCGCGCCCGCACCATCAATGGCGTCGTTGAGGACATAAGGGGTTATTGAGTGCGAGAACCTACTTACTGGCGCGTCAAGAGTGGACGTCACGAGCCACGCTTTGTACTGACCACCAGAGGGGAGCATACCTGCTGCTGCGGCAGCATCAGCGGCATTCTGGCATTTTTCATCCGCGCCCGAGATACCACCCAACTCTCCATTCCAACCGCGCCCGCTCGTGATGAACACAATTTTGGGTTCTAGATGATCGGCGCAGAATTCGGGCATGTCTGCGGTGTCGAGAGACGGTGAACTGGGACTTTCAATAATCGTCTGATACAGCCGACATGTCTGTTGTTCGTTAGTCTCAAGTGTTAGTACGCGTGCCTCCAGTTCACTAATTTTCGTATTTAAAGTTGCTTCCAAGTCGTCTACCGGTGGTTTAGCATTCGCCACAGTCACGACCCCGAAGGCCATGCATATCCCAACAGCTAGAATATCATTAGTTCTATTCTTCATAATTTCTGTCTCTATGCTCGTTAACGTAAAGTGATAACTTTCCAACCCATGACCATCGAGAAGTAGAGAACAACGGAAAATATCACTAATGCATAGATTAGAATGAAAGCTAAGTGCATATTGGCTTATATGTGAGATCAATTGAGCATAATGTCAATATGATAAAAATTAATTCGGGACACTTTTGATGAATCGAACAAATCCACCTAATCGTAGAAATATAACTTATTGTATTTTCAAATTATTAGAGACAATAAAAAGGTGAATAGATTGTCTCCAATAGCTAAGCCTCTTCCACATAAAGCAACACGCTTAGAGTCCGGTTCGCAACCTTTTCAGATTCAAAACGGAACAGAAGGCCAAGGAAAGGTATTCCTCCAAGAACAGGGACTTTGATTTCTACGTTCTACGGTTGTTACTTGGCTTACCTCGAGCTTGGTGAGTCAGTCCTGCAACGCCAAATTCTCGCAGACGATTCATAAGTCTCTGCACTTGGCGAACACTCAAGTTTAGAATGTCTGCCGCATCGACTCGGCGGATTCGACGATCACAAACATCTTGGATTATTTTAAAACGATTGATATCAGAGTCATTCATAGTCACTAGCATCTTCATCATGTCCTTAGCACAAATCCGAAGTAAACAAGGACTAGTAATTGTATGCTAAAGAGACATTTTAACTTTGTTAAATAGTGACATTACAACTTTGCTCCTACACCATTGATGCGCATTATATATCCTTATGTTTAATAAGGTAATTATTGCGTTATGTGACAAAAGCTCTTGTTTTGGCGCCCCCGTCTATGAGGTGTCGCGACATGAATAAAAACTTAATTTTCCGAGAATATGAATGCGGTTTAACCATTGAACAAACAGCTGAACTTTGTTTGAAAACTGCGAGGACCGTCAAAGAATGGGATAAGGGTAAACCTATTCCACCCGTGTGCAAAAGGTTGATGAGATTGGTTAAAGGCAGAGAACTTAGCTCAGCAGAGGAATGGCGAGGGTTTCTAATGCACCATGATAGATTAGAGCTACCTAATGGTAAGTTAGTCACGGCTCAACAAGTTACTACGGGAATTGCTTTACTAGAGATTGGGGCGAATGATGATTTAAAAGTGGGTGCTAAATTACTTAAATACGCAAGAGCCCTGAAGGGCTTGATGTCATAAATACAACGCTCCATTTGGAGCGTTGTATTTAATTGAGTTAAAAAATTGCTAGCTGATTTTCTTTTGCTGTTTGGTAAAGTATGTTGTCAATCCAAACCTTAGAGCAGTTTTTCAAAGTATTGAAATTTACGTTATTAGAAAAGTGGTTTTTAAGTTCATTTCTACGATCTTGGATTGCTTGTCCTTGAGCTCCACTGCGAATGAACTCACTTAGCTCAGCTTGCTGAATTCTATTTTTAATCTCAAGTACAACTTCATTTATAATCTTATCTTCCAAAGTGTGACCATTTATGTATTGGTAGGATGTTTTTGTGTTTAGACCATACTTCTCGCACATGTTAATATAATCACTTAAATCCGTATTACTTAACGCGCTATCTAATCGAGCTTCATATTGTTCGACAGATTCAACAAATGATTCATAGTTACTATTGAAATACATCTCATAAAGAACCGCTTTGTTAGGAATAATATTATTATGAAATTCCTTTTCATTGTGATCGGCTTTGTTTTCATTCAATAGATATAAATACTTAATTAGTGGTCTGTAAATAATTTCAGAAAAAGTACACAAAAAATCACAGAAAGTATGGCTATTAGGCTTAAAAAAATAATATCCTCCCATACAATCGTTTAATACCTCTCTACAATTTAAATAACTTTCTTTACCATATCCATAAGTGTGAATTACAAAGTCATTGTTAATTAAGTAATTGCAGTGTTCGTAACGATTCGGTGTTAAATGGTCAAAGTCAGAATCTATAGCGAAAATAGCGAGCTTATTTGCGTCTTTGAGTAACCTTTCAAATCTTGGTTTGCCTCGGGTTGCATCTAACTCGTTATTTGGTCCTGACGCCATATTAAACTCATAACTTTTTAATATATCCTCACCAAAAAAAATCTTCCAAAAAGAGATATCTTTTTCATTTTCTATGAAGATAAAGCCTTTTTCACTGTCACCGTGCCGGATAACCCCATGCGCTTTTATGTAATCAGGGTTTGTTAAATAATCCGAAAAGCTAGCCAATTGCCTATTTCCTTATAGATTTACTGTTATATCTTCTATATCTACGAGATTATTAATCCATCCCTTCATAACCAAAGCAGGTGAGTGTGATGCTACTATTATTTGGCTATTTGGGTGAATTGTTGTTATTGCATCTAAAAGCCCTTCTTGCCATTTTAAATGCATAGAGATCTCTGGCTCATCGAGCATAATAATAGCCGGCTTGTTAGTACTATTTAATACTTTTAACAAAACAAAAATTAATTGTTTTTCTCCGGACGATAAGTGTATTGTAGAGATTTTTTCGCCTAAACAGCTAATACTTAAATTACCATCCTCTTCAATGACAACTTTTTTACCTTCACTACTAAATAATTCATTTATTTTTACCACAAAACTATTAACGGAGGTTAGATATTGAGAGTGGTGATCCATTATGCTAATAGAATTACTAGAATTATAATTTTGAGAAGATTTGTTAGTTAGCGTTAGTATTAATCTACTAAGTTTACTCAGTTCCTTTCTAATCATTACATCGAGTTGAGAATAATGCTCTCCTTTTGAAGAATATTCATCTTGTTCTTCTTTTGATAGCATTAACATATCGAAAGTAGATATATACTCAACATTTATATTATCAGTTAAAGTATTGAGAGTAGAGCCGTCAGGACCATTGAAAGACATAAAGTCTGATTTCCCTGAATAAAGCTTCCCACTAAATTTAATTGAATCTGATTTATTATCTAATGCTTCTATTAATTTAGAAAATATTTCCTTATTTTCATCATCGATAGAGTCTCTGTGAGATATCGCAGATTGAATAAGTTCTTTTAACACTGCGTTAGTGTCATCACTAGAATTAACATTTATTTTTGAGACCATATCATTGTTCAAAGTGAGCTGGAAATCATCGTATTTTCCAGCAAAACCTTGACTAGATTCCTCATAATCAGGCCCTAGTAAAGCCTCATATATAAGTTTTAGTAGAGTGCTTTTTCCACATCCATTAGGGCCAACGAGCACACTAACTTTTTGCAGTTCCCACATTATGTTCCGCTTACCGAGTAGACCGCTGGCTTCAATCTTATTAATGAAATATGGGCTTCTCTCTTTAGTATTTTCCACTGAAATTCAAAGTCTCATTCTGAGTAAAGTAACTTTTGTAAATATATCACTTAGAGTTGGCAGTAGTAAACCATGCATAGTGATACTAGTTACACAACTCAATACTGATTGAGCGTAGAAATGGCCAGTGAATAAATAAAAAGTTAATTAAATGTTTAGTTTGCCGCCCCATAGGGGAAATCAGAACGGAGTCATTCATGATTAATTAACAATCTATCTATACATATCAGCCGGATTTATCCCACAATTAGAACCGCACCGCATACTTTCCAATTCAACATTGAGGTTATTATCATTAAGTATGCATTTAAATCCCTTTTAAATTAATGGGTTATATGTGTATGACGAACTTTCGAAAGATGAGTAAGAATTACGTTTTTCGTGAATTTGTGTGTGGTTTGAGTTTAGAGGAAACAGCAAAACTCTGTTTTAAGAGCATCAGGGTAATCAAATCATGGGATGAGGGTGAAGAGATACCACCGGAATGTAAACGTCTGATGAGGATGACCAAAGGGAGAGAGCTGGCGGCTTCTGAAGAGTGGGAGCGCTTCAAAATGCATAAAGATAAACTCGAACTTCCAACAGGCCAATCTGTTACACCCCAAGAAATCTTAACTGGTATCGCTCTATTAGAAATTGGTGCGGAATCAGACCTAGTGATTGCATCTAAGATAATGAAATACGTTAGAGCAATACGTCACATAAGGAAATAGCCTTTCAGATTCCGCGTAAATTGGGTTTATTGTGCGTGGGAGATATGGATGTGAATCAGCTTCTCTGGGTGATCATATCTGTATTTTGATCCTTTCTTTAAGCGAGTCTTGATGAATCTGCAAAGCTTACCATCACCAGTCGTCGAGACTCGTTTTATAATGGCGTAATGCTTCACATGGTCCATCTTAACCATCACATCACAAAAACCTGAGTTACCTTCATAGTTGTATCGGATACTCCGTATAAGATTTTCCTTGATGGTAGCTGCTACTTTGTTTCCTGATGAATCATCCGCATAAGCCATACTAGGAAGCGCTAAAGCTGATAAGAGTAAGATACTACTGAGTTTTTTCATGTTTACATGCCCTTGATTTGTATTCTGTTCATTGAGCATGAGTTATCGTTATACATCAAATCAGAGATGATGGTTTCCGAGGCGCTTCATATATAAGTGGGTTGCCGTTGCAATACGCGCCTTTGATGTTGATAGGCTCTGCAAGGCGGGGCTTAGCAGGGCGAGGGGCGGTAGCTCGTTAATTGGATTAAGGGAGCTAACCGCGCCGATCGATTACGAGGGACAATTGAGTCTAGTGGGCGGCTTGGTGCCTCGCTTGCACTTCGTGCATTGCTTATCCCTGCGGGGCGAGTTCGTCATTTTTTGACATACCGAGTTCAAGTATGTCACCCATCCCTTGTTCTTCCTCCACATGAAGCAAAATGCTAAGAGTTCGGCTTGATACCTTTGCCGATTCAGAACGGAACAGCAGACCAAGGAAAGGAATGTCGCCAAGAACGGGGACTTTGATTTCTACGTTCTGTGTTTCTTTGGAAGTCATGCCACCAAGTGCGATGGTATCACCCGATTTAACCGTCAGAACCGTATCGATTTGTCGTTTGCTCGTTACAATGTCACTTGCTTCTACAGACTTATCGACTCGGCTCAGTTCCTGACGTATGCGAAGTTTAATATTCCCGTTCGCGCCAATATGCGGCTGTACGAAAAGAGACAAACCTACGTCTTTACGCTCGATGGTTTGGAAGGGCTTATCACTGGAATCCGATTCGGTTGTATAGCTACCAGTCACGAACGGTAGCTCTTGACCAACGCTAATCAATCCATCTTGGCCGTGTAAGATAGTCAGTTCTGGACGGCTTAGAATCTCCGCATTGTCATTCGATTCGATGTATTGGATAAAGGCCGTGAAGTCGTCACTGGTAGATGACAGGTTAGGAACGCCATTCATGAATCCAGCCGCCGCACCAGAAAAGGCCGCACTTACTGCACCTGCACCCGCTTTCCAATCCACGGTTAAATCAGATAGGTTGCCGCGAGAGGTTTCAACAATGACAGCTCTTACTTTGATTTGTCGCATTGGCCTATCAATGTATCGAATGAATTCCTCGACAGATGGATGCATGTTTTGCGGGGCTGTCACCATTAACGCTGTCCCTGCAATGATGCTCGATACATGCGTAACGTCAGGAACGTCCAGAACGGAGGCTTGCACTCGGAGTGATTGCGCTAATGAGTCTTTCAAATCATCGGCGGCCATGTATTCGAGTCGATATGTTCGAGTGGTAATGAGGTTGCCCGCGTCCAGCTGGTTACGCGGTTGCACTCGAATCACGGTTTTCGATTCGATGTAAGTGAGGTTATGTGCTCGCATTACGCTAAACCAAACATCCCGAAAGTTCGCTGCACCGGAGGCTTGATATATTTTCAAGTCACCGTTAATCGATGGGTCGGTAACAATCGTCTTTTGGAAAGTCTGACTCGCAATAATGAAAAACTCGTTCAGTGTCTTACCGGATAAGTTCGACTCGAAAGCGTTCGCCAGTGGGGAAATCAGCATGAGTACCAGTAAGAACCTAACCATTGTGAATACCTCCTTTGTTTAGTCCATTCGATGTGTGAGTTTTCCGGTCGCGTCTACTTCTGGTGTTTTCTTCTTGCTCAACAAAAGGATCAAAGTATCCGTAACGCGCTATATTCTCGCAGTGGTTATCGTCGATGGCGTAGCGGGTCATTTGCTGAGTGAAGCAAGAACACGTTGAGTAGTTAATGACGCATGTCAGTTCTGGATACTGCAAAGCCTCAGCAGTTAAGCGGTAGTAGGCGGGAGCAGAGAACGGGAGTGACTCTTCAGCAGGTAGCAAACGCGTAATATAGTTTTCACTCGTTTGACCAGGTACTAAATTGTTTATACTGATTCCACTCACTGAAGCATGCGCGTTCTGAAAATCTTCAACGGGTTTCACCTCAGTCGCTTTAACTACAGAGTTTTGATAGAAGTGGTAAAACCCATACGCACAAATGGACATGCCTACCGCAACAAAGCCAAGCATGGTTAACCCTTTCTTGATTTGAGGGTCGAGCTTTGGCTTTTGAGTATGTTTAATCGCACTGAGGTAAACGCCGTAAAAGTTGGAGTCACGGCGAATCTTTTTCTTTTCGGCCTTGGCTAAATCGGCAGGGGTTTCAATACCTTCAACGTGTTCGTATCGATGCAGCGCATCACCACCAATAAACTCTAGATGAATGTGCGCTTGAATACGGCGGCGTATGATTTGGTCAACGTCTCGGAAATCCTGAGACACAAACAACAAGTCCGAACCACCGTGACGGCTCTTTGTCATCCATTTCAAAGCATCCGTTGGTTTGGCGCTACCACTACGAGGCGGCCAAATGTTCTGAACTTCATCAACGAAGATAACCGAACCCGCTGGAAGCTTATGAATCTCAAGCGGGTTATCAAAGCTTTGCCATGAAAGCCCCAACTCAACAATGTGCGAGGCTTCAAGCTCGGATTCATCAATTTCAAGTACGTCCAGCGCTTCTTGAAGGTGCACGAGTCGTTTCTTTGAAGCGGTCTTTTTGTACCAGAACAACCATTGCTCAACAGGATTGTGCTTAGAATACTGATAGGCCAAATACGGGAAGTCTTCGAGCTCGGCCAGTCTTCCCTCATCCTCGATGCGCAGTACCTTTTTTTCTAGTGCCTTGTTGTGATTGTTTGCTGGCCAGTGAATCCCATAGAACCAACCTTGAAAGCTGTCACAAACGGAGTAATCCAAGAGAAGAACGCGCACGCCATGATAGAAAATAGGACGCCCAATAAACTCGTTCTTCTCGATGAGAGTTTTAATCGCGTGCAGAGTTTTACCCGTTCCCACGCCACCACTAAAACCAAAAAACATAAGTCAATCTCCTAATCTGGACTAACCGGTTTGCGCCATGACGGACGATAACCGGTTGCACCCATCAAGCCGTTAAGCGTGAATGAAAAAACAAGGCAAGAAAGGATCACATTAATGCAGGTATCGATCGCCGCGAGTGCCATAAGTTGCGCCAGTTTGGCAGGAACGCCCGATATGTTGGCTTGGATGTAATCGGCCAACATATCGAGAAACTGATTGGTTCCGGTATAAGCGACCAAACCAAAACCAATGGAAATGGCAACGTACGTTGCAATGGTTCGGAAGATAGACGGCAGCAATGGCAGCAGCGTTGCCGAAAGAAAAGAAATGAAGTAACCCATTAGAACGCTCCTTGTGTTCTACCAATTAAAAGCAAGCCCATTACCCAAGCCAAAATGACATGCATAGGCGCAGCGACGCGCGCATAGTGACAAGCGGGTTCGTAAGGGATTTCAACTGTCGTGCTTCCATAAAAGTGATTAATGGTATAAGTCTCCGATGCAGGGCAAGTTGCGCTACCAAAAGAGACACCGTTAGACAGGTATTTCGAATCAATCTTTGAAAAATCGATGGTGTCTTTATCAACCAGCTCACCAGTTCTGTCGGTAACAAAGAGCTTATTCATTTTGTCTTTGAGTTCGGCCAGCTGCTCAACAGGGCAAGTATCTTCGTACTGAACTTTTAATAGAGCGCACTGAATGATGTCGCCCTTACATTCAAAAATGCTTTTTTCACAATCGACTTTCGCGCTTGGCTTTTCCTTTTCTTCTCCTTCTTCGCCCTCACAGTCTTCGGCAAGTTCGCACTTAATTTCATCCAACTTGTCTGCTAACTTATCGCCCAATGCATCCATGCCAGCCTCACTACCGCCGCCACCGCCGTTAACTTTAACCCCATCTTTTAGAGCTTTAAGCAAAGCTCGAACTTGGCCTAACATGTGTTGTTGCCAACGTTGGTCTTTCCCGTCATCGAGAGCCGAGTTAGTGCGGAAACTATCTAGCGTCGCGTGAATGTTCTCTAAGAGGTTATTCGCCGTTTCGTCCGGTTCGTTAGGGACGTCTGGGTCTGGGTTCGGCAAATCTGGGTCGTCTGGTAACTCAGGGTCGATACACTGGTCTGGGAACTGTTTACAGAAATCTTCTGGCGGTTCTTCTGGCTTTTCGATTTCTATATCAGGAATTGGGGTTTCTGGTGTTCCTGGTGTGTCGGGGTCAGGTTCTGGAAGTTCACACTCTTGTTTCTCTGGGTTACAAACGGGAACATCATCTTCTGGTTTGGTACACGTTAAGCCTTGAATACAGTTCTTAGGTTCATGGCCGCAATAGGTATAGACGTCACCGTTCTCACACCACCACTTGAACACGTTGGCGAAGAACTCAGTTTCAGGCATGGATAATTTACAGGCATGATGCGCGTGTTGAATTTCTTTTTGTAACTCAGGGTCATTACAAGACGGTTCTTCCGGTTGGAAGGGATCTTCCGGTTCGTCATCAGGACAGGTAACAGAAGGGTAATCGGGCGCACCTTCCGGACAATACCCATCGCGCAAGATGTAAATAGTCAAAATCCCGCTGCAAAATTCATTCTGAGAAGTTGAAACAAATTCATAAGTAAGTGTGTGTCCGCGGGTCGTCTCACGATATATTTTCATTAAATCTGCAATTGACGCAGTACACATCGGGTTAGGCTCATTCGTGAAATATGATGGGTAGTGATAATAACGTTCCCAATACGCCGCATAAGTCAAAGAGGGAAATAAGAATAAACATAAGAGAAGAATTCTAATCATCGTCATCACCCGAACAGAACAAACATGCCGATAAGAAAAAGAACCACGAGAAAAGTGTCATAAGTCATAACTTGCCCTTGGATCAAAAAAGGGGCGAAGAACGCCCCCTTGAATCAGAAGAAAGAAGAAAAGGGGTATTAACCGCCGATTTTGCTCCACGCTTTTTTAGCAACACTGATTAACACCATTGCACCACCAACCGCAGCAACGAACGCACCAAAGCCGGTAATAATGGTTGTTACTGCACCCGCATCAGGGCCACCACTGGCAAAAGCTGAACCCGAAGCCATAAGAACGCCAGCCGCAACTAGCGCACGAGTTTTGAAGTTTTTCATAGGTCTGTTTCCTTATTTACTTAGACATTTTTTTCCAACACCAACAGAGCGCCAAAAACGCAGTTGCGTACGGCATTACCTCGATGAGTTGGGCGGTGGTCATATAGTTCGGCACAATGTCAGTGAGTAGCACCGAACTAAATCCAGATGCACAACTGTTATTTACTATTGGTTGTTCGCAGATGAGTACGTACATACAGAACCCTTAATAAACGCCAATTGCACACAACGAGTCCCGAAACTTTGCCGAGACTCAGTATTCTTTTACTTGTCGCCAGCCTGAGGCAGGGCGTACAGGTGGAAGCCTTCAATCGCAACGTGCTTACCGTCGTCATTGGCGAAGCTGAACTTCTTATGCTCAACGTCAAACATGATGCGCTTACCAATCGTGCGTTTAAGCAGTTCGCCCGCCTTGCCGTTGTCCCACAGTTCAGGAGACACACGTACTTCAATCGTGTCAGTCGGATTGGTAGTGATGAGACGTAACTTGCCATTCGTCTTTTGCTCGCCGTTACGGTCTACCTTGGTTTCTTGAGTGATATCGGATTCATCCAGAATCAAACCTTCCATTCTCATAATCGTTTGCCCTTATTTTTACGTTTAGTTGTTGGTTTAAATGGGAAAAGACAGTTATTGACACAAGTCCAAGGGAAATCAGTGCCACCAATCTGGAGGGGCTTCGCCCTCCTTATTGGTTGGCATGATTTCCTCTGGTGCTGTGAGCAGCAACGCTTCCATTTCTTCATACATCGCTAGGTGTTGCTCATACTGGCTGTATAAGTCATCACACATGCGCTGGTACTCTTGTTCGCGCTCTAATGCGTCAAAGTAATCGACCACGTTAGACATGATCCCTTGTTGAGCACTTAAGAATTTCTCTTTGTTCTGGGTCTTCCAGTTACGGAAACGAGTGGCGATAAACACCTTCTGAAACATCAGGCCATTTAAGCGAGCCTGAGCCATATCGCCGTAGCGGGTAGGAGAGTATTCACCACCGGACGCAATCAGCTTTTCAATCGCATTCGACACGGTGTATTCCGCTTTAACGGTTTGGTCATTCCTTTTTACAAACACGCCGCCCATGGCGTAACAGAAGGCTTTCCAGTCACCCTCATCGGCAGCGCGGCGAACGCTCTCTAACAGAAAGTGTTCGTCTTGATTTAGGTCGGTGAACAAGGCGTCATCCTCTTTGAATTCTTCACGTAGACGACGCATCTCGCGCCAGACCGTGACAGATGGGCCACCAATGAATTGGAATTGGCGTATCTGGTTAACGCGAGCCCAAGTGACAACGCGCTCAGCCGCATCCGAACCCGTAAGAGACGAGCCCTTATCTGAGTCGATATGCTGACCATCAATATTTTTGCTTAGGTATTTCGCTACGTAGCCAACCGCCGAACCCTGAGACCAGTCAATCACCTCAGCCTTAAAGCGGAATTTCTTCGCGCCTTTTTCGTCTGGTGAATCGACCATGGCCAAGCGACGAAACTCGTTAATCACCAGTTTTCGGTGCGCCTTTTCCATAAACAGCAGCAAGTGGTGATGCGGTGTGCCGTCCTGATGTGGCTCAACGATACGCATCCCGTACACTTTGATTTTGTTCTTATCGAGGAACTTACGCAGCTTTGACCAGACCGACATAAGGTGGCCGTGAGCCTGTTTAGCGTCGGGCTTGTCTGCGTTAAGCCAGTTATCGTTAGTCCTTCCGTTCGATACGCAGTGGAAACGAGACGGAGCCGTCACGGTAAAGAACACCGCATCATGATTCGATTCTTGTGCGATTTCCTCAAAGCCGCGCAGACGCACGAACATCTCAGAACGGCGAACCTCGGGATTAGAAACCGACTTGGCCGATAGCTCACTTAACGTGAAGTAGTTAGAAAGATCGTTTTCGTCGTAAGCAACGGTATTGTCTAACGCGATACGGTTAGAGCTATTACGGTCACGTTGACGGTGTAGCGAGAAATCAGAGCAATAAACTTGCTTACGGCGTTGAACGAGTGCCAAATCACGGGCAACACATTCAACCTCGTAAGCACACTTACGGCGAAGCTGGCGAACGAGCCAATGCTCATCCAGCGCACGATTCACCAGTGCAAAGAGTTCACAGTTGGTTGTGGCATGGTTGATTGCGTCTTCAGAAAAGGCCAAGCCTAATGAGTCGAGTAGCTGAACCACTTTATCAAAACGCACTTGTGAGAATTCCTCGGGAATTGCGTTAATAACACGAGCAAAATCGCGAGACTTACGTTTTGCTAAGTCAGTAATCTCATCGTCCGACATTGCATAGCTGTAACCGTGAGTCGTCAAACGCTCATGCGCCTCAGTCACTGCGCTCGCAGCCTGAATCGCATCGCGAGCCTTTAAGATATCGGTGTAAGCCCTTGTCATATGGGGCGCAAACGCTCCGTTACGATGTAACGTTTTAGGTAAGTCAAAACAAGGATTAGAAGTAGGGCGCGTAATAAATTCTGACTTATCATGCGAGTAGATTTGCGCGTCCAGCGTAGTCATCGCGCGCGCCGCCATTGGGTAATCTGGGCGCGTGTGGTCGGCGTAATCAAAACGATGATTGAACAGGTTGTCTTCGATATGCTCGGTAGAATTCCACGAATGAACCTGAACAAACTCGATGTATTCTTGTTTACCTGAGGCTAAGTCGACAACCAGTTCACGCATGACTTATGCCTCGCTCAACTCAAAAAGCGCAGCATCAGACAACCCATGAAGCACATGATTTTTGTCGTTATCTACGATTTGTTGCGCTTGGGAGTCACAAGATGAGCAGCCGCAGAACTGGCCGCCACAGGAACACAGTTCGTCTTCGTTATGACGAGCATCTGAATAGATTGAGACTTTGAGACAGTCTTGGCAAAGAACGAACTTTGAACGTGTCATGATTACGCCTCCACAATTTGAGCGTTGTGCCATTTGGCCTGAAGCTTTAAAAGTTGAGACTGAGCCTCTTTCTGAGACATAGGAATAGCATCTTGCTTTAGAGCAGTAATAACCGGAGTAAGACCCATATCAGTCATCTCGAAGTGAGACAGGAAACGAGGAAAAACACCTGATGCGACTTGAAGAATGTATTTCATAACAACCACCTTGACTTAGTTGAACCTAAAGAGTGACCGCCAAAGCCAAGACGTACGCGTCAAGGGCAAACGCCCCAAGCTGAGACGGTCTAAATTCGATTTATCGGAACTATAATTGCGATAAATCGAATCCACAAGATGCGAAAAATCGAACTTTTAGAGCTAGAATGGAAAAAAAAGGAGGTGCTCATGTACGCCAATGAACTATTAAATGCCTACAAAAAGGCTCAGAACTACGTACAAGATAAGCAAATTGCACACGATTTGAATTTGCAGCCGAACAAGATAAGCAAAATAAGAAAAGGCATTCGCTATGTGTCTGATGAAGAAGCAATTTTTCTTGCACATGGTGCAGGTATCGACCCTGAACTTGCTTTGTTAGGTTGTCACGCTGATCGCAACGAAAATCCAGCTATAAAAAGCATGTGGGAAAGCATTGCAAAAAAGTATAACGGGCTTGGATTGTCAGGGATATCAATGGCTGCGGCTGGTTTGGCGGTGGTGATTTCGAGTCCGGTGAGATCCTCAATTCAGTGCGCATTATATGTGTTATGTTAAATTAAATGCAGTGCTACTTGAAATCTTATCATTTAAAGTCTCCTATCCCTCTCAGATTTTAAATTTGTGGTCACAGGTACTTGTAAGGTTTTAGAGCTCTGATTAAACATAAAGGCTATTTACCATAAAATAGCTAATATCGATATATCAATCTGCGATTGCTCAATCTTCAATTAGCAGTTAACAAGAATGCAGATGACTAAACTTCGAAAAACAGATGTAAAAAAAGCGTCTCTCGAGACGCTCTAATTCAATCTGGATTCTTAACCGCCAGCTAGTTTAACGGTCATGCCTTTCTTTTCCAGGTGTGCTTTGATTTTGTCTCGCGCATCACCTTGAATTTCTATGTTGCCATCTTTAACTGAACCACCACAGCCACAGACTTTCTTGAGTTCTGCTGCAAGTAATTTTAGTGGTGCGTCATCAAGGTCTAAGCCTGTAACGATACAAACACCTTTACCTTTACGGCCTTTTGTTTGGCGTTGAATACGCACGATACCATCGCCTTTAGGGCGAGCAATTTTCTCTTCTTCCGGTTTGATTCGGCCGGTTTCCGTTGAATATACTAGGGACATACTGTTATTTCTTGTGTTGTTGGGTCTGCAATGCTTTTTTCTTAGCAGCTAAATAAGCTTCGATATGACGTTGAATGGCCAACTTACCGCCTTTGATTAGTTTACCATTAAACATGCAATACCATTCATTCGGCTCACCCGAATCATTTTTTAAAGTATAGCCGTTAAAAGCAACTGATTGTGTTCCTGCGGTGCTTTGCCTGGACTGTGCAAGAGAAGCAAATTCTTTTGGATCGATGATTGAAGCAGTATCGCACCACCAGTCAATACTTTTTTTAACTGAGGTCAGATTACCTTGCAAGACGTGGCTTTTGATCTTTACCTTCCAAAGGCTGCCATCCAAACTGGATTTTAAATTAAAGCCTCTATATGTCGCAACTGCCATAAATGCCCCATTTTTGTATCAATTTCAGTCGTCTAAGAGAATTTAATGAGCATCCATACAGTGAGATGCTCAGCACAAGCACTTCTAACACAATCTATTGTTAAATAACGTTATTTACTTTGCACTATTGATGCAGTCTTGAAGAAACTCGTGGAATTTGTGGCCATTGTTTTGAAGCATTTTCGGGAACATCGAGATTGGTGTCATACCCGGGAACGTATTCACTTCATTCAGGTAAATCTCTCCATCTTCAGTAAGGAAGAAATCAATACGAGACAAATGACGTAGGTTCATCTGTTTAAATACGGTCTCTGACTCTTGCTTGATCGTCTCTATCTGTTCTGGTGTAAGGCTTTTTGCTTCAACTTCCGTCAATGAGTGGCTGGCACTGCTGTATTTTTCATCGTACGAATAAAATGTACCATCAGGCGCGATAACTTCACCAGGTTTCGTCACATAGAGTTCGCCATTCATTTCATACGCGGCAACTTCTAATTCTCTAGGCTTAACTGACTTTTCTACTAAAACTTGATCAGAGTAACCAAAAGCAGCATTAACCGCGTCAGAAAGCATTTCTCTTTCCGTTACGCTGTAACAACCAACTGAAGATCCTTGTCTTGCTGCTTTAACGAATACTTTGCCCCACTTATCAAACGCTTGCTGAGCTTGAATATGAGCTTGCTCATTATTTTTAGTCAGGAACAAGTATGGTGTGTTCGGTATACCCAGTGCGTCGTACCAAAGTTTCGATGTGATTTTGTTGAAACTGTTGCTGCTTGCTTCTGGTCCGCAACCCAGATAAGGAATGCCAGCGATTTCAAATAGAGATTGAATATCGCCCGTTTCACCAGGGAAACCATGAATACAAGGTACGATGAAGTCAATTGTCTGATTTGAGTCGTTAGAACATAAGCATTTGGTATTGAGGTCCAAGTAAACCAATTCGCCTTGATCGGTCATCCAACCTTCGTTTTTGATCTCTACACGCGTTACCTTGATGTTCTCAATGAGATTCAGTTGTTGTTCGACAAAGTTAGCAGACAGCAATGATATCTCGTGCTCTGAAGAGCCACCACCGCATAATAGAAGAATATTTTTAATCATGAATCAATCTTTCCGTGACCTACAAAAGATACTTATTGTTATGATAACCCTTTGAGAAGTGACGTACAGTTATTTTACTGTGAGGCGTATCGTTCGGGTACGATTTGAACAAATTAAAAAGGGAGCGATATGCCCCCTACTTAGTTTGATCAGTTTAGTTTATTAAGCGTCGGATATGCCGAATTTTTAATCGCATCAATGCTTTTGACAAAAGGCTTTAACTGACGCAATTGAACTGGAAGCGTTGCGATCGCCTTTTGTGCTTCCGCACTTGTCGCATAATCTCCGTATAAAATGGAGTACCATTTGGTGCCATTGACTACTTTGTAGTTAGCCCAAATCGGCTGCTCACTTTGCGGTAGTTTGTTGGTGAACTGAGTCACTTTATCTTCACTACCAACAGCGACAACTTGAATGGTGTATCCGAAACGTTGAACTGCTGATTGATCCTTGCTTGGTGGCATGATCTTAACCGGTTTTACCTGATCGTTAGGAGTCAGTTTTATGACTTTCTTTTCTTCAGGTTTAGGTGTCATTTTCACCACTGTTGGTGCTACATCTTTCTCAACGACGGCATTTTCAGACGCCATAATTGGTTTTGATATGACATCTGAAGAATAGTCCTCGCGAAAACTCTCTGAGGTAACATCCGTAGTGTAGGTTTCAGATGCACAAGCGGAAAGAAGAAGGGTTAAGCCGATGATTGCGGTCTTTTTCATGAATAACAAACGCTCTGAACAAATATTACGATAAATCATGCCGATAGGAGGCTCGATTATCAAGCATCAAATACAATAAACTGCCTTTTTGATGTGATGAGTGACACAAACTCTACAAGCTTCGTACAGTTTTTCTCCGTTGTTTATCTCTGGCATGTTTTCTCTAAGAAGTATTCGTTTATGATTATTGATATCCATCCAGTAAAGCTCTCAACAATATCGTGTTAAAGGCAAGGAATCTGCATGAATAAACTACATAAGCTTTTTAAACCTGATTCAGTTGCGGTAGTTGGCGCATCACCGAGAGAGTTACGCGCGGGTCACGTGGTCATGCGCAATCTTCTTCAAAGTGGTTTTGGTGGCGCGATTATGCCAGTAACGCCAAAACATAAAAGTGTATTAGGCGTTATCGCTTATCCTGACATCGCTTCCCTGCCCTTGACTCCAGATATCGCGATTCTTTGTACTAACGCTTCACGTAATGAAAAGCTTCTCAAGGAATTAGACGAGCGTGGAACTCAGTTCGCTATCGTAATCTCTGATGACACTCAAATCGTCGATGTGTCTTCGCTTAATATTCGGGTCTTGGGTTCCAACAGCCTTGGCATTATTCTCCCTTGGCACAACTTCAATTGTACGTTTTCTCCGGTTGCTGCCAAACCAGGGAAAATTGCTTTTATTTCTCAATCAGCCGCCGTTTGTACAACTGTTCTGGATTGGGCGAACGACAAAAATATCGGCTTTTCGTCATTTATTTCGATTGGACGAGGTCAGGATATCGATTTTGCCGATTTACTTGATCATTTGAGTATGGACGGACATACCGAGGCCATCTTGCTCTACGTTGACTCGATCAGTGATGCTCGCCGCTTTTTATCAGCGGCCAGAGCGGCGTCCCGAAATCGACGTATTCTTGTTTTAAAAGCAGGACGGTCGAAAGAGATGAATACGCTTGAGCAGCAAGACGGCGATACCTTAGACATTATTTATGATTCTGCGATCCGCAGAACAGGTATGTTGAGGGTTAGTAATACTCATGAGTTATTTGCAGCGGTAGAAACTCTAACCCACTCAGTCCCCCTGCGTGGAGAACGACTAGCGGTCATTACCAACGGCGGTGGGCCTGCAGTGATGGCCGTGGATACGCTTTTCGAACGTGGCGGTAATTTAGCGACGCTTGATGAAGCTTCGACCGAGCAATTGAGAGCCGTTCTGCCGCCAAACTGGCGAGAAGTGAACCCCATCGACCTCTCTGGTGATGCGACCAAAAAGCGCTACGTCGACACCATAAATGCTTTAATGAACAACGATTGTGCGGATGCAATTTTGATTATGCACAGCCCTTCTGCTGTTTCTGATCCACTAGATACGGCGTACGATGTGATTGAAGCGATTAAGTCCCATCCGAGGCATAAGCACTTTAACATCCTGACTAACTGGTCGGGAGAACAAACATCTCGTGAGGCTCGTCTTGCTTTCACTCAAGCGGGAATACCGACTTATCGAACACCAGAAAGTGCAGTTGTTGCCTACATGCACCTTGTGGAATACCGCAGAAACCAAAAGCAACTGATGGAAACACCAACAACGGCAGAACCGTTGCACTCGGGAAGCATCAATTCTGCTATGGAATGGGTAAATGAACGACTACTGGATAAAAACACAGTGTCACTAGATACACACCAGACTAGCCCACTTTTTAAACTGTTTGGTTTCAATGTGCTGCCAACGTGGATCGCGTCCGATGCAATAGAAGCGGTACATATGGCGGAAAATATCGGCTATCCGGTAGCGGTAAAACTGCGCTCTCCTGATATTCCACACAAGTCAGACGTTCATGGTGTTGCCCTCAACCTGAGAAACAGTAATGAAGTCTCGAGTGCATCAAATTCGATTCTAGATGCTGTAAAACTTAGCTATCCATCTGCTAACGTCCACGGCCTTTTGGTACAAGGTATGGCTAAACTTGGCAGTGCTGAAGAAATACGAATCAGTATTGCTGTAGACAAAGTATTTGGGCCGGTGATATTGCTTGGTCAAGGTGGTTCTGAATGGAATATTGCTCAAGATGCCGTGGCCGCGTTACCGCCATTAAACATGACTCTGGCGCGTTATTTAGTCGTGGTTGCTTTGAAATCAGGCAAGATCCGCTTGCAAAAGCATAAAGATGCTTTCGATATTACCGAACTGTCGAAATTCTTGGTTCGTATTTCGCAGATGGCGGTTGAGTTACCAGAAATACACAGACTGGATATCCATCCAGTACTCGTGTCTGGGAACGATTTGACGATCATTGATGCGGATTTGACGTTAACAAAATATGAAGGCGATGCTCAAACGCGTCTTGCTATCCGCCCTTTCCCGGCAGAGTTTGTTGAAACGGTCACTCTGCGCGACGGTCAACCAGTCTTACTTCGCCCTATCTTGCCTGAAGATGAGCCTCTACATGCTCAATTCATCAATAACGTATCCAGAGAAGATCTTTACAAGCGATTTTTCTCCGAAGTTGGTGAATTCAACCACGAGGCTTTGGCTAACTTTACTCAAATCGATTACGACAGAGAAATGGCATTTGTCGCCGTCGCATTTGATAAGAGCGGCCCATCAATTATTGGCGTAGCCCGCGCTCTGATCACGCCCGATAATAGCGACGCTGAGTTTGCTATTCTCATTCGCTCTGATCTAAAAGGAAAAGGCCTCGGCAAGGTATTGATGAAAAAAATCATTAGCTATTGCCAAGTTAAAGGCACTAAGCAAATATCAGGAATGACAATGCCGACTAATCGTGGAATGCTGATGTTAGCACAAAGCCTCGGGTTTGATATTGATGTTCAGTTTGAAGATGGTATTGCAGATATGGTCTTAGCGTTAAACTAGAATGAAGGCCCAGCTTTCGACGTTTTCTACATGGATAGAATCGTTCAAGCTGGGCTTTGTCTTGTCTGGAAACAAAACTTAGTGCTGAAAAACCCAATACTTTTGTGACAAGGTCACTTTAACGCCCAATTTTTTTTCAAATATTGAATACACCAGGATTTAGCCTCTCCCATTGTGTTTCGACGCCACGCGAGAATGACGTCCATAGGTATTGGCTCCGTACCTTCGATCAACTTGAGCTCTCCACTTTCAATCAGCGGCTGAGCTATTTGGCTTGGCAGTGTTCCGATACCTAGCCCCGCTCTGAGTGCATCAACCTTCGCTGTAAAATTGGTGACCGTTAACCTTGGTTGCTTTTGAATAATATTCATTGAAAGCGCTGGTTGCTCTCGAGCCGTGTCTGCGATCGCAATAATACGATACTTTTCTCTTGCCGCTTCATCAAAATCACCGCTGCGTTTATGCACATAGTGGTTTGCAGCAGCAACCCAAAGCATGGTCATCTTACCTATTTTTTCTGACTTCACTTCTTGAGGAAGCGTGTCCAGGGATGGACAAATCAATAGATCAGAACGGCCTGTGTTGAGCGATTCCCAACCACCTGCCAAAATCTCTTCTTGCAATCTGACTCGGGTAGAACTGACTTCAGATAGCGCATCCACCATAGGAAAAAAGTTACAAACAGGAATAATGCCATCGAATGCAACGGTGATATCTAATTCCCACCCATTTGCCAATACCGTAGCGTCGTTTACCAGCTTTTCACTGGCCTTCAATATATCTCGCCCGCGTTCAAGGATGAGTTTACCAGCTTCGGTAAAATGAGCTTTATGCCCTGAGCGATCGAAAATAATGATATCTAAGTCTTGCTCAAGTTTTTGAATTTGGTAGCTAAGTGACGAAGGAGCTCTGTCTAATTCATTGGCGGCTGCAGCAAAACTGCCTCTTCGGTCTATTGCATCCAAAATATGGAGCGCTTCTAAAGTGATCGGACTGTGCACATTAACTTCCTTTACCTGATGTATACCACACGAGTGGTGACTTATCAGACAGTTAATAAATCAAGAAACAACAATATAACACATTGATTAGTAATGACGAGAAATGCCTATTTTGCAACGTTTTCCTGATTATACGATCGTCAGTTGCTGGTTAGCCATGTCTGAGTTGGGTCGAATCTAGGCGGTTTGGAATTAAAGATACGGTTAGATGAGTAGAATCAGAAGGAAACTTAATTAAAAATGATGACTTAATCCTTAGATACAACAAAGCCAGCTAAATGCTGGCTTTTTATCAAATTTTCATTTCTAAAAGGTAAAGAAAAGTATGGAAAATGAAAATTTACTGCTGTGCCATCTCTTTTTTCACCATTACAGCTGCTGCTACGATGAAAGCGATGATTAGACCGAGTTCCATGAACTACCCCAGTGATTATGAGAAAGAAAAGACCAAAACTTGAAGTCGGGCATAGTTTAGCACGTCTAGGATTCGTTGCTAGCTTTTAACCTCAAATTTACGATTTTTACGATTTAGATCAAAAAAGGCGCAAAACTGCGCCTTTTAGGTTATAAACTTGTTAAATGCATTAGTTCAGCTCAGGATAACCTTGCGGATTTTGAGATTGCCATCTCCAAGTATCACTCGTCATTTCTTCAAGCGTACGGGTTGCTTTCCAGCCTAATTCAGTAGCCGCTTTACACGGATCCGCCCAACATTCCGCGATATCGCCTGGGCGACGCTCAACCAGCTTGTAAGGCACTTCTTTGCCACTCGCTGCTTGGAAAGCCTCAACCATTTCAAGGACGCTATAACCTTTGCCTGTACCTAAGTTATAAATATGCAGTCCTGATTTGTTACCTACTTTCTCTAATGCTGCTACGTGACCGTCAGAAAGATCCATAACATGGATATAGTCACGAACTCCTGTACCATCTGGAGTTGGGTAGTCGTTTCCAAATACCGACAGGAACTCACGACGACCAACGGCAACTTGTGAGATAAATGGCATCAGGTTGTTTGGAATCCCCTGAGGGTCTTCACCAAGCTCACCTGTTGGATGAGAGCCAACTGGGTTGAAATAACGTAACAGAGTGATACTCCAATCTGGGTTCGCTTTTTGAAAGTCTGTAAGACACTCTTCGACCATCAATTTACTGCGACCATATGGATTGGTAGCACTTGTTGGAAAATCCTCTGTAATTGGCACAGAAGCTGGATCACCATAAACCGTTGCTGAAGAACTAAATACTAATGACTTAACACCAGCTTCACGCATTGCATCAACCAATACCAAAGTACCGTTTACGTTATTATCATAATACTCTAGTGGTTTCGCTACGGATTCACCAACGGCTTTTAAACCAGCGAAATGAATAACCGCTTCAATATCATTGCTTTGCAGCGCATCAACTAGCGCTGCTTTATCGCGAATATCAGCCTTAATGAACTTCGGACTTACTCCGCAAACTTTTTCAATGCGGTGTAATACGGCAGGATTACTATTATATAAGTTGTCTAAAATCACTGGTGTCATACCAGCTTCAATCATTTGAATACAAGTGTGGCTTCCGATATAGCCCATACCGCCTGTAACAAGTACTTTCATTTTATGTTCCTTCTGACGCGAATAAGGATAGTCTAAAGCTTTAACGCTTTAATTAAAACTGTCTCTTACAACTCATATCCCATTAATATTGCTCGCCCTTTTCCGGATTTTTTAGCTTGGTACATCGCAGTATCCGCACTTTTCAAAACGCGGGCGGCATCTCGCTCATTGATACTCACCAGCTTCACTCCAATGCTTACGCCTACTTGTAGATCATTTTGACCATATTGAATCGGATTACATATTGCGGTCAGTAACTGTTCCGCAATGCGTGTGACGATAGTCTGATTAGCTGGGTTGACCAGCATTGCAAACTCATCACCAGACAGCCTGGCGATCAAATCACCGTGTCTTGTTGCGGATACAAGTCGTTTGCTCACGATTCTCAGCACTTCATCGCCAGCGTCATGCCCGTAGGTGTCATTGATTGCTTTGAATCCATCCAAGTCTAAATAAAGTACCGCAAATTCGTCTCGGACGTAGGCTGATCTTTGTACCAGATCTTCTAACTCTGCGTTGAATTTAGCACGATTCGCTAATCCGGTCAGCGGGTCATGATGCGCCAGGTATTCTAAGCGTTCCATCTCTTTTGCATCAGAAAGGTCGGTAAGTACAATCACTGAATCGTAAAGGCTGTTTCTTTCGCATTTTACAATACAGTTTACTTTCGCAAACATCGGAATAAGCTTGCCTAGGCGATTCTCCTCTAAGATTTCCCCCTGCCAAATACCATAATTTGTAAGGGACTGGACAATATGTGGAACCATTCTCCTCAGTTTTAAATGGCGAATATTATTAATTAACGGCTTTCCAACTAACTGGTCGTTCGCTACCCCCATCAACTTTGAAGCCGCAGGGTTAATCATTGTTATCACCCCTTTATGATCGAGAACGATTAGGCCATCCTGACTACTTTCAAACACTCGCCCAGCAATGTGTTCTCGACTCAGTGAAGCCTCTAACTCTGTAACGTCCCGAACCTCGAACAACATACAACTTTGGTCTGAAAGGTATCGGCTTGATACATTAAATTGACGGCTACTATCCACATCCGTTAGTGTCATCTCATTGCATTGCGAGGATTTTTCTAGAAATTGGGCGAGCTCACGGCCTGTTTTTGTTTTAATGAGATCGCGAACATGCGTTTGCAATAAGTGATGGTTATTGCGATTAAAAATTTGATAAGTCGCTGAATTACAGTGAATGATCATTCCTTTACGGTCTACCGTAATCAGGGCGTACTGTAATGATTCAATAACATCTTGAAGAAAGCAGTTCTCTTGTTTCAGGGATTCTAGGTTATGTTGGCGCTGTTTATCACGTTGTCGATGTTTCGTTACCATACTTTCAAATGAGCAAAGTAACTCGTCTATTTCATCGCGTAAATCATGCCCTCTTTCTACCTTAAACTGATGGCCAGAGCCGAAATCGTCTACCGCAAGTTTAAGATCCAGTAATGGTTTAAAAGCTGAACGATCTGTAAGGGCTCGTAAAAGTACGTCAACCAGCAGCAAGATAAGGGTTCCTATTATGCCATCTGTTACCAACATCAGAACGCTCGGGTTAGTTAACTTTACTTCTATCAATGCCACAATAGAGCCGTAATGGGTAATGGCAACTTCTATATACTCGTATTCGGATTCCGCATTGCTTCCTGAGCTTTTCATTTCATTCAGTTGAGTAAGGGTTACTCCATCTTTACTTAAAAAAGTGATTGTCCGCTTGTCGCTGTCTTTTAATTGAACGGCTGCAATGGCGGATTGCTGCAGTAGCTCAGAAAGAATTGATTCAACCTTTTGCTTGTCGTTTACACTAAGCGCATCTTTAATTGAATGTGAGGCGATGTTAATTAAAAGCCGCGTGTCTTCAGCAAGTTTGACCTTTGACGACAGATGCACGGCATGATAGATGTAAACTTTACTGATGACGAAGATGGCAGCGATAGAAACTAAAGTTGGCCAAATAAGTTTTATTCGTAATGACATTTAATGCCCCGTAGTCAGATAACAATCAAACAACCGAAGATGAATATGCAACCCATTCCTTATTTAGGGCGCAAAGCGTAACACGGTGGTGAATAAAATCATCGACAACGGCATAAAAAATGAATTGAAATAGAATGAATTACCTAAATATTCGAATCAATTCAAATAATCTAAAGTTAATACTGTAACGAGACTTACCTCGTTTAACTGTTTAAATAATGAACTTAATCACTGAAACCAGGCGTATCTTCCTGCATCGTCAGTTGATTGCTTGAGTAAAATTGAACGTATGACACTGAATAAACAACAACTCACACTAAATTGCGATATGGGCGAAAGCTACGGCTCTTGGAAAATGGGGGCCGATGAAGACGTAATGCCTCATGTTGATATGGCCAATATCGCCTGTGGGTTTCACGCATCCGATCCAAACGTGATGCATGAAACCATCACTCTTGCCAATATGAATGATGTCGAAATTGGTGCTCATCCGGGCTATCCCGATATACAGGGTTTTGGGCGTCGTTCATTGAGTATGACGGGTGATGAGATCACGAACATGGTTGTTTATCAGGTTGGTGCGTTACAAGCACTTTGCCGCGCTCAGTATACTGATATTGGCTATATCAAGCCCCACGGTGCGCTGTATAACGACATGATGAAAAACGATGCTGTTTTTCGAGCTGTTGTTAAGGCTGCTGCTTTATTCAAAGTGCCGTTGATGATTCTTGCATCGCAAGAGAACGAAAAATACTTAGAAATTGCAGATGACTTTGATGTGCCATTGCTGTTCGAAGCATTTGCAGACAGACTTTACCAAGACAATGGCATGCTTACGCCAAGAACGCAGCCAAATGCAGTCTTAAAAACTGAACATGCCATTCTCGAACAAGTACGCATGTTAGCGGAATCAGGCCGTGTAAAAACCGCATCGGGTAATTATATTCTTCTCGAAGCCGATACAATTTGTGTTCACGGAGATAACGAAGAGTCCATTGCTTTGATTAAAAAAATTCGTCAGAGCCTGTATTCTGGAGGGAATTAATGCAACAGGAAACGTTTAATATTTCAGCTGTCTCGGAATCCAGTATCCTAGTAAGATTTGAGGAGTGCATTCATGAGGAGCACATCGGAGAAGTAGCTCGCCAAATAAGGGAACATCTGGCCAGTGTTACCATGAATGTTATTCCTTCTTATAGAACCGTCTTAATTGACTACCTGCCCTTTAGAATCGATGAAAGCAGTCTGATTGATAAAGTAAACCATATTCTCCGCCAGTTCGAACCTGAGTTGTATGACCGCCGACAGCCTAACAATATTTCGATTCCTGTTTATTACTCAGAAGAAACCGCATTAGATTTAGAACGATTTAACAATTGTGGTTTATCCTTGCAAGACGTAATAGACCTGCATACTCAAACGGTCTATAGCGTCTCTGCTATAGGGTTTGCGCCAGGTTTTGCCTTTCTATCCGATGTTTGTGACAAGCTGGTTATGCCAAGACTCACCACCCCTAGAACCCGTGTTCCTGCCGGTAGCGTAGGCATTGCTGACAGTAAAACGGCGGTCTATCCATCGGATAGTCCGGGCGGGTGGAATATTATTGGCCGAAGTCCGCTCGCTTTATTTTCTGATACTCCTCCCTTCATTCCGTTTGATGTAGGTGACAGGGTGACGTTTTCTGCAATTACTAAACAGGAATTTATCGACTTAGGAGGAGTTTTATGAGTGACGCGGGATTGCGAGTAGAAAAACCAGGACCACTTTCATTGATTCAAGACTTTGGTCGTTTTGGTTTAGCGCATATTGGTATTACCCAAGGTGGCCCTGTCGATGATTACGCGTATAGTTGGGCAAACTACCTGCTCGGCAACCCAGTAAATTGTTCTACCGTCGAAATTACATTAGGAAACGCGACGTTTGTTGCGTTACATAATTGCCATCTCGCTATCTGTGGTGGTGATTTAAACGCAAAAGTTGACGGAGTACCAATTGCGAATTGGTCTGACTTCATACTAAAAACAGGCCAGAAACTTCACTTTGGCATGCCTAAAAATGGATTGCGAGCTTATTTGGCGGTGAAAGGCGGATTCGATATTGCAGAACATCTTGGAAGCTCATCAACGGTTTGTAGAGAGTTACTTGGTGGCCTGGACGCTAAAGGTAGTGCGCTGCAAACTGTTGATATATTGCCGTTTACCCCTCACCGATTACCCCAGCATAAACCGAGACAAATGACCTTTCGCTTTAAGCCCGACTACAACCTACCCGTTAAGTTAAGAGTGATAGAAAGCTACCAGTATGATGACTTTGATGTCGAAGCGTTAGATGCCCTTTACTCAAGTGAGTTTACCATCTCACCGGATTCCAATCGCATGGGATACCGGCTACAAGGCGACACAATTACACCGCCGTACGATGGAATACTGTCTGAAGGTATCGCTCTTGGCGCAATACAGGTGCCCAATGATGGCAATCCGATTGTACTGTTCAACGACCATCAAACCATAGGTGGTTACCCGAAGCTTGGATGTGTAGCAAGAATAGATTTACCAAGACTGGCGCAAGCAAAGCCCGGTCAAAAGGTAACGTTTGTAAAAGGTGATAGATTGAGGTTGCAAGACTTGTGGTGTCAATGGGCTCAGTTTTTTGGCTACTGAGCCCAATTAATGCAAAGAACAGGATTACATGCCGTAACGTTCAGCGAGCGACTTTGGATAATCGCGTTCTTGAGTCAGTTGTATTGCATATTTCTCGACATCTTGCTCACTCCAATGAATGGCAACTGGGTGTTGTAACTCGACATCTTGTTGCGGTTCGATATCAAACCAATGATGCAGTATCTTTTGTGCGGCCAACAAAGTAGAAGACGCTTTTACTATTTCCACTCGCGCATAGTTGTTTTGTTCAAAAGTAACATCCGCAGCTCTTAATACAGGATCACTACCCGGGATCTGCTGGGCACCGAATAGTGCTTTACCACCTTTCACTGCGGTGTGATATGCAGGGATAAACTGAGCCATGTGCTGGATGGCATTGTTTGTTCTCGCCTCTAGCGCTTCTTCTTTCCAACCCAGACGAATTTTTGACAACAGAAGATTAGGTAGCTCTGGTTGAGCTGAGGTGCTTGTGCTTGCAACCAACCCATCATCAAACAGCGTGATGCCTTTTGTCATACCGTGCAGTTGGAAAATACCATCTCCATATGGCGTTAGCTGTGCCATTCCTTTATCAGTACCGCGAGGGCCATGAAAAATGACCTCTGGCCATTGCTGATCACACGCTTGCCATTGGGTGATGTAAGCGGCTTTAAACTCAACCAATCGGTCACGTTTGGCGCCAACAGCATTATCAACAGAGCCAGTTTCGAAACCACAGGCGTTCACCAGATAGTCACAATTTAACTCACAGTCCGACCCATTGTGCTGATAGTTCAATTGCCAGTGATCGCCCGTCCACTCCGCTCGTTTAAGTTCAGCTTGCGTGAGTACATCTGCATTAGGTAACTGCTCTAAGGTAAGAGATGCAATTGCAGCCAGTCTGAACACGCTCCAACCATACTCTTGGACGGATACCACGGGGTATTTCAACGAGTCTAAATCAGCGTGTTGAGCAAACGGTATGGTCCAGTCATCAAAACTGACCGGCTCGGCGGGTTGAGTGCGTTTCGAAAGTTCGATTAAGTCTTCTTTCGAGTACAGTTTGTAATATTCACTAGGTTCGCCAAGTACTCGGTTACGTTCATCCTTATCCACCAACGTTTGGTACGCGCTTTTAATTACCTCAAGGCGTGGGATAAGAGTGGAAGGATCACCACCATCAGAATGCGGAACTGCAATAATAGTTGGGCGGATATTCAGTGACAGTGGGTACAGCCTAATGGTATCAATCGATTGAGAGAGCAAGTCTAAACATTGTTGCTCAGAGATCTCTCGATATAAGTTACCGCCAGCGTGCAGATGACAGATTGGGGGTCCATTCACTAAGGACACACCCTTTTCAATAACGGATACTTTAAACCCTAGCTCTGCAAAATGAATGGCTGCTGTAGATCCGGCTACTCCGCCACCAACAACAACGATGTGTTTTTCTTTATAACTTGGAAACTCAGACTTCATTGCTTCACTGAATATTTTATAAGGGAAATTCTTTACTTGTGGTTAATTCTACTCGTCTTTGAGCATGATTAAAATCACAAAAAGTTCATGGGTTTGCATAGACCTCAAAACGTGTTTTTAAAAACAAAAAAAAGTGCGAAAAAGTGCTTGACTGCGTTCTATGTAAAAGCAATTTTTAGGCAGGTGTGAATAAGATATTTACCACAACACCCACGGCATAAAGCCTGTCGAAATACCCTACTTTTTGCACTCTTCAGTTATCCCAAAAGTTATCCACTGTTTTTGTGGATAACTACAATAAAAGTGTCATGGATGAGTTATCACTGTTTGAGAGCTTTACTAATTAAGTGTTTATTGGTGTTAACAATCTTTTTAGTAAACTCATGACAACCAATGCCAACGTTACAAAGGTTGCAAGCGGTAAAGCTATCCACAGTTCTGGGTGTATCTGGGCATTAAGTTCAAGTCCATACGTCATTACGGCAGCAACACAAAGTTCCGCTGCAAATACAGCCACACAGCTAGCAATTAACGCCATGATTCCATACTCTGCCCACAATGTGGTGCTGATACGTTTTTTGCTGGATCCTAACGTCCGATACAAGCGAATTTCCTGCTGACGCTGTGATAGGCTTAAACGTAATAACGTGAAGATAAGTAGCAACCCTGCAACCACTCCCAACAAGGCAAGAATCGTAATTGCAGATACGATTTGTTGAATCAATGCTTGAATTTTTTCACCCATAGTGCGGATATCTAAAACAGATACCGTCGGATGCGCTCGCGACATCGTGGTCAACAACGCTTGGTTATCCTCTGTGATTCGATAACTTATGAGATATGAACCTGGCAAACTCTCCATAACGTCTTCAGAGAAGATAAAATAGAAGTTTGGCTTCATATCTCTCCATTCAACGTGTCGAATCGTATCGACTGTGACATCAAAGTTTTGGCTGTTGATAACAAAACGTAATTTGTCACCTAACTTTAGGCCGAGTTCGTTTGCTACTTCAAATTCGACAGAAACGCTCGCTTGATTCGTCCAGGCTCCTGCTAGCACTTCATTGTACTCTGGTAAGCTATCTCCCCAGGTTAGATTAAGCTCGCGACGGATTGCATCAGACTCTTCGCCTTCGTACTCGATGTCTTTCACATTTTGACCGTTAATTTCGGTCAAACGTCCTCGAATGATAGGAAAAGCTTGTGACCGGGTAACGCCATTCTTATCCAGCGTTTCCAGATAGTTCGCGAGTTCATACTCGGCGATATTTAAAGCAAAAACATTGGGCGCATCAGCTGGTAGCGTCCTTTCCCAATCTGCGAGTATATCGCTGCGTACTAACCAGATAATGGATAACAACATAAGCGATAGAGCCAAAGCACCGAATTGCAATCCACTGGTGACTGGTGTTCGGTTGATCCGGCTAAGCGCCAGTTTCATAGCTGGTTGTGTCGAGACGCTTGCAAATAACTTAGTCAGCGAGACGCTCACTAAAGCCAGAACAACAAACAGTGCCGCGATACCAATCAGGACAATCCAAACTAAGGTATTGTTTGCATATAAGATTAACAAAGGGATGACTGGCACTAAAACAAGCAACATTCGCTTCCATGAGCGTTGCGCTTTGCCTTGCTGAAGCACTTCTAATGCAGGTGTTTTAATCAGCCCTAACAATGGTATACCCAGTGCAGGAATGGTGATCAACACCGCGGAGATGAAAGAAACGAGAAATGGAGTGACACCGTAACTAGGTAGCGGATCAGGTAATAAATCTTTCAATGGAATTCGTAACAGGTACTCGAGGCCACTTCCCAATATCAACCCAACCAAACTCGCACTGATGAGTAAAATCGCCACTTGAATAAATAGCCATTTTTCAATCCAACGTCGGCTTGCTCCCAGACTCTTTAACATGGCGATAGTCTGAGTTCGACTGTTTACATAATTCTGGCAGGTCAGAACCAACGTCGTCGAAGCCATGATGATCACAATCGCAACCGTGAGTGATAAATACTGTGTTGTCCGTTCGAAGATTTCGTTACTGCGGCTAGAACTGTCCTGAGTTCGCCATCGATCACTCGGTGATAATTCAGTGGTATCTTGTAGTTTTTTAAGTGTGTTGTTGTCTGCTTTGATAAACAAACGATATTGCACTCGGCTGCCGACTTGTATCGCGCCTGTTTTCGCAACATCACTTTGATGTATATACGCCGAAGGCATTTGTTGAAAAGGGTTAAAGCTTAAGCCTGGCTCCATCAGAACGGCGCCTGAAACGATAAAATCCGCATCGCCAATAGTGACAGTGTCACCCTTTTTAACATCCAACTGTGCCAAAATTCGTTCGTCTAGCCATAACTCTCCTGCTTTAACACGCCCAGAAGGATTGTTAGTCAGAACTAAGTCGCCCATGAGTGGATATTGTTCATCGACCGCTCGCACGGATATCAACTGCATGCCGTTATCACTAAAAGCCATGGTTGGAAAGCGCGTCATTTGGGAGGTTTCGAGCGATTCAGTCGCACTCAGAATGGATTCAGTTAAAGGGTTGGCAGAGACAAATACTGCATCAGCAGTCAGCGCATCTTTGCCTTGTTTTACGATCACCTGCTCCATCCGTGATGCCAACGCAGAAAGTGCAAAAATACTGGCGATAACGAGTACAAGCGCCACACTTATCGGCCAAAGGCTGCCTTGTTTGATTTCCCCTAGGCTCCAACGAATTAAGCTTTTGGTTGAAGAGTGTTTCTGGGCGGCACTCTGCTCTGCTGAGCTCTGGTTACTTGAAGATAATGCAGACATTATATCGCCTCCTTAAGCTCACCCGCCTCCATGCGATAAATACGGTCACATCGATCAGCTAAATGACTATCGTGAGTGACCAAAATGAGCGTGGTGCCATGCTGTTCATTGAGATCAAATAACAACTCAATCACTTTATCAGCGGTTTGGTGATCTAAATTGCCTGTTGGCTCATCCGCAAATAGAAGTTCCGGTTGCGTCATAAAAGCACGTGCAAGGGCCACTCGCTGCTGTTCCCCACCAGAAAGCTGACTAGGAAGGTGGTCAAGCCGTTTCTCTAGCCCAACGGCTTTAAGTAATTCAGAGGCTCTTAATTCATCTTCGACGTCCCCACGCAGTAGACATGGCAGAGTCACGTTACGCAATGCCGTAAGACTCGGTATTAATAAGAAACTCTGAAAAACAAAGCCCAATGAATCTGCGCGAATCTTCGCACGCTCTTCATCGTCGAGCTTGGATAGTTCGTTACCGAGTAAAGTAATTTCTCCAGATGTCGGCGTGTCAAGGCCAGCAAGAAGCGTCATTAACGTCGACTTACCCGCCCCCGAAGTGCCAACTATTGCAATTTTTTCTCCTTTTCTGATGTCAATATTTACATCTTTAAGGATTGTTAAACGTTCGTTATTAGTAGAGACTTGTTTAGAAACTAAATTCGCTTGAACAATAGGTGCTTTGAGTACAGGTGTTTGCATGATTCGATTACTTTCCTTAGTTCTCTTTTTTTGTTTTTCTGTTACGGCGTTCGCTAACGAAAAACTGCTGGTTTTAGGTGACAGCCTAAGTGCTGGCTACAATATGCCGATTGAGAAGAGTTGGCCTAGCTTACTCCCTGACGTTCTTTTAGAACATGGCCAAACTGTAACAGTTATTAATGGCAGTATCTCAGGTGATACCACTGGCAATGGTCTGGCCCGCCTTCCTCAACTTCTTGAACAACATTCACCATCCATCGTTCTCATTGAACTGGGTGCAAATGATGGCCTTCGAGGTTTCCCGCCTAAGCTTATTACGTCAAATCTCTCCAAAATGATTACTATGATCAAAGATTTTGGTGCGGAAGTCATCATGATGCAAATTCGTGTGCCGCCAAATTACGGCAAACGTTACAGTGACATGTTTTACGATATCTATCCAAAATTAGCAGAACATCAGCAAGTGCAATTAATGCCTTTCTTTCTGGAGCATCTGGTTACGAAGCCAGACTGGATGATGAATGACGGCCTTCACCCTAAGCCGGAAGCGCAGCCATGGATCGCTGATTTCGTTGCTCAAGAATTGATTAAACATTTGTAGTTTTAATGGTCTAGCTCAATAAGTGTTATCTAACTTTAGGTTATTCTGAACACGATTTCATTCATCGAGGTTAGATAACAACATGCGAATAGAACCTTTAATTCAAGGTGTTGTTGCTCGTTCTGCACATCCATACGGATGTCATGCATCAGTAAAAGAGCAAATAGATTACGTAAAACAAGCACCGCAAATCAAAAACGGACCGAAACGGGTTTTGATTATTGGTGCCTCTTCTGGTTTTGGGCTTGCCGCTCGCATTGCGCTTACTTTCGGTGGTGCAGAAGCCGATACCATTGGCGTCTCGTTTGAACATGGTCCATCGGAGAAAGGCGTTGGTAGTGCTGGCTGGTACAACAATATCTTTTTCAAACAAGAAGCGAATAATGCTGGTCGTACTGCAATCAATATTGTCGGCGACGCGTTCTCAGACACTGTACGTACTGAAGTCATTGAGGCTATTGAGACCTATTTCGAAGGTGAAGTAGACTTAGTGATTTACAGTCTGGCGACAGGTATTCGTCCAAAACCAAACAGTGCTGAGTTCTGGCGCAGTGTCATCAAGCCGATTGGTGAACCGGTCACTGGCGCGTCTATCATGCTGGAAAATGATCAGTGGGTAGAGAGCACTCTGCAGCCTGCAACCGAAGAGGAAGCAGAAGCTACCATCAAAGTGATGGGCGGCGAAGACTGGGAAAGCTGGATTGATGCGTTAATCAATGCAGAGTCACTTGCTGAAGGTTGCCAAACCATCGCATTCTCATACATGGGACCAGAACTCACTCACCCTATTTATTTGGACGGTACTTTAGGTCGTGCAAAAATCGATCTGCACCAGACCAGCCATGCATTAAACCTCAAGCTGGCTAACTTTGGTGGTGGCGCTTATGCGACCGTTTGTAAAGCGCTCGTTACCAAAGCGAGTGTGTTCATCCCCGCCTTATCGCCTTATTTACTGGCACTTTACCGTGTTATGAAAGAAAAAGGCACGCATGAGCGATGCATTGAGCAGATGCAACGCTTGTTCACCACCAAGCTGTACAGTCACACAACTGTTCCCGTGGATGGCGAAAGGCTGATCAGAATCGATGACCTTGAATTAGACCCACAAGTACAGCAAGAGGTAAAACAGCTTGTTGAGCAAATGAACGGCGATAACTTCAAGCAGGTTGGCGACTATCAGGGTTTCAAAGATGAATTCATGAAGCTCAATGGCTTCAACTTTGCTGATGTCGACTACTCTCAAGACGTTTCAATCGAAGACCTAGCGTTACTTAAACCTTAAGTGTCATTTCGCGTGTTTCAGATCTGAGACAACTTGCAACTATTAAGAGTCCTGAATCATTTTCAGGACTTTTTTATATCTCGCGCTGACCCACCTCTATACTTAATGAGTATAAGCAGTGATATAAATAACGAATGCCACAATAGGCTTCAATTCACAGGATGTGAAACTACAGTAAAGGACGACAATATGGGGAGAATTCAGACATTAGATTATAAAATCCCTGACTCCATGCAAAAAAGTTGGCAAGAGATAGTCAACCTGCTTGCTCAAATAGGTGAAGTGCCGACCACACTTATCATGCGTGCCCACCAGGACTACCTTGAAGTAAATACCTCAAGCAACACGCCAGGAAACCCTTACAAACCCGGAGATAAGGAATCACACGGCAGCGGTTTATATTGCGAGTATGTAATTAATAACCAGCAGGAGCTGATAGTTCCTTACGCCCCAGAAGACGAAGCGTGGTGCAGCAACCCCGATATAAAACTTGGAATGGTATCCTATTCTGGCCTTCCGTTACTTTGGCCCAATGGCGAGGTATTCGGGACTATTTGTATGCTTGACTCTAAAGCTAACAAGTTCAGTGAAACGTATCTTCAGTTAATGAGCACGTTCAAAGACTCCATCGAAGCTCAGCTTGCGGTGGTGTTTCAGCAGCACAAGCTATTGCGCCTGAACCATGAACTACAGAACCGTGTCGAAAACAGAACCACAGACCTTGCGCAACTAAGTTATTCATTAACCAAAGAAATCGATCGGCGCAAAGCTGCAGAGAAACAAGTAAGCTATCAGAAAACTCACGATCAAGGCACGGGATTCTTAAATCGGTCCGCTTTAGAGCAGGTAGTTGAAAAATCTCTTCAAGCGCTTAAAGATGATATGCAATCTCTCGTCATCATCAATATCGGCTTTAGTAACGCGAGAAGTATACAAACACGATATGGATTCGAAGCCTTTGACGAAATACTCAAAGAATTTCATTCGCGCCTTTCCGAACGTGTTTCCAGTTTTGTTACAGGAAGACCGAGTTCTAATGACTTGGTGCTGTTAGTCTCTGGGGATGATGTAGAGGGCAAGCTCAATCAATTACTTGAAGAGATTTCCAGCGTAAGCGTGGGCAACTTTTACAATAATAGGACTGAGGTTCACTTACACTCCTACATCGGTGTGGTCAGGGCCCAAAGAAATAGCAACGCCAAGCAACTGCTGCAAAACGCCTGTTATGCCATGCTGTTGTGTAAAGAATCTGGGGAAGCATACCGATACTTTAGTGAAAGTCATTCAAACGACCTTAACAACCATAGCCAGCTAGAAGGCTATTTATTACAAGCCGTACGCAATGATGATCTCATGCTCTACTTTCAGCCAAAGGTTAACCCTACCACGCACGAATGGGTTGGCGCTGAAGCCTTATTGCGTTGGCGGCATCCGGTATTAGGTGACGTCTCCAACGAAGCATTGATCCGAATGGCCGAGCAGAATGGCTTAATATTTGAAGTCGGATTATTTGTTCTTCGTACCGCGATAGCAAAAGCCAAGCAATGGTCAGAGATGACGGATAACTTTAAAATTGCGGTTAATGTCTCTCCTATTCAATTACAAAACGTCAACTTTGCCGACCAGGTTGAGCACCTTCTCGAAGCGTTTCATCTCCCACCTCGGTTTATCGAATTGGAAGTCACTGAAAGTGCCTTAATCGCCGATGAAACACTTGCGGTGACAACACTCAATAAACTTCATCAGCTTGGCGTGACATTGTCACTTGATGACTTTGGCACCGGATTCGCCTCATTTAGTTATCTGAAGAAGTACCCATTTGATGCCATAAAAGTTGATAAGAGCTTTGTACAGCAAATGGATAAATCAGAAAACGACCGAGCAATTATTCGCTCCATTATCCACATCGTCAAAAAACTTGAGCTTCACGTCGTCGTGGAAGGTGTTGAGTCTACAAGCCAGGAGCAGTTTTTAATTGATGAAGGCTGCGACGTAGTACAAGGATTTCTCTACGGCAAACCCATGCCCTGTAATGAATTTGAGCAAGGTCTACTCAGTCAGCGTCCATTAGATGAGCGGCCCACCTATCCGTCCGAGTTTGCGCCTAAATAAATTCGCTATGGATTTTCCAGTTTAGCGGTCAGTCTTACCGGTATTGCCGTATACTGCTTTACTCTATAGTCGGCGATTCCTATAATCGCCGCCCGCTTCTAATAAAAAGGCCAATATTTTCATGGATCAGTTAACTGCCACGCTTAAGAAAATTGAAAAGCAGAACTACCGTGCTTACCAGCAAATCAAAGGTCAATATGACTTTACTGATTTCACTTTGTTTATCGACCACATTCAAGGTGACCCTTATGCTTCTGCTTCTCGCTTGCGTGCAACTCGCGAATGGTCTCTAACTGGTCTTGAGTGGTTAAGAAATGAATCCGCGGCGTTCCAGCGAGCTGCACGAGATTTTATCGCTCGCAGTTTTGACCTTTTTGCCAAGCAAGAAAACTCCGTTTCCATTGCTTTGAACGGCCAAACGGTACTCGACAATACCGCCGTTCTGTTTACTGAAGAAGGTATTGAACTGCGTTTTCGAGTGAATCTTCCAGCTGAAGGCCGCTCAGTACTTGGTAAGAAGGCCAATAACATTCTGACTTTCCACTTACCTAAATTTATTAGACGTGCAACGCTCGAACGTGAGCTAGATAAAGATGCGCTGATAAAGCATTGTCAGGTTGTGGAAGATCAAGATGCGCTTAGAGAACAATTGGAAGCCAATAATTTAGTTGCATTCGTTGCAAATGGCAGTGTTCTTCCTCGCGTGGCTGGTAACTGTGACTTACCGATGAAAGATGCCGTCGAATTTAAGGCACCGGAATCGCTACAAGTGACTCTGCATGCTCCAAACAAAGGTTATATTACCGGTTTAGGTATCCCAAAAGGCATCTCGCTCATTGTTGGTGGCGGTTTTCATGGTAAATCCACCTTACTGAATGCTATTGAACGTTCTATTTACGATCACATTCCAGAAGATGGTCGTGAGTATGTTGTTACTGACAATAAATCAATGAAGATTCGCGCTGAAGATGGACGCTGTGTTCATCACTTAAATCTGTCGAACTACATTAATCATCTACCAATGGGTAAAGATACCGCTGATTTTGCGACCCAAGATGCGTCAGGTTCAACATCTCAAGCCGCATGGCTGCAAGAGTCCATCGAAGCGGGAGCAACCTCTCTGCTTATCGATGAAGATACCTCGGCAACAAACTTTATGATTCGTGATGAGCGCATGCAGGCATTAGTGGCGAAAGGCGATGAGCCGATTACACCACTGGTCGATCGCATCGGACAACTCAGAGATGAACTCGATATTTCCACGATCATCGTAATGGGTGGCTCTGGTGATTATCTGGATGTGGCGGATACCGTTATTCAGATGCACGACTACCAAGCGGTCGATGTTACTGAGAAAGCGAAACAGGTCATTGCTCAGCACCCAACTCAGCGTCATAACGAATCGGAAGAAGCATTGAAAACGTTCCGTCCACGAGCGTTAAACCGTGTGGCGTTAATGAATATCCTGACCGATGGTAAGTTCCGCGTGAATGCCAAGGGCAAAGATTCACTTCGCTTCGGTAAGGAATTTACCGATTTAAGTGCTTTGGAACAGTTGGAATCCGCTGACGAAGTGAACACGATTGGTTGGCTTTGGTTCCAGTTGGCACAACTTCCAGGCTGGTGTGAAAATCCAGCGAAAGAAATCGAAGAGATGTTATCTGCAGAATGGCATGCATCGTTACCAAAACAAGGTGACTTAGCTAAGCCTCGCACACTGGATGTGATGGCAGCATTAAACCGTATGCGTAAATCTCAATTCAAGCCGTCACACTAACCGACGACATCGCAAATATAAAGGCAGCCGATTTGTGCTGCCTTTATTACTTGTCTCGAAGGACGTTCCACGCCTTACATAACATTCTAAAACGGTCAGCGTCACCACCTTCACAGTCAGGATGCCAACGAAAAGCCAGTTTACGCCAACGTTTTCGGACCTCTTCCTGCGTTGCTGTGCTTTCTAACTCAAACAGTGCCAGCGCCTTGGACTTATCCATATCACTAGTAAAGTGCCCACCAATGTAGCGTTGATAAGTTTGCCAAAATTCTTTGAGTAGGCCGCGAACTTCGCTCTCACTTGCTTCAAAATGAGTCCAATTAAGGTAATAGTCGCGCAAAGGATCGAGATGATCAATCGCGTTAAGTGACGAGTCTGCCTCCCCTATAAGGGAAATATTCATTGCATCGACACAAAGCCATTGTTCCGGATATAAATGCTCTTGAAGCAGATATAACGCGTTCATGATAAGGAAGTTTCTTTTAAACAAGTCCTTATCTGGAGATGGGTCAAACTGGTGAATGTACCCTAGTTCACGTAGCTGACTGGCTAAAGTGTGTACTTTCCAACCTGAAGGGTGTTTTCCAAGGATCTCCAATATGGGCCACAGCAACGGATTATCTATCTCACTGTGTTGAGTTAGCTCGCTTTGTAATGCCAATTTTCCTTCCTTAAAATTAGAAACAAAAAAGGCCGATAGCATCAAGCCACCAGCCTTAGTAGTCAACGATTAGGTTTAAATTACACCAAGTTCGCGTAAGCGTTCCATCAGGTAGCTATGCGCAGTGTAACGCTCTGAAAGTACCACATCTGGTTTCGGGTGTAAGAACAGCGGTAATGAAATACGCGATTTATCCTGACGTCCACCCGTTGGGTTGATAACGCGATGCGTTGTTGATGGGAAGTAACCACCTGATGCTTCTTGAAGCATGTCACCGATATTGATGATCAAGTTGCCGAAGTCACATGGTACATCGATCCACTCACCTTCTTTGCTCTTAACCTGTAGACCTGGCTCGTTTGCAGCTGGCAATACGGTAAGTAGGTTGATGTCTTCATGCGCAGCAGCACGGATTGCGCCCGGCTCTTCTTCACCAGTCATCGGTGGGTAATGTAGAACTCGAAGCAATGTTTTTTGGCTATTATTGATCATTTCTGACAGCGCGATTGAAAACCTTTCCTGAACTTCTGCAGGTGCATACTGCTCAACCCAACCCAAAAGTTCTTGAGCAAAAGCATCCGCACGCTGGTAATACTCCAGAATCTCGGCTTTCAACTGCTCTGGGATCTGACCCCAAGGGTAAACATGAAAATATTCTTTAATATCTTTTACTGAATGCCCTTTCGCTACTTCAGAAACAGAAGGCGGGAAGTAACCATCTTGTGTATCAACGTTAAAGTGAAAATCATTTTTTTGTTCAGAGCTAAAAAAAGCCTGCCAGTTATTGTAAATTGATTCCACCAACTCTTGAGGAATAGGATGGTTCTTTAACACGCCAAACCCAGTTTCGCGTAGAGATGCAACGAACTGTTGAGCAGCATCATCAGCAAGGTAATCGACAGTTTCCAGTTTCATGACTTTACTTCTTTTTTATTTGGTTGAGTCACGGATTCTATGTACGGACATGTTGTAAATCAAACTTTAATGAAATGTGCACGCGCAAACGCTTCAATGTTGCGCGGTCTGTACATTATCCAACAGTTATCGTTATCAATATCACTGGAAACAAACAATTGCACAGCGTTCAATTAAATGTAATTATGACATCGATAAGTTGAGCAATACTCATTTCGTTCGACTTGTCGTAAAAAACCAAGTGAAGGATCGAATAACTTATGAAAAGCACTTCTACACTGTTGGGACTAACGATTATTTATGCCGTCGTGTTTCTGTTTTCAGCATTGGAGCCCAACTCACGGGCGGTTTGGTTTGCCGAAATTTTTCCGGCAATTGGTATCCTGATTGCGATTTGGATTATTTCAATTCGATATCAATTTAGTAACACGGCCTATGTATTGATGTTTATCTGGCTGTGTCTGCATACTGTCGGAGCAAAATATACGTTTGCTGAAGTTCCGTTTGACTGGTTTAATAATTTGATTGGATCAGAAAGAAACAATTTTGATCGGGTCGCCCATTTCTCGATCGGTTTGTACGCCTACCCGATCGCAGAATATTTGATATATAAAAAGAAGCTCAATGTTAAGTTTTCTTGTTGGTTTGCCTTATTTGCCATTATGTCTTTAGCAGCAGGCTATGAAATCATTGAGTGGTGGTACGCCGCTATTGCTGGTGGCGATGAAGGCATTGCCTTTCTGGGTTCACAAGGTGATATATGGGATGCCCAGAAAGACATTCTATGTGACACGGTCGGTGCTATCGTCGCGTTAATTCTAATGTCGGCTCAGCGTCGACTCACGAAGCCACTCTAAGTACGGATTAAAACCATCAACAATGGGAACTTGTACTATTTGAGCCACTTCATACTCGTGCAAGTTCTCAATTTTTTCTTCGACCAGCTCGTACAACTCACGCCGAGTTTTAATCACTAACAGCCATTCCGTATCGTTACAAATTTCGCCTTTCCAGACATAATGACTCTCAATAGGCATCGTTTGAATGCAGGCAGCGAGCTTCGCTTCTAACAGACCTTTTATTATTTGATCCCGGTTCTGTTCATTCGCTGTAGTACTTAGCACTATGCAGTAATCATGCTTTGTGGTCATTCTGAACTCCCTACTTCATTGTCACTTTACCACCAATCATTTTATATGCCGGCGTGCCTCTTACCAATGTATCTCTGGCAAACTCTTGTTGGCAGCCAGGGCAAATACATGGTGTTTGTGTAAAGTCCTCTACGATACGCTCTTTAAAACATTTTACTAAAGCGCCTTTTCCACCTTTACGGTACTTAAACAGCTGAGCTTTGCATTTTGCGCAATAAATATCGACGGTTTTCGTCGGTTGCTTTTTATTCGGTTTTGCCATCGTTAATTATAAATTATTGGGTATGTGCGGTTTTACCCATACGTTACTAAAATCAAACCAGCCCAAAGCGTTACATTTCGCATTTTGTAATGCGCCGCTGTGGTCCTTATTCACACCCAGCCAGCAATGGAACATCGGAACCACCTGATGACTTTTGACTAACTGTCTACCGAGTTCACGAGCGGGAAATTCCGCATAGACGCCTGCACGCCATTGATCTACGAGCGCCTCCCAATCGGCAAAGTCGTAACTGGAGCTAAACGTCTCAATGTCACTGTAGTCCAGCAGCCAACCAGCGAGCGCATCGTCTCGATTCGTAGCGATACCCATCGCTTTAATCCAAATGTCTACGGCGTTTGGCTCTGGCGGCTGGCTATCATAACGAATGAACTCAACCTCGACACCATGCGGTTTCAAGAGGCTCTTAATCGCTTTGGCAATCACCGGAAACATCGGGTGTTTCTTTTGGTATGCAACTGAAATAACTTTACCTTGCTGAGGTATAGCACCAGCTTGTGTTGGCCTTAAATCAATCCAGCCCGGCTTAATCCCAAAAGCTTGTAACACACCAAGCTCTATGACTTTATCTTGTGGTACATGAGCGTATATTTGATGGCTGTTTAACACCTGACTAAAGAACTCGGCCCATCTTGGGTCTTTGGCTATGCCAGTATTCTTGTTAAGTAAAAGAAATGTACAGCCAGGATCCAGCTCGACCTCATCGGTTGAAGCATGCTTGTCCATCTGAGGCTTGGATAAGCTTGGGTAAACCATTGATGAATAAGCTTCGTCAATTACCCACACCTCGACCTGATCCAACAAAGGTCTTAAGCCGAAATATCCATCGAACGCCGTTAAAATAAGGCGTTTATCATCGTTCACTTTGACCTGAAAAGGACCTGTTCCTATCGGTTTTCTGTCAAACTCTTCTGAACGTTGTGCCTGAGGTAACAGAATTTTCGCGTGAGATTCACTTAATGCAAGAGGCAGGTAACGGTCTGGACGTACAAGCTCTATATCAACCGTCCAAGGCAAAGGTGATGAGACTTTCGAGATATGCGCAAACAGGTTTAAGCCACTTAGTGCACGAACGCTTTCCAACACACAATCCGTTGTGAGAAGTTCACCGTTATGGAATCGTACCCCTCGGCGTAGATAAAAACGCCAGTGTGTATCACTTAACGACTCCCAAGTATGAGCTAAGTCGGGTTTAAGCTGTTCATTTTCATCCAGCCGAGTCAGACCACTAAAAACTTGTCTTGCGATATGTTGTTCTGAGCGACGCATTGGCTTTTGTGGATTCAGCATCGCCAGTGGACGGTAATAAGGTAAACGGATAACCTGCTCACCTTGGCGGTGCTGAAGTCCTAAATAACCTTGAATGACCTGAGTGAGTCTGGTCGCGTCGTTATCTAACGCCTCCAATGCCTGGCCAATTTTTCCTTCATCCAGATAGCGTCTTGCCAGATTTTCACTTACATCGCTACGACTGCGTTTGAATACCAGCTTAGAGAGCTTTCCTCGACCCGCGGCTGGGTGCCACTCAATCCAACCCTCTTCTTCTAGTTTATTGAGAACAATGCGAGCATTACGACGCGTACAAAACAGCGCTTCAGTAATATCTTCGAGCTGAACTTCTGTATCGTTTCCAGAGAATTTTTCAAATAGTGTTTCAAACTGAACACGTAGGCGCGGACTACTCATAAAGAGGAAAATCTTGTTTAGATGTCAATAAACCAAGTTTCCTCATTTTTATGAAAAAGTGCAAATTTTGATGGGTAATTTATTGAATATCTATACCAATTTCTTTCGAAATCAGAATGAGTTGCTCCTCGTTATCGAGTTTTATCGACCACTTACACTCCGCACCATGACACAACACCACGTTTGCACCTCTTCCGAGAAGTTGAATGGCATCCGTCTGAGCCTGTAGTGTCACCATGGAAGCGCCGGATAACTTAATAACGATTTCACGTTGTGTCGCGATGATTTTACCCAGTGAGAATTCAATGACCATCTTAGTCTACACTCACTTCGATTTTTGCTGTTTCACAGCGATAGTCAAACGACTGGTACAGACTAAGCGATCACGCTCATCGGTAATATTGATCTGCCAAACCTGAGTTGAGACGCCCAAATGCAATGGCTTTGCTGTACCGATAACGTATCCACTGCGCATCGCTCTGACATGGTTGGCATTGATGTCTAAGCCAACACAATAGCTTCCTTCACCCACACAAAAGTTGGCTGCAACCGACCCCAGCGTTTCTGCTAGTACAACAGAAGCACCTCCATGCAGCAGCCCTAACGGTTGATGGGTAATACTACACACTGGCATGGTTGCGCTAATGGAGTCGTCGGTGAATTCGGTATATTCAATTTGTAAATGCTCCATCATAGTGTTTTTAGACGTTGCATTAAGTATCTCTACACTGATTGGCTTTTTCCAAATGCTCATTTTATGCTCTTATTTTTAAAGTGTTGGTAACTATGGATTAGGAATTGCCTAGCATAGTCTCTATTACGTCTCTACTTCAAGGCATAACTACAACGGCAAGATGCTCTTTTATACTCGATAATTACGTATATACTGTTGATCGAAATAGAAATAAATATGTGGAACCAAATATGAAGGTATGGATTAAAGCTTCTGCTCTTTTGGCCGTCGCAGGTTTAACAGCTTGTAGTGCATCTCCTACTGGTCGTAATCAGCTTCTGATGTTTTCTGATCAAGAGATGTCCTCTCTTGGGGCGAAATCTTTCGACCAAATGAAGAAAGACATCCCAATCAGTAAAGATAAAAAGATGAACGCTTACGTGCAATGTGTTGCTAAACACGTAACAGATGTCATTCCCTCGCAACCAGGGTTCCAAACTTGGGAAGTTGTTGTATTTGACAGTAAACAGGTCAACGCCTTTGCTCTGCCTGGCGGAAAAATTGGTGTGTATACGGGTTTGCTTGGCGTTGCCAAAAACCAGGATCAGCTGGCAACCGTCATTGGTCACGAAGTCGCGCACGTTCTTGCAGACCACAGTAATGAACGCCTATCTCAAAGCCAGTTAGCAAACACGGGTTTATCACTTGCTAACGTTGTTATTGGCGCTTCAGAATATAAGCAATATCAAGAAATGACGATGGCGGCATTAGGTGCTGGTGTCCAATACGGTGTGATTTTACCATACGGAAGAACTCAGGAATCCGAAGCCGACATTGTTGGCCTCGATTACATGGCAAAAGCGGGTTTCGATCCAAACCAGAGCATCGATCTATGGAAAAATATGAGTGCAGCATCTGGTGGTGCTCAGCCGCCTGAATTTTTCTCCACTCACCCATCCCACAGCACGCGTATTAAAGAGCTACAAGCGACAATAAGAAAGCTACCTAATTACAACGTTAAAGCGCCGAAGTGTGGTTAAGCCCCATTTAGAAAACGACGTGTGAAGAAACTTAAAAAGCTCCATTTTGGAGCTTTTTTTAACATTCGGAGCTGGTGATTTAAGTTCCTAAAATTTGCATCGGTAAACTGAGTAAGCTATCTCCCAGGCTCGCGAAATACCAAATAATAGCCACGAAACCACCAACGGATACGACATACCAGGCAAAAGAGAACAATTGCCCATAACGTGTTAGTGGCAATAAATGACTGTGGTGACGGGTTCGCCATTCCATGACCACTTCCAGCATCCCCATGATCAATAAAAAGCCAAGTAGCGTTAAACCAAGTGAGTAACTCAGTACGATACCAAGTATCGCGGTGAGTATGCTGCCCGCTAACCCAACCCAGGTATTCATGGAGAAGGTTATGCTCTTCAGCACATGCCCGCCGTCTAAAGGCAAAATTGGTAATAAATTGAATAGGTTTAGCAATGCGTTAAATACGGCGAGACCAGCAAACGTTATCTCACCAGTTACCCAATACAGAAGAGTAAAAACAATACTCAATACCAAACCAAAAAACGGTCCCATGATGGAGATAACCACATCTTGCCAGCGAGTGTTGATTTTTTCATCACTTAACGCAAGCCCACCCAGAAATGGAATCAGGTAAATACCTTTGGTTTTCATACCAAAGTACTTCATCGCTTTAATGTGCCCCCATTCGTGAAACACAAGGCAGGCAATCAGTGCGAGGGCAAACTCGATTGAGAACAGCCAAGAGTATGCGGCCAAACTAGCGGAAGCTAATGCCACTTTAATGACTTTGGCACTTTTTAAGGCTTTCATACCTAACGATACGATACCAATTAGGCTTAAGCGCTTTTCACTTGGAGGGGCGACTTGTGGTTTCTGACGTTCAATATCTTTCTCATTTCGAGAACCACTAGTCACTAGAGTGTCATTCATTTTGACGTGATATGACAAACTGAAAGGCTGCCACTGAACTGCACAATCTAGCTCACACTGCAATACCTCTTCACCAGCCATAAGTTTAAACTGATGTGAGCTTCGCTCAGACTCGTTCTCACTGGCATCAATCTGAGAGACTAGTGTGTTGTCCCAATACAACTGCTGCCAGCCCGCCATTGATCCTTCCAATCTGAGTGATCGGCCTAAAAATTCAATATGTAGTAATTCCAACGTGCTCTAGCCTAATGACCTGAAAATTCAAAATACCAAGTTTATCAGAGGTTATATGGCTTTCATAAAGCCTAATTGCCAGCCTTTTGAACGCTTTTTATCCATTAGTGTTACGAAATAATTCTGGTCTAACCATTCGTATAAAAAATACAAAGACAATACATAAGCTTACGTCCCAACGTTTGACCTATGCATCAAATTTAAAAAACAAATTCATCTCAATCTTTGACAATTAATTAAACATACGTTTAACATTGCATTTACATTGTGAACATAATTCATAACAAACAATGGCCTCATCACTACACAACAATTAAAAGGACTACGGTCTAGCTTAAAGACACCCCAGGAGGGTCAAGGATGAACAAGAAGCGCTGCTCTCTGCTTACAATTTCGATATTGTTTGCGTGTAATGCCCAATCAGCGGGTTTTCAGGTTGTTGAACATTCAGCATCTGGTCTTGGTCGAGCATTTTCAGGCGAAGCCGCTGTCGCAGACAATGCCAGTGTTCTGGCACGAAACCCGGCAGCCATGACACTTTTCGAACAAGCTCAGTTTTCAGGCGCTATAAGCGTGATTGATCCTGAAATAAACATTTATGACACTTTTTATGATGAACACTCTGATGACATAGCACCTTTGGCCGCAGTTCCTGCTGCTTACTATGTCAGTCCTATCAACGATAAGTTTGCTTGGGGCATCGGCATGTTTACAACGTACGGTGTTGCAACGGAGTATCCAACGGATATTTCTGCGGGCGATCTGGCAGGTAAAACATCGCTAATGTCGGTCAGCATAAATCCAAACCTTGCATATCGTATCAATGATGCATTTAGTGTTGCTGGCGGCGTGAGTCTGGTTTATGCCGAAGCTGAGTTAACACGACATAAAGGTTCACTAGCACCATTGTTTGGACCAGGAAGCCAAAAGTCTGACAAATTGATCAGCATGGAAGATGAGACGTTTGCCTGGGGTTGGAACCTTGGAGCCCTGTATGAAGTGGATAAGAACAACCGTTTTGGTATCGGCTACCGTTCACAAGTTGACCTTGATTTCGAAGAAGGTGAATTCCGTAGTTACGACTCTGGTATCGCAACCGCAGCTAAAGTCGACGGACGTATAAAGATCACGCTTCCTTCTATCTTTGAGCTATCGGGCTTTCACCAAGTCAATGACCAATGGGCGTTTCACTACAGCTGGATGCTAACCAACTGGAGTCAATTTACTGAACTACGAGCGACCAGTGACCAATGTAACAACGGCGTGTGTTTCTCCAAACAAGAAAAATACGATGATAATAACCGTTATTCAGTTGGTGCTACTTACACGCTGAACCCTAGCTGGACATTCCGTGCGGGTGTTGCATACGACGAGCAGGCTGGTAAGCCAACATTGAGCATCCCAGATACGGATCGCTACTGGTATAGCGCGGGTTTAACTTACGCATGGAACGACAACCTGTCTTTTGATGCTGGTTTCACTTTAGTGCAGAGTGAAGACAGTTCTTTCAAAGAAACTAACGCATCTGGCCAAGAGCTGACATTCGATTCTGACGGTATGGCTTACATCAGTTCAGTACAAATGAATTACACCTTCAACTAGTAGGTTTAACGGAGTAAACCAATGAAACACACTTTTAAATTATCTCTGCTTTGTTCTGCCATCCTACTTGCTGGTTGTGGTGACGAGTCTGCCAGTCGAGGCACCTCGGAACAAATAGGATTTGAACCCGCTGTTCAGGCACTACTTGATCGCCAAACATCAATACAATTTACACTTCAAGGTGCGAATGCTGTGGTTCCTGCCCCATCCTATCTACTGATGGATTCGACCGATGGCACTTTAGGTCTGCCGACCGAAGGCGATGACGCATTAACCAATCCAAGAGCCTCGATGAACACTATGGATGGTTGGTCTACATCAATGCCTATCGTATTAAACTTCGACGGTGATGGATTTGCTACAGGTATGGTGACGTCGGGTGTAAAAGTCATCAAAATCAATACGCGCCTGACTGATTGGGATGGCACCAGCAATCCGATCGAAGAAGTTCTGACACTCGGCACAGATTATGTTGTCCAAACCAATGGTAATTCACTCTATATCCAGTTTATGGATGCTCTGGACGAATCGAGCGAGTACATTTTTGCTGTAACGCAAGACATAACTGATGTTAATGGCGACCCGATCGGTACGTCTTCGAACTACGCTATCGCCAAAAGCAAGGAAGTCGTGTACGAAACCGGTGACTTAGCTTCTGTTCAAGCAGTGACAACGGCAGTTGAAGGTATTTTCGGCTTAGCAAGTGTTAGCCCTGATGATATTGTCTACTCATCTTGGTTTAGCACGCAATCTGTGGGTGATACTCTGGCCGCAGTGAAAGGCGTGACGGCAACAGGCTTCGCTACTGGCGCAAACACGCTGAATAACGTGTATAAAGCAGATTCAAATGATAATTCCGTTGATCTCGCGGCCGCTTATACCATGACGTTTGGCACGACCGAGGATTTTGTAACGGCTCTTGATAATGACCAGGATTTCAATCAATACGTTAGTGACCTAGACGCAGCTAAGACGGCGATAAAAGGCCTCTACAACGCTTCTGGCGCTAGCGTGAATGTGACTCAAGGCTCGGTAAAACTCCCTTACTACCTTGAGAAAGGTGCAGATTGGAACATGCAGCCAATGGTTTCTGCAATGCCAAGCCTTGCAAAACTTAGCGCTGCTCTCGCCGATCCAAATGAGCAAGCGAATATGGTTCAGCAGCTTTCTACCGGTGTTTTCGCAGAGAACCCTGTGGATGTAACGAAGCTGGCAAGTGATCCTACGGAACAGCTTAAGCTGGTTGGTTCTACCCTGTATCTGAGCGACGGTAGCCAATTAGACAGTGAACGTATTATTACGCGTTATTCTCCTGTTCCTGCAGTTAAGTCTGTTGAAGATGTAGAGTTTCTTCTCTTCACGCCTCAATCAGGTGTTGCCACTGACGTTGTGGTTTATCAACACGGCATCACGTCATCAAAAGAAACTGCCTATGCGTTTGCCTACAACATGGTTAAAGCAGGCGTAGCCGTTATTGCTATCGACTTGCCTATGCATGGCACACGTAGCCTTGATGAACAACGCTCGGCGAATGCGAACGTTCTAGCTTATCTGAACCTGTCGAACTTAGCGGTAGCTCGTGACAATTTACGTCAAAGTGTACTGGACGTTCTGGGCCTTCGTGCAAGCTTGGTCGTATCGGCACAAGGTGGTCTTTTAGCAACTGGGCCTCTTCAGGGTTTCAACCCAATGGCTGGCTCGCAAGTTAAGATGTTGGGTCATTCTCTAGGCGGTATCGTTGGTACATCTGCGGTTGCAGCAGCCAATAATTCTCTAGGTAGCCCAACGGCAGATGCGCTCTATTCGTTTAGCGCGGCTTCTATCCAGAACTCAGGTGGTCAAATAGGTAACTTGTTATTGGGCTCGGCAAACTTCGGGCCTCAGATAAAGCATAATCTGGCTTACGCTGCTTCAACGGGCTACATGTCATTTGCTGATGCACAATGTACCGAATTAGATGCAAAAGCCTGTTATGAGACCTTTGAAGGTCTTGCCACTGCAGCGCAGCTAACCGAACTAGGCTCTGGCTTCTCTCAGTTCATCTACGCTGCTCAGACAACGCTAGATACTGTTGACCCATTCACTAACGCTAGTGATTTGATGTCTTCAGGTACGCTATCAACACCATTCTTTATGACACAAACTGAGGGTGATTCAGTAGTTCCGAATAGCGTTAACAACGCGCTATTCGCAGGTACAGAACCACTGGCCAAGAAACTAGGCTTAAAGAAGGTTAATAGTTCAGACCCATCAGTGTCAGCAACGGCGAGCTTCGTTCAGTTCAACTCGACAGCGACACACAGTACGTTTGCATCACCAAGTGGTACTTTGGCTGACCTCGATCACTACATCGAAATGCAAACCGAGAACACCGATTTCCTAATGGATAATGTGTTAACTGGTGTTTCTAACACGTCAGTTCTGAAATAAACATCAGATATAAAATCTAAGACTGAAACCCTATGTCTTATTGTTATGCCCTCAATAGTTGATCTTCAATTATTGGGGGCATTTGCATGGCAGGAGCGCAAAAAGATTCATGCCTGTTTATAGTTACAATGAGCTTTTATATTCCGACATCAATTTTATTACCAAATGTTTTACATATTTACATTAATCAAGTTGCAATATTGTAAAAACCAAACCTAAATTCCCTAACACCCTTTTATTTATCAGGATAAAGTGGATAATACCGCCACAAAATAACATTACTAAGGTGAGTCCTTATGTCTATCGAATCTACTTTGCTTGCACGCTGCGAGTCAAAATGTGAACTATGTTCTTCTGAATCTCCATTAACTGCTTACGCTGTTCCACCACACGGTAACGTAACAGTTGATACCGCTATTATGATTTGTGACAAATGTCTAAGCGAGATCGAAGAACCTAAAGACATTAACCACTGGCGTTGTCTAAATGACAGCATGTGGAGCCAAGTGCCAGCAGTACAAGTCACTGCATGGCGCCAACTGACTCGCCTAAACACTGAAAGCTGGGCTCAGGATGCTCTTGACATGATGTACATGGAAGAAGAGCAAATGAACTGGGCCATGAAGGGTATGTCTGCTGATGATAAAACGGTTGACTGTAACGGCACTGAACTTAAAAAAGGTGACGATGTAACAGTAATTAAAGATCTACCAGTTAAAGGCACAAACCAAGTAATCAAACAAGGTACGGTTATCCGTGGTATCAGTCTTGGCGACGATCCAAAATTGGTTTCTGGTAAGGCAAACGGTGGTCAGTCTATGTATGTGATCGCAGAGTTCTGTCGTAAGAAGTAATAGACGTTACTTTTATCTAAAAACAGGGTTCCAGTCGGAGCCCTGTTTTTGTTTTAGCTCGCTATAGAAGTGGCTAGTCATACCGCCTCGTGGTGACCCTGAAATAGATACAAAAAAGCCAGCGATTAAGCTGGCTTTGTTCATTACTGTCTTCAGATTAACGATACATACCGATGTCTTTCTGAATATGAGCTGACAAATCTTCTGCGTAGTAACCACGTGGTGTTGAGTTATCTACAAAAAGAATGTCTAGTAAGTGTGCAATCAATCCTTTGAAGTTGACCGAGTAGGTCTTCTTATCCATAGAGGTTGGTAAAGCTACATTTGTCATTTGCATTGCTTGTGCCATGATTGCCTCTCTTTAAAGCAGTAATAGGTTTTGTTGGGTGTATAATAGTCACATCGTTTCAGTTTAAAAAGTGACAAAAACTACCCTTTCGGATTACTTTTTCTAATAAAACAAACCAATAACAAACACTGGATATACTAATACTCGCCAGACGAATATTTATTCAAATTAGCCCAATAATGCTTGAATAACTTTAAGTTACCTCATATTTCAACCCGAATTAGCAACATTTTATTAACCAAATAATATTCGATATCAAATTAACACACCAAACACATCAATATTTTTGATTAGTAATATTAACTCTGGATACTGCATCTTCTTTGTTCTTATAAACCGAAGCGACTACGGCCGAGGTCATCACCAGGATTAGGAATGTGAGAGACCAAATCGTCGGTATTTCATAGTCCGTACCAACCAAAAGCATTTTCACACCAATAAACATCATGATCACAGACAAAGCTGGCTTCAAGTAAACGAACTTATCTAACATTGCTTGTAATACAAAATACAGTGAGCGAAGCCCAAGTAACGCAAATACGTTCGCTGCAAGCACCAAGAAGGGCTCTCGTGTGACGGCAAAAATCGCGGGAATTGAGTCCAATGCGAACATCACATCCATTACCGCGATCACCGCTACGACGATGAACATCGGTGTCGCCAACCACTTACCCGCCTGCTTCACTATCATGTGGTTATTGTGGTAACCATCAGTTACTGGAATGAGTTTACGGATAAACTTCTCCGGATACGGGTTAACCTCTTCGTTTTCACCACTCCCTTGCGCGAGTTTAATACCGGTCCAAATCAGAAATGCCGCGAATAAGTACAATACCCAGTGATATTGAGCCAATAGCTGCGCCCCGACAGCAATCATGACGGCACGAAGTAACAAAGCACCAATCACACCCCAAAGCAGTGCTCTCGGTCGCAAATGTTCAGGCACGTTGTACTGAGCAAAAATGATTGCGAAAACAAACAGGTTATCAACACTGAGTGATTTCTCCAGCAAATACCCGGTAAGGAACGAAACTGCCGCTTTTGTATTGGTATAGTGGCTATGAGGCGCATAAAAATCCCAGAACAGGTAGGTAGAACCCGCAAACACAAAGGCCAACAAAAACCAAAAGATGCTCCAAGTAATGGCTTTTTTCATCGGCACAACGCCACCGCGCGTTTGGTAAATATCAAGCGCGACTAAAACGAGTGTAAATAGCCCGAAAACGGCATACATATTGAGAGATTCTTGAAGCAGAACCGATTGACTAACTTGGGTGGTATTTTCAATAAGAGACATGATTCCTCCTACGCGGAAGAACCACTGATTTGGTGACCTTCCGCATACAATATAAACCAACAGCCACATGAATCATGTGTCTGCCAATTGTTGAATGCGTTGGTCTCGTTGAAGTGCCAAATTAAATGAATCAATGACACCTTTACTTACCGGATAAGCATACGCTTAACGAGATGACGATAAGTAAACTTGCGCTAACTACTCCCCAAACGGGGCCATCATACGCCTGTCATTTTAATTTTCCAACAAAGAATAGCTATCGATAAGGCAGAGATACTTTATGACATTCAAAGCATTACATTAATGAATGTGATGCCCATAAAAAAGGAAGCACGACTGTGCTCCCTTTTCTTAATATTTTGCTCAGCTCAATATCCCATCACAGGCATAACATGTGCTAGTAATGACCAAGCGGCAACCCAAGCAACAACTACCGCAACATCACTCCAGTCTTTATTCCACATCCGTTTTACCTTCACCCCATTTATCATGGAAAGATAAGCAAGATGGGTACCCAAAATGGCTAACTACGCTGCTGAGTATAGAATTTGTGATTTTGGTTCAAGCAGTTAGGGTCATCAGTGAGCAGTTCAATGAAACAATCCGCCATCGACAGATTGCTGACACTTCCCTCACCTTCCATATCCAATAGGGCTTCGTAACCTTCTTTGCCTTTCATTGTATATGCCGATGAGGTACCACGATACCAAACCTCATCTTGTACGTTGATCCAGCGATTCTCGTTGAAGATCTCTAATACGGTAATGCGTTTCCCTTTAGGAAGATGGGCTTTGTACTCAAAGTTCAGGTTGTATGTGTACGGATAACTACCAGATCCGGTGCCTTCGACACCATTGTTCAACGCGTTATTAATTGCGCCTTCTAAAGCTCGGCGAATCACACTTCCCTGCACGTTATAAAAACCAATAGGAACGGCAAATGGCAATAAACGTCCGGCAACATCGGCAATCGTAAGTTTACCCGGGTTGAGTGACGTTCTTACGCCACCAGCGTTGTGAATGGCGAACTGAATTTCATGTCCACGTTGATTTAAGCTGTGCAAGAATGAATGCGCCACCGCGGAAGCGAGTTCGCTACCGCCAAATTCATCAGGGATACGAACGTGGCGTTTTTTATTTTCGACATTCGCGATAACCTGCGATTGAAGTGCGCGTACGCGTGGTATGTACTTGTCCGTTAAAATCGCCTGCGTCTCAGGGTGTTTTTTACACACGACAACATTTGGCTGACCATGAATAAAGTCACACGCTGTTTCAAATACGCCCTGGTCCAGTTGTTGGTTGAGTGAAGAATCCCAAAATATACGACGGCCAAGTAAAAGCTCATTTTGACCATTTAGCATCGTCGCTCTGCCATCTTCATCAAACTCGAGTACACAGTGTCCAATCGTCAGTGCATGGAAACCAGCTTGAACCACATACGTCCCGTTAACGTTCACCCCGTATTGGTCGTCTTTACCTAAGCCTATCGATGAGAAATCGCCTTGCAGACGATGACTATGGCCACCAACGATGATCCCAATGCCGTCAACCTGTTCTGCTAGTTCTAAGTCACCTTCGTAACCCAGATGGCTAAGCAATATGATGTTTTTGATTCCAGCCGCGTGAATTTGCTCGACCGTCGCTTTAGCTGTATCAATCGCTGCCACGAAAGGAGTATCTGCGTCGGGGTTCGCAATATCACTCATTTTATCGATCGACAGACCAAAAATGGCCACTGGTACGCCATCAAACTCTTTCACCATATATTGCGCGCTTTGAGTTTGATGCTGATAACTCAGCACATTGCCACAATCACTCACTCGATGAGTTTTAGAAACTGATTCGTTGGACAGATCCCAGTTACCAGCAAGTAATGGAAAATTGGTACGCTGACAGAACTGCGCTACGGGTTCATTACCCATATCCAATTCATGGTTGCCTAATGCCATCGCGTCGATTTGTAGCGCGTTTAGCAGGTCAGCATTGGCTTTGCCTTTAAATAAAGAAAAGTACAGAGTGCCCTGAAAGCAATCACCGGCATGTAAAAATAACATTCCGTGCCCTTGGCGATTAGCATCATCGCGGAGTTGTTCGACGCGTGTGGCAATGCGAGAAAAACCACCTGCACTCACGTATGGCTCTAGCGTAACTTCTTTGTTGATTTGTAATTTTAGCTGTAATGACGTTGGCTCAAAGTAGGAATGAGTGTCATTGATGTGTGCCAGTTTTATTCTTACTGGCTTATGATTTTTATTCATTTTCATCTTCTCTCTTTTCATTCCTTATAATAATAAGGAGTGGATCATGACAGAATCATGAATTTTATGAAACAGCGAATTTCCATTTCATTTTTCCGTGACCATGCATAGGTGAACTCACATTTCATAAACGCATCGATCCACTTCCTATGCAGGCTCTCGTAAATTTGTGAACTGAGCTTATAGCAACATTTAAGAATTACTATATGCTTAAAGACAGCAAGATAATTCTCTATAATTCAAATAATTGCGAGGAGGATTGAGATGAGACTAGAACGCATCGAAATCTCCGGGTTTAGAGGCATTAAACGCCTTTCACTCTCTTTTGATGAACTCACCACGCTCATTGGTGAGAATACATGGGGTAAGTCTTCATTACTTGATGCCCTATCCATTGCACTACCAACAGACGGGAATCTATATGAGTTTGACCTGAAAGATTTTCACGTTGATTACTCTATCTCCCACCCTCAATCTCAGCATATCGAGATTATTCTTTGCTTTAAAGCACAAGATAGGCAAGAGGTAAAAGCGGGCCGTTACCGTAGGATTAAGCCTGCTTGGTGTACAAAAGACAATGGAGAGCATGTAATCTACTATAGAATCAGTGGCTCTCGTGTCGATCATGACATCACGACTCAGTATACGTTTCTCGATAATGAAGGGAAAACAATAAAGATCCATCATTCTGAAAAACTTGCTATTGAATTAATGACACTACATCCGGTCATTCGCTTAAGAGACTCTCGTCGTTTCCCTCACCCATCTCATATCAACGGTGACAATAGAAATTCCCGGATTGAAAAGCGCATCGACAACACTTGTAGACGGCTATTAGCCATGCCAGGTCAAGTCAATAAGGGGGAAATTCGCAGTAGCCTTTCTTCTATGCAAACGTTGATCGATCACTATTTCGCGTTCCGAAGTACCAGCAGAGGGAACCCAAGGAAGCCTAGAGACGGCCTGTTTTATAATAGCCACCCTTCCGATAAGGGCCTGAGCCAATATTTAAAAGAAACTAACGATAAGCAGAGTCGCTTGCTTCTAATGGGCTTGCTTAACACGTACCTGCAAGCGAAAGGACCAACCGAGCTAAGGCGTTGTGCACGGCCAATCTTAATCATTGAAGATCCTGAAGGTCGCTTACACCCTACTCATTTAGCGAGAGCCTGGTCCTTGCTTCAACTACTGCCGATGCAAAAAATTCTGACCACTAACAGTGGGAGTTTGCTCGGTTCCGTTCCGCTTTATTCGATACGGCGTCTGTACCGCCTGTCTGATCGCACCATCGCGAAGAGCCTTAATCCATCTAAATTCGGACGAGATGAACTAAGGCGTATTGGTTTCCACATACGCTTTCACCGAGCAGGTGCGCTTTTTGCTCGTTGCTGGTTGTTAGTGGAAGGTGAAACCGAAGTCTGGCTTTTTAATGAGTTAGCGCGTCAATGTGGTTATGATTTAGCGGCTGAAGGTGTTCAGATAGTCGAGTTTGCTCAGTCTGGCTTGCGTTCAATAATTAAAGTCGCAAAAGAGTTTGGTATTGACTGGCACGTAGTAACAGACGGCGATGCCGCTGGTAAAAAGTACGCTCATACGGTTCGTTCACAATTAGAGCATGACCAGGAGCGCCACCGTTTAACCGAGTTACCAGATCGAGATATTGAGCATTTCCTTTACAACCATGGATTTGAAGTTTTCTTTAAAGACATGATAAAGGTTCCTCACGATCATCAAATTCCCGCGAAAAAAGTGGTCAACCGAGTGCTAAAAAAACATGCCAAGCCTGATTTAGCCCTAGCGATTGTTTCGCATTGTGAAGAGAACGGCGTGGAATGTATCCCTGTTCTATTGCGCTGGACCCTAAAACGTATCGTTACTATGGCAAGTGGTAATACTTAGGGCGGAAAAAGTAAAAAAAAGCACACTATTAAAGTGTGCTTGTATCAAATATCAATAACTTTGATGAATAGCATTGAGAAGAAAAGTACTCTCAGTGCTCAGTGGATACCAATTAGATCGGGGGTCACTACTGCACTTGCTCTGCGAGCGAAGAAGTTGAAGTAGTATTTGATTTCGAGTGTAACCAAAGACCAGTCGCTTTCATTAGATAACCAAATACACCACCTAATACCAGCGACGGTACAACAAGTTGCCAGTTACCATCCGCTGCAAAGGTTGCACATGAGCCGATAAATGTACCAGGAATGTAAGATAACCAAGCTTGCTTAGCTTGAATACACATAAAGAAAGCCACAATTGCCGTTATTACGTAGCCCAGAATTTCTAACCCTACGTAGGTTGAACCATAGATAATGACCATAGCCCAGAACACGCCGGTTAAATTTGTAATAAGGCTGGTTGCCAATCCTTTCAGGCCACTTGTCGGGGAGGCAAAGTAACTAGTACAACCTAAAAACCCCGCCCAGGATAGTAGGCCTAAAGAGATTGCTATCCATCCCCAAACGCCGGACAAAATCCCAGTAGTAATAGAAATCGCAAATAGTGTCGTCATGGTATTCGTACCTGCTTAGCTAGTATCAGACCCTTCTGGTTTGATAGCTGGCTTTAAACATTGAAATCAAGAACCGATACTAGAAGTATTCCCTCAGCTTATCGGTGATATTGATCACAAATAACTCACTTTTGTTTCATCTATTACACTATAAATTTGACGTAAACGATAAATCAACAGATTTAGTAAATAACAAACACCGTTGTTCATGCGATATTATCAGGCGCTATAAAATCGTCGGCTTACCTTTCATCATGCGTAAGCCTTCGCGCTTAATGCAGTCTACTAATGGGTTTTCTGCCATATCCGCTCGCCAAATGAATGAAAGCGTGCGCTCCATTTTGAGTTCTGGAACATCTAAGGCAACCAGCAGACCAGCTTGGATATAACGCTCAACATCCAAATAAGGTAAGCAGGTTAAGTACTGGCCATTAGCCACTAAGCTGCGAAGTACTGGCACATGTTCGTATTCACGCCAAACATCAAGATCCTCGATAAGTTTACTGATCGAACTATCGAAGGTTTTGCGTGTACCAGAACCATCTTCACGCAATACCCACTTTGCTTGTTCTAACTGGGCTAAACTTACGGTTTGGCGCTTGGCAAAAGGATGATGTGAAGCCGCGACAACCGTCAGATGGTCGCGACACCAGACTTCCTGGTGCAAACGGTTGTCATCGCAACGGCCTTCAATGATTCCCAAGTCGTACTTGTAATCCAATACGCCTTCAAGGACGCTTCTGGTACTTTTCACATTCAAAGAGATGCGCATCTCAGGAAAGTCATTATCAATAATACTGATAAGATCAGGGACTAAGTGTTCTGCAGGCGTTTGACTCGCACAAATGCGAACCTCCCCACTCAACAAATGTTGCTCGTAAAAACCCATTTCAATCTGTAAAGCATCTTGCAGCAAGCGTTTTGCTTTGGGCCTCAGCCACACTCCCCAATGGGTCAACGCCATTTGCTTGCCCTGCCTTTCAAATAATGGCCGACCAAGCATTTTTTCCAATTGTGAGAGCGACATACTTGTCGCCGATTGTGTCAGAGCCAGCTTGTCTGCAGCCTGGCTTACACTTCCTGAATCGGCAACTGCATTAAAAACCGCTAATTGCTTTAGTGAATAGCGCAATGTGTCCTCCTTTACGAGCGAGTATTCCCATACCCTCACCTGATTAAAAACATAAGCAACGGCATTCATTTTACTCATCTTAGATTAGTTATCAATTGAATTGATGTGAACCTTAAACAATATCAATTTTCCCTGTCGGAATTTTCCTATTAGCCTGATTGTGCGGTTCAGGAATACCGCAGTTCAAAATACAACAACAATAGTTATGAGTTTATAAATCAAGGAGTTTTTATGGCATCAAAAACTAAGGAGTCAGTATGGCGGTGATCAACTCTGACAATCACCAGTATTTTTCTCCGAAAGAAATGATGGCTGAAGCAGAGAAGTTTGCACTGAGCAAAGCCCAAAAAACGAGCTCGATGACACTCAGTCTTGCCGCAATGGCTGGCGCATTTATCGGTTTGGCATTCTTGTTCTATATCACCGTGACAACGGGTAGCGCAGGTGCAGGTTGGGGATTGAGTCGTCTTGCAGGCGGAATAGCTTTCAGTATGGGTTTGATCCTGATCGTTATCTGTGGAGGCGAACTGTTCACTAGCTCAGTACTCTCAAGCATATCCTGGGCGAACAAGCAGATATCTTTTGGAAAAATGCTATCAATTTGGGGCAAAGTCTATGTGGGTAACTTTATTGGAGCAATGCTGTTGCTCGCACTGGTTACAGCGGCAGGCTTATACCAAATGGACGGCGGTCAATGGGGATTGAATGCACTTAACATCGCACAGCACAAACTGCATCACACGTTAGTTCAGGCGTTTGCACTCGGTATTCTATGTAACCTTTTGGTGTGTCTAGCAATCTGGCTAACCTTTAGTTCTGCAAATGCGATGACAAAAGCGGCAATGACGATTTTACCTGTCGCTATGTTCGTAAGCAGTGGCTTCGAGCACTGTGTCGCCAATATGTTCATGGTCCCGCTTGGCATTGTTATCGCTAATTTTGCGCCAGAGTCGTTCTGGCTGTCTATCGGCGTTCCTGCATCCCAATACGCAGACCTCAATGTGTTTCACTTTGTCACTGCAAACTTAATCCCGGTAACACTAGGAAATATAGTAGGCGGCGCTGTATTAGTTGGCTTATCAAACTGGTGTATTTTCCGTCGACCTGAGCTAAAAGCCGCCAACATTCAAACCATCACTAAAACAACACCACTCATGTCAGTTAAGGAATCCAACATGAAAAATAGCTCTTTTGTTAAGGACATTATGAACCCTGCTCCAGTGACTATCAGCGCAGAAACTCCGGTAGTCACAGCACTTGATACCTTACTTGATCATCACTTAACCAGCGCCCCTGTCGTTGATGTTCATAATCGTTTAGTTGGCTTCCTGTCGGCGCACGATATTATGGTCGATCTTTGGTGCGAGGATTACATTCCGGTTAACGGTCAGAAAGTGGTTGATTTGATGAGCCGTGACATTGTCGCTATTGATGCTGGTGACCGTTTAGTCGATGTGGTGGAGTTTATGTGTATCGACAAAGAAAAGCTGTTCCCTACAAGTAATATGGGCATTGCAACACGCTTAACTTCTCTTTCTTTGGAAGAGCGTGCCAAGAGTATGAACGTCAGTAAACCGCAAGTGCTTCCGGTATTAGAGAATGGACTCTTAGTCGGCGTAGTAACACGTGTCGAAATAATGAATGCATTACGTACCGTTTACGGTGAGCGTTTGAATCTAGTAGAACAAGACGAATTAGAAACCGCATAACAATAAAACACTAACTTTAGTTAGTTGGCACTAAAAAAGCGCTCTTCGTTTGAAGAGCGCTTTAATATTATTATACGAGTGACAATAAATTACTTCTTAACGCCTTCGATATGAAGTTCCATATCCACATAGCTAGAAGAACCCATTACAGGGATATCAAAATCTGCTAGCTCTAGACGAGTAGTACCGACGAAACCAGCACGCTCACCACCCCATGGGTCGTTACCTGCGCCAACGAATTCCGCTTCAATAGTGATAGGCTTGGTTACACCGTGAAGTGTCAAATCACCAGTTACATCAAGTTTGCCGTCGCCTTTATCCGTTACTTTTGTACTAGTAAACGTTGCTTGACCAAATTTACCTGCATCGATGAAATCACCGCTACGGATGTGCTTATCACGCTCTGCATGGTTTGAATCCAGACTTGTAGTATCAACAACAACATTCACTTTAGCGTCAGCAACGTTGTTCTCATCAAAAGAAAAGTCACCAGAAAATGTATTAAAACGACCTTTGATGAAGCTGTAACCCAAGTGACTTACTTTGAAGTTAATCGAAGCGTGAGCCCCTTTCGTATCAATAACGTAGTCTGCTGCTTGCGCACCAAACGGAAGTGCCATAGCGATCGCTAATCCTGTAGCAAATAGTGACTTTTTCATTTTGAAGCTCCTAACATTTTTCTTAATGTGTTGTCTTTATCGATAAAGTGATGTTTAAGTGCAGCAACGGCATGTAAACCAGCCATTAGGACGATAGCCCAAGCTGCGTAAAAGTGAATTTCACCCGCCAGATCAGATTGATTTGGGAACAACTCGCCTGCGCCAGGTACGGTAAACCACTCGAATACTTCGATACCTCGACCATCCGAGGTTGAAATCAGGTAACCCGTTACGAAAATGGTAATAAGTAACAAATACATCGCACCATGCGCTAGCTTAGCTGCGATGATTTCATGGCTTTTACCTTCTGGCTTAGGAGATGCGGTAATGTGCTTCCAAACGAATCGGAATAACGTAACTATCGCAAGCAAGATACCAATAGAACGATGGTAATGAGGTGCGGTACGATACCACTCGCTGTAATAACTCAAATCGACCATCCATAAGCCGACCGCAAATAAGCCAACAATAACGATGGCTGATAACCAGTGCATCGCGCGGGTCAGAAGGTTGTAGTTTTTTACGGATGTATCCATCTCAATTCCCAAGAATTTTCTGTGTTGATATTGAATAAGAAACAACACATTAACCGATTTACTTTATATGAAACAGATTATTTACCATTATTTACATCTAGCCAATTACAGCACATCTACCAACCTGTTCGAATTTTTTGAATAAGTTAAATGTAAGAATTCATGAATTTTAGAGTTTTACTTCCTGTTCTATCTCATAAAGTTCGTCAGAAACTTCTAGCATACGGCGCTCGAATAAGGCTTTGGCATCTTCAACTCCTTTGTTGTAGTACACTGCCCCAAGCTTTTCAGTGATAAAATCAATGAGAAATTCGCAATCAAACTGACCGATTTCAATACTTAGTTCGTCTTCCATATAATCTTGAATCGCCGTTGATAATGTTTCTTTTTGTGTTCTGTCTAATTTAATCATTTACTGCTCTCTAAATTTCATCATCCAATTATCGACCTCACGACAACCTACTCTATCCAACAATCACTAGGACTATCTAAGATATTGATGGATAGAATTCCTAATTTTGATGTTTAGATCAAGAAGTTGCCGATTCAACTTAGTCTATGCTAAAAAGACTATGCTAATTTTTGCTCATCGTTTTTATAACCGTTAAGGGATTTTCTTTGCTACTCGACTTAGTAATACAAAGTGTTAATGATTTTCAGGAAGACTGCCTCAAGATCTGCGAAAAGCACTACCCTGCGGTTCACAACCAAGGGATGAGTGAACATCATTTAGGTCTCGCGTTTTCAAGGCGGATGGAGCATACACTTCGTCACTTTGGCCACAGCAGTGTCATTAAATCACTTGAAGTACTTAATGCTCCCGACCTTCCCCACCATTACCGCATTACTTCAGAGATTGGCACCGTGTGGGTTTTGAGTTATCACATGGTCAGTGCGGGTAAACCTTGTCGCGAAAAAATGCTTGCTTCGATAACCGAGTGGCAAAGTGAATATGGCTACGCGTTACAGCCCAACGATTTACTATTCCTGGTTTGTGATCACTGGATAAGTAGAAGTAAAACCAGCAGGGAGCTACTGCATTGGTGGATGGGTGAGTTACCAGACCCAATAAATGAATATACTGAACAAGGTATTACTTTATACACCAGTGAGTCGCAGCTTACGCAATCGCTCAATTCTCGCTTTGATATCAACCCATGCTATATCAAGTTTGGCCACCCATTACGCCGTTCAAACAAACAGCAACTTGTTCGAAAATATCTCCAGCTGTACGCCGTATTGCAGTGGTAGCTTAAAGATGGGAATACGTACCTTATCAATCTATCTATACATTTGTTTGATACCGCTCGATAAATCTTATTAACACTAACTAACTAGCTTGCCTCATCAGGTCGCGCGCGCTTAGATTCTTATAATCAATGAAGCTTGATGTACTCGCATCGATGATAAGCATTAATTTAGGTTGTAATAATGATGAGTATCTCGCAGCTTACTTGCTGCATTTCTAAACAGGCAGATGGACAGTACATCGCAAAATATCAAAATTTAACACTGAAAAGCGTATTTCAACCCATTTATCAAAAGGATCATTCTATTGTTGGTCTGGAAGCTCTGGTAAGAATCACCGATATTGACGGCTCGACGATCCGCCCAGACTATTTTTTCCAATCAGAAAGCATTCCGGTTTCAGACCAATTTAATGTCGAACGTTTAAGTCGCTTGATACACATAAAGAACTTTGGCCAATCGCGCTACCAACATAAGAAGCTCTTCCTCAATGTGCTTCCTAAAGCAGCAGAAATGATGTTACAGGACATGTCATACTGTCAGGCGCTCAAGCAAACCATTAGTCAGTCTCATTTGAAAACAGAGCAGATTGTGCTGGAGTTAATCGAGTTGGATGCGAACGATGAATCCTGTTTTTATCAATCAACGCAAGAACTCAGCAAGTGCGGCTTTAAGCTTGCGATAGACGATTATGGGGTTAATGCATCGACAATAGAGCGAGTAGAATCTGTTCAACCTTACATCATTAAGATGGACCGTTCATTACTGGTTAAATACGAACATGGCGACCTGTCTTCACTGACAAGTGCGCTTTTATTGGCAAAAAACTTACGCGCGAAAACCGTTATCGAAGGAATTGAAACCGAGCATCAACTTAATTTAATGAAGAAACTCGGCTTCGATATGTATCAAGGCTATTACCTTGCACTTCCAGAAACGTTAGCCGTTTATGATCAAGCGAAAACAGCCTAGTTCATTTGATATTTACCAAATGAACCAATTACTTAAGTTTATCAACGAATCTAAGTCATCAATAAACTTAACCCACCAAAAACTAAGTTATCGACGGTTTTTACCACGATTTTTATGGATAGCTAACTTGGCTTTAAGTTTTCGTTTTTCTGCCGAGCGACTTTTACGGCCACCACCACCGTGACGTTCAGGCTCGACCTCTTCGATTAAACTAGGTTCAAAACCCGCCAGCCATTCTTGTGGCAATCGCTGATCCAGTAAGTTTTCAATCGCATGCAACAGATACTCTTCGTCTCGGCTCATTAAGGATACGGCAAGTCCAGAATTACCCGCTCGTCCTGTACGACCAATACGGTGTACGTAATCTTCAGCTTTAAACGGCATATCAAAGTTAATTACTTGCTCTAGTTCCTGAATATCAAGCCCTCGGGCTGCAACATCAGTCGCAATCAATGCACGTACTTTACCCTGTTTAAATTCATCCAATGCGCGTTGACGAGCGCCTTGTGATTTATCACCATTAATAGACACAGCTTTTATGCCATCTAGCTTTAACTCTTTCGCCAGTTCGTCACTACCCTGTTTTGTTTTGGTAAACACCAGCACTTGTTGCCAGTTTTTTGAACCAATTAAATAGGCGAGCAATTCACGTTTACGCTTCTTGTCGACGGGATAAACGATCTGTGTAACCGTTTCAGCGGTCGTGTTTGGTGGAGTAACTTCAATTTCAACCGGAGAATCCATCAGCTTATAAGCAATGGTTTTAATGCGCTTTTCAAACGTTGCGGAAAATAGCATGATCTGTTTTTCATCTGGCAAGCGGCGCAGAATTCGTTGCAAATCAGGCCAAAATCCCATATCCAACATACGATCAGCTTCATCGAGTACAAGCGTATTCGTCTTTGAGATGTTTACATTGCCGTTAAACAAATGATCCAACAAGCGTCCAGGGGTCGCAATCAGAATGTCCGCGCCATCCTCAAGCTTTTTCTTCTGAACACCAATACTGGTACCACCGTACACACAAACAATGCGTAATGCCGTCTGCGACGCATACTGAGACAAACTTTCGAAGACTTGTTGAGCGAGTTCACGCGTAGGTACCAAAATTAGAGCTTTTGGCGTTCCGTTCAGTTTTTCTTGCTGTACGCTTTGAATAATAGGCAGTCCAAACGCAGCCGTTTTACCAGTACCCGTTTGTGCAGCAGCGAGCAGGTTTTTTCCTTCCAGAACATGGGGAATCGACTTTTCTTGCACCGGTGTCGGAGTCTCGATGTTTAATGTGCTCAGAGTTTCCACCAGATTTTGTTCAATGCCAAGGTCAGCAAAATTAACGGACATGATAAACCTCATAATTTTTGGAGCGCAGAGTTTACCAGAGCACTCCAGACCATACTACCTTTACACTCTATGCATTGATTAATTGCTGGTGGAACTCAAAGGCTTGTCGAAGCACATCGTGGTATAGAAGCGGAAACTTAGCCGCTAAGGTCTCATATTGTTCATCTAATACTGCGAACGTAGTCGTCAGATCTGACATTCTAGGACTTCTTTGGGACATACGATGCAGAGCAAATTCGATATTTTCTAAATCCTGATAGGACTGAAGCCATCCACCCGTCCACATCCTGCTATGCAGAACAAGAAAACGCTCTGGCAATTGCTCGCAAACGTCTCTGTCAACGCGCTGGTAGGCAGCATTTACAAATTTATCCAGAGAATGGTGGTGAAACGCAGACCACTGTTTAGCTAAACAGTGATCCCAAAACATATCAAGAGCAATGGGAGCGAAGCGTCGCGAAACACCAGTAAAGTGAGGCTTGCACGCTTCAACGATAGGATGATGGTCTGTTATACGGTCGACAAACCGATGAAGTTTGATGCCATTAGAAATATCAGTTTGATACTGTTTGCTTGGATCCCCTTTCACGAAGTCTCCAAGCAAATTCCCCAATAAATGGCTGTTACAGTGATCTGCGATGTGTAGATGGGCAAGAAAGTTCATTAGACGCCATATTGCCGTTAGGCTTGATGTAACATGAACTTAGTATAACGTCTTGAGCACAGCGTTGATAATTAAGTGACACTCTACTCAGATTCGTTTTCTGAGCCAAAGTAATCCGACAAGATGATGCCAATTTCCATTGCATCTAGTAGCTCTAGGTTCTCATCGTTTTGGTATTGGTCGCTCATTGTGACCTCCTTTGTTTTAATTTGAAGCGTACTTGCTTCTTCCTACTGACAATCTATGTCAGTGAATCCTTTTTATAATCTTTATATGACACATTCATGACAGCGAAAAGTAAAGATTTAATTTCCTATGAGCAACATCAAAGGTAATCGTTTGCATATCGGTAAGCTCTCAGCTCACTGCTTGTTTTTAACGGACAAATGACTCAAAGCCAATGTCTAGCGCCGCCATATAAGTTGACTTATGTCACATATAATTAAATTAACGTTATAGATATTACATTTTTTAATGATTTGGGTCTCATGTTTTCCTCAACACTGACGATAACGAGATGAAATACCTTATATCTCAAACGGAGTGTTAAATGAGAGAAGTTGAGTTTAGAACTATAGATCGACTCTTTATTAAGATGTCTATAAATGACAAAGTCTGGGTTATCTTCCTACTGTTTCTGCTGGCTCTAACTTCGGTTGCAGGGAGCCGTTACTACAACGAAATCAACCAGTTTGAACATCAAGCAATCATTTCTGCACAGGCTAAACTTTCCGGGATCATCGACGCAAAACCAAGCAATATCTATCAAGTCGATGGCATCACAGAAGCAAATAGCCAACAGCAGAGTCTATTCATAGACGGGTCTGTCACTGTTTATTCACACACTGACAACGGGGAAGTGATTAAATTAACCGAAGATAGAAGTACAGAATATCAACAAGTTAAGTCTAATGCCCTAACCTCGCTGCTGCTTAGCTTTATTTGGGTTCTTCCATTTGCCTTGTTTTGTTACTGGGTTGCCACTTTCATCGGAGGTGCACTTTGGGTTCTTTACACTACGACTCAAAAAATTGGTGAAGGTGATCTGACGTCTCGCTTAGGCTTTCATCCGGGCCGAGACGAATTCGGTACCATTGGTTGCGCACTCGACAAATCAATGGATACGCTGACGGAGCTAGTTAATAGTGTTAAAAATAACGCGTACACGTTAAGTGAAACGTCTTCAGCTTTCGAAAAAGACATGCTATTGAGCGAAACTCAGATATCTCATCAGTATCAAACGCTCGATTCTGTCGCGACCGCGATGGAAGAAATGACGGCTTCTGCAAAAGAAGTTTCAAGTATTTCGCAACAAGCGACCTCACAATCCGATCAGGATGCGCACAAAATTGAACAAAGTCGTGGCCGCGTACAAAATGTTATTGGCGAGATAGAAACCTTATCTTCTTTCATTGAGCAAGCAGCGAATTCTGTTACCCATTTAAATGAGAACACAACGCAAATTAATGAGGTAATCACAACCATTAATGCGATTTCTGAACAAACTAATCTACTTGCGCTTAATGCAGCTATCGAAGCCGCTCGAGCGGGTGAACAAGGCCGTGGTTTTGCAGTTGTCGCGGATGAAGTACGCACACTAGCCAGCCGCACGCAGCAAGCTACTGTAGAGATTCAGGCAATGATTGAGAAGCTGCATACTGAAAGCCAAAACATCGCATCTATCACTGAACGTACAGTTAAACAGGCGCGAACCAGTAGCCATCTAATTGATGAAATTGGTCATGACATTTCTTCAATTGCTGATTCAGCGCGTTCATTAATGGACATGAGTATCCAAATTTCTACTTCAGCAGAAGAGCAAAGTGCTGTGGCCAACGACATTGCATCGGAGCTCACAGACATTCGCTCACAATCCAGCACGATTAGAGAAGTGGCGCAACAGTCAACTATTGGGGTTGCGAATTTAACCAAAGCGTCTGTTGATTTGGGAGAGGTACTTCTTCGTTATCGTACCAAGTAATAATGACTGGGCTCCTAAAAAGAGCCCAGTGTGTTTATCTGGCTTATTTTCATTTCAATTTTGTTAACCCAACATTTACAAACTGTCGACCTAATTGAAATATTTGAAGTGAATCGAAAGTTCAATTAGTACCTGATGAAAGAATGTTCATCAAGATTGTGTTCCGCTATGCTTGAACATGTAGATTCCATTTGCTGCTGGAAAAACAATATGAATAATTACAAAGATACAAACAATAACGAAAACGAAAACCTTACCTGTCCACTATGCCAATGCGATGAATATTTAATTTCTGCGGATGGCGAAAAGTTCACTTGCGCGGCTTGCGGTTTTCATACGAAAAGCTTTTCTTCAATCCAATGCTTACATCAAACGCCTTACTTACAATCCAAAGTTAAACACATCCACAGCTTAAGTCGCATATGTCACTAACTACTGGTTTGATTACGATGTATGTCTTATATAGAGCAGCCTAACAACTGCTCTTTTAATTCATCAAAATGCTGAATTTTTATTACGCGTTCGTCGTCGACACGGTTAATGTCTTCACCATTAAATAGATGCACTGTTTTGATACCAGCATTTATTCCAGCTTCTACACCTTTAGGCGTGTCATCTATATAGAGACAATCGCTGGGTAAAAATCCCATATTCATTGCTGAATACATCAGCAAATCTGGCTCAGGCTTCCAGCTATTTGCATCGAACGCGGAAAACACTTTGCCTTTAAAAGAATCCAATAACCCTGTTAGTTCCAGAGCATATTCTATTTTGTCTTTCGGACCATTAGATGCGACGCAATATTCAATGTTATGCGAATCAAAAAAGTTCAGCAGTTGTTTGGCACCATCCATAGGTTGTAAGTGTCGAACGAAAAGCTTTTGTAGTTCCTGGCGATATTCGGGTTCGAGTACGTCAATCGGCACATTAATATTCATTAACGCTTTGGTATCTCTTAAAATGTCGGCGAGTTTGCCACCTTTGAAGTGAGACACGCATTCATCGATAGTGAGTTCAGCACCGTACTGGTTGAATACATGAACTAAAGCCTGACAACACAAACGCTCACTATCGACCAGTGTTCCATCACAATCAAAAATCACGCACTTAACATTATTAATTGCCATTACCTTCCCCCAAACACGTTAAAAATATTGCTGAGCTTATTTTGTTTTGTAGAACAATAATATTTGAGTTTAGGATTGTTTAAACGATGAACTCTGCATTTCGCAAAAATGAATTCGAAGAATTATCTTTTTTTAAATCAAGATCACCGATTTCTATCTAGTTACCGTTAAAAGTGTGAACTTTTTAATAGGATGTTCGATATATTGCGAGAGCCAATGACCAGAGCTGTAGATAAGGGGGGAAATGTTCGAACGCAGCAACACGTATAACGTTAGAATTTGGGCGCCTAATTGCAAAGTTTCGTCAGTTATTAAAGGGTTAGTGATGCTGCGTTATAGAGATGGTGATGAAAGTGTTAGCGCTCGATAATTACTGTTTCACAAAGTTTTGCTTCGTTATCTAATCGCTTCGCTAGATCAGACTCAAATTGGCTTTTCTCTATTACATCAGAAACAGCGACATCTGAAATGAGTGTATTGCCTTCAAAATGGCTAGTGATAGCAGCGCCAATAGGACTTCCGTCTTTAAAACCGACATACAGTTCAAAATCTGGTGTCAAAATGATTTGAGTCAGGTATTCAACCACCATGTCTTTATCGTATTGCTTATCCCAGCGCTGCGATTGAAGAAGTGAAAACATAATGGTCAATCGATGGAAATCTACGAGGAAGATATCGTCAGTTTTGCACTCCGCCTCACCGGCCAACAACGAGTCTTTATCAACGATTTGGTATTGTTGCTGTTTTAGCGTTTGAAAGTAGATGTCTCGCCCTTTCAAACTTTCGGGTGTAGGAAACTCGACTTCGACCAGATCATGCAGCCACGCGTTCTTGCGTTCTATGCTGGCTAACTGTATTTCATTCATTTACATACCTTAACAATCACAGGCTACAAAGTAGTAGCAAGTCAAAAGCGAAAGCAAATTGCGTCTTGTATCGACAACAAAATCCGTGTGGGATACCTCTGAACTTAAAAGTCGTATCGCGTAGCTTCGTTTTGAGGCTGTACCTTAGCATGAAGCCTATAACAAACCTAGCTAAAGTCCTGAGGTAACGCCAAATTTTGTTTTACTCGCTAACGTCTGATAGATTAAATCCACAAACTTTTCTCATGAAGGCCAAAATAATGAAAAAACGCATACTTGCTTTAAGCTTACTAACCCTGCTTGCCGGCTGTGGTAGTGATGAAGTTGGTGATGTATCACTGGGCATGTTTACTATGAAAGACATCAAACTCAATACGCTTGTCGATCCCGAAGTACCGGGGGTGACTTGTCACGTTGCCAGTATTGAAGCGGATTTCAGTCTTGCTGACCCAAGTGATAGCTCTATCTCTTGTCGCCAAACCGGTGAAATCACGCCTGAAATGCTAGCCAGGATTGATAAGAGTAAATCTGGCGATGTCGTCTTTAAGAAGTCAAAGAGTATCTTCTTTAAGTCGATGAAGATTCGACGCATTTATGATCCAGAAAATCAAACGCTGATGTACCTTTCATACTCTACAAAGGAGACTTCAGGGAGCTTCAAACACAGTCTATCAACTGTGCCACTCTGGGGAACAAAAGCTTACGTCGAGCCGACACAAGCAAAAGCCAATTAATACCTCCTCAATTATCCTTCGAAAGCCCACCATAATGTGTTGGTGGGCAAGTTTTCTTGCAACAAAACCAGTTTAATTTCATTTTTATGTGATACAATCCCGCCTCTTTTTTCTCACTCAAGAACAAGCATGAAGTTTCCTGGCCAGCGTAAATCTAAACACTACTTTCCAACTCACGCTCGTGATCCAATCGTTAACCAAATTCGACAAACACCAAAGTTATATCGTCCAACGATTGTCGGTGTAGGCCAAACCATCGTCGATATCGAAGCGCGTGTAGACGATTCGTTTTTAGAGAAGTACAACTTAAGTAAAGGCCACTCTCTCGTTCTTGAAGAGAACAAAGCCGATGCTCTGTACGAAGAGCTGGTTGAACAAGGCCTGATTACGCACCAATATCCTGGAGATACCATTGGTAATACGCTGCACAACTACTCAGTACTTGCAGACAGTAAATCAGTGCTATTGGGTGTCATGTCTAGAAACATTCAAGTAGGTTCATTTGCATACCGATACCTATGTAAGACTTCTTCTCGCATGAACCTTAATCATCTACAAACAGTAGATGGCCCTATTGGTCGTTGCTACACCCTTATTTCTCAAGATGGCGAGCGTACCTTTGCGATAAACGAAGGGCACATGAACCAACTTCTACCAGAAAGTATCCCAGAAGAAGTATTCAGCAAGGCATCCGCTTTGGTCGTCTCTTCTTATCTAATGCGTGGCAAAAAAGAAGATCCAATGCCACAAGCGGTACAGAAAGCGATCGATTTTGCTAAAAAGCACGATGTTCCGGTTGTACTTACTTTAGGGACGAAATACGTGATCGAAGGCAACGCTGAATGGTGGCAGGAATACATTCGTGAGAATGTATCTGTAGTTGCTATGAATGAAGAAGAAGGCGCGGCTCTAACTGGATTAACCGATCCACTAGCAGCAGCCGATAAAACGCTTGATTGGGTCGATCTAGTTCTGTGCACCGCAGGACCAAATGGCTTGTACATGGCAGGCTACACTGACGAGACTGTGAAGCGTGAAACCACGCATGACATTTTGGAAAGCAGCATTGGTGAATTCAACCAATACGAATTTAGCCGAGCAATGCGCAAATCTGACTGTAAAAATGTAATGAAAGTGTACTCTCACATTGGCCCATACTTAGGCGGACCTCTGGAAATTAAGAATACCAATGGTGCTGGCGATGCAGCACTTTCCGCACTTCTGCATGATATGGCGGCAAACTCATTCCACCAGAAAGAAGTGCCAGGTTCAGAAAAGCACGAAGTACGCTGCTTAACATACTCTTCGCTTTCCCAAATTTGTAAATACGCAAACCGAGTGAGCTATGAAGTATTAACACAGCACTCTCCTCGCCTGTCTCGTGCTCTTCCTGAACGCGAAGACAGTTTAGAAGAGGCATACTGGGATCGCTAATAGCCTGATTTTCAGTGTAAAAATTCACTTAGGTCACCTTTTGGTGGCCTTTTTGTTTTGATCTAGAGCAGTGTTTAGTTGTTTTTGCTAATATGCACCGCAAAGATTCGCATTAAATTCTTTACAGTTGGTTTTTTACCAGTATTATTCTCGCGCAAACGATTGCGTAACAGCAATGCCTTCGCTTTATGCACTACGGTTTAGTCACTTTGGGAGCATCCATGCAGTCCGACATTGAAATTTGCCGAAACACCCCTCTATCCTCAATCGATACTATTGCCGCGAATGCAGGTTTACAGCCTGATGAATATGATACACACGGCAAACACAAAGCCAAAGTTCATCCAAGATGTTTAAACCGTCTCAAAGAAAACAAAGACGGTAAATTAGTATTAGTCACGGCCATAACACCAACGCCACTCGGCGAAGGTAAAACGGTCACAACTATCGGCCTCGCACAAGGTTTAGCAAAGTTAAACCAATCCGTGATGGCCTGCATCAGACAGCCTTCTATGGGTCCAGTATTCGGAATCAAAGGTGGTGCGGCCGGCGGTGGTTACTCTCAAGTCGCACCGATGGAAGAGTTAAACTTACATTTAACTGGCGATATTCACGCCGTTACCGCTGCTCATAACCTTGCATCAGCCGCGCTAGATGCCCGTCTATACCACGAGCAACGTGAAGGCTACGACGCATTCGAAGCTCGTACTGGTTTAAAAGCATTAAAAATAGATGTCGACAGTATCACGTGGAAGCGCGTAATGGATCATAATGATCGCGCACTACGCATGGTAAAAATTGGTCTAAACGAACCAGGTAAAACCATTAATGGCATCGAAAGAAGCGAAGGTTTCGACATTTCTGCCGCATCAGAACTCATGGCAATCATTGCACTCGCCAAAGATTTAGCAGACCTGCGTAAACGAATCGGACGAATTGTTGTTGCTTATGATTTAGATGGCCATCCGGTGACGACTGAAGACCTTCAAGTGGCGGGAGCTATGGCAGTAACGTTGAAAGAAGCCATTGCGCCTACACTAATGCAGACTTTAGAAGGTGTCCCTACTCTTATTCACGCTGGTCCCTTTGCGAATATTGCTCACGGCAACTCTTCTATCATCGCTGATGAAATTGCACTAAAACTTTCTAGTTACACTGTAACTGAAGCCGGTTTTGGCTCGGATATGGGGCTGGAGAAAGCATGCAATATAAAAGCAGCAGCCTCAAACCACGCTCCTGATTGTGTGGTGATTGTTGCCACCTTACGTGGCCTAAAAGCGAATTCGGGGCATTATGATCTTCGTCCGGGTGCTGCTATTCCTGAATCGATATTTAACCCTGACAAGCCAGCGCTAGAAGCCGGATTTGAAAACCTGAAGTGGCATATCAATAACGTTAAGAAATACGGCCTTCCTGCCGTTGTCGCGATCAACCAGTTTCCGCAAGACTGCGAACAGGAACTCTCAGTACTGCGTCAGAAGATTCGTGACTATGACCCAAGTGTCAATGTGGCCATCAGTACCGCTTTTTCAAACGGTGGTGAAGGTACTGTAGAGCTCGCTCAATTTGTGGTAGAAGCATGTAATACTCAAACGGATTTCCGCCCGCTTTATACAAAAGAACAAAAGCTGGAAGAAAAATTAATGTCGGTTTGTGAAGCTGGGTATGGCGCGTCAAATGTCGAATTGAGTGATCTGAGCATTTCACAGCTTAAGAGGTTTGAAGCTTTAGGTTTTAATGACCTCGCAGTGTGTATTGCAAAAACACCACTTTCTATCACTACCGACTCCAGCGTCAAAGGGGCTCCGCGTGGATTTACGGTTCCAATACGTGAATTACGTTTATGCGCTGGCGCAGGGTTCATTTATGCACTATCAGGCAGTGTGATGACGATGCCAGGGCTTCCGGACAAACCTGCTTTTATGAACTTGGATTTAGATGAGGAAGGCAACATTATTGGTTTGTCATAACAACACTACGTCCTGTCATTTAAATTAAACTTCATTATAGAGAGCGTATATCGCTCTCTATCTCGTTGTTTCGGCATTACTTTACATTGTAAATTCTTCATACTTATAAACACTCTTTCCAGCGCATCAATATGGTGCATGCCATTTTCACCCTTCCCTAAAATAGGGCATTATTTGTCTGTGTTTAAATTAATCTTATTGATTTATAAAAATTTATTCTATGGCTCGATTCTTGTACTAAAGTTGCATTAGAACATAAACACACTAATACCTGTCATTCAAAATGCCGTTTGCTTGGAACCACCTCTCCCCGGTTCAGCACTATTTTGGGTCATGTATTACAAGGGAAAGGGAACATTATGCAAGACGCACTCGCCGTAATTTTAGCTGGAGGTGTGGGCTCCAGACTTAGCCCACTGACTGATGACCGTGCCAAGCCGGCTGTACCATTTGGTGGTAAATATCGCATCATCGACTTCACTCTAACTAACTGTCTAAATTCAGGTTTAAGAAAAATCTTAGTCCTAACACAATACAAGTCTCATTCGCTACAGAAGCACCTTCGTGATGGCTGGTCGATCTTTAACCCAGAGCTTGGTGAATACATCACCGCCGTCCCTCCTCAAATGCGCAAAGGTGGTGCATGGTATGAAGGTACCGCAGACGCCATCTATCACAACTTGTGGTTGTTGTCCCGAAATGATGCAAAATACGTCGTTGTATTATCTGGCGACCACATCTACCGAATGGATTACGCGGCCATGCTGGAAGAGCACAAAGAGAAAGGCGCTAAACTTACTGTCGCGTGTATGGATGTACCAGTAGAAGAAGCGACGGCGTTTGGCGTGATTGGTACTGCGGAAAATGGGCTGGTTAAGTCCTTTATAGAAAAACCATCAAATCCGCCTACTCTGCCTGAAGATCCCTCTAAGAGTCTTGCGTCCATGGGCATTTACATTTTTGATATGGACGTACTTAAAGAAGCGCTTCGCGAAGATGCAAATAATGAAAACTCAAGCCATGACTTTGGTAAAGACATCATTCCAAAATTAATTGATTCAGAATCGGTATACGCTTACAAGTTTTGCGGCAGCAAAGGACGTGTTGATAAGGACTGCTACTGGCGAGACGTTGGTACGATTGACTCGTTCTTTGAAGCCAATATGGATTTATTAGAACCCGTTCCGCCAATGAATTTATACCAGTCGAACTGGGCCATTCGTACTTATGAGCCACAATTTCCACCAGCACGAACCGTATCATCCGCAACAGGTAATGAAGGCATTTTCATCAACTCTATCATTGCCAATGGTGTGGTCAATTCTGGTGGCTCAGTCCAGCACTCCATTATTTCCTCCAACGTTCGCATAAAAGACAGCGCGACCGTCGTAGACAGTATTCTATTTGATGATGTTGAAGTTGGTGAAGGTTGCCAGCTAGTTAACTGCATCATCGACAAGCACGTTCGAATCCCACCGAACACTCAAATTGGACTAAATAAAGTAGAAGACGCTAAAAGGTTCCGAATTTCAGAGAAAGGGATTGTCGTTGTTCCTGAAAGTTATACGTTTTAATTCATCGACTCTTTCTGCTTAATCAAAAAAAGCGCACGATTGATATCGTGCGCTTTTGTGTTAGTTATCATAAAAGGTCTTAGATATTACATACCGTAGACCAGCTACCATCACTTCCCGGCAGAGAAGACGTCCACCAGTTTGCTTGGTATACCACACCGTCGTAGATCACCTTATCACCTTGATTGGCATGACTTGGATTACCAGCCCAATCCGTTTGAGGAAGGTCTGGATATGTTACCAGACCGGCAGTGTCACAAGTTCCTGGCTCTGTCGTACCGCCATCCCCACCCGTGCCCGAGGTTAAATCACCAATTGGCAAGTCTGGCTGCTCGAATTTAAACGCAAACTCTTTACCGCCGGAAATAACCGTATAGTTCGCTGGCCCCGAAATTGGCAGGTAATAAACCATGTCTAACTCATAGGTTCCGCCTGCAGGAAGTTCTTTCCACGTAGGTAGTGAGAAAGAGACACGATGCATTACGCCATCCAAACCACCAATGTTGTTTGCACGAGTATGGCCAGAAGCGATAACTTTCAAACCACCACCAGACTGGTCTTTCGCATTGTCCGGCGCGGATACAGGAATATCAAACTGGAACTCGGTACCTCCGGGAATAGCTTGGCCAGTATTGTTGGTAAAGGTAATTTTAGGGTTAATTGGGTAGTTTTGGTCACCAACTTTAAAGCCGCCAACGCTCACTGTGATATCGACGGCTTCTGTCGGAAGCGCACCCGTAGCAACTTTATTACCGTATGGTGTTGCGGATTTAAACTTGTCGTAAATGGCTTTTGTCATGGTGTTACCCATGTGATATTCACCATTCCCCGCAGCACACGCCTGCTCGGTTGCATCGACAGAAGTTCGGTTACCATTTTCATCAAGTAGATAACAGTTGTAGTCACCTGCCAGTTCCCAGAACATAATGCCACCGATCTCTTTGTCGATAACGTAGTCCGCTTTAACTTCGATGGATGCTTTATCTTCCGTAGACAGGAATACACTCTTATCTGCATTCCACAACCACGGGGCTACCGCTACGTCATCATAATGACGAGTGTACGTGCCGACGAGCTGGTCAGTAGGATCATTTACAGGATCAAGACCGTATGCCTCAGCGTAAGAACCCCAAATGCCTTTCTCCAAGTTCTTCGCATGCCACATAGGGTTAGAACCGGCCCCCATTTCGTTTCCGGCTGGGTCTAGATCATGCCACATGTTGTCAATACCCATCGCACCATGACCACAATTGTTGCTTTCACCTTCGCCTGTACCTGCCGCACATTCAGACTGGTTAGGTAGCGCAGCACGGCCCCATAAACCATTTTCACCGCCAGTGACGCCTTGCCAGCCACGAGTGTAGTAAGGAACACCAATGTTAATCCGGCCTGCTGGCATAGATCCACGGAAGTAATGGTAAGCCCAATCCGTGTTCAGGTAACCGATGCCACCATAAGCTGCCGTACCATATACATTCCACTGAGCAAGCTCCGAGTCTTTCCCTGTATCAAACAGTGCAGCGTTGTGACCGACATGGTCGTTCCAGGCACCATGTAAGTCGTACGACATAATGTTTACGTAGTCCAGATACTTAGTTACGTCGAACGTTTCCATGCCGCGCAGTAAGTAACCTGATGACGGTGCGGCAATGGTCAACATGTAATGAACACCATCCTGTGCCGAAGCCGCATCTAACTTCTCGCGCAGTACTTTCATCAACTCTTGGTAAGAGGCCCAAAGGTACGCACGTCTTGGCTCCATAAAATCTGTATCGTAAGGGTTGCCAGCGCCAGCCATCGATGTTGGGTATTCGTAATCAATATCCAATCCATCGAATTTATACTTACGCATCATTTCCACAGCAGACGACGCAAACTTTTCAATGCCTGCGTGATTAACTGAGCCGTCAGCATTGGTTGTCATAGTGTAGAAACCACCGTCTGCAACACGCTCACCAGTGGTATCAAAATGGCCACCGGTTTCTGCCCAACCACCGATTGAGATTAACGTCTTAACATCATGTTTTTGCTTATAGGTTGCCAGTGCACCAAAGTGACCTTGGAAACCCAAAGTAGGATCGACTTCTACACCAGGCCACGTTTTTCCGGTTGCAGGGTTGGCTGGATCATTGACATCACCCACATTAACCTTGCCATCAGAGCCAATACTGACGAACGCGTAGTTAATATGAGTTAATTGCCCCCATGGAATGTCTTTTACAAGATACGTAGACTGTGGGTCATCACCACTACGCCAACTGGTGAAGTAGCCAATCACACGACGAGGATGATCTGCGCCCATCTTCTCACGCCCTTCTTCGTCGTAGATCGTACAATAAGGAACGTCGACACCAGAAGTTTGGTATAAGCCATCAGGACGACAGTTAGATGCCACAGAGCCACCATCCACATTCAGAGTGAGTAATGAGGAATCTGTAGCGGCACCAGCATCATCTGTCGCTTTTGCATAGACCGCCAGAGAACCCGATTGTGAAGGAGTAACGTCTAAAGAGTATGGTGCACTTGTCGCGGTTCCTGCCAATACGCCTGCAATGTAAAAATCAACTTTAGTCACGGTACCATCGGTATCGGCTGCATTGGCTGTCAACGTTACACTACCACCTAGCTCTATTGAGGATGTTGAAAGCGTGAGATCAACGGTTGGTGCTTCGTTACTCGCTTGAGAATTTTGAACAGTGAGGGTGACACTGCTTGCTGAACTCACCGCACCAGCATCATCATATGCCAATGTGGAGAAATTATGTTGCCCTTCTGTGGCAGTCCAAGAGGCTGAGAAAGGCGCTGAATTGGACTGTCCAACAATGACACCATCGACAAGGAATTCTACTTTACTTATTGTGCCGTCTGAGTCTGCCGCATCAGCAGATAAAGTTACAACTTCCCCTACGAAAACGGTGTCTGACGCAGAAGGTGAAGTCAAGGCAATCGTTGGGGCGGTGTTTTGTGGTGGTTCAACCTGTTCTGTATTTTCACAAGCCCCCAAGTTTTCCCATTCCCCCCACTCACCAGACTGTGAAGGGTTATTATTCTGTGTCCAATGGCGCGCTTCGTATCCATTACCTTCGAACTTAACCTGCTCACCACCTGTATAAATTGTTGATGACTCCCAAACCTCCAATGGAGAGCAATCAACGGCAGCATAACTGTTGAAAGCCATGAGACAAGAAGCCGTCAGCGTACTAAGCGTAAAAACACTTTTCACTGCTTTCCCGTTTTTAAGGTGCATTTTCCCTTTTCCTTAAGTTATTGTTAAAAAATAAACAAACGTGCTTGTAGCACGCATTTACACTTTTATTTCGAAGTAAAATAACTTAAGTACAGTTTTTAAAAATCACCTCTCACTGTGATCAATTTTCGGTGTCACTTCTCAACAATCCACTACAATGTTGCAAATATGTATCAATCACTTGGCAGCAATCGCTAATTTTTTAGCTCAAATAAATAAGTCCGTCGCAAATTAATAAAACAGGCGAAAAAAGTTATAATTTTTGACTCAAGATCACTAAGACTTTGTTGCTCTTGGCGTTTCATTAAAGTGGCGCTTGTACTCACGACTGAACTGGGACGGACTGCTGTAACCCACCAGTCGAGCCGCATCATTCACTCTCCGTCCTTCTAATTGAATTAAGTCACGAGCTTTATTAAGTCGCACTTTTTTGATGTATTGCAGAGGAGATTCAAGCGTCACGCTACGAAATGCCTGATGAAATGCAGAAATACTCATGTTCGCTTCTTCCGCGAGCGTCTGTACGTTGAGTTGTTCATGGTATGCCTGATGAACACGGGTTAGCGCTTTTGCCACCCTTGCATAGGAGCCCTCCTGATGAGCTAGCTCAAATAACACATACCCTTCCTTGCTGACTAAGGTGCGATACACGATTTCCTCGAGTAGAAGATCACCTAAAATTGCCACGTCCAGCTCATTGCAAAGTGCACTCATCAATCTTTTACACGCATCCAGCATACTCGAGTTCATTTTGACGGATTTAAGTCCACATAGAGAGCTATCTGAGCAGGTATTACTGTAATTTTGAGCTTCTAGTTTTTTGACGAGTTTGTTCAGTAGCGCTGGTGAGATGTCAATTGAGATTCCCAACAATGGCTCGTCGTTGGATGCAAACGCTTCACACTCCAATGGCATCGGTACACCAACGACAAGATAGTCATCTGGACCATATTGAACAGGTGTCGAACCTATATGGATGTTTTTGTGTCCTTGGCCTAAAACAATGATCCCAGATTGATAAACAAAAGGCTGCCGGTTGTTTCCCTTACTACTGCGATAAAACCATACCCCTTCAATCGCGGTTTGTTTGATCCCTTCCAGTTCATGTAAATCATGCTGATCAACATACTGCTTCATAATTTCTGCTAATGAACTCATCCAAAACCTCCACAAGTAACCATACTTTTCTCATTTTGCGGTGATATTGAGTAATATACACTCACTTAAGCAATATATTCTATCAGGCAACGATTAATTTTGTAGAAATAGGCAAGTTATTTCCAGAAATGAGCCTACTACTTCCCACCACACAGTACTAATATGCACGTATTCAATCTCCTCAACAAAGAAACAAGAGGCCTGTAATGAACTTTTCTTATGTCAACCCGACCAAAATTTTCTTTGGTCAGAACCAAATCGCTTCAATTAAAGAAGCCATCCCTGCAGACCAAAAAGTACTGGTCATATACGGTGGTGGTTCTATCAAGAAGAATGGTGTTTATGATCAAGTAGCGGATGCGCTACAAGGCCATGAGTGGTTAGAGTTCTCTGGCGTAGAGCCAAACCCGACCAAAGAAACGTTAGACAAAGCCGTAGAGATTGTAAAAGCACAAAACGTCGACTTTATTCTTGCCGTGGGTGGTGGTTCTGTTATTGATGGTTCGAAGTACGTGGCAGCAGCGTCTAAATATGATGGTGACGGTTGGGATATCCTGATTGGTCAACATCAAGTGGAAGAAGCGCTACCGTTAGCAGCGATTTTAACACTACCTGCAACGGGCTCTGAATCCAACATGGGTGCTGTTATCACTAAAGCAGAAACTCAAGATAAACTTCCGTTCATGTCACCGGCGGTACAACCAAAATTTGCCGTTCTTGACCCAGATGTGATGAAAACACTGCCAGAACGCCAGTTAATCAACGGTATTGTGGATGCTTGGGTACACGTTTGTGAACAGTACTTAACGTTACCAACAGGTGCAATGGTACAAGACGGGTACGCAGAGACCTTGCTAAAAACGCTAAAAGCACTAGGTGAACAATTTGCCGAGCGCGATGATGACAAATGGCGTGCAAACCTTATGTGGTCAGCGAATCAGGCGCTGAACGGTCTCATTGGTAGCGGTGTGCCTCACGATTGGGCGACACACATGATCGGTCACGAATTGACTGCAGTTTGGGGTGTCGATCACGCGCGATCACTTGCGATCATTCAACCATCTCTGCTTCGCAACCAAATGAAGTTCAAGCGAGCGAAGCTAGAACAAATGGGCCGAAATGTATTTGCGTTAGAAGCGAGTGATGATCTTGCTGAGCGCACTGTTCAGTTGATTGAAGATTTTTATCACCAATTAGGTGTTGCAACCAAACTTGAAAATTACGGTGATAACCGTCAGCAGGCAATTGATACGGTTATCGAGCAATTAGAAAAACACGGAATGACTGTCCTTGGTGAAAACCAGGCCATTGACCTTGCTACTAGCCGCGAAATTCTTGATTTAGCCATCGCGTAAGAGCGTTTTTCACACCGACTGATATAGCGTTACGGTATTGTGCATACAAAGTCACAATACCGTTTTTTATGCTACGCTTTAAAAATATGAGTTTTGATATCTAGGCTTTTAAGGCTAAATGTAACGTTAATAAAAGCAATACTCCTTAAGAGCTCGAAAATACTAAAAATAATTTAATTTTAAAGCGGCAGCTTAGCGTAAATAAAAATATGAAAGAGTTAGTGTCCTACTTGGATATCTTGCTCGAGCGATAGCACCATGCTGCTTAGTTTGTCTATTCAAGAGAACAATCTATGTGGCTAGTCGTTGTCGTATTGGCGTCCTTGCATATTATGAGTATTCGTAACGGTCCGAAGTGGCTGTTTTACGCATCAAAACCGCTCCCGCTTCTCTTAATGATTGGCATTTTGATCACATCCGAAGCTACCCATCTACCCTACACCCAATGGATTTTATTAGGTCTGTCGCTCTCCCTGTTTGGAGACATTTTGCTTATGTCACACAGAAACAAGTCACTGCTAGGATTCAGTGCATTCTGCTTAGCCCATTTATCCTACTGTTTTAGTTTTGCACTCATCTCCGCTTGGCATATCACACCCTGGTTACCCATCGCCATCTTTGGTTTAGGTGGTTGTATTTATATGTTTTTTAGACCGAGTCTGGGAAAGCAGAAATTACCCGTAGCAATCTATATACTGGTTTTGATGGCGATGAGTTGGATGGCACTGGAATACTATTTAAGTGGTCAGACTCAATCCTCATCCTTTGCTATATTGGGATGTTTACTCTTCGTTATATCCGGAATGGTATTGGCGTTCGGACGCTTTGACGGTCAATCCATTTTTTCCCGTCAGGTAGTCATGGTGACCTATTACTCAGCGCAAACTCTTATTACAATGTCGGTAATCGCCATTGTGATTCGTACCCCCTACCTAACTGTTATTAATGCATAAAACCTTATGTTATCGAGGCTTGTAATTGCCTTTCTCGATACCATGCTTTTTCATTCTCAAATAGAGCTTTTTACGCGGTATTTGCAGGTGACTCGCTGCATCGCTGATACGTCCAGAATGTAGAAAGAGCGCGTCTTCAATCAGCTGCTTTTCAAAGTCATCCACCAGTTCATCAAGCGGAAGTTGAATTTCGTTCTGAGAATAGATGCGCTCCTTCCCTGTAAGCTTGACTATCCCTATCGCATAAAGCTCAGCAATGTTTCTTAATTCGCGGATGTTTCCAGGCCAAGGATAGTTTCTCAGTAATGAAAGATAACTTGTGTCCACACTTGGTAACGGCTTACCTAATTTCTTACAGCTCAACTTCAGGAAATAGTGGAATATTGTCACGATGTCGTCAGGACGCTGTCTTAGAGGAGGAACATGAACGACACCTTGGTTAAGCAAATAGTATAACTCTGGTAATAATTGGTTCTTCGTGATGTATTCTTCTGGCTCTGCATCAAAAATAGTCATGACACGCAGATTCTTTTTACCATTACGTTCACGAGTTAACAGCGTCTGTGCCAAGTGCCTCTGCTCTTCCTCCGCCAGTTCAGGTAAATTTTCTAAGACAAGAACCAGCGTGCTCAGAGTATTCGTTGCTTCATCGATACACTGTTTCGTTGAAGCACTGCTTAACGAAAGTGTTTTAAACTCAGTCTCTTTATTTTGAGACATCATATCTTTGATCAACCCTGCGACACTATGGCGCCCGGTACCCGCCTCACCATAAACGACAACGTGCGTATCTAATAGCGCATACTGTGCCACCAGCTTACGGATCTGTTCCATATGGGCAGACTTGCCAATCAAAGAACGTGAGATCGATTTCTCGGCTTGAAGTTGACTTTCAACTTGGCTAGTACGAGTTTCAAGCTGTTGTTTTACTAACGCTAATAATTCTGGAGGATTAATTGGCTTTTCGAGAAACTCACACGCCCCCTGCTTGACGGCATCCACTGCCATTGGAATATCACCGTGTCCCGTAATCACAATTACGGGGATTCTCTCGTCGATGTTTTTGATCATTCTGAGCAATTCTAAGCCGTGCATTTGAGGCATATACATATCAAGAATAACCACCCCCGCCCATTCAGGTGTAAGGTACTGTGCCGCTTGTGTCGGGTCGTTGATCGCTTTTGACTTAATCGACGATATATTCATCAAATATGAATATGAGTCCAATACATCCTGATCATCATCGACCAACAATACTGAATACGAGTTATTGCTCATTTGGTAACTCCAACACAACCATTGCACCTTTCTCTAACGAGGATGCGAGGTAAATACTTCCATTATGTTTTTCTATCAACGACTTACAAATATTCATACTCAAACCCAGACCGACCTCTTTAGTAGAAACAAAAGGTTGGAAAATACGCTGTACGATGTCTTCTCCAAAACCAGTACCGTTATCACTAATGGCAATCATTGTTAATCCACTCGTCTCTTCCAGCAGGTCAATCGCCACCCTCTTGTGCTCTTCTCGGGTGCTTTCCATTAACGCATCACAACTATTAACCAGCAGGTTGATAAATATTTGTTCCAACGCCAACATCTCGCCTTGCACCATCACCCCATTTGGCAGTTGGTTTTCAATCTTAATTTGTTGACGTTTAGCACGGGTATTGACGATAGTAGCCGCTTGTTCCGCAACTTCATGAATAGAGACCGGGCTTACTTTTCTCTCACCCTCAGGTTTGCGAGCAAATTGACGCAAGCTATTAATGATCTTGCTCATACGTGCAGCTAAACCTTCTATGTGCGTAATCGACTCACTCACTTTGTCTGTCGACTGCTGGTCTAAAAACATTCGAGCGCTGTACAAGTATGTCGACATCGCGTTGAGAGGTTGATTAAGTTCATGCGCCAGGCTCGTCATTGTTTGGCCAACCACAGCCATTTTTGCTGCTTGTATTAACTCGTCTTGCGTTTTCTTAAGGCTTTCTTCTGTACGAATTCGCTCTTCGATTTCATTCTCTAATTGCTGGTTTTTGATCAATAAATCTTGTGTCTTCTCTAACACTCGACTTTCCAGCGTGCGGGTAGTCACCTCTTGTAACGTGACATCCGTAATCGTCATAATCAATTTGTTATCAACGCCGTGGGTGAATGGACGAATATCAAAGCGCACGTATTTTGGTTTTTCGTCACCAAGGGACAAAGTTACATGCATTTTTCCCAATTCAATCCATGAATGTGAGCGGTCAAATACCTTGATAAGTTGGTCGCGACAGTGCTCTGGAAAGTACTCCCAGATAGGATGACTTTCGGTTACGTCGCCGAGTTTTAACAGTTTACGAGCACTTAAGTTCGCGGATTCAACCACGCCGTTTAAGTCGCTCGTGATAAGACTTGCAGTCGTGTTGTTTATCAGGCTGAGCGCGTTGGTTCTCTGAATTTCTTGGACCTTTTCGCCGTATTCGATGAGTTTTTCACATAAACGGCCAATCTCGTCATTACCGTCAACTACGACGGGATGCGAGTGATCATTTTTGATGATCGCATCAATGCTGTCCCCCAATCCAATCAAGCGCGAGACAATCCGTCTGTTGATAAAGTAATACGTCAAAAACAAGCTAGTGAGTATGGAAAGACTAAAACAGACGATAAGTACATGGTTGCCATAAGACACCCGCTCTGCCGTTTCACTCTTGACCTGCCTAAACGTTTCATCGGCAGTCGAAACCAATGCGCCAATTTGTTGGTGAATCGCCTCCATACTGTGAGAAATTTGATCTTGCATCTGCTGGATATCACCATTCAAAGTAACCAATGACATAAGTTGATTCTCAAAATCACCATTCGTACCAAGCACGGCCACCAGTTCTTGTAGTAACTGCTGATAAGCAATAGAAGCTGGTTGATTCATCAAGCTTTGGCTACTTTCCTGAAGATCAATCAAACGAAAATGAATAACTTTCATGCCATTATCCACCTGCTCAGGCATGGATGCGGCCGAAACATCAAGTACCATGTCATATACCGCAGACTCGATATCAATCACACGCTGCAGCGTACTAAGCTGAGCCAGTAACTTCTGAATTCCTTTTGAATCACTAATTCGTTCAATTTGCCAATGTACTTCCTGACGTACAGGCTTTAGCTCTGAGCGAATATCTTGATGTAGCCAATCAATTTGTTCCATTAGCTGATCAACACGCCGAGTTTGGTCAATTCGTTTAGAGATCAGACCTACATAGGTCTCTAGCAAAGACGCCAGCCCGGCTTCCGAATCCAATAGCTGATAAAATTCCGAACTCATCTTGTTGCTATTAAGGGCGGCAGAGATAGATGACAATAGCGCATTTATCTGCATTGCCTGCTCACCTAACTGAACTTTGTTGCCGACCGTCTGTAATGCCTCTACTCGGCGATTAATCTCACTCGTTTTACTTTCTAGAAAAAAGCTGGCGTTATATTTAGGCACGCTGTCTTCTAACAAAGTATGTACCTGATTATCTAAACTATTCCATGTTGCCCAGGCAACCAAGCATACAACAGTCAGTAAGAGAGTACTGCAGGTAAACGCGGCAACTAAACGCGCACCAATGGTCTTGTACTTAGGGTCTATCACTGTTTCTCTTTCCCTCGCCATTGAGCAAGTTCATTATTCACTGAATCCAGCTTATCGGAAATCGCCCGGCCCAAATCGTGGGAAAACTCAGCAAGCAATGCCTGATAGTGTGTCATGCCGACTTCTGAATTTTTATCTAATGAACTTAAGCTCTTTGCCGTTGAGGTGACCGCTTCAACAGTCAGTGGTAATTCGAATAGCTTTTTCTCAATCTCTTTAAGCGCTTGCTGTTTCTTAGAGTTTCCTGCCGATTGTTGATTCAATTTGATGAGAGTAAGCCAGGCATCTTGAAGCTCTGGAAGTCGCTTGGTAATGGCAGTATCAAAGATCTGATTGATTAGTGCTTCTCTTGGTAGCACTTGCCCCATATCGAGAACTGGGTTTTCCCCGTAATATCGAGCTGAATCATTTAATGCCGTTTTGGAAAACGTGCTCGCTTCCACCTGTTTTTGCCCCCTTGGAGAGAGCAAGTGGGAGATAAAAGATTCAGCCAATTTGTCTCTTTTGCCTCGGTTGATTTGCGCAATGTATGTGGGCATGAGTGTAAAATCTTTATCGTATGAAAAACCAACGTAATCGAATTTTCTCTGGGCTATTAACGCATAGCTATCGATAGTCGGGCCTAAGCCTAGTTTTCCTTTAGCAATGTAATCCGCCACACCAAAACTACGAGAAGAGACAGTCGCAAGATTCGCCCCAACATTGAGCAATATTCGCCATCCTTCTTGCCATCCGTACTGGCTGAGCAAGCTTTCCACCATCAACTGTGTCGTTCCCGACCGACTTGGCGTACTCATCGTCACGTGACCAAAGTAGACTGGACTCGTCAAATCTTGGAAACGGGTAGGTTCCGGTAGGTGATTAGCTGCCAAATAGTCCTTATTCCATACAATTCCCGCCCCTGAATAGCCAAATGCGACTACCTTATTTTGGTTCGGCAGTAAGTATGAAGATAACCACTCAGGAACTTGAACAAGTGAGGGCATATTCGCCAAGCGGTGCTGATTTGCCAATTCCTGCATCAAAAACGGAGATGAGCTGAGGACCAGATCAATATCCTGCATGTAGCTCTTACTTAACAGCTGAAGACTAGAATGCGTACGTCGGTGAACGACTCGAACTGCCACTTGCGGATAATGTTCAGTAAAGTCATTCACCAAAGCCGTGATCGGAGCCTGCGAGAATGTCGTGAGTATCACCAACTCGTTATCCGTTGCTTTTGTCAGCGGCGAATAAAGCGCGATACAGAATAGTAAGCTCAGTCCAAATTTGTGAAAACCAACCATCAAAACCACCAAAAACCATAAATAATGTGCGTCAACTCAAATCTATGGCAGATAGTAAACAATTTCTACTCTGTGGCTTTGAGTCACTATTGACGCACTTCAACGGAAACTGTGTGTATTCTATCAGTATCTCGTTACGCTCCGACGTTCTAAATTCCCATTTTTGACCCAACAAAAATATCAATATGGGTCAATTGTGTCTCAAATCCGTGCTTTTGTACTGTTCTACCTGTCACTCCAAGATAGCGCTGCAACAAAACATTTGTGATTAAAACTTGGAGTGCAAGATGTTTAATTTCTTTAAAACACGCCCGGACCTCCCGCTTTCGGATGGGTCTAAAAGCGAAATGCAATCGCGTTTCAAAAGCTATCAATGGCAAGTATTCTTAGGACTGGTTTTTGGTTACGCAGTATTCTACGTAGTACGTATGAGTTTAGGTGTAGTTAAAAAGCCTATGCTGGATGCTGGTATCGTGACTATTGAAGAACTCGGTATCATGGGTTCGGCTTTCTTCTTTACTTATGCTTTTGGTAAGTTCTCGAACGGTTTCCTCTCTGACTATGCCAACATTGGCCGATTTATGTCGTTCTCCTTACTCTTGTCAGGTATTACTGCCGTTTTCATGGGTCTTAATACCAGTGCGTTCTTCTTTGTACTGTTATGGGGTCTGAACGGTTGGTTCCAATCTGTTGGCTCAGCGCCTTCTTGTGTGTCTTTGTTCCAGTGGTTCTCGCCAAAGCAACGTGGTAGCCGTTATTCAATCTGGGGTGGTTCACGTAACATCGGTGAAGGTATCACTTGGATTCTAACCGCTTCTCTAGTGAGCTACTTCGGCTGGCGTGCTGGTTTCATCGGTGCTGGTATCGCGGCAATTGCAGCTGCTCTTTGTATGTTCTTTGTTTTGAAAGATCGCCCACAAACTTACGGCCTGCCTGATGCAGCAACAGCATTCGACGAAGAGCCAGAGATCAAGAAAAAGAACGATCCAAAAGCGACTCGCCGCGCGCAAATGTTCATCCTTAAGCAACCTGTCGTTTGGCTAATTGCAGCAGCGTGTGCAGCAATGTACATCTCTCGCTACGCGATGTCTTCTTGGGCTGTACTTTACCTTCAAGAAGCAAAAGGTTACTCACTGATTGACGCAGGTTTCGCTATGTCTACATACCCTATCGCGGGTCTGGCAGGCGCTATCCTATCGGGTATTGTTTCGGACAAACTGTTTAACTCTAACCGCCACATTCCTACGCTACTTTACGGATTGGCGAACATCGCAGGTATGTGCTTGATGTTCTTTGGTCCTGACAACCGTATTATCGACGCTGTTGCGCTAGGTCTAATTGGTTTTGCAATTGGTGGCCTAGTGGTATTCCTAGCAGGTCTGACTGCTTGTGACCTGATGCCGAAGAACGCCGTTGGCGCTGTGAAAGGCTTTATCGGTTTGTTCTCTTACATTGCCGCTTCTGGTCAGGAGCTTGTCTCTGCATCACTTATCAAGATCACTGAAGTGGATGGCGTAACTAAGTACGACTTCGCTCAAGCTCAGTACTTCTGGTTAGCAGCTGGTGTGGTTTCACTACTTCTTGCACTCACGGTTTGGAATGCAAAGAAAGTTGTCGACATCGATCCAGTTGAAGATAAAGAGCTAGAAGCTCGCCCTAGTCACTAATGACTCTCTTGGCGGGAGGTAACACTTCCGCTTTTTCTTGACGCAAATGAGGCTCACATTACAACGCCTAAAGCAATAACTTCAATGCCATAAGTGCGCTCGTAAAGTGCATTTATGAGATTGAACTTCCCCCTAGTTTAATTTCTATTTTACGTGTCGATTGAGGTGAGAAATGTGTAAAACAAAAATTGTGGCGACTTTAGGCCCTGCGAGTGAAAACCGAGAAACACTGACGAAGCTGATACAAGCTGGCGCAAATGTGGTCAGGCTGAACTTTTCACACGGCACAGCAGAAGAGCATATTGCTCGGGCTAACATGGTGCGTGAAATTGCTGCAGAGCTAAATACGCATGTCGGTGTACTGGTTGATCTTCAGGGCCCAAAGATCCGCATATCTTGTTTTGAGCAAGGTGCAATTCAACTGAAGCAAGGTGACGAGTTCACATTAAGCGGCACGTTAGATGCACAATCAGGTCACCAGGACATGGTTGGCCTTGACTATCCAGAACTCATTAACGACGTCGCTAAGGGTGACATTCTTCTACTTGACGATGGTCGTATTCAACTTAAAGTAACCAGTGTAGAGCGCCATAATCAAGCGATTAAAACAACGGTTCTGAATAGTGGAAAACTCTCAAATCGTAAAGGCATCAACCTATTAGGTGGTGGTTTATCTGCTCCTGCACTAACTCAAAAAGATATTCAGGATATCGACACCGCAGCTAAACTACGTGCCGACTTTCTAGCTATCTCCTTCCCTCGTAACGCTCAAGATATCAATTACGCTCGCAGTCTGGCGTTAAAAGCGGGCTGCAATGCAAAAATTGTCGCAAAGGTTGAACGCGCTGAAGTTGTTGAGACAAAAGCCGCCATGGACGATGTGATTCAAGCATCAGACATAATCATGGTTGCGCGAGGTGATTTGGGCGTAGAAATTGGTGACGCACGATTACCAATGGTACAAAAATCACTTATCGAGCGCTCAAAATACTGGGGAAAACCCGTAATTACTGCCACTCAGATGCTGGAGTCGATGATCGAAAACCCACTTCCAACTCGAGCAGAAGTGTTAGATGTAGCAAACGCGATTATTGATGGTACTGATGCAGTCATGCTATCTGCTGAGTCTGCTGCAGGTAAATATCCTATAGAAGCAGTAGAAGCCATGGTACGTATTGCTAGTGGCGCGGAGCAAGAACTCGAATGCAACAATGACTGTTGGGATACACTGCATCATTTGTGTTCAGAGCCGGGTAAAAGCTTCGCCCTATCTTCTATGATTTCCGCATCGCGAGTACATAAAGATCTTGGTGTCGCAATTTTAACTAAGGATGGTGAAACGCCTCTGTTGATGTCTCGTTGTCAAAGTAAAACCCAGATTTGGGCGCTCAGTGATAACCCGTCGCTACTCGCTCAGCTTACGATACTGCGTGGTGTTGAACCTCTGTATTTTAAAGTGACAGAAGAGACAGCCGACATTGCTCCACAACTTGTCGAGTGTTTACGCCAAAAGGCTGAAAACGCGAGTATTTCTTCGATTTTGATGACTCAGTTAGACTCAATTGAAGGCATGGGAGAGATTAACGCCTGTCGCTTACTTAAATTATGCGCGGCACCCAAAGTTAAACAAGCCGTAGCCGCCTAGACAAGCCCATACCCATCACCCTTATTCAAGATCGATCTTGAATTTCTCCCCCGACAATTGCTCCACCGGGAATTGACCTGCCATCTGGCAGGTCCTTTTTCATTGTGCCACTTTTTAGTTCAAATATATGTTCACACTAACTGAAATCAAGTTCATGACTTGCTATGTTTAAGTCATCGTTACCCTAAAAGCGTGAACTTTTGAAAGAGACTACTCCCGTCGTTGAGTTTAACAACGTAAACAAATGGTATGGTGATTACCACGCTCTCAAAGATATCAATTTTTCTGTCCACTCAGGTGAAATCGTTGTTGTGTGTGGACCGTCAGGGTCAGGGAAATCAACGCTTATTCGCTGTATTAACGACTTAGAGTCGATACAAGAGGGTCAGCTTTACGTTTTTGGACAACTCGCACGCAACAAAGGGATCAAGCCAGGAAAAATAGGCATGGTGTTTCAGCACTTTCACCTTTTTCCACATCTGACCGTACTCGAAAACCTTATGCTCGCGCCCAAACGAACACTAAAACTTTCAAAGCAACAAGCGGAACAGCGCGCACGTCACTATCTCAAACGTGTCGATATTGAAGAGCAAGCAGAGAAGCACCCAATTCAATTGTCAGGTGGGCAACAACAAAGAGTTGCGATTGCACGCTCCCTTTGTATGGAACCAGACCTGCTATTATTTGATGAGCCAACCTCAGCACTAGATCCCGAAATGATCAACGAGGTGCTTGATGTAATGGTAGAGCTTGCGCAAACCGGCGTGACCATGATTTGTGTGACTCACGAAATGGGATTTGCTAAAAAAGTAGCAAACCGAGTCGTGTTTATGGATAAAGGCGAAATCGTAGAAATCAACTCCCCTGCGGCCTTATTTAATAGCCCTCAGCACCCGAGAACGCGTGCGTTTTTAAACCAGATTTTAAGTTATTGATGATAAGACGAGTATTTAAACCAGCATTACAAGCGCTCATGCAAATGGTGATTCTGTTTGTTGCAATTGTCTGGGTACTCGACTCCGGCGCACAAGCCATGGGTTATCAGTGGCAATGGGAGCGCGTGCCGGATTACATTGCGTTTTATGAAGACGGTGAATGGTGGTCTGCAGAGCTGAACAGCGGTCTAGTTGTCACACTAAAAATCTCAGCCATCAGTCTGTTTTTCACTTTAGTCTTCGGTTTAGTCACAGCGCTACTCCGGCTAAGTGATTCAAAAATCGGGAATGTCATTGGCAGCGCATACGTTGAGCTGATCCGTAACACACCATTATTAGTTCAAATCTATCTACTCTACTTTGTGTTTGGCCCGGTTATCGGGCTAGACAGATTTAGCACCGCCGTTTTAGCACTATCACTTTTTCAGGGCGCTTACACCGCAGAGATCTTCCGTGCGGGGTTAAACAGCATTCCCAAAGGCCAGTTTGAAGCAGCAAAGACGCTCGGCCTTTCATCATTCTATAGTTATAAAGACGTTATCTTGCCTCAGGTACTGCAACGTACATTGCCGCCATTAACCAACGAAGTGGTGTCGCTGATAAAAAACTCTTCCATCGTCAGCGTGATGGCTATTTTCGACCTCACAACCGAAGCGAGAAATATTGTCTCAGAGACGGCAATGCCGTTTGAAATTTGGTTTACTGTGGCAGCGATTTACCTTGCTCTCACACTCTCATTATCCGGCCTATCCGCGTTGCTGGAACACAAATTAGGAGCCAGTTGGCGCAAATTATAAGGAGATAACATGACGTTATTCAAAGCGACCATCACAGCGATATTGGGACTTGCTCTCTCTTTACCTTCGTTAGCAAGTGAAGAATCTACAACTGCAAATTTAGATCAAATCAAAGAAAGAGGAACGCTACGCGTTGGCATGTCGACTTTCGTACCTTGGGCAATGCGCAATAAACAAGGGGAGCTCATCGGCTTTGAAATTGACGTAGCCAAACGACTGGCTGCCGATTCTGATTTGAACGTCGAGTTTGTCCCTACCGCCTGGGATGGCATCATCCCCGCACTTCTTGCTAAAAAGTTTGATGTCATTATCGGTGGTATGTCAATCACACCTGAGCGTTCAAAAAGCGTGTTATTTACTGAACCGTATTCCCACTCTGGCGTACAGGTAGCGGCAAACAAAGAGCTCGCGTCTGGTTTTACTCAGCTGTCTGACTTTGACTCTCGCCGAGTCAATATTGCAGTTCGTCGCGGAGCATTTACCGTTCAAGTTGCACGAGAAAATTTCCCTAAAGCAAAGCTTTTGCAGTTTGATGATGATGCACAGGCGTTTCAGGAAGTACTAAATGGTAACGCTCACGCGGTAATCGCCTCAAGCCCTAAACCTGAGCACGAAACCGTTAAGCACAGCGACAAGTTATTCCTGCCATTTTCTGAGCGTCTTTCAAAAGGAAACGAAGCCTTTGCTGTCCGCTTAGGTGAAGACGATAAGAAAGCCTTCTTTAATAAATGGATTGAAGCACGTACTCAAGATGGTTGGTTGAAAGAACGTTATGAGTACTGGTTCTCAACACTAGATTGGCAGGATCAAGTCGCACAAGGTCAATAATTTTGCGTGGCTGAAACGAGGCTCACTATGAAACGAGCCTCGGTCTAACAATAAAAAAGAATTGGAGACAATAAATTTGAGCGGACAAACGAGCACTCGACTGGCACCAAGCAAAACTCGATCAGGTTCGATATTAGCACGCTTTCGCTTGCTCGACGTAGTGTTAGTGGCTATTTGTGCAATCGTCGGTTTCTGGCTCTACTATCGCTCAACCATTGGTATCAACTACATTTGGCACTGGTCGGAAGCATTCAATCTACTCTTTACCCCAAGAGCTGATGGCAGTCTCCCTTACTTTTTTCAGGGTTTGATCTCTACATTAAGGCTGAGCCTTTGGGGCCTTACCTTTGCACTAGTGCTGGGAACGCTGCTTGGATTGGCTCGCTTCTCAAATGCTGTTTGGCTACGCACGCCAGCCAACGCGTTTATCCAGCTAGTTAGAAATATTCCACCTTTAGTGTTTGTATTTATCTTCTACTTTTTTATTTCTAACCAATTGATCCCGCTGCTTGGTTTAGATTCGCTATTACGCAACTATCAAGGTGAGCCTAATTCACTCCAACACGTTTTATTTGGTCCCGCACAGCTGTGGGAAAATCTCGCATCTGGCGTACTTTGTGTTGGATTACTCTCATCGGCATACATCGCGGAAGTCGTTCGTGCGGGCTTGCAGAGTATCGAACAATGTCAATGGGAAGCCGCAGACTCTTTGGGCCTGTCACGCTGGATAAAATACCGCTTTGTCATCGCCCCGCAAGTGCTTAAAGCGATCACCCCTGCACTCGCCGGCCAAACCATTTCGTTAGTCAAAGACACCTCGATTGTCTCTCTTATTTCTATCCAGGAGATGACGTTTGTTGGAACTGAGATGGCGAATTCGTCAGGTTATATATTTGAGATTTGGTTGTTCGTAGGCTTCACCTACTTCATCGTCTGCTTTGGGCTTTCGCTGTTTTTTCGCTATGTAGAGAAAAAATCAAAGTCATATTCTTACTAATCAAACACACAACGAAAAAGCGCCGAACGTAATGTCGGCGCTTGTCATCATCATCGAAACCTTATCAGAAGAAATCGATAGAGTTACGTCCGCTTTTCGGATCGCGGCTTGGTTTTGGCTTGTTTTCCGTAGCGGCTTTCTTGCTATTTTTCGGTTTAGTCGCCTTATTGCCTTTATTCTGATTCGATTTATTCGGCTTGCTTGCCGCTTTTGGCTTGTTTGACGAAGGCTGAGGTTTACTTTGCTGCTTTTGCGGAGCTTGCTTAGGCTTTGCTTCTTTCGCTTCAGGTTCCGTGACTGGCGCGTCGCAAACAACAACGTAGTACTCTTGATTGAACTCGAAAAAATCGCCATCGTACATTTTACGGCGCTTTCTCGTTTCAAGCTCACCGTTGACTGCGACATAACCTTCATCAATGATGTGCTTCGCTTCACCGCCACCACTTACCAAGTTTGCGATTTTGAAAAGCTTATACAACTCGATTGGGTGGGCATCAACTTCGATACCTATCGCTTCGATTTCTATCTCTTCGCCTTCTAACTCTTCGTTATCTAAATAGGCTTCGCGTTCGTAGTCTTGGGTCATGTCGTTTACTCATTTAACTTGTTGATCGGGAGTTTAAACGGATTGCCGGGAAATAGATACCTCAGCGTAATTTTGCAGGAATCACAGACTAAATTTTAACGTGCTGTTTATGTTAACTTCGCGGATTAAACCTGCAACAGACAAAGTCTTATGTATATACTGTCCAGATAATTTCTAAAACGAGAACGCATTTTGTCCAGACCAAGCCAGATAACTTTTGTTACGGCGAACCTATTTAATTTTATTGCTCCACCTAATGCCTATTACGACTTTGAGAACATTTATTCTCATGAACAATGGCAAGGAAAGCTTGCCTGGATGCAAAATCAAATTGAAAAACTCGAACCTGACATCATTGGCTTGCAGGAAGTGTTCAGTATCGAAGAAACGAAGTCATTTTTTAAAAGCATTGGGTACCCCTACTTTGCCACTGTCGATACACCTCAAGTAGAAGACGAATACATTTACACCCATCCGGTAGTCGCGATCGCTTCTCGCTTTCCGATAGAACAAGTTCAACCCGTCACGTTTGATCGAAGCTCGCTCATCCCATTTGAGATGAATGCTTCACCAGAATTCAGCCGTAAGCCAATTTACGCGCAGATTGTGCATCCGACACTTGGTCATATCGCGGTCTACGTTGTTCATTTGAAGTCGCAACGTCCTGCAGATTCAAATAACGCTGAAGACACAAGCCGTGTACTTGCGCGCTGGTTATCAACACAGCAACGGGGATGGGAAGCCGCCATGCTTCGAGATTCGATGCAGAATCAATACAAAAACGCACCGATGCCGACGGTTTTAATGGGTGATATGAATCAACCCATCACAATCAACGGTGTAAACAGCGTATTAACTGAAACTTTTAGTGACAGCGTCACTGAATTGCAAATCAAAGATGGCTGGGATTTACAAGTGTCACCGACGCTCAATGATCGCCCTGCAACCCACTATCATTTTTCTAAAGGCAATGTGCTCGACTACATACTGCTGTCACAAGAGTTTGATGAACATTCTGATGTCTCAGTCGCCGACGTGGTTGACTATCAAGTGTTAGATCAGCATTTGATTAATCCCTCTTTTGAGAGGGATAAGTACGCCAGCGACCATGCATTTGTCGCACTGACGGTAGAGGTTAAATTGTAGTATTGGCGGACCAATTATTACTGACGCTTCACTATCTTACGGGGAATTAGCTCCACTCCAGGCTTATAACGTTTTGCAGAAGCATTCAATGCGAGTTCCATTGCACTGTCCGCAATGACTTCGAATTGCTGAGGCAAGGAGTTAATTTTTACAGAGAGAAAGTCCAGCAGACGATTATCACCAAACGTAGCTAAACGCACTTTGCTCATTAAATCTGGCTGTTCCAGCATCATGTCTAAAACACCTTCAAGTAAGGTGTAAGACGTGGTGACAATAGCGTCAGGAAGGTGATCATCAGCCAACCATTTCTCTAACACCTTTTTACCTTCTTCTCGAGAGAACTGCTGGCCATAGCCGACCTGAACCGTTTTATTTCCTTGCTGGCATGCTGAACGGAAACCTAATTCACGCTCCTTAGAGATTTGTAAATCAGGCAATGCACCGATCAATCCGACAGAGTTTATCTCGTTTGACAGTACCGATTCGGTTAGCTCCAGCGCTGCATCAAAATCTTCACTCAGTATGCAGCAAAAATGCTCGTCATCCATGGGACGGTCGAGTGCAATCACTGGTGTCCCTGAGTTTTGCAATTTGAGATAAAACTCGTTGGCGTTTGGCATACCGCTCGCAACAAACAGCGCATCAATCCGACGACTGATCAACGCTTCAGCAACCTTTTGCTCCGTTTCCGGATCATCATCAGAACAACCGATTAAAATTTGGTACCCCGCTTTACGCGAGTTTTGTTCGATAAGTTTTGCTAAACGAGCGTAACTGGTGTTTTCCAAATCTGGAATGATAAGCCCAAACGAACGTGAGTTACCCGCTCGTAAAGCGGAAGCCGCATGATCTGGCTTGTAGTTGTGTTCATCGACAACCGCCATGACTCGCTTTTGCGTTTTTTCGCTTATTCGATATTTCTGCGCTTTCCCGTTGATTACATAGCTCGCAGTTGTTTTCGAAACGCCTGCCAGTTTGGCTATTTCATCCAGTGTCATATTGTTAACCTTATTCTGTGCGCGTGATCATATTAATACATCAATGATCCGACGATAAGTTGAATTATATGCTGAACCGATTCAGTATAAAAGCTGAAAGGATTCAGCAAAAACCTAAAAATTGACCTAAATCACCAAAACACGGCAATTATCAGCCACATGGTCTAGGATTATAAGAACGAAAATTAACGATTGATTTAAATAGTTTTGCTGAAGTTCTTAAAAAATTTAACGCACTGCTGAATCGTTTCAGCTAAACATAAAAACAAATAAATTAGACAAGAAATGTTGGGCGCTAACGCCATCATCTTTAAGACGACGTAAAGCAGCACAACCGAAATGAATTTTAAATTGACACCTTAATGCTGGAGAGCACCATGCTTAAGCTAAGTAAGAACGACATTACCCTATCGCAATCTGCAACAGATAAGTTTGAAGCAATCAAAAGCATTGCTCAGAGCCTGACTGAAAAAGGTTTGGTTGAGCAAGGTTATGTAGAAGGCATGCTTAATCGCGAAAACCAAAACTCTACCTTTTTAGGCAATGGCATTGCGATACCGCACGGAACGACCGACACTCGCTCAATGGTTAAAACCACTGGTGTCGCGGTACATCACTTCCCTGAAGGCGTTGAATGGGGAGACGGTAATACCGTATTCGTTGCTATTGGTATCGCTGCCAAGTCAGATGAACACCTTGGTATCCTTAAACAGCTTACAAAAGTTCTGGGTGCTGATGGTGTCGAAGAACGCCTGCGCACAGCAAAAAGCGAAGATGACATTATTGCCCTACTTCATGGTGATGTTCAGCTAGAAGCTGACTTCGACGCGTCACTTATTCAGCTCAATTTCCCTGCTAGCGATATGGTTCAAATGAGCGCAGTCGCTGGCGGACTACTTAAAAATACAGGTTGTGCGGACAAAGAATTTGTTGCGGACCTTGTAACTAAAGCGCCAACTCACCTTGGTAATGGCCTATGGCTAGTAGGAAGCAACAAACAAGTAACCCGTACAGGCGTTTCTTTTGTTTCAACGGCGAACGACTGTAACTACGAAGGTCAACCAGTACGAGCATTGGTTGCTTTTGCCGCTTGCAACAACGCTCACCAGCCTATGCTAAATACGCTTTCTCAGCTTGTGTTCAACAAAGAACACGGCAAATTACTCGACGCATCTGCTGAACAGGTTCTTGCTCTGTTTAATGGTGAGGAAATGGCGCCTGCTGCTTCCGGAGACGGAAACACAGCAGTGTTCAAAATCAAAAACTCGCATGGTCTGCACGCTCGTCCAGGTGCAATGCTGGTTGCAGAAGCTAAAAAATTCGAGTCAAAAATTCAGGTGTCTAACCTAGACGGTGACGGAAAAACAGTAAACGCGAAAAGCTTAATGAAAGTTATCGCCTTAGGTGTGAAACACGGCCACCAGCTTCAGTTCTCTGCTGAAGGCCCAGATGCCGCTCAAGCACTTGAATCAATCGGTAACGCAATTGCATCTGGCCTTGGTGAAGGTTAAGGGGCGGTTATGACTAGCACAAAAACAAACAAAGTCGTCACTATTACGCTGAATCCAGCGCTTGACCTTACAGGCTCGGTTGAGGCGTTAAAAGTGGGCTCAGTAAGCCTAGTGAAACAAAGCAACCTCCATGCTGCCGGTAAAGGTGTGAACGTGGCGAAAGTGCTGAGTGATTTAGGCGCAGACGTAACCGTAACCGGATTCTTGGGTAAAGATAATCCAGAGCTTTTCCACCAGCTATTTGCAGAGATTGACGTTAAAGACGAGTTTATCGAAGTTGAAGGCTCTACCCGAATCAACGTAAAACTCGTTGAATCAAACGGCGAAGTCAGTGACATCAACTTCCCGGGCGTTCAGGTTACAGCTGAAGACATCGCTCGTTTCGAAGATACGCTTTTCCGACTTGCAGAGACGCACGACTACTTTGTGCTCGCAGGTAGCCTTCCGGGTGGCGTGACTCCTGAACTATGCGCCGCTTGGATCGAAAAACTGCACCAACTAGGCAAGAAGGTTTTGTTTGATAGCAGTAAAGCGGCTTTGAGTGCGGGTATTGATGCGCACCCTTGGCTTATCAAGCCTAACGACGAAGAGCTGAGTGACTTTGTTGGTCAGCACCTCGAAACGCCAGAACAATGTCAACAAGCGGCACAATCCCTGGCTGATAAAGGAATTGAAAACATCGTCGTTTCTATGGGAGCGAATGGTGTGATGTGGCTCAATCAAGGTGAGTGGCTACGCGCACAACCACCGAGAATGAATGTGGTCAGTACCGTAGGCGCAGGTGACACACTTGTTGCTGGGCTGTGTTGGGGCCACATGCAAGTCATGCCAAAGAACGAATTATTACGCTTCGCCACAGCACTTTCTGCTTTAGCAGTGAGTCAGGTGGGCGTTGGACTTACCAGTCAGGAAGAACTGGAGAACATTAAGCTACAAACTCAAGTGAGCGAGCTTAACTCTAATACAAACTTAGACAATAACTAAGGAACAGAAGGTTATCAGTATGAATATTGCCATTATTACAGCCTGTCCAAGTGGTGTTGCAAACAGCATCCTGGCAGCAGGACTACTCGATCAAGCAGCGACTAAACTGGGATGGAATGCAAAGATTGAATGTAAATCGAGCATCATCGAACCTAATTTACTTACAGACGCTGACATTGAACAGGCTGAAGCTATCATCATCGCCGCGAATACGCCGGTAGATACTTCTCGTTTCGTAGGCAAAAAAGTCTATCAAGCCGAGATAGGTGCAGTAGCAAAAGATGCCGAGGCATTTCTGCAAACTGCTGTAGAGAGCGCAAGTGTGCTGGAGCAAGCGACAACCGTTTCAGCGCCAGCAGAAAGCACCGCGTCCTCTGTGAAGAAAATTGTTGCTATCACAGCTTGTCCGACAGGTGTTGCTCATACCTTTATGGCAGCAGAAGCGCTGGATGAAGAAGGCAAACGTCGTGGACACCAAATCAAAGTGGAAACTCGTGGCTCTGTCGGTGCTAAAAACCAGCTAACCGCGCAAGAGATCGAAGAAGCGGATTTAGTAATCATCGCAGCAGATATCGAAGTGCCACTAGATCGCTTTAACGGTAAGAAAATGTACCGTACTAAGACTGGTCCAGCACTTAAGAAAACAGCAGAAGAAATGGACAAAGCCTTTGAACAGGCGACGGTTTACCAGCACTCTGGCTCTTCTAGTGAGTCTGCAACGGAAGAGAAAAAAGGCGTGTACAAACACCTGATGACAGGTGTATCGCACATGCTTCCGGTGGTAGTTGCAGGTGGTTTGATCATTGCCCTATCCTTCGTGTTCGGTATCGAAGCCTTTAAAGAAGAAGGTACTATGGCCGCTGCACTGATGAATATCGGTGGTGGTTCTGCGTTCGCGCTTATGATTCCGGTTCTTGCAGGTTTCATTGCCTTCTCAATTGCAGACCGCCCGGGCCTGGCTCCAGGTTTGGTTGGCGGTATGCTGGCTAGTTCTATCGGTTCAGGTTTCTTAGGCGGTATCGCAGCAGGTTTCATTGCGGGTTACTCGGCGAAACTACTGGCTGATAAAGTATCACTGCCACAATCTATGGAAGCACTAAAACCGATTCTTATCATTCCTTTCGTTGCTACCCTGTTTACTGGTTTAGTAATGATCTACATCGTTGGTGGTCCGGTTGCAGGGATCATGAACGGTTTGACTGAATTCCTAAACAACATGGGCTCAGACCGCGCAGTTCTGCTAGGTATTATCCTTGGCGCAATGATGTGTTTCGACTTGGGTGGCCCGGTAAACAAAGCAGCTTATGCATTCGGTGTTGGTCTACTGGCTTCTCAAACTTACGCACCAATGGCGGCAATTATGGCTGCTGGTATGGTTCCGGCTCTGGGTATGGGTCTGGCTACATTCCTTGCTAAGAACAAATTTGAAGAGAGTGAGCGCGAAGCTGGTAAAGCATCATTTGTACTGGGCTTATGCTTCATCTCTGAAGGTGCTATTCCGTTCGCAGCAAAAGATCCAATGCGCGTTATCCCTGCTTGTATGGCAGGTGGTGCGTTAACAGGTGCACTTTCTATGCTGTTTGGTGCAAAACTTATGGCACCACACGGTGGCCTGTTTGTACTGCTTATCCCTAACGCAATCACTCCAGTACTAATGTACCTGGTTGCGATTGCTGCAGGTACTGCGGTAACAGGTTTCACTTACGCATTCCTAAAAAACAAAGCAGAAGCAAAGCAAGAAGTTACTGCTTAATATTCTTTTAAAGCCCCCCGGCATCTTACGCCTCTCTCATGTTCCGGTTGAGAGAGGCGTTTTTTTTATCTGGCTTTGATACAAAAAAAGCCCTGAGAAAATCTCTCAGGGCTAGGCAGGAGTCTGACTAAATATTAGTCAGGAGTCCTTATGCAGCGGTCGAGTTTATCCTAAAAAGAATCGCAAACATCACTGGCACTACTATCAGTGTCAGTACAGTAGCAAAACCAAGCCCTGCCATAATCGTTATCGCCATTGAGCCAAAGAAGGCATCAAAAACGAGGGGAATCATACCTAAAATAGTCGTCACAGCCGCCATGCTTACCGGGCGTACACGGCTGATCGCACTATCTACAATAGCGAGATAAGGATCTTTACCTGATGCCAATTCAAGGTTAATTTGGTCAAGCAATACAATACCGTTTTTCAGTATCATCCCGCTCAAACTTAATAACCCCAAGAAAGCGGTAAAGCTGAAAGGCATATTTGTCGCCAACAAGCCGAATGACACACCAATAATGGATAACGGCACCGTAAACCAAATAACCAGCGGCTTTTTGACCGAGTTAAACAGTAAGATGGTAATGATGAACATCAGCAAATAACCCATCGGCAGTGAGCCGAACAAGGCATCTTGTGCATCTTTCGATGACTCGTATTCCCCACCCCATGTAATTTCGTAGCCATCAGGCAGATGTAAAGCCATCACTTTAGGTTGTACACGAGCAAACAAACTTGCTGCGGTATCTTCACTCAGAACATCGTGGTCAGCCAATACCGTTAGAGTACGTTTGCGGTCACGACGTTGAATCAATGGCTCATTCCAATCTAACTTCACGCCGTCGATGATTTGGTCAACGGGGATGTAAGTTTGCAGCGATGGGCTCCAAATGTTCACATTTTGCAGAGATTCAAAATCCACGCGCTCTTCTTCCGGAAGTCGGGTCAGAATAGGTAGAGTGTGTGTTCCGTCGCGTAAATAACCTAATGCGCGACCACCAAATGCCATCTGTAATGTGCCTGACAGATCTTCTTTCGAAATTCCCAATCGACGCGCCTTCGACTCATTAAATGCCGGAACGAGCTCTTTAGTGCGCTCACGCCAGTCATGACGAATGTTTCTCGCACCAGGGTCGGTATGTAAAATGTCTTCTACTTTGACCGCCAAATCTCTAAGTACCTGTGGATCTGGGCCAGTAATTCTCGCCTCAATTTTAGACGCTGGGGATGGACCAAACTCCATCAACTTAAACTGGAATGTCGGCTCGTTAAACTTCTTGGCTAAGTTGGCATCCAACGTATCCAAAAGCTTGAACATATTCTCGCGATCCGTTGCCCTAACCTGGAACTGAGCATAAGCTTCGTAGCTTCTCTCGGGCTGGTAAGTCAGAACAAAACGCTGCATACCTTGACCAATTGATACCGACACAAAATCTATATCGTCTTGTTCTTGAATGTAACTTTCAACTATTTCTGCTTTTTTCGTTGTTTCGCGAATATCAGTGCCTTCAGGCATCCACATATCCACGTAAAACATCGGCGTGTTAGATGGCGGGAAGAATTGCTGTTTAACATTGCCAAACGCCACAACTGCACCAACGAGTAATGCCACCATAGCGGCTACGGTCAACCACCTAAAACGCAGAGCAACTTTGAGTAACGCTCCGAATGCGACAAACAACCAACCTTTGTAAGGGTCTTGGTCTTCATCACCGACTTCTTTATCTTCTTCTTTTAATAAAAGGTTGGCTAAAAACGGAGTCAGCGTAATAGCCGTTACCCAGCTCAGGAACAACGAGAAGCAAAGCACCCAAAACAACGAGCCCATGAACTCACCCGTCGCATCTTGCGAAAGCCCGATTGGTGCGAATGCCGTAATGGCGATCACGGTCGCCCCTAACAGCGGCCACTGAGTCTGCTTTACAATATCTACGGCGGACTGAACCTTTGAACGCCCTTTCTTTAGACCAACGAGAATACCTTCAACAACAACAATCGCATTGTCAACCAGCATACCCAACGCAATGATCAAAGCACCGAGAGAAATCCGATGAAGCTCGATGTTGTAGTAGTTCATAAGGATAAACGTACCAAACACCGTCAATAGAAGTACGGCACCGATGATGACACCGCTACGTAACCCCATGGTAAACAGCAGAACGATGATGACGATCGCAACCGCTTCGGCCAAACTAATGACGAAAGCTTTAACCGACTGATCCACCTCTTGTGCCTGATTGTAGAAGTAGCTCAAATCAATGCCAGCCGGCTTAATGGTCTCTAGGTTGCTTAGCTCAGCATCAATACGTTCACCGACTTCGACCACATTGACACCGGACGCAAAAGAGATAGCGATGTTGATCGCTTTCTTCCCGTTAAACAAGATCACGTTGCTTGGTTTTTCCTGAATGCCACGTGAAATCGTCGCGACATCCTTTAAGCGGATCAGGTTGCCAGTATCTCGGCCATGAATGATCAGATTTCCCAGAGCTTCTACGGTATTTAGTGCACCGCTCGGACGGATAATAAGGCTTTCACCATTAACCATCACCTCACCTGCAGACACCACACTATTTTGCTGGTTCAGCAAGTTCGCGACCACGTTCATATCAATGTTTAAAGACGCAAGGCGATCTAACGAAATCTCGACAAAAAACATCTCCTGTTGGTCGCCACTAATATCAACTTTACCGACCCCTTCGATCAACTCTAATTCACGGATTAGGTGGTCAGCATAGCGTTTGAGTTCGACATAGTTATAGTCGTCACCCGTTAACATCAGCATCACACCGTACACGTCACCGAAATCATCAATGATCTGAAGAGATTGCACCCCTTGCGGTAAATTTGGTTGCATATCATTAATCTTACGCCGCATTTCGTCCCAAATTTGTGGCAGCTCGTCTGGACCATAGTCCATCTTCATGCTGACCATTATTTGTGACATGCCATCCGACGACGTCGAGGTAATAAAGTCGATATACGGTAGTTTACGAATCTCTTTTTCCAGCGGATAAGTGAGTTCTTCTTCCACTTCCTTCGATGTTGCCCCTGGATAAGTAGAGATGATCATCGCTTCTTTGATGGTGAACGCCGGATCTTCCAACCGGCCAAGCTCAAGGAATGAGGTGATGCCACCAATGGCGAGAATAACAATGAACAGCCAACTGATGACTTTATTTTTTATGGAATACTCAGCAATGTTCATTATTGTCCCTTCTCCACCACTTCCACATGTTTGCCTTCACGTAATTTACGTAAGTTTGAGTTAACCAATACATCACCGCTGCTGACGCCGGATGAGACAATGGCTCCTTGACCGTTTACTTGTGAAACAGCAACAGGCACCTTAGTGACGTTGCCATCCTTCATTTTCCACACAAAAAACTCATTGCTGTGACTGCCTGCTTGCAGCGCCGTAACGGGAATACTGTAACCATCAATCGACGTGATTCCCGCTTCGACCATATCAACCATTACGCTAACGCTTGTACCTGGTAAGATTTCTTTTTCTGGTTGAGACATCGTGAGATACATTTCATAAGTCTGAGTATTGGCGTTCGGCTCACTCGTATACTCCAGGTAATCCAACAAGTAAGATTTCGTATCGCCAGAGAATGTCGCACTAGGTTTGTAGTTCACATTCTCAGTGTTCGGATTCACGAGCGCCAGAACGTTGTCTGAGAGTTCTATGCGCACATACACCATGTTGTTTTGATAAAGATTAAGTACCGTTTCTCCCGCACCAACTTGCTCGAAACGTTCTTTATAAACATCAGATACCTTGCCCGAAAACGGCGCAAAAAGACGCGTGTAGTTCAACTGGTTGGTCGCACTATAGAAATTGGCTTCTGCTAATTCTTTATTCGCGGTCAGTTCGTCCAGTTCCGCTTTTGAAATCATTTGGCGATCATATAAATCTGTACCACGCTTCAATTGGCGAATGGCTAACGTGTATTGAGCTTCCGCATCGTTGATTGCTTGTTTTTCTTTACTGTCATCAAGCTTGGCGAGCATTTGGCCTTGTTTAACCACATCACCCGCTTTTACGAGAACATGCTGAATTTCACCCGCGAGCCGGAACGCGATTGGAGTCTGTTCGGCCGGAACCACAATCCCTTTAAAAGCTCTGAATTGGCTTTTCACTGGCGCACCGACTGATACGGATGAAACATACAGTGAATGTTCAGAAGCCTTTTGGGTATCGCCTTGGCAACCAGTTAGGACAGCAAGCGCGATAGCAGAAACCGTAAACAACTTACCTTTCATTAAATACCTCCCTCTCGAACCCAAGCTTTAACTACCTGACCTTCGACTAAGTGTTCAACACCAGCAATAACAACGTAATCATCACTTTTTAGTCCGGATTCAACGCTACCACTGTCGCCAAGTGACAATGTCACCTTTTTTACTTGTTGTGTTTCACCGTCCATTACCCAAACCTCACCTTGGTCAATGCCCTTACTCACCCATGCTGACTGAGGTAATATCACTGAGTCAGAGACATTCTGTTTCGCGATATGCACTTGGCCTGTCATACCTGTAAGCAAGTTGCGCTCAGAAGGACGAGTGATGGTCACAATCGCTTTATAGCTATTGGTATCGGAATTAGGTTGAGTTGAAATTTCTTTGAATTTACCCGGAATGCGTTTGTTCGGTTCGCTATCCATCGTCACCCACATGTGTGCTTCCTTTAAAGAAGCAAGCGATACAGACTCTGCGTAAGTTACCGGTAATGTAAAAGAGACATCCAAGGTACTGTTGTCAATCAGATTCAGAATTTCCTGTTTCTCACCTACAACCTGAAAAGGTTTCACATACGTATAAGAGACAACACCATCAAACGGTGCATGAATCTTTGTATAGCTTAAATCGGTTTTTGCCTGTTCGAAGTTCGCTAAAGCCGCTTTATATTGCGTTTCTTTTTGGTCGTACTCGTCAGTACTGATCAGCTTTTTCTTGTATAGACTCTTAGCTCGTTGCCACTGCGTTTGTGCAAGTGAGAATTGTGCTTGGGCGGAATTCAGCGCCAATTGAAGGTCTTTCGGATCCAACGTTGCTAACACGTCGCCCTTTTTGACATCGTGCCCCATTCTGACTAGCAACTGTTCAACTTCACCACCGACCTGAAACGACAACTGTGCACGATGTGTTGCATCTATTTGAGCGAGAAAAGCATCGGAATCAGCCACAGACAAATCCTTAACCGCCAGCAACTTCACGGGTTTAATCAAAGGTTCTGACGGCTCTGATATGGCTTTATTGCATCCAGTCAGCAGTCCAGAAAGACTTATAGTCATTACTGCGCCAACCAAAATGCGTTTTAGATATTGTTTACGCACCCGTTATCTCCAAATTCAAATTTACTACACAGCTGTGCAGTATATTCTCATTTGGATATAGATCAACATATTTTCCATTTGTGCAGTAAATAAATTAGTCAAATAGGCAAGTTTCTGGTAAAAGTAACGCGTTGATTATTATTCGGGAAATGTCGAACTATGAATGAGAGAAAGCAAGGCAGACGAAGTGCTGAAGCAGCGGAACACACGAAATGTGTCATTCTGAAGGTTGCTGCAGATATGTTTTGCGAACTTGGTTACTCGCGAGTTTCGCTAAGAAACATCAGTGAAAAAGCGGGGGTCTCACATAGCTTGATCCGACATCATTTCGGCAGTAAAGAAAAAATCTGGCAAGCAGTTAGTGATGCGATGGATGAGTACTTGCAAGACTACATGGCCGAACTGCTCAACCAAATGCCCGAAGACACCCCTTCTAACAAAAAGATTTACCTATTTACGGTGCGTATGTTGGCGTTTACGTTAGTCAACCCACATCCAATACAAATGATCGCGGATGCTATCCGTCAAGATGACAATGCGCTGTTTGATTATTTCTTGCGATCAAAAGAAGAGTTTGGCGCGATTTTCTCTGGCATTTTTGAAGAGTACAACCGCGAATACCCTGACGCGCAGGTCGATCACTGGGAATCTAAATGGCAAATGCTCTTGTTTGCTCATGGTGCAACTTCACTAGCACCAATGATGCAGCAAACATGGCCAGAAATTGCTGATGACAGAGAAAAAATGGTGTTAAAGCACTGGGAACTATTCAACACGATCATCGCAAGCCAGTTCAGCATTAAGAAAGAAGACATGCTTCACCCGACTAGATTGGAAGATATCGTTATCGACATGTGTTGTAACATTGATGAAGCCGCGAGCTAAACAATTTGCTGACGGATAAGAATGAATTCAGCCCTGGCTGGCGATTAAACTCAAACCTTCGTTAATAGTAAAAAAAATGCCGGACTAAACAGCCCGGCATTTTTTTATCTAATCTAATTAGCCACGGTAGTAACGCTGAGGAACAAACGGCATTTTTTCTACCGTCATCGGTAGCATTTTGCCACGAACTTCAGCGAACAACTCTGTACCAATAGCAGATAAATCTGCACGCACATAGCCCATTGAAACTGGTTTACCCGCGTTAGGGCCTGCTGTACCGCTGGTCACTACACCGATTTGATTTCCATCAGCATCAAATAGCTCCGCGCCTTCACGAACTGGAGCTTTAGTTTGACCAACTAGGCCAACACGTTTGCGCGCGACATCTTTGGTCTCAATTTGCTTAAGAATGATGTCTGCGCCAGGGAAACCACCTTCACGCTCACCACCAATGCGACGAACTTTTTGAATACCCCAAAGTAGGCTTGCTTCTACAGGAGTTGTCGTTGTATCTAGGTCGTGACCGTACAGGCATAGACCACATTCCAAACGCAGTGAATCGCGTGCGCCAAGACCAATCCACTCAACTTCAGCTTCCGCTGTAAGTTTACGAGCTAGCTCTTCAGCGTGAGAGTTTGGTACTGAGATTTCATAACCATCTTCGCCCGTGTAACCGCTACGGCTTACGATACATTCAACGCCAAGAATTTCGAGTTTCTTCACGTCCATAAACAGCATATCTGCTACTTCAGCATTAAAGCGTTTAAGTACTTCAGCCGCTTTTGGACCTTGAAGTGCTAGTAGAGCGCGATCTTCGATGATTTCAAGTTCAACATCAGCAGGAAGGTGAGCTTTAAGGTGAGCAATATCTTGCTCTTTACAAGCAGCGTTAACCACAACGAACAGATGATCACCTTGGTTTGCTACCATTAGGTCATCCATGATTCCGCCTTGCTCATTGGTAAAGAAAGCATAGCGTTGGTTACCTTGCGGCAAGTCAATGATATCTACAGGAACCAATGTCTCTAGGAATGCTGCTGCACCCTCACCAATCAAACGAAGTTGTCCCATGTGAGAAACATCAAACAGACCCGCGGCATCACGCGTATGTAAGTGTTCCTTCTTAACGCCTAGTGGGTACTGGACAGGCATATCGTAACCCGCGAACGGGACCATTTTTGCGCCAACTTCAATATGAAGTGCATGCAGTGGTGTTTTCAGAAGTTCTTGAGTCATTTTCGTCTCCATTTAGATAGACCCGAGAATGCTGTCAGCATTCGCTTTCTATGTTTCCAATAATAAACACGCTTGATCCAATTTTGCACGAACAAGACGACTGTTGGCTTTCAAAAGTGTGACTTTTAACATTTTAATCACAACAAAAGGCTAAAAAAAGCGCTCAATTGAGTGATAGATCATCAACTGAGCGCCATTTTAACGAATTTACAACCGATAGCAATCGTTTGCTTTCACTATAGGAAATTTACAATTTTTTATCACTACTTAGCGGTGACCCACAATATTTGTGCATCTTCTTCGCTAACACTGGTCAACATGTGTCCCATGTTCGCATCATAGTAAACACTGTCGCCTTCACACAGAACCACAGGTTCATAGAACTCAGAGTAGAACTTTACTTCGCCAGATAAGATAAGCAGGAACTCTTCACCGTCATGACGAACCCAGTCTTTGTACTCATCAAAGTGTCGGGCACGGATCTGGCTTTTGAAGGGCATCATTTTCTTATTGGAAAGTTGAGTAGCAAGTAGTTCGTGCTCGTAGGTTTGAGTCGGGTGAGGTTTACCTTCATTCTTACGAGTAACATCCCTACGCCCTGTTGCGACTTTTTTTCTTGGTGGTTCAAACAGTTGAGGCATATCTATTTGCAAACCAAGCGCCAATTTTTGCATCGCCTGAAAGGTAGGAGAAATCTGCTCGTTCTCTATTTTACTAAGTGTAGAACGCGCCAGACCGGTTCTTTGGCTCGCCTCTTCAAGTGTAATACCCAGCTTGGAGCGAATATCTTTAATACGCTGCCCAAGCTTTAAAGGCTCGATACTCTCATCATGATTGTCTTTCGCAAGCGTCATCGATGGGTACTCATCATAAATACTTCCTGCCATAATTCCCTCTGTAATTGTTCTTATCTCTCTCCCTATATGCATTGTGCATGAACCCTATAATGGATAAAAGTCCACCAGGTTAATTAAAGTGTGCTCTCGTTAACAAAAATCGCAAACGTGTTTCCTATAGGAAATTTTTTGTTGATTGTTCCCGCCCCAAGCGTTATGTTACAGCCTTGTTAGATGTAGAGATGCACTTTTCCGTAAACGATTAGGCGTGAGAGATTGGATTAGTAACGCACGATTCGACGGAGTTTTTGCCCACTTTTAGGGCTGGATGTTCGCTCTGTTCTGCTATGCAGTTCAGCTGTTTTGAGGACAAATGAACCTAACCGCAAACCAATAATTCAATCTATGCGGGTTCATTTTCAGATTTGGAAGGTCAACTACCATGAACAAGAGTTACCCTAACCACAGCTTGGAAAACTTTTTCTCTACCAACCTCTCTGCGACAGATGATGCTGTCTTTGCTGGAATTCAGGCGGAATTCGCTCGCCAAAACGAACAAATCGAACTTATCGCTTCTGAGAACATTGTGTCTAAAGCGGTAATGCAAGCTCAAGGCACTTGCCTAACAAATAAATACGCTGAAGGTTACCCTGGCCGTCGTTACTACGGTGGTTGTGAACACGTTGATACGGTTGAGGCAATCGCTATCGAACGTGCGAAAAAACTTTTTAGTTGCGAATACGCAAACGTTCAACCTCACTCAGGTGCTCAGGCGAACGGCGCAGTAAAACTGGCTCTTCTTCAGCCAGGCGACACCATTTTAGGTATGTCATTAGACGCGGGTGGCCACCTTACTCACGGCGCACGCCCTGCTCTATCAGGTAAATGGTTCAATGCCGTTCAGTACGGTGTTGACCGCGAAACACTAGAAATTAATTACGAAGATGTTCGTGCTCTTGCGCTTGAGCACAAACCAAAAATGATCATTGCTGGTGGCAGTGCGATTCCACGTACTATCGACTTCGCTAAGTTCCGCGAAATTGCAGACGAAGTTGAAGCTATTCTAATGGTTGATATGGCGCACATCGCAGGTCTTATCGCGACTGGTGCTCACCCAAGCCCACTACCACACGCACACGTTGTAACAACAACAACGCACAAAACATTGCGTGGTCCACGTGGCGGCATGATCTTAACCAACCACGAAGACATTATTAAGAAAATCAACTCAGCGGTATTCCCTGGCCTTCAAGGTGGCCCGCTAATGCACGTTATTGCTGCAAAAGCCGTCGCATTTGGTGAAGCGCTTGGCCCTGAGTTCAAAACTTATATCAATTCAGTGATCAATAACGCAAAAGTATTAGCTGAAGTATTGCAGACTCGCGGTTGCGACATTGTGACTGGCGGAACCGATACTCACCTAATGCTGGTTGACCTTCGTCCTAAGGGTTTGAAAGGTAACAAAGCAGAAGAAGCTCTCGAGCGTGCGGGAATCACATGTAATAAAAATGGCATCCCATTTGACTCAGAGAAGCCTATGATTACATCGGGTATCCGTTTGGGTACACCAGCTGGCACAAGCCGCGGCTTTGGCGCAGAAGAATTCAAGCTCATCGGTAATTGGATTGGCGATGTATTGGATGGGTTAGTAGAAAGCCCTGAAGGTAACGCAGAAGTAGAACAGCGCGTTCGCAAAGAAGTGAAAGCACTGTGCGGCCGATTCCCTCTTTACCAATAAACAATTTAAACGCAGTTATTTTTTGGAGATTAAGCAATGGACAACACATTGAAGTTTGCAGATAGCCACGAGTGGGTACGTGATAATGGCGATGGCACAGTAACTATCGGTATTTCTGAGCACGCACAAGAAATGCTTGGTGACGTAGTATTCGTTGACCTACCAGACGTGGAAGACGAAATTGAAGCTGGCGATAGCTTCTCTCTTGTTGAGTCTGTAAAAGCAGCTTCAGATATCTACGCACCTATCAGCGGTGAAGTTGTAGAAATCAACGAAGAGCTTGAAGATAGCCCAGAGCTAATCAACGAAGAACCATATGAAGGCGGCTGGATTGTTAAAGTTAAGATGTCTGACCCATCAGAACTAGACAACCTAAAAGACGCAGAAGAATACCTAAACTCAATTGAAGAAGAGTAATTAGGAAGATTTGCAAAGCTGCCCCCGCCTGGAAGGCAGCTTTTTTTCAATGTTCGGACCATATCAGTAACGACCCGATACGTTACCCGAACGATGGAGTAGGTAAAGGACAATGACTGAATTACTTCAAAGCCTCAGCACACAAAATGAGTTCGTTGCTCGCCACAACGGCCCAAACAAATCTGACCAACAAAAAATGTTGGATGCGATCAATGTTGCTAACCTTGACGCACTTATCGAAGAAACGGTTCCAGCACAAATTCGCCTAGAAAAGCCACTAGCATTAGCAGAAGCGAAAAGCGAAGCAGACATGCTGGTTGCGATGCGTAAATTCGCTGACCAAAACCAAATTAAACGTACGTTCATCGGCCAAGGTTACTACAACACCTTCACGCCAAATGTCATTCTACGTAACGTACTAGAAAACCCAGGCTGGTACACAGCTTACACTCCTTACCAACCAGAGATCTCTCAAGGTCGTCTGGAAGCGCTTCTTAACTACCAACAAATGGTCATGGACCTAACTGGTATGGAAATCGCGAACGCTTCTCTTCTTGACGAAGCAACAGCAGCGGCTGAAGCGATGACGCTATGTAAGCGTGCGGGTAAGAGCAAAAGTAACGTATTCTTCGTGGCTGACGATGTTCACCCACAAACTCTAGAAGTTGTAAAAACTCGTGCTAAATACATTGGCTTTGAAGTACTCGTTGGTTCACTTGAATCACTACCAGAACAAGACGTATTTGGTGCGCTAGTTCAGTACCCAGGTACAACAGGTGAAGTACGTGATTTAACGGACATCATCGCGAAAGCACAAGCTAACAAAACATTAGTAACGGTTGCTACTGACCTACTTGCTTCTACTCTGCTGAAACCAGCAGGTGAAATGGGTGCAGACGTGGTTATTGGTTCAGCTCAGCGTTTCGGCGTACCTATGGGTTACGGCGGTCCACACGCAGCATTCATGGCAACTCGTGATAAGCATAAGCGTACAATGCCTGGTCGTGTAATCGGTGTTTCTATCGATGTAAACGGCAACCAAGCACTGCGTATGGCGATGCAAACGCGTGAACAGCACATCCGCCGTGAAAAAGCGACATCAAACATCTGTACTGCGCAAGCACTACTAGCGAACATGGCATCTTTCTACGCGGTATTCCACGGCGCAGAAGGTCTACGCACTATCGCTCGTCGCACTCACCACATGACTGCGATTCTGGCTGCTGGTCTGACTAAGTCTGGCTACGAGCTTGCTCACAATAGCTTCTTTGACACCATCACGATCAACACAGATGGCAAAACTGAAGAGCTTTACGCGAAAGCACAAGCTGCAGACATCAACCTGCGTAAGCTAAATGGCAAACTAGGTATCAGCTTCGACGAAACAACAACTACTGACGACATCAACGCTCTATTTGAAGTGTTTGGTGTTCAACAAGATGTTAACGCTCTGTCTTCAGAAATCGCAACCAACGAGTTTGCTGCTATTCCTGAAGCGCTACGTCGTACGTCTAAGTACCTGACTCACCCAGTATTCAACACGCACCACAGCGAAACGCAAATGATGCGTTACCTGAAACAGCTAGAGAACAAAGACTTCTCGCTGACTCACGGTATGATCCCGCTGGGCAGCTGTACGATGAAACTGAACGCAGCAGCAGAGATGATCCCTGTTACTTGGCCTGAGTTTGGTTCTATCCATCCATTCGCTCCTCTAGAGCAAGCGGCAGGTTACTCTGCGCTAGCGAAAGATCTGAAAGAGAAGCTATGTGAAATCACTGGTTACGATGATTTCTCTCTACAGCCAAACTCTGGTGCGTCTGGTGAATACGCTGGCCTTATCGCGATTCAACGCTACCACGACAGCCGTGGCGAAGGTCACCGTAACGTATGTTTGATTCCAAGCTCAGCACACGGTACTAACCCAGCGACAGCGTCAATGGTATCAATGAAAGTCGTTGTGGTGAAATGTGATGAAGATGGCAACATCGACATGACTGACCTAGCAGCGAAAATTGAGAAACACAAAGACAACCTATCAAGCATCATGATCACTTACCCTTCTACGCACGGCGTATACGAAGAGCACGTGAAAGAAGTATGTGAAATGGTTCATGCAGCCGGTGGTCAGGTTTACCTGGACGGCGCAAACATGAACGCACAGGTTGCCCTAACCTCTCCAGGTTTCATCGGCTCTGACGTTTCTCACTTGAACCTACACAAAACCTTCTGTATCCCTCACGGTGGTGGTGGTCCAGGTATGGGTCCTATCGGTGTTAAATCTCACCTGGCACCTTTCCTACCAGGTCACATCGAGAACGGTGTTGAAGGTAAAGAGCTAGCGGTTTCTGCAGCAGATATGGGTAGCGCATCTATCCTGCCTATCTCATGGGCTTACATCGCGATGATGGGTGAAGCTGGCCTACAAGAAGCGACTAAAGTTGCGATTCTTAACGCCAACTACGTGATGGAGCGTTTGCGTCCACACTACCCAATTCTTTACCGTGGTAAAAATGGCCGTGTAGCGCACGAATGTATCGTTGATATTCGTCCGCTTAAAGAAGAAACAGGCATCAGCGAAGAAGACATCGCGAAGCGTCTAATGGACTACGGTTTCCACGCGCCTACAATGTCATTCCCAGTTGCTGGTACACTGATGGTTGAACCAACTGAATCAGAAGATTTGGAAGAGCTAGACCGCTTCTGTGAGGCAATGATCGCAATCCGCGAAGAGATGACAAAAGTGAAAAACGGTGAGTGGCCACTAGAGAACAACCCTCTAGTTAACGCTCCACACACTCAAGTTGATCTTTCAGCAGCAGAATGGGATCGCCCTTACTCTCGTGAGCTAGGCTGTTTCCCATCGAAAGCGACTAAGTCTTGGAAATACTGGCCAACAGTGAACCGCGTAGATAACGTTTACGGCGACCGTAACCTAATCTGCTCGTGCCCAAGCATTGAGAACTACGAAGATTAATTTCGTTGTATCTCTGAGTTAAAACTTGGAAAAAACTACAAAATAGACAAACTTCGGTTTGTCTATTTTTTTGTATTACGAAAAGAAATTGCTCTTCGAAATGTTTTAAAAGCGCTTCGGCTAACCTTCCTGAACTATGCCTTCACAACCCCATTTAACGACCGACGACTTATCACCTCAAATCTGCTTGTTGCGTCGAATATTCAAACCAAATCTAGAATTTTCTATTAGATCACATTAAGCAACTACGCTTAACCATACGAAAGACCTTAAAGTTTGGGCGATATCTTGTTTTACTCTTGCCACCTTGAATTTATCTATTCGCGTTACTAGTTTAAAAGTAATACTCTGCAAGGAAAACGTACATTGACTGAGGATGAAGTCGCACTTGATGGGATGAATGTGTTAGTCGTTGATCAACGTTTAACGACTTCAATTTTGATGGTTAACCAACTCATCCCATTAGGTGTAAAGGCATCAAATCCAACTTGTGAAATAAGTGCACAAGGGAGCTTCGTTTTCTTCTCTTTTCATCTCGACTCTGCATTACCCTGTTTATACCGTATTTTCTTTCAATCTTCTGACGCTAAGATACTTAAACACCCCTCAGTTAAGTTGGCTCAAAACATTCCACAACAACAATCATCATCGTGGAAGCGGCGTCAGAAACTTCTTTTTACTCTGAAAAAGCACACGTATTCAGTTGGGAAAACACCCAAACTGAGTTCAATTGATACCGCCGAAGTAACAAACGCATCAAACGATCATAGAGTCAAACACTTAGTACAACGAGCAATACCTCCTAACTGTTCTTATTGGTTAGAAAGCTATCTCGCGGATTTTTACACCAATCGACTGCCTGCATCATAGAACCAATGTATTCTTTACAGGGATTAATAAATGATCAATTTTGACGTGTTAAACAAAGCTATGGATAACGATGTAGAGATCATTATCACCGTGTTTTCGACCTATTTAGAAGAACACGTTAATGGGTTGGAACGCATTAATGAGTTATATGACAATGAAAATTGGCCGGAACTACACTTGTTAGCGCAAAGCTTAAAAGGAGTACTTGAAAGCTTCGGCGAAGACACCGCCGTCACAGCATTACAAGAAATTGAAGAGGATACACGCAACAATATTGCACCAGATGTGTCAGATATCACTATAGTTAATAGGGAGCTATTAACGATTAATCAGCAGATTTTTGCTTACTTAGACAATATGAATGGCAAATCTGTATAGGCTTAAAGCGGGGGGATATATGGCAATGAACAGCAGCAACTTTAGAGAGCTTATTGATTCGCTCAAAGATTTAACGCCAACTCAGAAAAGGTACCTCATTAGCCGAACAAAAATGTCGTTAGATGACGAAAACGGTATGTTCAGAACTGATGATTTACTTACGCAAGAAGAGTTGGCAGCTTTGCTTACTCCAACACAAACAACAGAATCAAAATAGTGACAGCTCGTCAGCGCTAGGAACCAGGTAGAGCAGAAACGCTTTACTTGGTTTTTAGATTTTTTATCAGGTTAGACATGTTTAAGCGAAACAATAGAACGAGTTAAGTGTTATACGCTCCCACAGCAATCCAAAGTGATTCCCCTTCCCCTCAATAGAACCTTTGGTTTACTGACTTAACACGTTACTCATTGATTGCTCATCTCTATAGCGATTGTAATCTTCTGCTAATAATTGATGCTGGTAACGCGTATACGATAACGCTTCGTTAGAGACAACAATCTGATTTTCTTTCTCAATCAGTTGACCACGCAGCTGTTCAATCTCCTGATTCTGCTGGGTATTGTTGTTATACATTGCAATCAATCCGAAGATAGAAATCATCAACATTGCAATCAGGACATTATTGATGGTTTTAGGTTGAATATGCATAAACCTCTCCTTGTCTCTATCGCACTTTACCAAATAAAACCCATGCTCAACGCCCCCTGAACAAGGGATTCTATACGTTCAGAAAGCAAATCTAGCAGTGACACATTTAATTATAGGTGAGTGACTACAAAAGAAGAGAAATACTCAACAATTTGAACGTGTTTCATACCATAGAAGTCAAAAGCAGCAAGATTCACTTTATCCTTACTGCTTTCTATGACCCGATGAAGATCAGCGTATTTTAGCTTTGAAAGGCTTCTCGAGCTGAGATTTTCTCAAACCAACGAGCGATATTTGGAGCCGTTGAAAGCACATCAATCTGAAGTGCATTAATTGCAAATCCAACGAACAGATAACCAGTAATATCTACAATAGTAAATCGATCAGTCGCGATAAACTCACTTTCCGCTAAACGTTTATCCAAAACCGGTAAAAATTCCAATACGCGAGATTTTGACTCCTCGCCCCACTCTTTTACGCAGTTTTCGCGATCCTTATAGATAGCGCTGATGTTACGGAATGCCTGAAATGCTGCGTATAGCCCCTGAAACTCAACAACACGATGCCACATTTCAACCTGAGCACGTTCACGTTGATTTCCACCAAATAAGTTGAGATCGTTACTGAACTCTTCATCGAAATAGCGACAAATAGCCACACTTTCACAAATTGTGGTGCCGTCATCGAACTCTAAAACCGGAACTTTTCCATTCACACTCTTTTGTTTGAAAGAATCCGTAAGGTTATCGCCGTCACGTACATTTATTGCGACTCGTTCGACATCTCCACCGATTTCTTTAAGAAAAATGTTAACGCGCTTGCAACTTGGCGTCATCGCGGTTTCATATAGCTTCATGTAACACCCTATTCCTTTATCTAACTGTTCGGTTAGGTTATACTGTAGCCAGTTTATAAACGATCAGTCAAGAATATAATTACTCGTCACTTCATAAGATTGAAAAATCTATCAAAGCAACGATTTTTAAGTGGGTACCTATATGGCAAGAAAAGCTAACTTTGACCGAGATGAGAAGCTCTTGGTCGCCATGAACCTGTTCTGGCGCAAAGGTTTTTCAAATACCTCTATCTCCGATCTCACAGACGAACTGAACATTAACCGTTTCAGCCTTTACAATACCTATGGCGACAAACAGCAGCTTTATTACGAGGCGTTAGACGCATACCTGAAAAAAGTCTCGTTACCCTCTCTGGAGAATTTGAGTAAAGATGACGCTTCCCTGCGTGAAATCGAAGCGTTTTTGACGTCTTTTGCCCAACTACAGCGCAAAAGTAGCTACGGATGTTTTGTTCAAAATGCGTTGGTAGAACACGCTGGTGAAGATAACGATGTATTACGTATGGGGCACTTTTTGTTTGACCATCTCATCGAAATCATGACTGAAGCAATAAAAAACGCACAAAGGGAAATATTAATTCCTAAAACGCTCAAACCAAAAGAACTAGCCTGTTTTATTCTCAACAATATGCAAGGAATGCGGGTACTTGGTAAGGCCAAGCGTTATGACGATTTAGACACAGCGTTATCGTGTTTACTCACCTTAATAAGGAAATAATATGCCATTAAACGTCATCGTAGTTAGGCTAACCAAAGGTATGGATCTTAAACAAAGCCTCGCGCAGATTGTGCTGGAACAAGGCATTACAGCAGGCTCCATCGCTTCTTGCGTTGGCTGTGTGTCACAACTCCAGCTTCGTCTCGCGGGTGCCAAATCAACTTTAATCAAACAAGAACCTTTAGAAATTGTATCGGTAATGGGGACGTTGACACCCGAGCATCAACATGTACATATTTCGCTTTCCGATGAGGACGGGCACGTTTGGGGTGGACACTTAATGGAAGGCACAATCATTGATACGACAGCCGAGTTAATCATCCATAGTTACCCTAAACTCACCTTTAGCCGTGAGATGGATGAAAGCACCGGATATACAGAATTACAGGTAAACACTACTTCAACTAATTAAGTAATATACCTGACAAAGTAAGTGTAATTGGGCGATAATATTTATTTTAATAATTTCATCGCCCAATCAATAAGTTGCCGATTTGATTTGTTTAATTAAAACTTCCTTAGAAATCCCTTTGCAATCTCGGATATTTCATGAGCTCTATCAGAGCCATTAATACACCGTCTTGCACCAATAAAGTCCGTATTATTATCATTAATATAATCAGATATTCTTCTACCAGTGAAGGTGCCGGTTTTAAAACCATGTATAAGAACAAATAAAGCAATATTAGGCTGCATGGCAATATCCGGTTGATTAGTCATATCTATATCCAGTAACTGTGAATACTTCTCGTAGTTATTCTTCCAAGTAAGTTGTACAAATCCCCTACCGTAGAACGGAAAATATCTGAGATTTTTCTTTCGCCAGTTTTCGCTAAGCCAATAGGCTTCACGAACAGGCATGAACGTTTGATTGGTTTCCCACTGAGTTGTCGCGAGTACGTATGCTTTCTGTGTGTCGAGTACTAAGCCTTGCTCTTTACACTCATGTTTGATTGCGTCTATCACGCCTTCTCTACAAGTAAAGTCATAAGTATCATTTGCGGTAATACCATCTAACCTCACTTGTAAACGCTCAATCGACTCCTTGCCGATTAGGCCAGGGTTTCCTGGTAGTTCATCGGTTTTGAACTCGGCCCATGCGTTGCGAGTTTTAGGCCCTATGAGTCCATCGACTGTACCTACCGGGTAGCCGAGAATACATAGCGCCTTTTGTAACTCTTCTACTTGTTTTTCAACTAATTCACTGACGGGAAGTGGCGTTTTAATGGTTAACAACTCTGTAATTTTCATTGTATTAACCCTCTAGTACCTAACTAGAAATGTATTTAAAAGTAAACAGCTTAAATATATTTAACTAAGTAATAAGGAAATGGTATCTACTATTCTAGACCACTTGTTGATATTTATATAAATAAAAATGCATATAAATAACGCATTGACCAACGATGATTAATTTCTCATTTAAGAAAAATACCTGACCTGGTAGTACACATTGTTAATTGTACGGCTATGTAATTACCATGAAATAAGCAACAACATACTGATAAATAAAGAGGGGTGAAAGATTTAAAAAATTAATGTTAATGTTAACTGTTCAAACTTGAATACTTTGATCTAAAAAATCAGCAATAGGGCTCATTTACCACCAATCAAATATAAACAACTGAGCCCTATAGCGTTTTCGCGTACAAATTCAGATAATTTATTTAATTCTTTCTATTCGAACTCGAAGGCTGCCACTGTTATTGCCGTACTTAAACTTCAGGTCGTTTGCAAAGAACTGCAACTCCCCTGTTTTGGTAACTCGATAAACGCCCCTTTGTCCAACCGCTCTTGCGCTATCGTCATCACTATCAACCACTGCACAAAGCGTAAACCAGTCAGAACTCGGCACTCGACGTAACCCTTTCATCGCTCGAATCGGCAGCTCAGCTAATCCCAGTTGTACATGGTTTAAGTTCCAACCATCTCCGTCACAACTGATCTCTTTTCCATCATGCCAGCTATCTCCTTCTCGAACCGAAATCTCGTACTCCTCTCCTTGTTTAACCACTATGCCGGTAAAGTTGTAAAATCGGTCAGCGTCGATCATACGCTCAACCGATTGAGAGACGCTCAACTCTTCCCAGTTCACCGCTGCATAATGAATGTGCTGTGTATAGCTAGGGCAGTCCACAGGAGGATTGATAAAGTCATACCAAAGATAATGGCGTTTATTCATTAGAGACTTAGGACGGTAGTCATCATCCCGATGTAAGCGCTCCGCCACAGCGTAATGAATGACAGGATACAAATCATCATTGATTTTATCTCTATCGATCACGCAACAACGTCGATCATCTAAAGTCACCCAATCAATGATTGGCCACCTATCTTGCTGGTGGTTTTTTCCTAAAGAATTTGGATTTCGCTGTAAATCATCAAGTCCGATCATCCCTTTTAGTCTCTTTGGACAAGCCCTGTCGATATCGGCTTGGCTCGGAAATTTAAACTGAATTGCAGGGAGAGAATGATATCTGGTCATATACTCAAGCCATTTCATCGCGTGACTTAGCGTAATGTCCGACAGACCGTCGCGGTAATAGCCGCCACCAACGTCCGAATGCGCACCAGCAAACCAAATTTCATGGATCCTGTTCGGATCGTGGTTCATTAAAGTTGGCTGAAATGCCCGACGTTTGTCATCCAGGCTAACCATATGGATCGCTTGTTTGACGATGTGTGATAAGGTGCATCCATATTCAAATACAACATCATAGTCAGGTCTGCTTGCGGTACTCAAGTTGGGTAACCCAATGCTTGCGACCGTATCAAACACGCAGAGAAAAACGAATGGTTTGGTGTTATCGGTCACGCTAGGATGCTCTTTCGCTATCAGACCAACGAAACGGCGTGCCAATGCCGCCCCGCGAGAAAACCCAGTGGCTAGCACAATATCGCCTTGTTTATAGTGTTTATTAAAATCGGCTTTGGCTTTGTTAAGTATCGAAGCCACATCGCAGCTCTCCAACGCTAACCCTTGATTTATTGCGCGTTTGACCCAACTACCATTTGTGCCAACACCCTGATAATAAAAGCAATGATCGACGGTGTTTTGATCACATTGTCCATATTGCTCTCCGCTCAGGAAAAGATTACCTCCCATCATCAAATGAAGCTTGAGAACATTACTGATGTTGTCATCTTCTTGTTTCGCTTTATATTTTACCTCTTGCTTCGCATCTTCCGGTTCATTGCCTGTTCCGTCGAAATTAAAAATGAGAAACGATCCCATAAGCCTTCTCCTTACTTTTTATAGGGGAACCGACTTAACTATAGATCTATTAATAAGCTTATCTTGCGACGAGGAATTCAATCACTCAAAAATCACCTGAATGGGTGATAAGGAAGCAATACCAGAGTATGAATATTGGGTGGTTCAGCTTTGATCAACCCGAGATCGAGGTAATTTAATATCTATCCGTATCGCATGCGACATTCTGCTTGCTGTTATCACATTTTCCATTCATCATGGTTTTACAAACTAACTTTGTGCGATACAGATAACATTCTGATTGAAACTATCTTTATGCTAATTTATGCCACTCTGCTCTAAGTCTTAGCACTCCAGAACGCATACAATCGTTACTTGTTTGTTAACGCACAAAGTTGAAAAACATATAATGCAAACACGCATATTGAACAAGGCAGAGCTATCTGCTTGATAATTTGAATAAGAAAGGAGTCATAATGGCGGCTTTTGGTACTGAGTTTATGCCTAGGATGGCATTAGCAACATTTGAAAATAATCAATGGTCTGACACACAGATCGTTACATCAGACAGTATTTCACTTCATCCCGGCGCTCACGTATTGCATTACTCAAGCACTTGCTTTGAAGGTCTGAAAGCATTCCGTCACGAAGATGGCAGCGTACACGTTTTTCGAATGGATCAAAACGTCGAGCGTTTTGCTCAAAGTAGTCAGCTACTCTCGCTACCTGAGATTGATAAAGAACAAGTATCAAAAATGATTGTTGATATTGTGTCTGAGTTCTCATCTGAAGTGCCTTTGCCTCCAGGCTCAATGTACATTCGTCCAACTCACATTGGTACAGAGGCAGCCGTTGGTAAAGCAGCAGCACCTTCAATCTCATCAATGCTATATATCCTACTTTCTCCAGTAGGTGACTATTTCTCTGGCGGTGCCCACGCCTTACGTCTACTGCTAGACGAAACCGGCCAACGTTGTGCGCCACACATGGGTATGATCAAAAGTGGTGGTAACTACGCGAGTGCATTAGCACCAACGTTAGAAGCAAAATCAAAATACCAGGCAGACCAAGTACTTTTCTGTCCAAACGGCTACATTACAGAAACAGGTGCTGCAAACTTCCTGTTGGTTGATGGTAACGAGATCATTACTAAAGCCCTAGATTCAAGCTTCTTACACGGTGTAACACGCTCTAGTATCCTAACGATTGCTAAAGATCTAGGTATGACCGTTACAGAACGCGAAGTCTCTGTGGAAGAGCTACTTGAGCGCGCCGCTAAACCGGGCGTTGAAGCAATGCTTTCAGGCACTGCAGCGGTACTAACTTCTGTCGGTACGCTTATCCACAACGGTCAAGATTTTAAAGTTGGCACTGGCGAAGCTGGCCCAGCGGCGAAAAAATTGCGCCAAGCACTGAACGATATCCAATGGGGTAAAGCACCAGATACTCATAACTGGTTGACTAAGATTGCCTGATGGTAGATTCGCTGTAAGCCAATAACGCAATAATGAAGATGCGCTATGAAAATAGCGCATCTTTGTATCAGCTTAATCTATCAGGCAAAACGTTATTCGTTACGCTTGTTGAACATAACTCTCCCACATCGAAAAAGCTCGTTCGTAAGCTTTTTCTCGGTCTTGCATTTCAGCGAATAGTACGACCGCCATCGTTGCAATCACCGTATTTGCCATTTGTGTTAAATCTTGCTCTGATGTCTCAAACAGGCAAGAAGATGGCAGAGGCACTTCAGAAATCATTTGCTCAGTCCAGTAGTGCGAAGTGACGCCACTGGTTTGGCTCAACCAAACGGTTTGGCTGACTTTAGGGTTATATTCCGATTCACCAGATTGACCTTTGAACGACACAACTGCATGACGCGTCTGTCCAATTTCATGCTCGACTTCTGCATGAAGTTGCTGAAACCCAGGGTGGAAACTGCCACGAATTCCAATTGTCGCTTGACCAGGGTTTAATGCGCGAACAACCGTGTTAATCGGCGTTCTCAATCCATAACGATTTTTCCAGCCAATCATCTTTTCAGCTCGAGGCGCAAAGACGCTTAAAGGCAGGTAGACAATATTTTCTGTCTCTAGGATTCGTTTCGCTTCTTCCGTTGATTGCGCTTTTTGAATGTTAAGCTTGTTTAGGTAATCTTCTGCATGACGACGTCCAGACTGGCGATCATGATAGCCATGCATCAAAACTTTATAGCCGTTATTTGAAAGGATTTTTGCTGATAGAAGGTGCCATGGCTGCCCTGCTGCTTGACGTTTGCCTGCGTAGCAAGGCCAATCAATATCTGCGCCTATTGCAGGCATACGAGACTGAAATGCTTTCACAAAGCCTGCGATTTCTTGCTGAGTTTCGTTTTGCACTCGGATGAGCATCAAAAGCATCGCCATCTGGTCATCGTCAAACTCACCATTTAAGTATTCATCCATTACTTGGAAGGCCTGATCAAAGTTCAGAGGTTTTCTGCCTCGCTCTCCGCGTCCTACCGTGCGGATACATTCCAAAATACTGCTCATATTCCCTCTTATTATCGGCTTTTAATGTCTTAAAAATAATAAACGTAGTTGTACCACGTTTCTCATTACAATCAATGCTAGACGTATACCTTAGGGTTTGTTGACCTTTCGAGCTTACTCAGCAAATTCGCCAAATATATGATTGTTTCACTCACAAATTAGATACGGATAACAATGTCAGCAATGATACCGAACGATGCGACAAGCAAAAAAAAACCTCTCTCGAACCGAGAGAGGCTGCACTGCCTTAAACGCTGTTAGTACATTTAACAAAAGTAATACCCTATCCCGCATCTCCGCCTGCTAAGGAGAGCGGTGCATCGAGTTAACGATGAACATTTATAGTGTTGCAATCTAAGTGCCAACTTTTAAAAGCCTTAAATAACAACACGTTGAAGATTTTCTTATAAGTATCCTTTAAATTACTGCGCACTGATAGAGTGCAAATGGCACTCATTATCGTGCAGAATTGCTCATACGCTCACAACCTGGTCTACTTCTCGGGTTTTAGACTGATGTGCTGTTGTAGATTATCCGTCACGCTCATCCTCTAAATGAAGGCATTACCACAGATCATTCCTCGATGTTCAAAATTAAAGCACAAAATCAAATTCCAAAAAAACAAACAAAAAAGGCATATACAACTGATTTTAAAAACATAGATCTATATAAAAAACTACATTTTTAAAATATTCATGGTTTGATAATTTATGAATTTACCTTTTTTACAGTATGATTCACCACCTTTCTGATGTGATAACAATCACTAAAAAATATACCATCTGCCACATTATTATTTATACGAAGGCAATTCCTCAGTGAAAGAGTCTCAAAAAACCTTAGGTTATAGTGAGTTAAACACAGCAACATGGTCTAAACACGATACACATTGGGTGCTTAGCCTATTTGGCACTGCTGTCGGTGCTGGTATTTTATTCCTTCCAATCAACTTAGGTATTGGTGGCTTTTGGCCGCTAGTAAGTATGGCGATCCTCGCCTTTCCTATGACTTATCTTGCCCATCGAGGATTGGCTCGATTTGTCTTATCTTCAAAAATTAAAAATGCCGACTTTACGGATGTGGTAGAAGAGCACTTTGGCGCAAAAGCAGGACGTGCGATTTCATTGCTGTATTTTCTGTCTATTTTTCCAATTCTACTGATCTATGGCGTAGGCATTACCAATACCGTTGATAGTTTTATGGTGAATCAGGCTGGCATGGCGTCCATTCCCCGTCCTCTTCTTTCTGGTGTACTCGTTTTTGGCTTGATTGCGATTATGATGGCTGGAGAGAAAGTAATGTTGCGTGCATTTGCGGTTATGGTTTACCCGTTAGTCGCTATCCTTGCTTTCCTATCATTCTATTTGATGCCCAACTGGACGATGCCAGAGTTAAATGCGCCAGAAATGGGATCGTTTGCAAACACCATGTGGTTAGCCGTACCTGTGGTCATTTTCTCTTTTAGCCACGCAGCAGCGATATCAAGCTTCGCCAACGTGCAACGACGCCACTACGGGAAAGACGCCGACTTCAAATCCGAGCTCATTCTCCGCCGTACAAGCGTCATGTTGATCGCGTTTGTACTGCTGTTTGTCTTCTCATGCGTTTTGTCCCTTTCTCCGCAGCAATTGACGGAAGCGAAAGCGCAAAACGTATCCGTGTTGTCTTATTTGGCCAATGCGACTGATAACCCATTCATTGCAACGCTGGGGCCTTTGGTCGCTTTTGTTGCGATCACTTCCTCTTTCCTAGGCCATTTTTTGGGCGCAAGGGAAAGCCTGAATGGATTACTGACGAAAAATTCAAACCTACCTCAACGCCGAGCAGATAAGGTTAGTGTGGTTGTGCTGTTTATTTCGATTTGGATAGCAGCGATCATGAACCCGAGCATTCTTGGTATGATGGAAGCCCTTTCCGGCCCAGTTATCGCAATGATTTTATTCATTATGCCAATGATGGCTGTGTATAAGATTGAATCATTAAAAGATTATCGCGGTAAGCTATCTACTTACTTTGTCTTAGTGACAGGTATTGTCGCGGTGAGTGCTTTGATTTTTAGCTTGGTTGGCTAACAGAAGTTGAGCTAGGTGGGAGTTCAGGGGAATACCTTGTAAACATCTAAGGTAATTCCCTGAATTTTGCGTCGTTTTCTATGTAGAAGTTTAGAATCTACAGCTCTGTTAAAGAAGAGTGAAAACACCTGCAATCATGATGATTGAGGCAATGCAAGTACGGCCGATAATGCCGAAGTGTGAAGGTTGAATCATTTCATTGTGCATAGGCAAGCTCCTTTTTGCGGTTTAAAGCCGTTTCTTAACGACTTAATAACACTATGTCTAAACTAAAGTTTTTTTACAACTCATACCTATATTAAATATTTATTACAGTAAGTTGTAACTTTGGTAATAGAGTCTTTCTTTGTGCTTTGGATCACATTAAATAACGAAGCAAACATTGCCTACGGATAACAATAAAAGACATCTTCACTCTATCTATCAAAGTGTTAGTAAAACCTCACCTTTCGAAAAGTATCACCTCAGTTTTTAAATTCGCTTGCTCAACCTCATCAGGGCTATTTAAGTAACGCTCGATTCCAAGGGGTTTACTTTTCACTTTAACCCCGCTGCTGCGCGTTAAGTTCATTGCCATCGCCCAGGCATTACCCAGTAGTCGATATTCTCCCCAGTGCTCAACGACAAAAGTATCACACTCTGGAATTGTCCCTGAAACAAACCCTTCTGGTACTGAAGTTGGACTGTCGACAGGTAAACAGGTGACAAACTCGAATCGGCCAAGCTTCATATCCATGGAGAGGTAATAACAAAACATGGCACCATTCACGGACATGTTTTCAACGGCGACCATTTCTTTCAATCGACTCATGTGATCGCTGATGATTTCGCCCAACTCAGGGATCGTTCCAGAACCTGATATGCCAACGTAATGAATGGCTGGTTGTTTGCGATTAGCTATTTCAACAAGTTCTGACAACACTTTCCCAGTTTCTAATTGGCTTTTGAGCATTTTTAGCCCGCGGTCAAAATCCATTTCGAGCATCGACTTAAATACACTTTTGAGGAAAAATCGATTCCACGGAGTTGAAGAATGCAATTGCCATTCAACCAAACACCCTTTTTGTGACGGCGTCACTATCAGAGTGACCTTACCGTGACTTTTCATCGGTCGGAAAAAGTGCAACTCCATATCCAATCGGTGCTCTTGGGTACTTTCTAACACAATAGAGCCAGAACCTATGCGCTGCCCATTCCACTCGTACGCCGCTCCTACATGCCCTTGGTCCCCAAGATAAGTGAGTTCACAGCTCGGTTCAAGAATGACCCACGGAGACCATTCTGGCCAGTTCTTAAAATCCTTCAGATAGTCGATAATTTCCTTTTGAGACTTTTCGATTTCAATACTTCTGCTGACCAAATATGAAAGCATACTGACTCCTTGAGTTTCTATTTCGCTCTATTCAGTCTACTTCAAATTCTGGTTTTTACTGGTTTCACTGCATGTTAGACGCATAACGATTTTCCAGACTAACAAACTCACATAACTCAATTACACTTTAAGTATGTTTAACCCCTACGGTGACAATGATGAAGAAATGTAATTTAGCTCTGCTGATCCTTCTGTTCGGTTCAACAGCGACCTATGCGGGTGTTCTTGACCCAGATTGTGACGCTGGTAAGGCAGCAAAAGCCGCAGCGACGAAAGCAGTGGTTGGTGTTGGTGGGCGCTGTACACCTAAAGAAGCATTAAAAGATACAGCAGCTGATAAGGTTCCGGATGACGGGATTGCAGGCAAAGCCGTTGATGCGGTCACACCTGAAAAAGAAAAGACAAGGGTAAAAGACGTGACTAAAAAGTTGACGAAAGATTAGATCTCTCGAGTATAGATAGCAAAAGAGCGTCAATTGACGCTCTTTTTTACCATTCAGATTGCGCGCTATGCCGCTTCTTTTTCACCAATCCAGTGGTAATGGTGATTCGCTTTTTTACCGACAAGCCCCTGCTCTGCAAGCGTTTCAAACACCTTGTCTACTTCTTCAGCAGAAAGCCTAAATTCCTTAGCCACCGCTTTTTTAGTGCAAGTAATCTGATGCGATCGGAGCGCATCACTCACTTGTTCTATCAAAGGCTTAGGCTCCTCTGGTGCTTTTGGCTCTTCAACCTTTTCTTCTTGCACTACTGGCTCTTGTTCTTCTTTAATGTGAGGAAGGTAGCCCGCAGGCTCTGGTTCGATATCTCGAATACGTTCTAGCCTAATCCCATCGTAACGACGGTAGAAGTAACGAAAACGTTGTTCTTCACCAATTAAGCCTACAAAGAACGCGGCAAAAAAGTCGAGAAGGATGGATAAGAATACGACCAGCCCAAGCTGAGCATGCTGAGAGCTCGTACCAAACGCTTTCGCAAGACTGTCGATCAATCCGATGACTGAACCTTGAGTTACTGGCGGTAAGCTGTCACGCTCCATAGCCAGTTTTTGCTGCTCTTCGCGCAGTGTTTTGTTTTGCTCCTGAATTCGCGTAACACCTGTGGCAATACGTTCCATCTCGATATATTTCTGAGCAGCAATATTGTTAAGCTCGATCTGTTTGTCGATAGCTTCAATCTGTCGGTTGAAGGCGTCTACTTTTGCTTGTTCAACTAATATATGACTTTGTGCACTATTGGTCGCGCTGTTTATGCCACCGATACTGCCGCCAATAGAGATAGCAGCGAGCACAGAGTAAAACACCAATGCGGTAATCGCACCGGGATAGTTTCTGTGAGCGCGACGTTCACCGTACTCATACCAGGCATAGAACTTACCGGCTTCGAATATGATAGCCAGACCACCAAACAAGGTCTGCATCATCGGGTTTTCGTCTATAGACAAAAACAGCAAAAGAGAAAAAATGGTCGATGCTAATATCGCCGCTCCCGTGAATGCGTAAACACTCACCATGGCAAAACGACCTTTAGGGTATCGAAACTCGATCTGTTGTTCGTATTTCATTGGAGAAATTTCTTAAGATTGCGCGGCCAATAATTTACTAAGACACGCTCAGGGATATAACAAAGGTGGGAGAGAATACCGTATCCTGTATTAAATTACTGTCATATTTGCGTTAATGGCAAACAAGTGCGGAATAGATGCTCATTTTGAATTGATATCCCGCAAATCCAGCACGCTAATTCACCAACCAATTATCGCAAGCCCTGTACTGACAACGGATTAAATACAGATTTAGGCTAACGGTAACGCTTATTCACACCCTCGCCCCACCAGCGAGACACAAATAAAATACAGTTGAATCACCTTTTATCTATCTTACCATTACATTTTCAGGGATATTTGTTAGTATCCTGCACCAAAAGACAACAATTAAAAAAGCCACATGGAAATGACTCAGACATCGCAGAGAACGCAACGCGCAGCCGCTTTGACGGTCATCTTCGCTGTGCTGTTTCAACTCTATCTCGCTTCGACTGCGGTACTTAACCCAAGAAATGTACATAACACAAACTGGTTAAGCGAAGTTCAAAACGAAAAAGTACTGCTTTGTACTGCGGACGGTTTTAAATGGGTTGACATCAACACGCTGATTGCGGCTAATAACCACGAAGCTTCACCACTTATCCATGACCTTAACTTACACGAAGGTTTTCAGTTTGAGTGTCCTTTGCTTCAAGCCGTGCAGTTTTTCATGCTGTGCGCGATTGGGCTTTACTTCGGCACTATCCATTGGTTCCGACGTGTTAAACACGCACTGATTCCCTATCACTTTACGCACTCCGGAAGATTGGTTTACAAGCATCTCGCCCCAAAACAATCTCCACCTTGTATTTTTCCTGCCTGAATTCCTAAAAAGGAATCAGGCTAAAAACAACAAAATCCCTAACCTACGTTTGGTCAGGGCAGTCACTATATTCAAAAGGAAAAATACCCATGCTTAAACAAATTAAAACCCTTGCTATTACTTTTGCAGCTCTCGTTATGAGCCCAGTCAGCCTTGCTCACGAATATGAAGCGGGTCAGATTCATATTGATCACCCATGGAGCCGTGAAGCGCCACCTAATGCTCCTGTTATTGGCGGGTTCTTACAACTCAACAACCACGGTGAAAAAGAAGACGCATTGATCGCGGCAGAAAGCCCAATTGCGGCGCGCATCGAACTTCATAACCACATTATGGAAGATGGCGTGATGAAGATGGTGAAGGTTAGCGAGATTAGCGTACCAGCAAAAGGTACGGTCGCACTGGAACCAGGAAGCTTCCACCTGATGATTTTTAACCCGAATCAGACGCTAAAAGAAGGTGACCGCTTCCCGATGACGTTAACGTTTAAAAACGCAGGTAAAGTAGACGTAGAGATAGCTGTCGAAAATAAAGGTCATATGGAAAAGCATATGAACCATTAATCACTAACTGGTTTATAAATACAAAGAGCCCGACCAATTGGTCGGGCTTTTTTCGGATTGTCGATTACTTAAAGCACACTTCGGCCCAACGAGCCAGACCAGCAGTGACCGAACCAAAGTAATTACCGCTAACCACTGGAATATTAGGCAGTACCGACTGCACCGCTTCGCGTAAAATAGGTGAACGTGCAGAACCACCCGTCATAAAGATCGCGTCCGGTTTAACACCAGCTTGCTCGACGGCTTCGGTGACCAATGCGGTCATCTTATTTTTTGGTGACTGAATAGCATCAATCATTTCTTCACGCTTTACGTCCACTTCGATAAGCTCGGACAACAAGTTAATGCCTGCGCGATACGAAGCATCATCAGAAAGCGCGACTTTAGCCTCTTCAGCACGACGAACAATGTTATAGCCTAATGACTCATGATAAACCTCAAGCAGACGCTTAAGCTTTTCCGGTTCCTGCGCCTGCTTATGAAGCAGCTTTAACGCTCCAAGGTTGTCACGGGAATAAAAGTCATTCTGCGCTTCCACGTTATTAATCGCGATTGGGTTCCAGAACTGAGTCGTCGGCATCACGATGCCCGATTCCATTTTGCTTTCCATGCCAAACGGGAACATCAGTTGCTTAAACGCAATCGCAATATCCAAATCATTACCGCCAACACGCTGACCGCTGTGTGCCAGCAAGCTCGCGGTTCTGTCTGCTTTACCAGACCATGACGGGCCCATTTGAATCAGTGAACAGTCGGTGGTACCACCACCGATATCGACCACCAAGATCGTCTTATCTTCGGTAAGTGTCGCTTCGTATTCTAAACCCGCTGCGACAGGCTCAAATTGAAACTCTACATTGTTAAATCCAGCGCGTTTCGCTGCCTTTAAAAGAATGCCTTCCGCCTGGATATTGGCCTTTTCACCGCCACGGCCATGAAAGTTAATCGGACGGCCAATCACCGCATCCGTAATCGTTTGTTGAGCGTCATGTTCTGCCTTCGACTTGATGTTATCCATCATGGCGCAAACCAAGTCTTCAAAAAAGGCGAGTTGCACGTCACGTAGACCTGACGCCCCAAGGAATGACTTTGGCGATTTAACATAGTAAATGTCACGAGGATCTTCTAAATAGCGATTCAGTGCCGCTTGGCCAAAATCGATATCTTCGGGTTCCAGTTCAATGCTCTCTTCGCGATTTAAGTTGATTGCGCGGCGAAGTACTTGCTCTCCGACCTGGTCGAACGGTTTAATATTTCGATGTCGAAATAGATGCTCAGAGACCGATTCACGCGTCGGAGCCGCTAGCGTGGAAGGAATGAAATAATTACTCTCTTCAAGCTTGAGCAATACTGGCTCACCTGATTCCATTTTTGCCACTGAACAGTTTGCAGTGCCATAGTCAAAGCCGATAAACATGGATCCTCCCACTGACTAAAAAAGGTCGGCAATGCTAACTCAACACTGAATGAATTGCTACTGTACAGCGTGTTATTGTTTTTGTTCAGGATCTTTTTTCGCAGATGGCAGAGCGACAACGACAATGAAAGCTAACAATAAGAAGACCGGAGTCAGCTTTAACCCATGCCAAATGGAATAGCTATCATGGAAAAGCCAAAAAATGCCCACGGTGAGCAGATAAGCAAAGTAGCTACAGAACACCAAACTTACCGCCACAAAGCGGGCTCGATTGATGATCAGAATACGAACCAGGTATTGGCTGAGAATACCTGCGCAATGCATCGCAAGTTGCCAGTTAATCACAAAGACGGCCAGCGCCACAAATCCAGCCACCAGTAACGAGTCGTAGGTATTAATGGCAAAGTAGCTGCCAAATCGGCTGATGATGAAGGGGTATTCCCCCTCATACACGGTTGACCAGGAAATCGCATTAGCCGCTGCAACGAAGTTAGCGAAATAGGCGATAGCATAAAAGGAGGTTTGGGAACTGAATGGCTGGAATACTTCGTTACAGTAACCTTGCCACTCTTCGTCGTTGTCTGTCGGGCCAACCCAACTTCGCTCTCTGGCAGGAACTGGCTCGTCAAATGCAGGGCCATTACGAAACAATAACCAAAAAATATACAGTGCAAGTACGACCAGGAGTATTGTCAGCATACCCTTCCCCTTTTCATTTTGTCGATTTCACTGCCTTTGGCGTTGGAACGTAAACTGCACTTCCTATTATTATTTACTCATCAATGAACAACAGTTTGCTTAGTCACTATTGATTCAATTTTTCTTCGAATACACCTAACTCTCGACCAAGCCAAATAGCATGCTCCGTGTAATCGAGTAGCTCTCGCTCACTCACCGGACGGATCAGTACAGAGAAATCACCGCGAATCACATCTAACCAAGCGATAAATTCTTCGCTCAGCGTTTCTAGGTGTATCTCGAACATCGGCATTTTATGTGGGCCTTGTAATCGACCGACTAAAGGACAAACTCTGAGAACATCCTGACGTTCCTGGCGAATGATCTCATTTAACGCTTGAGCTTTATCTTGCTGTCGCAATGGAAAATAAACGTGGGCGCGATACATAACTTCTCCATGATGCACTCTACCTTAAGTTTAGGTAATGCTGTCTTAGTAATCGTCTCACTTACTTACGCAAGTGGTTGGAATAGAAACGGCTTCAATGTGCCGCAACACTACCTTGATTCCATTCTATAGGGAAGAAATTATCTTTTTCCCATCATCTTAACCGTCGAGATTCAATAATAATGGCCCAGTTTGTTAAATTTTACAGCCTAATTTTGTTGCAAATAGTTCCCAATAACTAGTGATTAGATTCAGGTTTCGACGTTACAGAACGAAAAAACCAGCATATTACTCTGCATATCAGGGGTGTAAGCAAAACTTTACTGTTGAATAATTGTTAAAATAAAGCATTTTTTAACAATTTGTTTACACTTATGGTGTCTGGTTATACCAAGATGAATTACCAAACCCAGTGATTAGACAATTACTCGGATTGGTATGACTAAAAGGGTTAGGCGTTACGTATCAGTATTAACAATGCCTTGTGTTTTACCCAAACACGACATTGTTAATCAATAAATGACTGAAAGGATTATAACGGTCATAAACAAACGCAGCCTGAGGCATAACCTTTTACGCTGATGCCAAAGTTTGAGTACCCATACAAACTTTGGTTTGATAATGAACAGCTGCAGTCCAAAAGACCCGCAGCGTCAAAAGGAGCTTGAGATGAACGTTCAGGCATTACCCATGCATCGGTTTATCGACCATCATGGGAACCTAGTCGGCCAACTACCCAACTGGGCTGACGTAGAAACATTGGTCGGTTTTTACCGTGATATGGTATTAACGCGTACCTATGATAATAAAGCTGTTGCTTTGCAACGCACAGGGAAATTAGGGACCTACCCTTCGCATCTTGGCTCTGAAGCTATTGGGATCGCTGTCGGTCGTGCACTAAAAGCCGATGACGTCTTCGTACCTTACTATCGCGACATGCCTGCTATGTGGTGCCGTGGTATTGGTATGGAAAAGAACCTGCAATACTGGGGCGGTGATGAACGCGGTAGCGATTTCGCACCAGAAGGTAGCCCGATACCAAGTCGGGATCTGCCATTTTGTGTCCCAATTGCCACACAGTGTACCCACGCCGTTGGGGTCGCTTCGGCACTTAAAATTCAGGGCAACCATGAGGCAGCGCTTGTCATGTGTGGTGACGGTGGTACTTCCAAAGGCGATTTCCTCGAGTCCATTAACTGTGCTGGTGCTTGGAACATTCCTCTCGTGTTTGTTGTTAACAATAACCAATGGGCGATTTCCGTACCTCGCAGCCTTCAATGTGCCGCTGAGTTTTTATCTGAAAAAGCAAAAGGGGCTGGTATTCCGGGCATTACCGTCGATGGTAATGACGTAGTCGCAGTCTTCGACGCCACTATGACGGCGCTAGAAAGAGCCCGCAAAGGTAAAGGTGCAACACTTATAGAAGCGGTAAGCTATCGCCTCAGCGACCATACAACCGCCGACGATGCAACCCGCTATCGTAACGAAGATGATGTTCAGACTGCATGGCAATTTGAGCCTGTTCGTCGACTCAAAGCTTTCTTGATCAACCAAGATGCCTGGAACGAAGAACAAGATAAACAATGGCTCGAAGAGTGCAAACAACAAGTTGAATTAGCAGTGAAACGTTACCTGAATATGCCTAGTCAAGCGCCTGAATCAGGGTTTGATTACCTTTATGAGTCTCTTCCTCAAGAACTTCATACTCAAAGAGATGAACTCATCAATAAAGCAATGCGCATGCAGGGAGGCAAACATGGCTGAATTGACTTTAGTTGAAGCAGTAAACCTCGCGCTGCATCATGAAATGGAACATGATCCAAACGTGGTCGTGCTGGGAGAAGACGTCGGCGAAAACGGCGGCGTATTCCGAGCTACGGTAAACCTCAAACAGAAATTCGGTTTGAAGCGAGTGATTGATACGCCATTAGCCGAAGCCTTGATTGGTGGCGTTGCAGTCGGGATGGCAACACAAGGGTTGCGCCCGGTCGCAGAGTTTCAATTCCAGGGATTTGTCTTCCCGGCGATGGAACATTTAATGTGCCATGCCGCTCGAATGAGAAACCGAACTCGCGGTCGACTCACCTGCCCAGCCGTATTCCGTGCCCCATTTGGTGGTGGTATTCATGCGCCAGAGCATCACTCAGAAAGCGTGGAAGCATTGTTTGCCCACACACCTGGGCTGAAAGTCATCGTCCCATCATCACCTCAACGCGCCTACGGATTATTACTTGCTGCTATCCGCAGTAATGATCCGGTCATGTTCTTTGAACCAAAAAGAATCTACCGCACCGTAAAATCGGAAGTGGTCGATAATGGTGAAGCATTACCTCTGGACACTTGTTTTACGTTACGCAAAGGTCGCGACATCACCTTAGTTACGTGGGGCGCTTGTGTTGTTGAGTCATTGCAAGCAGCTCAAACATTGTCGAAACAAGGTATCGAAGTCGAAGTACTGGATTTAGCCAGCATCAAACCAATTGATACCACTACCATCTTCCGCTCATTGGAGAAAACCGGTCGCCTGCTTGTGGTGCACGAAGCAAGTAAAACTTGTGGTGTTGGTTCTGAGCTTTTAGCTCGCACCGCCGAACACGCCATGTGCTTATTAAAAGCGCCACCGAAACGAGTTACCGGAATGGATACCATCATGCCTTACTATCGTAACGAAGATTATTTTATGGTTCAGGAAGAAGACATTGTGAACTCAGCGCGTGAACTCGTGGAGGATTGGAAATGAAGACGTTTAACTTACCCGATCTCGGCGAGGGCCTCGCTGAGTCAGAAATTGTAAAATGGCACGTGAATGTGGGTGACATGGTCGAAGTTGATCAGGTGATCCTTACTGTCGAAACAGCCAAAGCAACAGTCGATGTCCCAGCGCCTTATTCCGGCAGAGTAGTCAGTCGCCACGGTGAAGAAGGCGATATCGTCAACATTGGTGCCTTACTTCTCGAAATCGATGAGAGCGGTGCAGAGCATCATGTCTCCGCTGAGAAAAGGCAAACTGCAGATGCGGCTACTGTGGTGGGTAATGTGTCGCACCAAACTCAAAACGTGAATGTCGATGACTTTTGGGTAGGCAGTAGCGACGGTACATCTAATAACAATTTGATCACCGCCCTGCCTTCTGCTCGACTACTAGCCAAGAAACTCGGTGTGGATTTAAACGCGGTTTCTGGCAGTGGTCCAAACGGCTTGATAATCGATTCTGATATCTACGATGAAGCTGGCAAGCAACGTCCGGGCACCGAGGTGCTGAAAGGCGCGCGCCGAACCATGGTTTCTGCTATGGCAGAGTCACACAAAAATGTTGCAGCCGTTACTATCACCGAAGAAGCCTTGTTGGAAAACTGGGCTTCAGGTGAAGACATCAGTATTCGTCTTGTTCAGGCTATCGTTCATGCTTGCCAGGAAGAGCCAGCCCTAAACGCTTGGTTCGACGAAGAAACCATGACGCGTTGTGTTCATACAACCGTAAACCTCGGCGTTGCTGTGGATAGTCGTCATGGCCTGTACGTACCCGTTCTTCGCCATGCCGATGAGTATGAGTCAAAAGACGTCCGTCGCTGGCTCGACCAAACTGTAGAAGGCATTCGCGAAAGAAAGATCAATCGTGAAGATTTACAACACGCCACGATTACTTTGTCTAACTTTGGCGCAATCGGCGGTATTTTTGCTACGCCAGTCGTTTCTCCGCCACAAGTCGCGATTGTCGGCGCAGGCCGTATCATCGAGCGCGTAGTGATAAGAAACGGAAAAGCGGTCGCGGTTAAAGTTATGCCGTTATCCATCACTTTTGACCACCGTGCATGTACTGGTGGCGAAGCGGCAAGGTTTACCAAAGTGCTTGCGGAGCATTTGCAAAAGCCAAGTGGAAACTAGCTTTGATATGATCTCAAAGGCTTCCTTGATGGAAGCCTTTTTTGTTTTATCTTTTGATAAACACCTTAGAAACCCGCCCCCGGTCTTTCCTGTCACGTTCGTTCTGACATAAGCAAATACGTTCAATCACGTTTACGTTAACTGAGCTATAGTTCTTTATATGACAATAACATAGTTCAGATTGATCAAAGGACAGAGAGATATGGAACGAGAAATTATGGAGTTTGACGTCGTGATCGTAGGTGCCGGTCCTGCTGGTTTAAGTACCGCTTGTCGTTTGGCTCAGATGAATCAACAACGCCAAGACAATCCGCTATCTATTTGTGTGGTAGAAAAAGGATCCGAAGTCGGTGCCCATATTCTCTCAGGGGCCGTATTTGAAACTCGTGCTATGGATGAACTTTTTCCTGATTGGCAAACTATGGAAGCGCCACTGTCCACGTCCGTGACAAGTGATGATTTTCTCTATCTAACGACATCACTTAACCATGTCAAAGTACCTAATGCTCTTACTCCGAAGCCGATGCACAACGATGAAAACAACTACATTATTAGCCTCGGAAACCTTTGCCGTTGGTTGGCAAAACAGGCTGAAGAGCTTGGGGTTGAGATTTTTCCGGGTTTTGCAGCAGCGAGCATTAATTACGACCAATCCGGTGCTGTTACAGGCATTACGACTGGTGATATGGGACTGGATAAAAACGGGAAACAAAAAGCTAACTTTGAAGCGGGCATCGAATTAAAAGCAAAATACACAGTATTCTCCGAAGGCTGCCGTGGACATTTAGGTAAAGAGCTCATCAGTAGGTTTGGCTTGGACTCAGGAAAACAGCCACAGCATTACGCGTTGGGTATAAAGGAAATTTGGCAATTACCTGATGGCGATGCGGAACGAGCAGGGAAAGTTATTCACTCCGTTGGCTGGCCTTTGAGTGAAACGAAAACGACCGGTGGCGGATTTGTTTACCACATGGAAGACAATCAAATTGCTGTTGGACTGATCGTTGACCTTAACTATGACAATACCTACTTAAGTCCATTTGATGAGTTCCAGCGCTTTAAACACCATCCAGCGATTAAAAAGCACCTCAAAGATGCTCAGCGTGTTGCCTACGGAGCCAGAGCACTGGCGAAAGGCGGCTTTTCTTCGCTTCCTAAACAACAATTTCCCGGCGGACTTTTGATTGGCTGTGATGCTGGTACATTGAATGTCGCCAAGATCAAAGGCAGTCATACGGCGATGAAATCTGGCTTGTTGGCAGCAGAAGCAATCGACAAAGCGATACAAATGGCTTCAGTTGAGCCTGATTACCAAACGCTATTTGAAGGGTCATGGTTGTATGATGAGCTTGTCGAGACACGCAACTTCGGCGCAAATATTCACAAGTTTGGCAGTCTGCTAGGAGGTGCGCTTTCTAGCTTTGAGCATAATGTTTGGCGACCACTGTTTAACAAGCCATTGCCATGGAAAGTTCGAGATAATTCACATGATCACGAACAACTCAAGCCAACCAGTGAATGTCATCCTATTCACTACCCTAAACCGGACGGAAAAATCAGTTTTGATAAGCCCTCTTCCGTTTTTTTGTCGGGGACGCAACACGAAGAAAATCAACCATGTCATCTCGTTCTCACATTCCCACACATTCCGATAGATGTGAACCTTGGGATGTTTGATGAACCGAGTCAGCGATACTGTCCCGCTGGGGTTTACGAAGTGATTGAAGTCGATGGAAAAACCACATTTCAGATCAACTCGTCAAACTGTGTTCACTGTAAAACCTGCGATATTAAGGATCCATTCCAAAATATTGCTTGGAAAACGCCAGAAGGCGGAGGCGGCCCGAATTATCAGAATATGTAACCTCATCTGATGAGTGGTCTAAGCTTTAAGCACGGAAAACGTTTATAACAGAGTAAAACGAGCAGCACTCTTCTTCGATCAGGAAGCTTCAGCATGTCTGACCAAAATGACACTACAAGTAGAGACTCTGAAAACATCGCGCAAACTGTGTTAGAGATCGTTCGGGACCTAAAACTTGAACTAGACCCCGAAGGTCTCTCGTCCGTTTCTATTCACTTAAAAAGTGACCTCGACCATGACCTTTGTTTGGATAGCCTAACGCGTGCTGAGCTAATCACACGTATAGAAAGTCGTTTCGACGTGTCACTTCCGGATCACGCACTGTCCAGCATATCGACACCAGAAGATATTATCGGCGAGATTTTAACGGCAGGATCATCAAATAAAACAGCCTACTTAGATGAGTCGGCGAAAGCGATCAAACTCGACTCAGTCCATCAGTTACCAACTGAGGTCAAAACGCTACAAGCGCTACTCGACTGGCATGTGGAACATCACCCGGAACGCCCCCATCTTTACGTTTATCAAAACGCTGATGAAGTGGTAGAAGTCAGCTATAAACAACTAAAACAACAAGCACTCAAAATCTCCGCTGGGCTAATTGATGCGGGAGTTGAAGCTGGGGACTGCGTCGCGATCATGTTGCCAACCTGTACCGACTACTTCTACAGCTTTTTTGCGATACTTTATGCCAGAGCGGTGCCAGTACCCATTTATCCACCAGCCCGAATTGAGCATGTCGAAGATCACTTAAATCGTCACGCCAGTATTCTCAACAACGCTCAGGCAAAACTATTGATTACGGTGCCAGAAGCAAAACCTGTCGCCCACTTACTTAAATTACAAGTACCGTCTGTTGATGCCGTCGTTACCGCGAGTGATTTGCAAAAAGACACCAGCTTCCCAGATATGGGAGAAGCTAAAACCGACGATATTGCTTTTTTGCAATACACTTCCGGAAGTACGGGTGTACCTAAGGGCGTGACCCTTACCCATGCGAACTTACTCGCTAATATCCGTGCAATGGGTAAAGTCATTAACGCCAAGTCGGACGATGTGTTTGTGAGTTGGCTGCCTGTCTACCACGATATGGGACTCATTGGAGCATGGCTTGGTAGCTTGTATCATGCGATCCCACTGGTGATCATGTCGCCCTTGCTCTTCTTAACTAAACCTCAGCGATGGCTATGGGCGATTCATCATCATCGAGGCACCCTTTCTCCCGCACCAAACTTCGCCTATGAGCTTTGTGTTTCTCGAGTGAAGGAAAGCGATCTCGAAGGGCTCGATTTAAGCAGTTGGCGACTTTCCTGGAACGGCGCAGAGCCCGTGAGTCCACAATCGATCCAAAACTTCTCTGAAAAATACGCCAAGTATGGATTTAAGCCAGAAACCATGTCGCCTGTGTATGGGCTAGCGGAATCCTCGGTCGGGCTGACATTCCCAGTGACCATCCGCGAACCACGTATTGAGTATTTCCAAAGAGCATCGTTAAGCCAGTTTGGTCGTGCTGTGCTCGCCCAACAGGAAGATGAAGATACCATTCCGTTTATTGGCTTAGGCTACCCACTTCCCGAGCATCAAATTCGTATCGTTGATGATCTGGGCAAAGAATTACCCGATGGAGAAGAAGGCGCACTTGAGTTTCAGGGCCCGTCCGCCACCCAGGGTTACTATCGAAACCCAGAAAAAACCAAAGCGCTATATCATGATGGTTGGCTGGTAACAGGGGACCGCGCGTTTACATTAGGCGGCGAGCTTTTTATCACCGGACGTAGCAAAGATATCATTATCAAAGCCGGGCGTAATATCTATCCCCATGAGCTGGAACAAGCGGTAGGGAGTATTGATGGTATTCGCAAAGGTTGCGTGGCCGCGTTTGGTAGCCACGACGCGCACTCCGGTACGGAGAAACTGATCGTGTTGGCGGAAAGCCGAGAAACCAGTAAAGACAAAGTAAAACAGCTAAAACGTAAAATTAACAAACTATCTCTAAAACTACTTGGCAATCCCGTCGATGATGTCATTATCGGCCCGCCTCACTCCATACCAAAAACGTCCAGTGGGAAAATTCGTCGCAGTGCGTGTAAAGATCTGCATGAACGTGGATCCTTTGCGAAGCAGCATCGGGCTTTGTGGTTACAAACCCTGAATCTCGCCTTAGCTGGCGCCATTCCGCAACTGCGTAAATACATGCGAATCCTTTTAGACATAGGGTACGCGGCCTATTCGTGGTTAGTATTGGGAATACTTGCTCCTATCGTCTGGTTACTTGTTGCCGTATTACCCAACAAACCCATGTGCTGGAAGATAGCCCAGTTTGGTGCCAAAGCGCTCATGGGACTTACTGGCACAAAGTGCACCATCGAAGGAAAGGAACACTTACCAGCAGGAAATGTCCCCTGTATTTTTGTCGCGAATCATTGCAGTTATCTTGATGGGCTGGTGATTGTTGCCGTTTCAGGATTGCCTTGCCGTTTTGTGGCAAAAAGTGAGTTACTCAATAATCCATTTACCAGAATTTTCTTAAGCAAACTCGGCACGGAGTTTGTTGAACGGTTTGATGTAGAAAAAAGCGTTGTGGACGCTAAGAGGCTGGCTTTTGAAGCTGAAGACTGTCAGCCAATGGTCGTCTTTCCTGAAGGAACACTATATCGAATGTCTGGCCTTCATCCGTTTCATATGGGCGCATTTATTGCTGCCGCAAGCTCACAAGTGCCAGTCATCCCGATTACCTTATGTGGCACGCGCTCTAAACTCAGAGGTAACTCTCTTTTCCCACGTAGAGGCGACATCAGTGTAACCATTGGTGAACCGCTCTTCCCCAATGGTAATGACTGGAACGCAGCGCTTGAACTTCGCGATAAAGCCCGATCAGAGATCCTCACCCACTGCGGTGAGCCAGATATGGCACGCAGTTAGCCAATACCTGCAGCAAAAGTCGTGAATTGCGGCGTGCCTGAGCAGGCTCACTGATTGCCTTAAGCTGCTCTAACTGATTGTTTTTTTTTAAACTAGAGAGTAACGGATTGAGATTCTGATTCTATATCCAGCACTATAAGTTCGACATCGTGGTCTTGCATTTTCTTCGCAATATTCTCGGGAGGTCGACGATTAGTCACGACAAAGTCGATATCTGACCACAAACAGGATTGGAACATCAGTTGGGTATTGAACTTACTGTCTTCCGCAATACAGATAACCTGAGTAGATTGATCTGCCATCGCCAGCTTTAGGTTGGCATCCGTCTCTAAGTCGGTTGTGATTCCCGATTCAGATAAAGCACTCACACCAATAAACGCTTTGTTTGCCTGATATTTTCTGATCTGTTGAATGGTCATATCGCCGAGTATGGCGTGAGAAAAGTCATCAAACGTTCCACCAAGCACACACTTTTTGATACCAGCCTTATCCTGAAGTTCACTAAGCGCCTCAAGTGAATTTGTTATCACACTGCAAGGCTCATTGAGATGATACGCCAGCGCGGCACAAGTGGTGCCAGCGTCTAAAAATACGATGTCATGCTCTTTGATAAGTGATGCTCCAAATGCAGCCAGATTTTGTTTAATCGGATTGGATTTCGATCTCTGATTAAAGGAAATCGTCACCTTTTTATCATCCAGAATTGCGCCGCCTCTGATGCGCAATATTCCCGGATGGTCAGCGAGTTTAACCAGATCTCTTCGGGCTGAATCGTAAGAAATGTCATACTTAAGGCAAATCTCGTCTATCGTGACTTTACCTGTGCTTTTTATATGAGCTTCTATCTCTATCAAACGTTCTTCTTGCGTCATTTACAATCACACTTTGCTTAGTTTTGTATGAGTGTAACGTATTCACGCGAAGTTAAACACTTGAATACGCGTAAAATCACTTACATTTATACGTGGTTCCATGCGATTGATACGCAGGTCATCGCTTTTAACGCTTGAATGTGCGTAAGTATACGTGCAGTATTTGTGTTTTACATACGCGTTTTACATACGCATTGATACGTGAATATAAGCATTAGCGCGTAGTGTACATGTGATGTTGTAGCCAAAGGTGATAGATCATCCGAGTGATGTAATTCCGAATAAACGGCTCGGACGTCATGTAATCCACCAATTGAGAGTTTGAATTTATGACTTTATTACCAATCAAAACCGCGGTTATCGGCTACGGATTTTCAGCCAAAACTTTCCATATCCCATTTGTGAGCGCGTTAGCTGAATTCGATCTCGTTGCCATCAGTACTAGTAATGGCGAGGTGGTAGCCAAAGACTGGCCTACCGCACAGCATTATGCTTCGGCGTCAGATTTACTCTCAAGTTCGGATGCAGAACTGGTCATCATTACCGCACCAAACGATGTGCACTTCGATCTCGCTAAGCAAGCCCTTGAAAACGGCAAAAACGTGATCATTGAAAAGCCATTCGTGACTAATGTGTCGGATGGTGAAGCACTTATTGCGCTTGCAAAAGAAAAAGGCCTCATTCTAAGTGTTTATCATAACCGTCGTTGGGATGGTGACTTCTTAACCGTTAAGAAATTAATTGAAGAAAAACGCATTGGTGAGCTACGACATTTTGAGTCACACTTTGACCGCTTCCGACCTGAAGTGCGTCAACGTTGGCGTGAACAGGCTACTGACGGCGGTGGCATTTTGTTTGATTTAGGCTCGCATTTAATTGATCAGGCACTTGAGCTTTTCGGACTTCCTGATGCCATCAGCGCAGAATGTAAGATGATGCGTGAAGGCTCGACAAATGTTGATTATTTTGATGTTGTCATGCACTACCCTAGTCACTTAGCTATTGTCCATGGTGATCTCTTTAGTGCCGGACCAAATAAGCGTTTTACCCTGAAAGGGACTGAAGGTAGCTACGAAAAGCTAGGCTTAGACCCTCAGGAACCACGTCTGATAGAAGGTGTTGAGCCAACCAGCCCTGACTGGGCAGATGAATCTCCTGATAATTATGGCTACTTTTATAATGCCGATAACAGTGCGCCTGTGATAACCGAACAGGGTGGCTATCAGCACTACTTCTTACAAATGGCGGACGCAATTCGTAATAAAACGGCTCCACCAGTGAGTGCTGAAGATGCGCTATGGAACATCAAGCTGATTGAACTAGCGATGGAAAGCAGCCGTTTGGGTCAAAAATTACCAATTAAGAATGTGTGAGAACAAGGAAATGAGTAAAGGCATTTTATCAGAGCTACTAGAGCAAGAAGCGGAATTACAGTTAAATCATTTTAATCATGGCACTGCATGGGAACTCGGCTGCGCATTGAAATCGGCAGCGGAGGGACGATCTGCTACCGTTTTTATCGAAGTGTACGCGTTCGAACAAGTGCTGTTTAGTTACGCAATGGAAGGCAGCACCAAAGACAAGCAAGACTGGGCAAAGCGCAAGCGTCAATCTGTTCTGCGCTTTGGTCACAGCTCTCATTATCTTGGTCATTACAATGCATCTAAGCAACGTGACTTTGACAGTCAGCCTCATATCGATGCGAGAGAATACTGTGCCCATGGAGGTGCCTTTCCTGTCCGCATCAAAGGAAGTGGACTTGTTGGTGTGATCACTGTATCTGGATTACCGTCAGAAGAAGACCACAACATGGTGATTGATGTACTGAGAGCGCATTTAGATCATTCTCAGCCATAAAGATCTTGATGGTTTGATTGGCTAAATAGTCGGTGACATAACGTCGCCGGCTCTTCGCCGTTTCTACTTAAATTGCGGAACATTTTCATTAAATTGTTCAACTTGAAAATCTAACTCCTCCTTCCATTGTCTTGGTAACTCCTTTTCAATTTCACCCAAGAAACGGGCCGTGTCAGTCGTTGGATTAACTTGGTGTGCCGCTTTTGCCCATACATAGCTTTTAGCCAACAGTTTAGAGCTATCATGGGAGCTATTTTGCAACTTCTTCCAATACATCTTTGCAGTCGGCTCATAGGCTTTTTCGATGTGACGAGATGAGGCGAGTTCCATCAAATAAAGGGCTTTATTATTGGCGTGGTCATCGCCACCTTTTTGACCGACAACTCTAAGATAGAGAGTTCCAAGTTTATAAGCAGCCTCCCCGGAGCCGTTGTTTATTGCCTGCGTATACCAAAATTCGACTCGCTCTAAATTGAATACTTCCGAATAGGAGATGTAAATATCACCCAGTGTTACCTGAGCTTTGACTGCACTTCTCTCCGCTCCACGCAGACACCATTCTATTGCTTGTGACAAATTTTGCTCTTGCCAGCTAGTGCCCAAATATAGACGACCGATATCACAGGCTGCTTCATAGACACCATTTTCATACGCCAGCTTAAACCAATCGTCAGGCCTTTCATTTGCACTGTCTGAGTCGTTATTCATCGCGCAATAGCCATATTCTTGCTGAGCGACAGGGATTCCTTTTTCAGCAGCATACAAAAATAACTCGCAAGCTTTATCAGGATCTTGCTCTACCTTTCCCCACCCATGCTTATAAAACAAGGCTGAGACAAAATGTGCCTCAGCGGAGTTTTCTTTTAACAGGCGAGTAAAAATTTCAAACGACTCTGTATAGTCTCCATTGGCGAGTGCCTGATACGCTTGTGCCAATTCCTTATCTTGCTTTTCTGCAACACAAAACGACGGATAAGCCAAGCTTAGGGTAAGCAGAGCAAGTCGTATCAGGGTGACGTTTAGCATGTCTTTAATTTCTCGATGGATAAATGCCCTGAAGCGCAATGACCCAGGTTATTGCGATATATGGCATGCGATTTTCGTGAGACTGACTCCCACCAGCACTCGATACTGTTGTCGAAGCCGTCAGGTTATTCTCAGCGACAAAACTAAAAGAAATCGAATCCGGGCTCATCGCGACATCCGGAGTCTCAGTCGCGTATTTTGTTCCGGAAAGTGCATTGCCAGCCGGACTTTTTGTGTTTGACTTGCCACTAAATGCGTGAAGATCGATCACACCGTCAATATCTATATCACCAGACATCAACGTCGATGCTGTATGAGAGTGAGATGGCAATTGAGCCTCGGAAAGGATGACTGACTCAGTACCTCCGCGAGAGCCAAGTGGATAGTTAGTTAACCCTGGACCATTTCCCCATCCGATGAGTGCACGGCCACGAGTATCAGGTAGACCAAACGTTGAGCGTCCGTCACCGCCATAAGTCGTACCCAAGATAGAAAACAGCGCTGTATTTTGTGCGATCGACAAAATCTGACCATGGGCTAAGGTGTAACCGCGCGGAGCAAAATTACCTGCGAACGCACACATACTGCCAAGGAGTTGGTTGCCATCGCCGCTGCAAGCTAGCGCATTAGAACCGAGCATTAATGATGGTAATACACACGCAGTAACCAGCAGCTTTCTTGTGAACTTTTTCATAATCCGAATCCTTTAATAAAAAGGTGAGGAAGCAAAAATCATTAGAATGATGGATAGCGTCATGAATTCACGAATCGTTATTGATGTTTTTGTTATTTATGAATCCTCACAGTATAGATTAAATTTGGAATTGGCATGCCAACTGGCCCAGTTTTATACACCTATTACGCAGAGAATTGGGCTAGCTCAAAACATTAGTAAAAACTTAATTACTCGGTGGCAAACTTACTGCGATAAACCATACTTTTAGCAGGTTTATTTCCCTAATCAGGAAATCGTTCACTTTTGTGCGGGATGCCAAATTATGGTTAAAACAATTTTTCACCAAACGCTAGCGGACAATGCCAACCTGCAAGTAGATCCACGTAACGCAGTGCACTCTCCTCCTTTGCTGAAAGGTTTGAGCGAAGGCGGCTTAAACATAGGTTTCGAGGCATTAGATAGACACCTTACCCAACCGGAACATAATAAACTGGCTATTCGTTGGTTCAGTAAAGACAACGAGGTCATTGATTTCAGTTACCGCGACCTGAGTGAGCAAACTAACCGCTTTGCAGATCTATTATCTACACTCGATTTACCTCGTGGTAGCAGAGTGTTCAGCCTTGCGGGTCGCAGACCGGAACTCTACATTGCGGCGTTAGGAACCCTCAAAGCCGGTTGTGTGTTTACTCCACTCTTTTCAGCATTTGGCCCCGAGCCTATCCGCTCCAGAATGGAGATTGGTTCGGCGAATGTCGTCATTACTACTCGCAGCTTATACCGGAAAAAACTCAAAGGCTGGTGGCAGGAATTGGATCATATTAAAGCGGTATTGCTGATTGATGGTGGCGCTGATGGCGAACCCGGATGCTACAACTATCACGAGATGATGGCTGATACGAACCCTGAACACCCTTGCGAATCTACACAGCCTGAAGATATGGCGCTACTTCACTTTACCAGCGGCACAACTGGAAAACCTAAGGGTGTCATTCATGTTCATCAGGCCGTACAGCATCATATTAATTCGGCCTTTTACGCGTTAGATCTAAAACCTGATGACATCTATTGGTGTACTGCCGATCCAGGTTGGGTAACGGGCACCACTTACGGCATTATCGCCCCACTCTGTTTGGGCGTAACCATGATTATTGACGAAGCCGAGTTTGATGCTGAACGTTGGTATCAGATCTTACAGGATCAACATGTCACCGTTTGGTATACCGCGCCAACTGCGATTCGTATGTTGATGAAAATAGGTGAAGCGCTGCCTAGGCAATTCGATTTGTCTCGTTTACGTTTTATGGCCAGCGTTGGCGAACCACTGAATCCTGAAGCTGTTGAATGGGGTGAAAAAGTCTTTGGTATGCCATTTCATGACAACTGGTGGCAGACGGAAACTGGCGGGATCATGATTGCCAATGTTCCTTCGAGGCCGGTCAAACCGGGTTCAATGGGCAAACCACTTCCCGATATTGAAGCTGGCATTGTGAATCAAAACGATGACGGTTCCCTACGTGAAGAAACCGAGCCAATGCAAGTCGGAGAGCTCGCGCTCAAATCCGGCTGGCCTTCTATGTTTCGCGGCTATTTAAATCAAGAAGAAAAATATCAGTCCTGCTTTAAAGGCGATTGGTACCTCAGCGGCGATCTCGCGATGAAAGATGTTGACGGCTATTTCTGGTTCGTCGGGCGTAAAGATGACCTTATTAAATCTTCTGGCCACTTGATTGGTCCTTTCGAGGTAGAAAGTGCCCTCATGGAGCACCCAGCAGTCGCCGAGGCTGGTGTGATTGGCGTACCCGATCCTGTTGCAGGTCAAATCGTCAAAGCCTTTGTCGCACTTAAACCAAATGTGACCGCAGATGAAGAACTTCAGCAATCGCTGCTTGGTTTAGCTCGCAAACGCCTTGGCGCCGCAGTCGCACCGAAAGAAATCGTCTTTCGTAACAACCTGCCAAAAACACGCAGTGGCAAGATCATGCGCCGCTTACTTAAAGCACGAGAGCTGGGCTTGCCTGAAGGTGATATTTCGACTTTGGAGAGTGATGAACAATGAACAAAAGACTCCATATCAATCGAGAGCATTTGCTCAAACAGCTAGAGCAGATGCTACGAATTCGTCGATTTGAAGAAAAATGCGCGGAGCTTTATGCACTAGAGAAAATTCGTGGATTTTTGCACCTTTATATTGGCGAAGAGGCCATCGCTGCCGGTGTCATGTCTGCACTTAATAAAGATGACCAGATCGTCGCAACCTATCGCGAACACGGGCACGCCTTAGCCAGAGGCATGAGCATGGGTAGTGTTTTAGCAGAAATGTATGGTCGAACGAATGGTTGTAGCCGTGGCCGTGGTGGTTCGATGCATCTGTTTGATAAAAATCACAACTTTTACGGAGGCAACGCCATCGTGGGTGGTGGTCTGCCTCTTGCGACCGGCCTCGCGCTTGCGAATAAGAAAATGCAGAGAAATGCGATTGCGGTGTGTTTTTTTGGTGAAGGGGCTGTTGCTGAAGGCGAATTCCATGAAAGTCTTAACCTCGCAGCTCTATGGGATCTTCCGGTTTTGTTTATTTGTGAGAACAATCGTTATGCTATGGGCACGGCTTTAGCGCTCTCAGAGTCAAACACCAATATTTCACAAAAAGCCAGAAGTTATGGCATTGAATCTACTCAAGTTGATGGCATGAATGTGGTTGATGTAGAAGCCGCAGCCTGTGAAGCGGTTGATTACGTCCGCGAGCAGAATAAACCGTATTTTATCGAGTGTCAGACCTACCGATTCCGCGGCCACTCTAGTTTCGATACGCAATTGTATCGGGATAAAAGTGAAGTCGCCCTGTGGGAAGAAAAAGGCCCAGTGAAGCAACTCATCCATTGGCTGCAAAAAAACAGCCACTTTCAGGATCAAGAGCTGTCTGATATCGAAGCGAAAATTGCCGAAGAAATCAGTGAAGCCATCGCTTTCTCAGAAAATGGTGAGTTAGAACCCACCGAACAACTTACCCGTTTTGTGCACAGTCCGGGAGGCGAGCCACCACCAGAACCTCTACCTTGTAGCCAAGCGCCTGACAAAATGACCTACCGAGAAGCACTTCGTGCTGGGATCAATGACGTTCTAATGAGTGAACCACGCTCGTTCCTAATGGGTGAGGACGTCGGTCGTTATGGTGGTTGCTACGCCGTCAGCAAAGGATTACTTGAACAATTTGGTCCTGACCGAATCATTGACACCCCGCTTTGTGAGTCGGGGTTTGTCGGTGTCGGTGTCGGTGCCGCACTGGGTGGCATGCGCCCTATCATAGAAGTCATGACCGTTAACTTTAGCTTGCTCGCCATGGATCAGATCATTAATACCGCCGCGACTTTGCAACATATGTCCGGAGGTCAGTTTAATGTTCCTATCGTCATTCGTATGGCCTGTGGTGCAGGTAAACAGCTTGCTGCACAACACTCACACAGCTGGGAGAATTTCTATGCGCACGTTCCCGGCCTAAAAGTGTTAAGCCCAGCCACCCACAATGATGCTTGTTACATGCTCAACCAGGCAATGGCCGATCCTGATCCGGTAATCATTTTTGAACATGTGATGCTGCTCAATGAAGAAGGTCAAATTACGGAAGCACCTGATGCGCCAATGGATAAAGCGTTGGTTCGTCGGGATGGTAAAGACGTTACACTCATTACCTATGGCGGCAACCTTGGTAAAACCTTACAAGCCGCCTATCAGCTAGAAACCGAAGGCATCGACGCCGAAGTGATTGATTTGCGTTCTCTCCGCCCTTTGGATACCGACACCATCATTGCCAGTGTTTCGAAGACTCATCGAGCTGTCATCATTGATGAAGGTTGGTATACCGGAAGTCTGGCTGGTGAAGTCAGCGCAATCATTATGGAAAACGCCTTTTGGCAACTCGATGCCCCAGTCGGCCGGGTTTGTACACAAGAAGTGCCAATACCTTACCCTCACCATTTAGAACAGGCCGCCATTCCGCAAGTGGAAAAAATCGTGAGCGCAGCAAAGGCAACCTTTATGTCGCCCGATTGGCAGAATAAATGAGGAGTATTAGCTCATGGAAAACAATACGCGCGATGGCTCCTTAATTGATATCACCATGCCTGCACTTGGTGCCGACATGCGCGATGGTACGCTGATGGAATGGCAAATAAAGCCGGGCGATCATGTAGAAAAAGGTGACATCATTGCGATAATTGAGACCAGTAAAGGCGCGATAGACATGGAGTCTTACTATACGGGCACCATCACTGAGCTTCTGATAGAGCCGGACATCAAACTGCCGGTTGGTAGTGTTATAGCTCGAATGGCAAGCGACACCCCTGTTTCCAATGATATTGAGCACACACAACCAGTATCAACAACAGCAGATACATCACAGCCTGTAGCCGAAGCAGAAGAATTGCCACCTTACATTGCGCCTAAAACAACCCGAACTTCAGTTAATGAGCCAAAACCAACAAGTGACACCGTAACTGACACCGAACTATCAAAACACATTTCAGAGACCTCGCCTTCTGAAAGCCAACAACGGCAATACGCATCGCCAGTCGCAAGAAAAACGGCGCATCTATCAGGCATTGAACTTTCGACGTTAACTGGCAGTGGTCCATATGGTGCCGTTCTCCTACGAGACTTACCTAAAGACGCCGATTCACAAACACCGCCACCTGCTGACAAAACAAAATCAGTACGACAAAACGTATCACCAATGCGGCAAGCAATTAGTGATGCCATGAGTCGCTCGAAAAAAGAGATTCCCCACTATTATCTCGCGTTGGACATTGACCTGACTAAAGTACAAACCTGGCTGGCGGAACAGAATCAACAACGTGAACCAGAGCAACGGCTTTTACTACCAGCTGTCATTCTCAACGCCATCGCCCGTCAGCTTGTAAAATTCCCTGATCTCAATGGATTTTATCAAGATGGTCACTTCACCCCTTCTACGGAGGTGAATATCGGTAATACCATCAGTCTGCGAGAAGGCGGTTTGGTTATTCCGGGAATTCTCAATGCGGACCAGTTGTCCGTGGATCAAACCATGGATGCACTACGCGATTTAGCGGAGCGTAGCCGACGCGGACGACTTCGCAGCTCCGAGATTAGCCAGACCACCATAACGGTAACCAGTATCGGAGAACGTGGAGCCGACAGTATTACTGGTGTGATTTACCCACCTCAGGTGGCGATCATTGGTCTTGGCCGCCAGCGTCAGGCTCCAGTAATAAGAGAGAATCAAATAGAAGTCGGAGAAATCATGACCGTCACACTAGCCGCTGACCATCGTGTAAGTGACGGCGTCACAGGAGCTCGTTTTCTGCAAGCATTGGCGAAGCAACTTCAACATCCGGAGGCTTTATGAGCAATATCAATATACCAACCACGATTGCCGACGCGATAAAACACATCGCACCGGAAATTGAAATGGACGAAATCGACCTTGATGAAGATTTGCGCGAAGAGTGCGATCTGGATTCGATGGATTTTCTTAATCTCCTCGCGTCTCTGAAAAAGAGTACCGGCGTTAGTATCCCGGAAGGAGACTACACCCAAGTACGCAGTTACAACCAATTAAAAAGCTATCTGCAAGAAAGGTGTCAGTAGGCGCAGCACTATCGCGCCAATGACGGCAGACAGCCCTTTAAACAGAACAAAGGACGCTGACTATGTCTACACAAAACGCGCAACCGTTGATATATCGCTATCAGCAGCTTCATAAAACAGATGTCAGCCTCGTCGGAGGCAAAAATGCCAGTTTAGGTGAAATGCTCAGCCAACTCAGTGAGAGCGGTATTCGGGTACCAGACGGCTTTGCCACCAGCGCGCAGTTCTTCCGCGACTTTCTCGCGCAAAATGAACTGAACGATCCAATAGGCGAATTTCTCAACCGGATGAATCGTGAAGAGATCAGCCTTGCGGAAGCCGGTAGGAACATACGCACCCTAATCAGTCAGGCAAGCTTTACCCCAGAGCAAGAGAACGCGATCTTAGATGCATACCACGCTTTATGCGAACAAATTGGCGTGCCTTCAGCTTCCGTTGCCGTTCGTAGCTCCGCCACCGCAGAAGATCTCCCTGAAGCCAGTTTTGCTGGTCAGCAAGAAAGTTATCTGAATATTCGTGGTGATCAACAAGTCCTTGAAGCTTGCAAACAATGTTTCGCTTCCCTTTATACCGACCGCGCCATTGTTTATCGTCAAGAGCAAGGATTCGAGCACCAACAAGTTGCTTTATCCGTTGGTGTGCAACAGATGATCGAATCACAGTGCGCAGGGGTTATGTTCAGTTTGGATACTGAAAACGGCTTCCCGGATGTGGTCATGATTAATGGTAGTTGGGGTTTAGGTGAAACCATTGTTAAAGGCTCGGTCACGCCGGATCGCTTTATGGTTTATAAACCTCTGCTTGAGCAATCAGACAAACGCCCTATCATTGAAAAACAGCTCGGTAACAAACTGGAAAAAATGCAGTTCAATGAGTCAGGAAACGTCACTCAGCCAACCATTACCCTGCCAACCAGTAGCGAAGAACGCAGTCAGTTGGTACTAAGTGATGACGAAATATTGCAACTGAGCAAGTGGGCGGTGATCATCGAACGCCATTATGGCTGCCCTATGGACATGGAGTGGGCAAAAGACACCCAAACCCAGCAATTGTATATGGTTCAGGCAAGGCCAGAAACTGTGGAATCCCATAGAGATGCCGCTCTGTTGGTCAACTATAAGCTGGAAAAAACCTCCGCACCAGTATTGCTTGAAGGCGCCAGTGTCGGCGGTGCCATCGCAATCGGCCAAACCTACACAGTGCTGTCTCCTGATGATATCGACTCATTTCCAGAGGGAGCCATTCTGGTGACTGAGCGCACCGATCCGGACTGGGTGCCGTTAATGCGTAAAGCGGCTGGTATCATCACCGACTCAGGTGGGCCAACCAGCCACGCGGCGATTGTCAGCCGCGAGCTTAAAGTTCCTGCGATTGTCGGCACCGAACACGCGACACAGAAACTCCAATCAGGACAACTGGTGACATTGAGTTGTGCTCAAGGTGCAGTTGGTCAGGTTTATGAAGGCGAAGTCAGTTACACCACGCAAGAGATTGATCTCAAAGCATTGCCTTCGACTAAAACGAAAATCATGATCAACGCCGCCATGCCGGATGGTATTTTCCACTGGTGGCAACTACCTACTGCTGGAATTGGTTTAACCCGTATCGAATTTATTATATCCAGCCATATAGGGCTGCACCCGATGGCGCTGTTACACCCAGAGCAAATCACCGATCCTGAGGTCGAAAACCAAATTCGAAAACGGTGTGAAGGATTTGATACGCTGGCGGACTATTTTGTCGATAACCTCGCCCTTGGCGTCAGTAAAATAGCCGCAAGCCAATACCCTAGGCCAGTCATTGTGCGCATGTCTGATTTCAAATCAAATGAATATCGTGGCCTGCTCGGTGGGGATTTCTTTGAACTTCATGAAGAGAACCCGATGCTGGGTTTACGCGGAGCTTCTCGCTATTACCATCCTCGTTACAAAGAAGCATTTCAACTTGAATGTAAGGCGATTTTAAAAGCCAGAGAAGAGATAGGATTCGATAACATCATCGTGATGATCCCGTTCTGCCGTACCGTCAGTGAAGCCGACAAAGTGCTGGAAGTAATGGCGCAAGCAGGACTTAAACGAGGAGAAAACGGGCTGCAAGTCTATGTAATGTGCGAGATACCATCCAATGTCATTCTTGCCGACCGATTTGCAGAGCGATTTGATGGCTTCTCTATCGGTAGTAACGACTTAACTCAACTAGTGTTGGGGATTGACCGCGACTCAGCAGAGCTGAAACCGATGTTTGATGCCCGAGATGACGCGGTTAAAAGCCTGATTGAGCAAGTCATCCATGTCGCACACAGCAAAGGATGCAAAGTCGGTATCTGTGGGCAAGCACCTTCTGATCACCCGGAATTTGCTGAGTTTCTTGTCTCTTGTGGCATTGATTCAATTTCACTCAATCCAGACTCGTTCGCCAAAGGCTGTACAGTGGTAGCCAAAGCGGAACAGGAAATTTCTCAAGCCAACAAACCGTACCGCTAACTTAAACAGCACTATACAGTTAATAATTCACCCACCTCGGCCCAACGTAATGTTGGGCCATGGGTGCAAACATAATGATTTTTCAGGTAACAATGTCCGCACAACCCCACCGCACAGTGCATTCTTCGCTCGACGGACAGATAAATGTCTTTCGCATCGATACCGTAAGAAACTAAATATTCGCTCACCACACTCATCATCGCTTCAGGCCCGGCAACCAGTACACAATCAGGCTGCTCACCAAATGAATGCAGAACTTTCGGTAAAACGCCGATTGCCGTACCGGGATAATAATCTTGCTCATCCAGCCCAGTGAGATCTTCAACAACGTTGAACATAGGAATGCAGTGCTTCCAACGCTCTCGCTCTGGTTTCAGTAACAAAGTTTGCTTGTTACGCGCAGCATAAACCACTTCCAACTGAGTATAACTTTGCTGATCGATAAGTTGTTCAACAACGCTAACCAAAGGCGCTAGGCCACACCCACCACCTATGACTAAAACCTTCTTATCCACCAGTTCACTTACTTGCCACCCATGACCAAAAGGCCCCCTAGCGCCCAATATTTCCCCACGTTCTTTGCTGAACAGAGCCGTTGTGACAGTGCCCATTTTGCGTACCAGTGCTCTAAAATTTCCCTTATCGTCAGGTAGCTGAGTAAAGGTAAACGGTGCTTCACCACTCCCCGCTACGCAAAGCATGAAAAACTGACCACTTTGGGTTTTCATCCATTTTGTGTCCAAATCGAGTAGCCGAAAATGGTAATGGCGCGTGTCTTCGCCATCATCATAAAAATCAATAATTTCGATACTATCCGGCGTGAGGTTAAACATCATCGGCTATCCTTTTCATTAGTGAATGTACGCCAATAACTCCAGGGCATGTCTGCTCACATCGTCCGCAGCCCACACAGCCATAACGTCCAAACTCAGGTACAAAATCAATGCTGAATTTGTGATACCAGAACCGCTCTACCCTTTTCCCAGCTTCCTTAGAGGGATTGTGAAAGCTGGCTTCACGCTGGAATCCCTCATATAAACAGGAGTCCCAAAACCTGACTTGAGAAACATTGTTACCTTGAGAAGCATGAAGGTCTTCAGAACCATTTTTTTCTGTAATTGAACGAGTACCGAAGCACGAGCACGTTGGACAAAGGGTCGTACACCCAGAACACCCTAAACATTGGATGCCCACGTGTTGCCAAAACTCTTCTGTCACTAAGCCTTCACTTATTTTTTCGATACCTTCGATAAGATAACGATCGTCGGGGAAAGCCTGCTCACAATAGGCGATATTTTCCCAGCGCTTGCTCCGATGATGAGTCGACGCCACTTTAAGATCGAGTCCTTGTATTGCCTCTTCGCCCAACTTTGACAATACCACCAATAGCCATGATTCCTCGTCTAAAGGATGAATAACTAAATCCGCGGTTTCGTCTCGCACACTCGGACCCGCATTAACGGTAGGACAGAAGCCGTGCTTACATGGGTGAGTACAATCCACACCGACCAACAACGCTTGTTTGCGGCGAGCTTGATAGTATGGGTCTTGCTCAAAGAACTCGTCTTGATAACGAATCGCGACCAAATCACAACTTTGCACACCAAACAAAACAAACGGTTCCACGTTTGGCAGTGTCTCTTTAAACAACTTCCCGTCAAATACGTACAGTGGCTCGTTTTCAGTGAAGAAGAACCCCTTAGCCGAATGGGTCGGTAATTGATTGATCAAAGGTGGTAGGTCTTGTGCAAGCACTTGTTGCCAAAAATAATCTTCTGTCCCATTCTCACTATTCGCAACGACCTGATACAGTGCCCGACTCTGTAGTAAATGCATTCGGAGTTCATCTAAAGAATCTAACAGGTAAGTCTTTGTCATTTTCCTTCTCCCGGTTTTTCCCAAGGAGCGAGCGGCTTATGCCCAACAGGCAATAGCTCCACCTCAACAGCACAGGCTTTTAATTCTGGCATTTTAGTGACAGGATCTTGCGCAGTATTGGTTAGCTGATTCGATGGCGCCTCTTTAAAATGGTAAGGCATGCTCACCACTCCAGGTGCAACATCATCGGTGATCACCGCTCGTGTTTCGATATAGCCTCGTCTTGATCGAACACTGACCGGGCTATACAAAGAAATCCCGAGGAGATCAGCATCTTTAGGGTTAATGAACAAAATTCCAGGAGGGATTTCTCGTTCCAACAACGGTGATTTGCGCGTCATGGAACCACAGCCATAGTGAAAATGCAGCCGATTGGTGGTTAATAGCAGTGGAAAGTCAGAGTCGGTGGATTCATCAATCGGTATGTATTTAACGGGTGTCAAACGAGCCCGTCCGATAGGAAACTCTTTTTCATGAAGCACCGCGGTACCTTCAGATGCATCTTCGTTGCAAGGCCACTGTAGACCGTAGTTCTTATCCAGCTTCGCGTAGATCATCCCTTGGTAAGCAGGGGTAATCGCTGCCATCTCATCGAACAGTTCTTCACTGTTACTCCAATTTAAAGCGTCACTCCCCATTTTCTTTGCCAGAGCTTGCAACCACTGCCAATCCGCCATGGCTTCGCCAATAGGTGTCATCGCGGGGTTAATGTGCTGTACGCGACGTTCACAATTGGTAAAGGTGCCCGACTTCTCAGCAAACGAAGCAGCAGGAAGAATATAGTCAGCCAGTTTTGCTGTTTCAGTCATGGTCAATTCTGCAACCACCAGCAAGTCCAAAGATTTGTAAGCTTGTCGAACGTGGTTTTGGTCCGGATCGGTTACCACGGGGTCTTCACCAAAAAGAATCTGAGCCCGAAAATGCCCAGCTAACGCCGCTTTGGTCATGCCTAATGATGTTAAACCCGGTGTCGATGCCACATCGCAATCCCAGTAATCAGAAAAGCGCAGCTGAACAATACTGTCTTCCACGGACTGATATCCCGGATAAACGTTAGGTAAACAGCCCATATCACAAGCGCCCTGCACATTATTTTGTCCGCGTAACGGATTAATGCCCGTGCCCGGTTTGCCAATATGTCCGCAAATCAGAGCCAAATCCGCCAACGCAATCACACTGGAAGTACCACTAACAAACTGAGTGATACCCATCCCATACAGAATCATCGCCCGCTCGGATTGACTATAATATTGGGCGGCCTGCCGAATCAGATTAGCCTCGACGCCAGTAACACTCTCCACGGATTCAGGCGTTATTCCTTCAACGTGTTTCTCTAAAGATTCAAATCCCTCACAACGGCCAGCGATGAATTCCTCATCATGCCAATGATTACTCAAAATAACGTGAATCATGGCATTAATGAGCGCAATATTACTGCCCGGTGTAAGCTGCAAGTGCAAATCCGCTAACTTAGCCAAACGCGTTACTCGGGGATCAATAACGATTAACTTGGCTCCGGCCAGTTTGGCACGCATCACCTGCCCTCCGAGAACGCTGTGGTTTTCCGTAGGGTCTGCACCGATCACCAAGATCACTTCCGCCTCGAATATATCTTTGATGCTGTTGGTCATAGCGCCAGAGCCAAGAACTTGCTGTAAGCCTGCGACAGTCGGGCTATGACAAATACGGGCGCAATGATCGATGTTATTGGTACCTAGTACCGCACGAGCAAATTTCTGAGCCGCGTAGTTATCTTCATTGGTCGCTCGAGCGCTACTGATCACGCCAGTCGCGTCAGAACCAAACTCATCAATAATACTAAGCAGAGATGAACTGATTTCCTCTAGCGCCTCGTCCCAACTGATGGGGGTAAATTTATCCTTAATGCGCTTTAATGGCTGAGTTATTCTGTTTTCAGGTGAAATGGCATAAAGACTACTCCATCCTTTTTCACACAGCTTCCCCCCGCTAATAGGATGGCTTTCTAACGGGCTAATACCAGAAACTTTTCCATGTTCATTACACGAAAGCAGCATCCCACACCCTACACCGCAAAATGGGCACACGGTTTGCGTCGGTTTGGGGCAAACAGAAATATGATTGAGAAGTGGAATTGATGGCATGGAATGGCCCACACCAGATACCGGAGCCTTAGAAGCTTTTGACGAGTTTTTCGGCTGAGAGCTCATAGCCTTAACCTTGCTACGTGAACCTAGATAAATTATAGCAGTCCACAGTTACCCGTTGCGTTCTGACACCAAAAGTAGCGCGCGAGGCGTTACTTCAATAGAGTTCTCTTTTTGCACAAGTTGATTGATATAAAGTGAATCAAAATCACTGAGCTAAGTCATGATACTCCCCCTGTTTTCTCATCTCATCATCTAGCCGATATTCTATAATTATAAAACGAAGAGCATATTCTTAAGTGCCACTAGTAAGAGGCAGGTTCATGGATAAAATTAGCGACCTTTGGCACAATAAATCCATCGAAGATACCTTTGCTACGCTCTCAAGCCAAACAGGCGGCCTAGCGCCTCAAGAGGCATCTCAACGCCTAGCTAAGTTTGGAGCCAACAAGCTTCCGACTTCTCATGGTCGCTCAATTTTCCAACGCTTACTCGGCCAGTTTAACAATGTCCTGATTCATGTGTTGTTAGTGGTTATGGTCGTCACCGCTGCGCTTGGTCACTGGGTGGATGCAGCAGTAATAGCAGGCGTAGTGATCATTAATGCCATTATTGGGTTCCTGCAGGAAGGCAAAGCGGAAAATGCGCTCAATGCTATTCAATCCATGCTTGCTCCAACCGCTTTAGTGCTGCGAAACGGCCATCAAGCGACTATCAATGCCGAAGATCTCGTTGTTGGTGACGTTGTGATCCTCCAATCAGGTGACCGAGTTCCCGCCGATCTTCGTTTGGTTCGCACTAAAGGCTTACAAGTGGCTGAAGCGATACTCACTGGTGAGTCAATGACCATAGAGAAAACCACTCACCCAGTCAGTCCCGAAAGTGAATTAGCAGACCGTTATTGCATGGCTTATTCAGGAACGATGATTACTCACGGACAAGGCTCAGGTGTCGTTGTGGCAACTGGCATAGACACCGAACTGGGAAAAATCAGTTCTCTGGTTTCTCGAGTAAAACCCACCACCACCCCACTCCTTAAGCAAATTGCTCAGTTCAGTCGACTTTTAACCGCTGGGATTTTAATTGTGGCCCTTGCTACCTTCATTTATGGCTTACTGATTCAAGGTTACCCGATCACCGATATGTTTCTTGCGGCTGTCAGCCTAGCGGTTGCGGCGATTCCGGAAGGGTTACCCGCAATTATGACCATCACGCTTGCTATTGGCGTAGAAAGAATGGCCAAACGTAATGCCATTATTCGCCGTTTACCTGCCGTAGAAACGCTAGGGGCGGTTTCAGTTATCTGCACCGATAAGACTGGAACCCTTACGCGTAATGAAATGACCGTACAACAAGTCATTACTACAAATAGCGAGTTCGGAATCGGCGGCACAGGGTTCGACCCTCATGGTGAAGTGACTATTGATAACACATCGATTTACCCTGAGCAGCATCCTTTTCTTATTCAAGCGATCAGAGCTGCGGTGTTGTGTAATGATGCCAACATTCAACTGCATGATGGAAAGTGGCAGATACAAGGTGACCCGATGGAGGGAGCACTGCTTATCGCCGGAATGAAAGCGGGCATAGATATTGAGACAGAGACGAAAAACTTTCCAAGAACTGATCTTATCCCTTTCGAGTCGGAACACCGCTTTATGGCAACACTTCATCATAATCATGAAGGACAAGCGTTTATTTTCATAAAAGGTGCACCAGAACGAGTTATTGAAATCTGTAATCAACAACATATCGATACAGCTACGAACAGTTCGACCACTGAAATTGACCGTAATTACTGGCACGCGCAGATTGAAATGATGGCCAAACAAGGGATGCGGGTTTTGGCGATTGCATATCGGCCAACTCATTATACTCAGCTTGAACTCACCTTTGATGACGTCAAAGATGGGCTCATCATGCTTGGGCTTTTTGGCCTTATAGATCCGCCCAGACAAGAAGCCATCAACGCAATTAATGTGTGTAAGAATGCTGGAATACGCGTAAAGATGATGACTGGCGATCATGCGCTTACGGCACAAGCAATCGCAAGCCAGATTGGACTTATCAATTCACATAACACGCTGACTGGCCAGCAAATCGATGCCCTGACAGACGATGAGCTTTTTGCCGTTGCCAAAGACATTGATGTTTATGCTCGCGTTAGCCCAGAACATAAAATGCGATTGGTCGACACGCTACAAAAACATCAACAGATAGTTGCGATGACTGGAGATGGCGTGAATGATGCCCCTGCACTCAAACGATCTGACATAGGGACAGCCATGGGTATTACTGGCACAGACTCCGCCAAAGAAGCCGCCGAAATGGTGCTCACCGATGACAATTTCGCGTCGATTACAGCCGCGGTAGAAGAAGGACGCGCTGTCTACGATAACCTGAAAAAAGCGATTCTGTTTATTCTGCCAACCAACGGCGGAGAAGCGTTGATTATACTCGCAGCGGTAGTTTGGGGGTTCAAAGACTTGCCCCTCACACCCATTCAAATTCTTTGGGTCAACATGATCACGGCCGTTACACTTGCCTTAGCCTTGGCTTTTGAACCCAAAGAACCAAATCTAATGCAACGTAAACCTCGCTCAGCAAAATCACCGCTATTAACTTCACACCTGATCTGGCGAGTGGTATTTGTTTCCCTGATATTAATGCTTGGCACTCTCAGCATGTTTGTTTGGGAAATGGAACAGCAAGAAAACATTAGTAGAGCGCGTACCGTTGCAGTAAACACATTGGTTATGTTTGAAATATTTTATTTGTTCAATACTCGATTTATTCTCGACACCGCTTTTTGTCGACAAGGGTTAATAGGCAATGTCTACGTATTAATAGCGATCGCGGTGCTGATCGTCTTTCAAGCTTGCTTCACCTATCTACCTTTCATGCAGGTATTGTTTGGAACGACAGCACTGGAGTTTGATGTATGGCTGCGAATAGTGATCGTTGCCTCTTCAGTGCTATTTCTAGTCGAATTAGAAAAGTATTGCCTAAGTAAAATAAAAAGCAGTCTGCTATCTATGTAATCACAAAGGTAAACTCTCCCGTTAAGCGATTGTCGATTTTTATTGGCTCAAACTGCAAATAGTCGCGCGCTTTACCGCCCCACCACTCGTTACCAGTATTGCCTTTCAGATAGAGTTGCGTGGTTAAGAGTTCTTTATCTCCTCGCCACAGTTTTACATGTATATGAGGAGGACGCGAACCGTATGCAACGGGATATAAGGTTTGGAAGAGGTAACGCCCGTTTTTGTCCGTAATAGCGGCACCAAAGCCAGCAAAGTGAGGATCAAACCTTTCGTTGCTCGATTGATTGGGATGGTCATAAATGCCCTGACCGTCACACTGCCAAATCTCAACCTTAATACCAAAGACTGGATTACCAGACGTATCCACGACCTTACCCTGTAATACAATGGGCTCACCCACTAATCCATCAGGCTGCAAAATCAAGTTTTCACGAAGCGGTATTCGCTTAACCGGATAAAACGGCCCCTCTGTTTGCGCTGGTGTAGGTTTCATTGGACTCGTCGCTTTGAGCGATGGAGCAAACAGTAGTGTCCATAAAGCTAGAAAATGCCTTCGTTCCATGATGCCACCCTAATTTTTGACTACTTTAATTGTGGTGTACACAGAGCAATTTTCCACTTAAGTGTAAACGTCCTAGCGGTATGTTCCTCGGTAATCAGTCAAGCAACAAAGTCGATGGAAATTACAAACTTCACTTTTAGCGTCTAGGCTGTTATCGGACAGAAACGCGTAGAATATCTCACCTTTAATCACAATTACTCTAACCAGAAAGCTAACTATTTGAAGTTATATATCTCAAATTTGATGGTTTCTGAGTTTATTTATAACGCTATCAGCTACTACGCTTAAATTGAAGATCATCCGGACAGCTAATTACCACTGGAAAAGATTAACCTAGTTTGGAGCACTTACGATGAAACCAATTTTAGTTACTCTGCTACTCTCGCTGGCAGCGTTGATTGGCGTTACACCAATCACGATAGCGGCGCCTCCTTCCGGAGGATATATTGTCGTTTTTCATGACCATATCGATAACCCAGCGGCGACAGCCAACGAAATATCACGTCAGGTTGGCGGCAATATTGGCTTTATCTACCAGCACGCCCTGAAAGGCTTTTCTATCACAGTACCGCCCCAAGCGGTTGCGGCTATAGAAAGAAACCCTAAGGTCAAATATGTCGCCACAGATGATCTACGCTATATTTCAGCTCAGATCCCTCCAACAGGTATCCAAAGAATTTTCGCTGATACGAATACTAGCATTGATATTGATAGTAACGATGATTATCGAGTAGATGTGGATGTTGCTGTACTTGATACCGGCATCGATTTTGAGCACCCGGATCTGAATGTCGTTGGAGGCGTTAATTGTGCAACTGGAGGGCCATTTAACACAACCTGTGGTAGTGGTGGTGATGATGACCACTATCATGGTACTCATGTAGCCGGAACCATAGCGGCTCTGGATAACGATATTGGTGTGGTTGGGGTTGCCCCCGGAGCCCGTCTGTGGTCAGTGAAGGTGCTAAATTCCAGAGGCAGCGGTTATGCCTCATGGATCGTTGCTGGGATCGATTGGATAGCAGCTAACGGAAATATTGAAGTGGCCAATATGAGTCTGGGCGGCCCTGGTTTCAACCAGGCTGAATACGATGCCATTCAAGGAGCCGTTGAAGCTGGTGTCGCTTTTGTTGTTGCGGCAGGTAATGATGGCGATGATGCAAATAATTATAGCCCCGCAGCATTCGATAACGTATTAACGGTAAGTGCCCTGGCAGACTTTGATGGTGCGCCTGGAGGTTTTGGCTCTCAGACCTGTCGCCCAGATCAAGATGACACTCTGGCTGATTTCAGTAACTGGGGTAGTGCTGTTGATATTGCAGCTCCGGGCGTCTGTATTCGATCTACCTATCCACTGGAGCAGGGAGAGTACGGCACAATTAGTGGTACATCCATGGCTTCTCCGCATGTGGCCGGTGCCTTGGCATTATTGGCGAGCTCTAATCCACCTTCGAATGCAGCAGATGTGTATGATTTATATGATGCAGTTATAGCTGCAGGTAATGATATTTGGACCGATGATTCGGGTGACGGATATCCAGAGCCGCTACTGGATGTTAGTAACTTGTTCCCTAATCTAGTTCAAGTTGATCAAGGATCTAATCAAGGACCTACGGCAGAGTTTACCTATTCGATTGATAGTAATGATGTTAACGGGCTAACCGTTAACTTTACTGACGTCTCTGATGATAGCGATGGTTATATTGGAAGTTGGTTCTGGAACTTTGGTGATGGTAATTCGTCGACTATTCAGAATCCAAGTTACTCCTATCAAGACTATGGTACCTACACTGTTACGTTAACGGTAACTGATGACGGTGGAGTAACAGGTACTTATTCACAAAACATTCCGGTTGACGATCCTAACGCAGGTGGTGGATCAGACTATGGTATTGACCTCACCGTTATCCCTCGCAAAGTCAGAGGAACCATGTACGCTGATCTTGTATGGACTGCAACAGATGACGGCAAAGGAATAGATATATACCGGGATGGTAGCCCACTCATCGAAAATGTGGTTGATAACGGAGAATATACTGACGCCAATCTTGGTAAAGGTGGGGGCACATTCACGTATCACGTATGTAACGCTGGCAGCATTGGAAATAGTGACTGTTCTGATACAGTGACAGTTGAGTTTTAGCCACACAGTTTTAATGACTAACGTCCCTTTCAGTATATAGTGCGCTGAAAGGGATTGTTCCTTTCATCACTACGTAAACATTAAGTTATAAATCACTCGCTCTAATTTGCGATCAGATCAATGGCTAGGTTCAATAGTGCAAGCTGCATAAAATCTTGTGATAGCTCTAGAGGAGTTCTGATTCGCCAGATCCTTTCTAGATTCAATGGCCTTTTAATATCATTACACGTTACTAAAGATAAGTTTTTCACGTTGACCTCATATCGTGTGATATTCATCAATAGAAAGTGTGGTAGTGTTTAAATGTGTTTTCACTCCATTAATAGAACTATGAACATTGGTGAATTAGCAAAAAAAACCGGCTTAGCTCCTTCTAAGATCCGATTTTATGAAAAGATTGGCCTGTTAAAAACCGTCAAGCGTAAATCTAATGGTTATCGTACCTATCCTCCTGAAGCAGTCGCAGTATTAGAAATGATTACCACAGGGCAACAAGCAGGGTTCAGTCTCGATGAGTTAGGCTCATTGCTTCCTGCTGATTTTTCTCAATGGAATCATGATCATTTGCTAAAAACGCTAAAACAAAAGGTTGCGGATTTGGAAGAGATAGAACGAAGAATCGCGAGCAATAAAGCTCGGTTGCTAAAGGTTCTGAAAGAGATTGAAGCAAAACCAGAAAATATGGATTGCGCAACCAACGCCGAACGAGTCATGTCTCAATTTGGCTGGGATATTTTGCCTCACCAATCCTCTACGAAAGAAGATCAGTAAGGCTAAGCCCTAACCTAACAACTTAGAACTAGTTCTAGTAGTCGTCTTGCGAGGTCAGTTCAAAGGCGATTACTTTCCGCCCTTCAACCAGCAATATTCCACCAACCAAAGCAGCACAATTTCTGCTTGACCTTAAACCAAGCTTTAACCTTAGGATGCTTCATAGAGAAAAACGCAAGTCTGGAGAAGTAATCTATGCAAACAATACTGGGTGCCAACGGGCAGATTGGTCGAGAGCTAGCAATCAGCCTCAAACAAAACTATACCAGCGACATTCGCTTGGTCAGCCGTCGTCCTCAACAAGTAAACAACACTGATGAGTTATTCCAGGCAGACCTTCTCGATCGACAGCAAACTTTAGATGCCGTACAAGGATCAGAAATAGTTTACCTAACGGCAGGGTTACCGATGGATACCAAGTTATGGGTTGAACAGTGGCCAACATTAATGCGAAATGTCATCACGGCATGTGAAACTCATGGTACTAAGCTGGTCTATTTCGACAATACCTATATGTATCCACAAACCGATGCACCTCAATTAGAGAACGCGCCTTTTGCACCTAATGGAGGTAAAGGACAAGTTCGTGCTCAGATCACTAACATGTTACTTGATGCGATGAAACAAGGTTCGATCGAAGCTGTTATTTGTCGTGCTCCTGAATTTTATGGTCCGGGTAAGACGCAAAGCATTACGAACTCGACCATTATCGACGCTCTTGTTGCAGGTAAAAGTGCCAAAGTCTTTTTGCGTGATGATGTAAAACGCAGCCTCATTTATACGCCAGATGCTAGCCGGGCAATGGCTCTTATCGGTAACACTCCGGATACGTACGGGCAGACCTGGCACTTGCCATGTGACGACAACAGACTTAATTACCGTCAGTTTATCGAGCTAGCAGCAGAGGTATTTCAAGTTCAACCCAAATATCGCGTGCTTAAACGCTGGCAATTATGGCTTGCAGGTAAAGTGAGTCAGACCGTTCGTGATGCGGCAGAGCTCCTGCCTCGCTATGAAACTGAAAATATTTTTGTCTCTGATAAATTTAAGGCTCGTTTCCCGGAGTTTAAAGTCACGACCTTCAAAGAGGGACTGCAAGCAATTTGGAATGAAAGACAGCAATAGCAAAAAGCCAGCCCTCGGGCTGGCTTATTATTTTCTTACATCACTCAGCAGGAGAGAGTGATGTAAGCGGTTTAGGCGCATAAAGCGCACTCTGAAAATCGGGTACATACTCGTATTTTAGCATTGAGCCAATATCTAATGACTTGATGAATGACGACAGTTTCCCCTCTCCCAAAGTTAATCGAACCGCATGTTCATCTGTTGTTGAGGCATGGCTTATAAGACGAGAAACTGCATAACCATAAGTCAGCTCACCCTCTCGGCTGATGTTAGTGAAACTATTAGTCACTAGTTCACCTCCCTGAGATAAATTGGTGAGTTTATCTGCGCTAAAAGTAAGATCAGGCTTTCCCGTCTTGTTATCTGTTACGGTATATGTCACCGAAGTTGCGTCACCCTGATAATCAATCTTAGTCAGCCATTTAGGAAGGTTGTAACCTACGACACCACGGACTCGAGCCAACTCCGTATCCACTGGTAGCTTCAGCACATAGCCCCAGTAATCGTCTGATATTGACTGTCCAATTAGCGTCACTGGCCCCCAGTTTGACTCTCCGGGTTTGTTGGTCACGATTGATAAAGCAATCTCGTTATATTGGTCATTGTCACAATAGTGATAGGCATACGCGGTGAGTACAACAAGCCCACGGTCAGGCCAAATCTGAAGTGGCTGAACTTGAGTAAGGACTTGGGCGGGGATCAATGACTCAAGTTTGGAAAAATCGGCAGTAAACACCGCGGTGATCCGCTCATTTTTGTAATAGAAATTAGGTGAGTAAGATTCAAAACCGATATCAACTTTGGTTTTCTCCAATGTTTTAAACCAGCTCAAATCGATGTCTGGTTGCGCATCGGCAATCACAGAAAGTGGCGGGTTAGAGCGGTAACGATCGTACAAGCCACCCGATTTTACGGGCACGGGATAACCGCCGATGTTGATCTCTGTCATTTGGCTATGACCTTCTGTCTCGGCCATTGTTGGCAAACTAACGCCAACCACCAATAGAGCAAAGACGGTGAGTTTTATTCTCATGTTGAATACCTTTATTTAAATGCTGATTTCTTTCTCCCCCAAAAGATGACGATTAATCATTACTGTCATCACCTTCCGGATTGAAAAACTCTAAGGTTAAATAAAGGTTTAAGGTCAATACTGAACAGAGAAATTATTGAATATTCTGCGTGTTCAGTTAGGAGTCAGGCACAAAAGAATATTGAGGTTGACCTTAAACTTATCTTTAAGGTTATGGTGGCGTAACAATACGTTGTTTTTACTCTCTTAAGAAGAAATAGGAATCACCGCGATGGCACAAACTGAACAACCAGCAAAGCTAACTCATTGGATGATTTATGGTGCTTATGGATACACTGGTGAGCTCATTGCGCGAGAAGCTGTGAAACGGGGACTTAGCCCAATTCTCGGCGGAAGAGATAAGTATAAAACTCAAGAATTAGCTGATGAACTAGGTTTGCGTGCCGTTGCTTTTGATCTAGATAATCCAGAACGTACGGCAAGTCACCTCTCCAATATTTCACTAGTACTAAATTGCGCCGGACCTTTTTCTTCCACTGCTAGGGTTATGATGCAAGCTTGTATTAATGCAGGCACGCACTATCTCGATATCACAGGCGAAATATCGGTATTTGAATTTGCTCAATCTTTAAAAGAAAGCGCTTTAAATACAAATGTCGTACTTTGCCCTGGCGTTGGTTTTGATGTCATTCCGACGGATTGCGTTGCTGCCACCCTAAGCTCCGCTTTACCGGATGCAACTCATCTGGCCTTAGGTTTTGACTCTCGTTCTGCGTTTTCGCCGGGCACCGCTAAGACGTCGGTTGAGGGACTAGCACAAGGCGGTAAGATACGTCGTGATGGTGACATCGTCACGGTACCATTGGCTTATAAAGTACGCCAAATTGACTTTGGTGATAACGAAAAGCTGACAATGACTATTCCATGGGGAGATGTATCAACAGCCTATCACACGACTGGAATACCTAATATTGAAGTCTATATTCCTAGTTCAGAGAAGATGGTCAAAAATGCCAAAAGAGCCAATCTAATCCGGCCATTACTGGGCTCACAGTGGGTTCAGAGTCTGCTTAAATCTCATATAGGAAAGAAAATAAAAGGACCTAATGAAGCTCAACGTGGAGAGACAAAAACTTATGTATGGGGAGAAGCAATAAATGCAGAGGGAATGAAGAAAACCGTACGTATCCTTACAACGAATGGTTACGACCTGACCGTTACAGGCTCTCTCGCCATTGCTGAACACCTATTAAATTCTCATTCAGTCGCAGGAGTATACACGCCGTCAAAGTTGATGGGCGCTGACTTCGTTACTCAATTACCAGGGTGCTCAACTTTTCAATTCGAAAAGTGAGAGTCAATTGCATTCATCGCAAGAATCCTAATGGTACCCTGCAATAAAACACAGTAATACCACTTTTCCGATTTTGAGTCATGACCCCAAAATAATATAGATTCTGTTACCTGGGACAAAGAAAGTTGTTACAAATATATAAATTATTTTATTTCTTTTTGTGACTGAAATGTTATCTTTTTTATTCAGTTACTTTTGAGTTTTATACTCAAAAATCTAGAGTAAGAGGGATTATGAATAACGATACTCCGAAGATACCATTCACCAGGGCGATTCTGCCGGTCATTCTCATGGATCTCTCTCATGGTCGGGGCCATGATATAAATTAGAGAGTGCCTCTAAAAAATAATAAGCTGATTATGACAGAACTACATGCAACAGCGACACTCAAGGACTCCGCCTTCAAAACCCTGGCGGATTCCTTTGCCACCTTTTATAGCAATACCATCGCTATTGACCAACAGCACCGCATCACCTGGATAAGTAAGGGCTATCGTCAGTTTCTGGGGCTGAGCCATAACCCTGTAGGTGAGCCGATCACCCGTTATATTCATAATAGTTTTCTACCCAGAGTCTCCGACAGTGGAGAACCGGTACTGCTGGAACTGTTATGGGTCAAACAACAGTGGACACTGGTGAGCGTGATTCCTCTGCAATCGGATCAGGGAGAGGTGATCGGAGCCTTTGGTTTTGTTGCTTTGGAGCAACGCAAAGGTTTTCACTCCCTGGCCAACCGCTTCAACCAAATGCAGCAACAACTGGACAATGTCACTCAGGAGTTAAATCAGGCACGACAAAATAAATACCGCTTATCTCAGATTACGGGCCGCAGCGAACAACTGCAGAATGTCAAACATCAGATACGACAAGCGGCACGATTTGATATCTCTGTTCTACTGACCGGCGAAACGGGCACCGGCAAGGAGATGTTTGCCCACGCCCTGCATGAACTCTCAGCCCGCTCCCATAACGCCTTTGTCTCACTTAATGTCGCCGCCATTCCCAATAACCTGATCGAAGCAGAGTTCTTTGGTGTCGCCCCCGGAGCCTATACCGGCGCATCCAACAAGGGGCGTAAAGGTAAACTGGAGCTGGCCGATGGCGGCACCCTGTTTCTTGATGAAATTGGCGATATGCCACTGGAGCTGCAAAGTAAACTGCTGCGCGCCCTCCAGGAGCAAGAGTTTGAGCCATTGGGTTCCAATAAGGTAAAAAAAGTCAATATTCGCATCGTTGCTGCCACCAGTCGTAATCTGCCAAAAATGGTGGAAAACGGCGAGTTTCGCGCAGACCTTTACTACCGCCTTAATGCCATGCCGATCCATCTGCCTCCTCTTCGGGAACGTCAGGCAGACATTGACCTGATTGCAGAACGCCTGCTGGATGAGCTCTGTATCAGACTGCATCTGCCAGTTAAGTACCTGACACCGGATGCCATTAACCTACTGTGTCAGCACTCTTGGCCGGGCAATGTACGGGAACTGCAAAACCTGCTGGAACGAGCGGTGATTATGGCAGAGGAAGACACCGAGATTGATGTCCAACTGATTCAGTCACTGTTAGTTCCAACAGCACAGTTTCAACAGGCTGCACAGACGCAACTAATATCACCGAGAATAGATCCAAACACGGGATTGCCTATATACACTCTCTCATCAGCTAACCGACTTTCCCCCACTCTGCCTCAAGCCAACACTCCACCACAACCACTGCATGAACAGATTGCCCGAGCAGAGCGTAAAGCTATTGAAACCGCACTTGCTTACACTCAAGGGCATAAGGTACAAACCGCTAAGCTGCTGGGCATATCCCGTGCAAGTTTGTATGAAAAGATGCGTAAGCTGGATATTCAGTACATAAAGAACTCATGAACAGCAAACACTCATTGGCACTCGTACCCAATTAGTCGGTGAAAAGGCGTATTAACCTGTAGACATAAAAAGCCCCGGCCAGCACAAGAGAACTGATCGGGGCAGCCGATAATAGTACTGTTTTTAGGGAAGCGGATTAATGAGGAATCACCAACGTATTATCCTGCCAGCGAACAGCATCATCACCCGGCATAGCCAGCACTTCACCAAACATGTCATCTGTAATCTGCTCTTCACCGCTTTCCTGCATCGACGTCGTGCGAACCAACTGACTCGGAGCCAGCGCCTCGCCTGAGCTCAGATGAGCAAACATCTGATTCAGCGCCTGTTCAAAGTAAGGATGAATATAAGCATAACGGTGCTGCATATTAGGTGGTGTGGCATAGAAACCCAGATTCGGGGCTAACAGATAGGCAAACATCTCCAGGTGATGGCCATTTTCGATTTCCCAGTACACGACATCATCGCGGGCATCGACCTGACGATTACGGGCGTAGTAAGCGCGACCACCATGATTTGGTGCAACCACCTGATCGGCACGACCATGCATAATTATGGCTGGTTTACCCTGTAGATCACCACTCATTATCGCTTCCTGAATACCCGCCTGAACCCGGTCAAAATCACCGTTGCCCTTGTAAGTATCCAGAATACCCAACTCAGTTAGCTTGGCCTTTCCGTAGTGGGACATCGCAAAGAAACACAGATCTGCATCCAGATTTTTATCCGCTGTGGAGTTAAACGCCGTCGCCCCATAAGGATCATACGAATTCATATTGACCGGTTGAATCCAGCGGCTACCACCAGCGATCATATTCTGTCCCAGGAAGCGCAGCGCCTTATCTTCATCACTCAGCACCTCAAACTGTTTCGTCCCGCCATTATAGCTGGCGAAGCTGATACCACACAGCTGGTCTGAGATACTGTAACGACCGTAGGAGTTACCATAAGTATTGGTGATTTCAGAAAACATATTAGTAAACGCTGGCATACCCAGATTTTGCTCAGGCAGGAACCCCGCGACAGTATTCATCAGATCCTGTGCTTCCTGAGCCAGTACCTGCAAATCAGCAGAATAGGACGTTAACAGACCTAGTTGTTGCAGGCGGGTACAACGTTCAGGAGACTTAGCAGAGTTAACCAGATCGGCACTGTCGTTTTCGGTCAGGTTATTAGCACAGGGCTGATACACCGCACCAAAGGCATGCATATCGTATAAACTCCAGCCTACCGATTCAGGCCCCCAGCTGCGCTCCCCCTGAGTAATGGTAAAATCATGCTGATCCATTGCCGTACTAGGCTCAACAGCAACCACGCCATCAATCAGCCCTTGCGTATCCTGCTCTGCAGCCATCAGTACAGAACGGCCACCATTGGACCAACTGGCTGCAATCACTGTGGTATTATCAGGATTAAAAGCCAGATCAGGATAAGCCTGGTGTAAGGCATAGAAAGCAAACTCAATGGATTGCAAGGTATTCAAGCCCCAGTCTTTACTAGGGTTCTGCTGGGAGTGAGCGTGTTTGGTTGTTGCAGTACGCGGATCAGCAGCATCCGCAAAGCCTTCTGCAAACTCAGCGGTAAATGCAGAAGAGGAGCCTGCACTGATGGCATCAACAACCTTTCCATCCAGATTAATCACCTGCTGACTGCCAATAAAGTGTACGCCATCACCGGTACCTTTATCGGTATAGGCTACGGCACAACCCCGTTTTAACGCCGCATCACCTGCCGTACCTGCCGCCCCATAAACACCACGGGAACCGGATGATGGCCCAGCAATAATACAAGGGCTCTCGGTAGAGAAACTACTCGGGACCTGCACCACCAGTTTGACATTGGTTTTACCAGAGCCATCATCCACAATGGCTTGATATTCCGTACCTGACACCTGGCCGGTAAACGTCTCTACCGTATGAGAACTAATCCCTCCTGTAACCAAAGGCCCCCAATGAATCCCCCAGCCACCGGGCGTTACCGGATCCATCATACTGTTATAGCTGGCTCCTAACTGGTAGCGACGGATCTGTTCCGGGCTAGAACCTATCCCCACCGTTTCCGGTGTTACCGCACCAGTATTGCTATTCAGAGCCATACCTGTGAGCAAATCATCACTTATACCATCTACCTGAATGACATCAACCGAACCAGAAAAATAACTGGGCAGTACGCTGTAATCCGTGGTTTCTTCTGAGCTGTCGGAAGAGCCTAAGCAACCCGATAGCACCAGTGAGCTGGCAGTCGTTAAAATAACAGTCCTTTGCATATCAACCTCGTCTTGTTGTTTTTCTAAGTTGTTCAGAATGGATAAAAATCGAACCAATCCAACGTAACTCAACCTAATCCAAGATATATGCCAAACACTTAACCAGCTGATAATCAATGATTTATTATCTTCCCTGCTCACTAATATCCAGAAAGCTGGACACATGACCGTCTAAAAAACTGGACACTATCCTGAATTTAAGACAATGAGAGAAAGACCTATAAAACGGTATACATGAATAACCGTTTCCAACAAAAGTGAACTTATGAAATTCTTGAATTGAAACTCAGGCTCATGAGATTTATAAGAGCGGGTTCTACAGCCCAACAATATGAATAAAAAAGAAATGAAACAGTAGATAGCGATAACCTACGCATTGGCGCCAGATTCGGGATTTTTGTAAGGCTAAAAGCGCAACTCTAGCTGAGATGGTAGAGCGTATTCAGCTTTCAATGGGATATGTCAGTCAGGTTGAGCGTGGGGGTTCCTCTCTCCTCTCTGTCCATTCCAACACTTCAATCCACCAGTGATGTATTAAGGGGCAAAATCTGCTGTTTTTTACATTCCGACCGGGAGGCACATGCAGAAGAATTTAACCATATTGTGCGTAAATCAGCTCGGCGTAGCTTAAGTTTTCCAATTCATTACTTTTTGTATAACAACGCTAGCGGTTCATCTTAGTTCGCACATCGAGAAGTAACACGTGTTTGGACAAAAGTGAGCCAATGGTTATTCTAAATTAGCTAAATCCGGATTACTAAAGCTATTGAAAAATCTTGCATCTAATGCCCAGCGTTGATGGATAAGCTCTTTAGCATAAGATACATTTCAACTGATTTTAAAAAGCGTATTTTGATTCTTAAATAACCCCAAGTTAGAGTAAAACAACTCAGTCAGAAATGACTTAATAAAAAGAGCAGAGTTGCTTAAGAGCTAAACTCTACTCTTTTATTACATAATTTAGCTTTACTTACCTACATTAAACTTGTGTCGGGTCTAATTGCGCCAATTTAGCTTGCTTCTTTTTGATGCGAGTAAAAATTCCGCCCAGAATTACAATGCCACATAATGCGTACGTCACCATAAACGACGTATCTCCGGCGACCAACCCAAGGTCGGAGAACGTAATGTATGCCCCAAGTACCATGTAGAGAATGACCGCAGAGGCTTCGAAGCGGAACTCCCAAGGTTTAATATCCATAGCTTCATTCACTGGCAGAACGTAGTCAGTGTCACGTGGACGAACTTTACCAATGAAGTACATAATCGCACAACAGATAACAAACAATACCGCTAACTGGTGGAAGAAGTGTAACTCTGCCAATGGCTTTAGTGGACCAAGATAGCCGTGCATTGTTGCCGGAGTAAACTGGACAATACCGTAAGTCACGACAAATACTGCAAGAGAAACTTTGGCTGCGATTGCCGGCAAACGCTTAGTGAGATATCCCATGAACACGATAGTGAAAATTGGCACACTGAACAGGCCCGCTAGACGTTGTAACAGATCGAACAGTCCGTTTGGCGCAAACATAATAAACGGCGCAATACCAACCGATAAGATTGCAATGAACAGACCAAATACTCGGCCTTTATTTACTAACTGTTCGTCAGAAAGCTTGTTCTCTTTATCAAACAACGGTTTATAAACATTCAGCGTAAATAATGTTGTAGATGAGTTCAGTACACCGTTAAAGGTAGACAAAATGGCACCAAACATTGCCGCAAGGAAGAAGCCAACGAGTGGTTTAGGTAACACCTCGTTAACTAAGCGTGTATACATCGTATCAGCTTCATAGCTCTGACCCGCTGCGTCCGCAGTACCAAACATATGGAATGCGATGATACCCGGAATGATTAAAAACAAAGGTGTAACAACTTTGATTGCACCCGCAAGGATCACACCTTTTTGGCCCTCTTTAAGGTTCTTCGCCCCAAGCGCACGTTGAATGATGGCCTGGTCAGTCCCCCAGTAGTAAAGGTTGACGAGAAGTAAACCAGTGAACATGGTTGAGAATGGTACGTTTGGATCATCTTCAGCGCCAACTGCCTGGAGCTTGTCTGTCGCGTTAGTTGTGATAACTTCCAATCCTTCCATAAAACTGCCGTCACCAAGCACGATCAGTCCAAAGATTGGGATCATCAAGCCACCTACAATTAGACCCACGCCGTTTAATGTGTCTGCAATTACTACTGCTTTTAGACCACCGTAGATTGCATAGAACAAACCCAGCACACCGATAATAGATGCAATGAGAAGGATAGCCTGGAAGCGATTGATGCCTAACATTGTTTCAACATCGAAGATACCGCCAATAACCATTGCCCCAGCGTAAAGGGTATTTGGTAGTAGATTGATGATGTAGCTTAATAGGAATAGCACCGTCACAAACTGCTTTACAGAAAGGTCATAACGAGACTCCAGAAAATCAGGAATCGTCGTGATGCCTTGTTTCAGGTAGCGTGGTACAAGGAACAGAGCGATGATGATCAGTGTAATACCAGACGCTACTTCGTAGCCCATCACAGACATATTTCCTTTGAACGACAAGGCGCTCATCCCTACAAAACTCGTTGCAGAAAGGTTTGTCAGAATCAGGGAGCTCGCGATAAGCCCACCCGTTAAGCTCCGTCCTCCAAGGAAAAAGCCGTCTTTTGAGTCATTCTTCTGATTCTTCACACGTGACCAGGTGTAAAACACCACAAAGCCTGTGAAGAAAAAGAACGACAGTAGGATTGTCATTGGCATAATGTTGTCCTTAATCTATTCGGATTTTAAATGTTATTGCTTCGCAGGGCAAAGGTGCAGGTTAGCCATTAACAGCCCCTTGCCCGATAGTTTTTAAGTTTTACTGTTCACTTGTTATATTTTTTGTAAATGAACAATCAGTGCGGATTCAGGGTCTAAAATTGGCAGGTTCAAACCAATTTCTTTCAAGTTATCGCCACCTAGCGTTAGAGTTTTGTCCAACCATTTAGGACGTTGCTTCATTAATTGGAAACTGGTTTGGGGCATCTCAACCAGCTTGACGAGATACTTTGCATTCACATCTGAGCAGCTGATACGAAGAGGAGAAGGCAGTGCGTGATCTGGCATTGCCAACTGACAAACCGTGATGAGCATTTCGTTTTCATTCTCGACCCCATAAATGTTCTGATTCTTATCCGCGGGGTCGATTCTGAAGCTACGGCCACTGTGAAGAAGATGACGGTACTCCTTATGAAGAGCTATATACCGTGAGAAGGCTTCTTTTTCGGCTTTCGGCTCTTTTACTGGATCAAGTTCTACGCCCATATGACCGCTCAAAGCAGTTACACCACGCATATTGATAGCATGACGTCTATTTGTTGAATGGCACTCAGCAGGGCCAATGTGCGCCCCCATTACTTCTGGCGGGAAGAAGTAGCTCATGCCCTTCTGAATAGCTTGACGCTCAAGCGCATCATTACAATCTGATGCCCAAAAACGTTGTGTGCGCTTAAGGATTTCAAAGTCAATACGACCACCACCAGATGAACAAGACTCAATCTCTACTTCCGGATGAACCTTATTAAGCTCATCCACTAAACGATATAGAGCCTGAGTCTGACCATGTACCGCAGGACGACCTTGATGACCCGGCTGCACAAGTTCACGGTTCATGTCCCACTTCAGGTAAGTAATGTTGTATCGGGTGAGAAGATCATTCAGACGCCCGAACAGGTAGTTAAAGCAATCTTCATTTTGTAAATCCAAAACATACTGCCAGCGGCCAGATGGCTGATGATAACCTTGAAGACCGAGCACCCAATCTGGGTGATTACGGTAAAGGTTAGAATCTTCGCTGACCATTTCTGGCTCAACCCACAGCCCAAATTCCATACCTTGTTGGTTAACATGCTCAATAACAGGCTCTAGACCATTTGGATATTTTCGCTCGTCTAAGTACCAATCCCCCAGAGCAGCACGCTCGCCATCACGCCCAACAAACCAACCGTCGTCAATGATGAAACGTTCAACACCCATTTCAGCCGCTTCCGTTGCCATTTGCATGATGTACTCTGGCTTGTGGTCAAAGTAGATGCCTTCCCAGGTGTTCAGATGAACTGGGCGTGGTTTATTTAATGGAAACTTAACAATGTTGTTACGGACAAATTGCTGAAAACGTTGTGATATTCCATTCAAACCGGAATTACTGTAACAACCATACAGCCAAGGCGTTTGATACTCGTTACCCGTTTCAAGAATTGATTCTCCAGAGAGTAGAAGCTCGCCCGCTTGAACAAAACGGCGACCATCACTACGCACGTCTGCTCGCATTTGGTGATTACCACTCCAGGCAAGGTGGAATCCCCACACCTGACCAACCTGCTCACTAAATCCATTCGTACCGACAAATAACCCGGGAAAATTCTCATGAGATGTACGTCCACGACGGTTTTCTTGCATGAATCCACCGTGTTCAAAACGCTGACGCTGTGTTTGAAACTCATGACACCAACGGCCATGGAGGGTCATTAACTCATTGGCATGATTTGGTAACGGTAATGTTGAAGATAACTTCCCAAGATAGTATTTACTGTCGCCGATGTTTTTCACTGTTACGCGTTTTTGGACAACATCCGTGTCGTAATCTAGCTTCAATTCAACGATAAGTTCCAACTTAGCAACATCATCACTCATCATGAATGTCACTTGGTTGTCTTTTACTAGCGTCGAAGTGAGTCTGAATACCGGAGCCCAGTCATAGCCATCACGATGTCCTTCAATCCCGGGCGCATTAAAGTGACCGCTACCCAATTCAGGACATAGCGACAACGGCACATCCACATCTAAACGTGCTTGTGAGATTGGACGTTCAGTCGCAAGCAGGAGATCTTCATCAATCTGTGCAATCTTTGCTCCCCAGTGAAGGAGCTCGGGAGCTCTGTCTGTTTTAATGATTAAACTGTGTTTCTTACTTTGCAGATGTACAAAATTATTCATAGCAAACCCAATATTGTTTTCGTAAACATTAGTTGATTCTTATCTTGCTCTATAAGTATAAATTTAGTAGAAAAATGGCGCGTAAATGTGATCAAAATACGGATTTAATGTACTAAAACATGCTTCAGATCTACTGTTTTCGGAAACAAAATTAAATGTTTTCGGAAACAAATTTTGAATGATCGCACAGATATTCAGCGATAAGTTCATTATGATATTGTGATTGGTTCTGAATGACTGGATATGACTGTGAATGTAACTTTTAAAGATGTCGCCAAACTTGCGGGCGTATCAACTCAAACCGTTTCTCGTGTGACCAACGGATCTGATAATGTCGCAGAAAAAACACGAGCAAGAGTAAACCAAGCGATTAAACAACTCGGCTACGTACCGAACAAGGGTGCGCAAATGTTAAGCCGTGCAAAGTCAACCAATATTGGACTTATAACGCTTGATATGGCGCTCCATGGTGCTGCACTTATTGCTAATGGTGTAAGAAGAAAAGCCAACGAGTTAAGTCTCGGGACGGCATTTTCTGTTGTTGCGGGACCTGGACTGAATCATGTCCAAGCGTCAATGCGTGAGCTTATCGCTCAGCAGGTTGATTGCGTCATTCTTAATGTTCCACTGACAGCTGAAGAAGCAGAACACCTAGACGAGCAATTTCCGAGCTTACACTTAATATTTATTGACGTACCGGAAGGTACCTCGGTTCATTATGTCCACTGCGAGCACCGGCACGGATCAGCAGAAGTTGTAAAACATTTAGTTGAAGGTGGACGCGAACAATTCTTACTCATTTCCGGACCTCCGGAATCTAGCGCATCAAATATCAGGCTGAATACTTGGCTGCATGAAATAAATGCCGCAAACAAAGTAGTAAGTTATCAGTATCAAGGTGACTGGATGGCGAGCAGCGGTTATTTAGCGGTAAAAGAGGGAGTCGCCAAACAAGTTGCGTTTGATGCAGTGATAGTTGCAAGTGACCAGATGGCCCTAGGCGCATTACGAGCACTTGATGAATTACAGATAGATGTTCCTGACCAAGTGGCTGTTGTTGGATTTGATGGAATTACTGATAGTGCTTATTTTACTCCTCCCCTTACTACCGTGAAGCAGGACTTTACCGCAATTGGCAAACAAGCCGTCATTGAGGCTATCAACCTAAAAGATCAACATTCTCCTAATAATCAGCGATTAAGGCAGATAAATATCCCTGTTGAGCTTATCGTTCGTCGTAGTAGTACTGAGAGTAAAAGAATGGATCAAAATAACAAGCTAAAAATCAAACAACTACTAAGAAAAGTCGAATCATTGCTTGATGATTAGAATAACGTGAAAGGCTACCTAGATCGCAATAAGCGTATATTCTTAATATATAGGATCGACAACAGTTAAGCCCAATAATAGATCACCTTAATGAGAAAATTTATTGCGAAAAAGCATTAACGCATGATGAATGAGTATTTACTCTAAGTAACAATGGGGCACAGGCTTTTCAGAAGAAAAGCCTGTAACAGCTCCTGTCTGTCAGCAGTCTGTTTTCTCAGACAACCTCAGAGCGTCTTCTAGCTCAACGCCAAGGTATCGAATTGTGTTATCTAGCTTCGAATGTCCAAGTAAGATCTGTACGGCCCTGATGTTTTTCGTTCTGGCATAGATTAAAGTGGCTTTGGTGCGGCGCATGGAATGAGTGCCGTAATAGCCAGCATTCAATCCCAGTTTTGCAGCCCAGTTCCTTATAATCGAACGATAAAATGAGTAGCTAATGGGCTGCCCTTTACGGCGACAACTTGGAAACAAAAAGCTACTTGCTTCTAGGGATGCGGAGTAGATCCAGCGACTGATACTTTGCTGTGTTCGAGGAGTGATTTCATAGTGTACATCAGTGCCCGTTTTTTGCTGGATGCATTGAACCCTTTCGTAAATCACTCCTTGCGATGAAACATCGTATACGTGCAGTTTTAGTAAATCACTCGCTCTCAACTTACTATCAATGGCTAGGTTTAGCAGAGCAAGCTGCATCAGGTCGTTCTCAAGCTCAAGCCTGGTCCTGATTCGCCAGATTTCTTCAAGCTTAAATGGCCTTTTTATACCGCTACATTTTCCGGAAGATAACTTTCTCATGTTGACCTCCTCATAGGCGCTATTGGTCAACATAAAGTCTGGCTATCAACTACAACTGTTGCAGTTTGGATCGCAGTCCGGCGGGATGTATGAAATACCCCTGGTCATTTTCGTGCAAGCCTAGATCGCACTGAGGTCGTATATGTAACACCTTACCTTTGTTATAATACAAAATTATTATTTTAATAAATAATGATAATTTTATATTAAAAAAATGCCGCCATATACTCCTTTCTATCAAAACGATAGTTACAAAATGAAAGGTATTGGGAGCAAATTATGAAAATGAATCACGTAGGTATCATGGTTGGTGATATGGACAAAGCGGTTGAGTTCTATACTAAAGCGCTAGGTCTTCGCATTGTAATGAACAACACTAAAGTGATTGAAGAACGAGAGTCTGCGATTGGGCGCATGTGTATTGCTGTTTTTGGTGAGGGCTTCAAAGGCTTCAATATTGCACACCTAGTAACAACAGATGGTATCGGTGTTGAACTGTTTGAGATGAAAGATCGTCAAGAACGTCATGAAGTAGACTTCTCTCGCCTAGGTATCTTCCACTTCTGCTTACAGCTACCAAAAGAACAGTTTGATACCGCAATCAAGCGTGTTGAAGAGTATGGCGGTAAAGTTCGTATGGACATTATGCGTTACCATCCAGAAGACGAGCTAAAACAAGCACAAATGGTTTACCTAGAAGACCCGTTTGGCAACCTGTTTGAGTTCTACTCACACTCTTACGAAGACACTTACGCTTCAGACTATGAATAAGTAAAAACGTAAAGCAAAAGGTTGGCTTTGATGCCAACCTTTTTTGTATTCATTCCTAGGTCAGATATAAGGCCAAAAAAGCTAATCTCTTCTGAATAATTGCTCTTAACTCTCATCAAACTATTTCAAAAGAGTTCTCGATAACTTTAATGATCTGCTCATAACGCCTAGCAAGTGGTGAATTAAGTTTGCTAATCAAGTAAACAGGCTCTTGTATATCAGCGGTAATATCGAATATTTTTAGCTGTTCTTTGTCTGCGAACAGGTTGACGCACCATCGAGGCACCACCGTAAAACCGATCCCCTTAGCAATAGGAACCAATATTTGATGCACTTGGTTAATGTAGCTTTGTGTCGAAACATCCTCTAAATCGACCAAACGAAGCAAATCATTATTCGCTTGATCAACATAAGTTTGGAAATAGTGAGCCAAATCTGGATGACGAACTACTCCCAACTCCATTAACATTTCATTTATCGGCAAGCTTTCGTCTGCGGAAAGCGGCAGCACAAGAGCAAGGTACTCCGCACCAACAATACGGCTCGCGAAATATTTAGGGTTAGGCTCTTTTGTCACTAGACCTATATCCAATTTTCCCTGCAGTATCTGCTCAAATATACGTTGGTTTGGTGTTGCTTCTAACTCAATGGATAAGTCTGGATAACTCGCTTGCAAAGAAAGTAATTCTGAATAAATCAACCAAGCGAAAGTTCCCGAACAGCCAATAGTACAGCGGCCTCGGAAAGGTTCATCGTGTGCCAAGTTCTGTAATAACCCAAACTCTTCTTCAAAGTGTTTGACAGCATAATCGTAAACTTTACGCCCATAGATGGTTAACTCAAACTTCTTGTTAAATCTCTTTATCAGAGGATAACCGCATGCAGCTTCTAATTTAGTTATGTGCTGGCTTACCCCTGGTTGCGTCATGTGGAGTAACTCGGCCGTTTTGGTGAAGTGCCCAACATCGACCAATGTTTTAAAAGTGTTAAGCCAAATAGGATTGAGCATAATTAGAAACCAATAATTATTAATAAATACATTTTCAATAATCATTAATTATACTGAAAACCACTCTTTGTGTCCCTTTGCTCAGACAGAACCACAGATTCATGACGAACTTCAACCAGAGAGAGTCAAATAGGTTAATGACAGATTGAGAAGTTAGATTGCAAGATAGTTCATAACTTTAGAAATGCTGGCTTTTAGACTTCTTCGGATTACTTTAGGCAATACGAATACGCATTACCTGCGTAACTTGGAGTTTCAACACTAAACCACAATGGGGCATTTTCACGTTACCCTACTCTTTTTAACACTGTTATCTAAACATAAGCTCACGACTCTAAAGCAAAATTATGCAGGGCTTCTCCGGCTAAGCGATATATTCGCCACTCAGATTGCTCCTCCGCTCCAATGTGATGGTAGAAATCTATAGCCGGTTGATTCCAGTGTAAAACTGACCATTCAAAGCGCCCACACCCTTTTTCAATGGCTTCATTCGCGAGTGTTTTCATTAGCAATTTCCCCGCCCCTGATGAACGGAAAGACGGCGTAACGTACAAGTCTTCGAGATAAAGACCATTTTTTCCCAGCCATGTGGAATAATTGAAAAAATATACGGCGTAGCCTATCGGGCAGCTATCAACCTCACAAATAATTGCCTTGGCCGTAGAATCTTCATTAAACAGGCTTGAAACAATATCTTCTTCACTTGCATTCACACAATGTAGTGCTTCTTCATATTCAGCTAACTCCCGAATAAATTTCAAAATAACACTGGCATCGGTAGAATTTGCTGGTCTGATTTTCATCATGTTTTTGGCCCTTATGTACTGTAATGGTCGCAGTATACCGACTGAGTTGATATGATTTAAGTGCATTGTTTGCATTGTTAATCTGTATAGTATTCATAATGAAATTTGAAAATATCGACCTGAACTTAATGAAGGTCTTCTACTACATCTACAAAACACAATCTGTTCACCAAGCGGCTGAAAAACTTAACCTCAGCCAATCTGCATGTAGCCACAGCCTTTCTCGATTGCGGGAACGTCTCAATGACGAACTTTTTATTCGAATTAGCGGCAGAATGATACCAACCCAACAAGCAGAATTGCTCGCCGAATCCGTCCTTCCTGCCATTGACTTATTGTACTCAGGGCTTAAAAGTGCTACCCCTTTTGATCCTAGTGTAGGTAAGCACCATTTTGTCATTTCCGGATATGACTTTAGTGCTTGGTGTCTAATGCCGAAGTTAACGGGTCATCTCGCCAAGTATTTTCCTAATATCACGGTACGATTTGTACAAAGTGGAGAGCAAATACCAGCCAAGCAACTTGAGTCAGGCGAAATTGATATCTCGCTGGGTTTTGATCATGAAACTGAGCAATCAAGTCATATAGGGAACGAAATCTGGGTATGCGGAAAATACAGTATTGCGATGGACAACCAACATGAAGCACTGAAAAACAATGTATCGCTGGGGCTAGAGGCGTTTCTGGAATATCCACATGTGCTCGTTACGCCCTGGAACGAACAAAGAGGCATTGTTGACTGTACTCTTGGTAAGTTAAACAAGAAAAGAAATGTCGCTATTACATTACCCAGTGTTCTTAGTGCTCCTTACTTACTCAAAAATACAGATTATTTTCTTGCGATTCCCGAAATATACATAGAAACCTTAGCGGATACTTTGCAATTAGCCTATGTCGATCCCCCATTCCCAATACCGGATTACCAAATAAAACTCTATTGGCACAAGGTCAGGGAGAAAGAGCCTAAAGTACACTGGCTGATTAACTTATTACTTAGCCTATCTTGTGAATGATGCTCTCGTACATCTCCAGCCAGTCATATGAAAACTTAAACCCATTATGATGAGAAAAACTAATCCAATAATCAGTGTAAAAAACCGACGATGACTTATCACCTAAAAAAGTTGGGGCAGAAATGTTTCAGCCCGATCAAGCTGAAACTGATCAAGCTGAAACAAAGATGGACATAAGCTTCTTAGGTTTTTTACTCTAATTTCTAGTGCTCGGATTAATAAAAATATGGCGTACACGCACTGTCATGTTACATCTTCCTTTATAGCCTCCAGATCGTCAGATGAGTAACGTTTGTTGCTTAATAATCGCCAGCATCAGAAAGAATAAGTACTATGAAGAATGCCGTTACGCTTGAGCAAAAATAGCGCAATACGCTGCATTTAGTTCGTGTGTTTTGACTGTGTAGCATCATCACCCTCATCTCATATCCCTCAATCAATACCCTTTCGGTTTGCAACTAAAAATCGGACCACATAAGTGGCCCGATTTGGTATGGGTAGTGGCAACGCCAGAACTGAACCTATTGCTTTGGCAGTGTGAACTGCTAATCTACTTAGCGTGACATTACTTCACCAAGTTCCCGTAAAAGAAGTTACTCAGTGCCTGATAATGCTCTTCAGATTCAGGGGTACCAAAAGCTACAGCGTAATCGGCATGAGATTGACCTTCATAGACATTAAGTTCCGCGTCAACCCCTGCACGCTTAAGTTCGCGATGCACTCGTACAGTATCACTCAATAACAGGTCACGCGTGCCAGTGATCAAATAAGTTGGCGGAAAGTTCTCAAAGCTGCCGTTAATTGGCGATACAATAGGATCTGTTAGTTCTAGCTCACCCACATAGACATTGACTAACGCAGAAGACATACCACGCCAACTACCTAATATGTGGTCTAGTCCTTCATTGACATAACGGCTGTCTCCAGTCATGGTCATATCCACACCCGGCGTTCCAACATAAAGCGCGCTTGGCACGGGTAAAGCCTGTTTATTGAGCTCCTGTGTCACCGCAAGCGTTAGAGCACCGCCAGCAGAAGTCCCCCCCATGACCATAGAATCTGCAGAGCGCGTTTTTAGAAGCGCATTCCACACCTTAACAATATCATTACGGCTTGCTGGTGCGGGTGCATCTATCGATTTGGTGTAGTCGATCGCTAGTGCTGGAATTTGCACCTTAGAAGCAATGATAGAGGCTTCTGATGTTGATGCTAGACCACTCTTCAACATATACGCACCACCCTGAACCGCGACATAGAGCTTGTCTTTTAGCTCTGGCGTAATCGCCTTTGGCGTGACCCAATATACATCAACGCCACCAATAGAGTCTTTTTCAATGGTTACCCCTAGCGTCTTAGCTAGCGATTCTGCTCGTTCGATGGCTGGTGTGTCACGTGCATCAACGAAAGCACGCCACTCGCTTTCTGTTTTGGGTAAGTTTTTCTGCAGAGCCTCTACATTAGCTGCCGGAAAGTTTTTCGAAAACTCATAAAACTCAGGACTAACTGCCGTGGTTAGAGGTACAGGCTGTGCTGAGAGAGGTAGCGCATCTTTATCGGTGGTAGCCATGACGCCAGTGCTTAAAAAACTTGTTGTGATAAAAGTAAGGAAGAGATTACGTGATTTCATTTTTTCACCTATACAGTTTGATGTAAAAGCACTCCTTGCTTCGATGGCATTAAGATAAACAAACTGATTGATGATATGTATGAATTAGAGAAATTCATTTTTGCAAGCTAGGTGCACTAAAGTGATCATCAACGTCTCACAGCAACATGTTATTTGCTAGGATTAAGCAAAGGACTACAGGGAGAGTTAGCTATTAACATCAGAGAATTAGACCTAAATTTGCTGCGAGTATTGCGTGCAATAGTTGAAACTAAAAACTCACACGCTGCGGCGCAAAAATTGGGGATTTCACAAACCAGTGTCAGTCGCGCGATAGCCAAACTCAAAGAGAGTTTCGGTGAACAGCTTTTTATTCGCAAAGCTCACGGGATCGAACCATCAGAATTGGCAATGATGTTGGCTGATGCTTCTGTAGATATGCTACACCCAATCGAAAAAGTCATTGAGGACTACTCTGCTTTTGACCCAAAGAAGTACTCTGGCAAGGTCAACATATTGGTCAACACCTTTTTACTCGAGTTCTTTGGTCCGCGTCTAATACTTGCTCTACGCTACGCCTTACCCAGTGCCAGTTTCAATATCTCACAATGGCAAAAAGATTCTCTCTATGATGTATTGCAAGGCGGCGTTGACTACGTGATTCAATTTGAGTCTTACTCAATGCCCCAAGATATGTTCTGTCGAAATCTAGCCAAAATCGAGAATGTCTTACTGGCGAGAAAGAACCACCCTTCTCTATCCAAAAGCAGTGATTGGGATACGATTCATCGATTACCCATAGTTCGACTGTATCTCGATGGTATTAACCCAAGAAAAGGGATTCTTGAGCAATTGTATGAAAAACAAGGCTATCAAGCGAACTTCTTATTGACCACTCATAGCGTCAGAACAGCGGTTGAATTGGTCAAAAACAGCGATGCCATTCTCTATTCGAGCCGATTCGTTTGCCAGATAGCCCCTGAACTTGAATGCTATCCACTACCGCCATCAATCCAGCGACACAATGTCCTCGATATTGGTGGTTCCTACCTACAAACACGACGTGGAAGCCCATTTAGTCAGTATCTGCATCAAACGATTCAAACCTTTTTTAATCAAACTTTGTCAACTCAGTGAAGCTAGCATGAAAAATAGACTGCAGGATCTCGACTTAAACTTATTAAAACTCTTAAAAGCGGTGGTAGAAACACGCAACACACATGCAGCTGCAGACAGATTAGGTATCTCGCAAACCAGTGTTAGCCGTGGACTTGCAAAGCTTCGAGACGTATTTGGTGAACAACTGTTTATTCGTAAAGCGCACGGGGTTGAACCCTCTGAGCTGGCTGAAAAGTTAGCCGAGGCGAGTGACTTAATGTTAACGCCGCTCATGAAAGTCGTAGAGTCTTACCAAAATTTCGACCCAATAGCATTTAATGGCCAGGTCAAAATTGCCATGAACATTTTCTTCTTGGAGCTACACGGGGAGGGAATTTTTGACACGCTACGCCGTGAGTTTCCAAATGCCAATTTCAGTCTAGTTTACTGGCAAGAGCATTCTCTGGCGGAAGTGTTGAACGGCGGCATTGACTATTTGATCCACTTCGAAGGTTATCCCCTACCACAAGAGATTTATAACCATACGTTACAAGAGGTCGAGCTTTGTCTCATTGCTCGTAAAAACCATCCAGTATTGAACCAAACCTCTGACTGGGCATCTATCCATCACTTGCCGATTGCGCGAGTTATCATTGACGGTATTAACTCTAAACGCGCTCCTGTTGAAGAAGTTTATCTCGCCAAAGGTTTTCAACCCCGAGTGTCATTGGTTACCCACAGTATTCGAGTTCTAACCAACAAATTAAGCACGTCAGATGCGATTATGTACGGGAGTCGTTACATGAGCTTGCTTGATGATCGTCTGGCAAGTTACCCACTGCCAGAGCTACCAACACAGATGCAGAAAATTAAGGTTTGCGGTGGCTATCTTCAGTCAAAGCGGGGGTATCCGCTTAACCAACATCTTCACCAAATCATCCAAAGTTACTTTAATAGCTTGGAGATCCCCCAATAATGAATCAGATATAGCAAAAATGCATTTCTCTAATTCATATCAAGGGTGAATAACTCGATATAAGCTTCTCACCAACTTAAGGATTTGTCGCAAATGGAAAGGCTTAACTTATGTTGATGAGAACAACCAATGAACAAAATAGTACTTTCTGTATTCGCTCTACTACCAGTTTCTATCGCTTCAGCTAATGCGTTTGATACTTCACGCTTCTCTGGTGAGGTGTCTTTGAACTCTGGCTTTAGCAGAACTAACTCTAACTTAGATACCAATAGTTCGGCGCAAATAAATCACCTAGGTAAAGGCGATAGTTCTAATCAGAATTTTGTCGCGCCCCTAGGTAGCCTTTACTACGCGCTAAACGAAAACAACAACCAACGAGTCTACCTAGGTACTTCGCGTGATGATTTGGCCGTTGGTACACTTGCATTTGAACTTGGTTATCAATATGACTACCACAATGGCACCAGACTCGACATCGGCTATCTTCCTACCGTTGTCGCCGATGAAGTGTGGGCAAACCCATATCTAACTGGACAAGAAAGAGAAACCACCGATCGCCAAGGCAACGCATATCGATTGAAACTCTCGAATCTGTGGAACAGCGGAGTGTCATTTGACATGGCATATGCGACTGCTGAGATTGACAATGAAGGTATTAATCACGCGGAGTTATTACGAGATAGTGAAACCTATTACCTTAAAGGTCAGTACCGCACAATGCTTAACACCAACTCAGGCTACATAACAGCTTTTAGCTACACTGACCATGACGCTGATGGCAGCGCTGCATCGTTTAATGCCTATAAGGGGGAACTAAGTTATTTCTACCTAACAAGCAACTATCAGCTAGTGCTAACAGGAAGCTATACACTAAGAGACTTTTCGGCGGAAAATCCGATCTTCTCTAAGACTCGAAGCGATGATGTGTATCGACTATTTCTCGCTTACGAGTATAACAATATCCCAGGTTGGGATAACTGGAGTGTCACCTCATTTGTTGGCGGTACAATCAATGATTCAAACATCGACTTCTATAGTAGCGATAGCTTGCTGATGTCTGTTGGTATGAATTACAAGTTCTAATATTTCTTATGTTAGGGCCTATCACTCTTATGGGGCCAAAGAGCAATCCTCTAAACGAAGAATAATACACTCGCAATAAGGAGCCACATGCGAATTCGTCACTTCATTGTATGATTTAGTATTCTCGTATTGTTGAGTGGTTGTGGCTCACTAATCAGCTTAAAGTCAGAGCGCGAGAAAACAGACAGTATCAGGAGTGAATAGCCAGCAGTATAATAGCCACTTTTAGCATTACCAAAAGTATGTAAAAACTCTATATACGTGGCCAGTTTTAGTTAATCACTACAAGATGTCTGGGTAATCTTGACCAGAATAGTGGCCCCTAACTGGCTTAAGGTTTTAGCTTGGGTTTATCTTGGTAGGGTCATAGGGGGCGGTGTGTGTCTTGATTCTAAAAGCCGACCAGATTTCAGCGTGGTTTGATAGGTATCTACTGAAGAAAGACAAAGAGTAGACGTGATTGTGAAGCTCTAATATCGGTCTTTAGCATGATAAAAGCGAGTAGCCAAATAAAATGGTTCTCGCTTTTTTAATCAATTACCACGTTCGATTCGAGATAAAAATTACCCAGTAAACTCTTCAGAATCGGGACGATTGGTAAACTGCACACCATTTAAGAAGTCGCACAGCAGTTGGTCTTCACACTGTTTGTAGTTTTTGTTGTTTGGCTTGCGGAAATACGCACCAATTTCGTATTTACTTAAACTAATACCAACCACTTCTAATACGTCCAACACATCTTCTGCTTTCATGTCTAGCGCAATGCGCAGCTTCATGAGAATCATGTTGTTGGTCAACGCGACTTCTGGCTTAGGTTGCTCGCCGTCTTTTTTGCCTCGCTTGAGGTTAATAAAGCCATTTAAGAATACCGCTAACTCTTGATCCTTCATCTTAACGCAAGATTTGTCGCTTTCATCTTTTAACCAGTTTGCCACTTTATCGTGAGCCACAGTGACTTCGGCCTGCCCGAAAGCTTTCATTATCTGTGCGTTTTTAAGGTTTAACGCGTGTTGGATACGACGTAAAATTTCGTTGTTAGTCACTAGGGATTCCTAAAATGAGTTCTAAGGGTGAATAAAAATCCATCAATGACATGCGATCTGTGGGTGTCTTTATTCAATAGCGTAGTTGACGGTGACTTTAACAGAGAACACGTTTCTTCGGTAGGTTAAAAAATAGAAATAAGACGGCCTATTCGAACTAGTCGGCTAAGTTGGTAAGACCCCACCTTCATTGACACTATGCTGATTAGAAGAAGTAGGTCAAACCACCTCACTGTTATTTGTGAGGTAGAAGGTTACTGGCAAGGAATGGGGCATCTCTGAGTTAGGGATTATCCATAATTCAGGTAGAATTGATTACTTTTTGTATCAATAAACCTCAAAACAACAAAGCGCCCAAACTGGGCGCTTTATTCGATAAGTCGTTGAGAGTTACTTACTGACTTTTAACGTAGGAAATGCATATTCACCCTGCTGTATTTCTTTGCTCGGTCCATACATCCGCAAGATAATGTAAGCATCTTTTTCTGGAATTGGCAGCCAATTGGTATCACTTTCTTTTCCAGTCGAACTTAGCTCAATCGTATACATGCCGTCCGCATCTGGTTTAAGAGTACGGTCGCCGCGGCTGTGGCGGTTAATTTCGTTGTGAGCCATCAGACGGTTATCAGACCCATATACAGTGAACGACCAGAACTGACTCACATCCGGAGCTTTGAAGTGCATCACGTATTTTTTACCATCTGAGCCGTTGATATTCTTGCCATCTCCTCCTGTCTCTGCTTTTAGGTAAACAGATTCATCAGGCGGCAATCCCCACTGTCCCAAGTATGTACCTTCAGCAAACAAATCACGTTCACCATCGTCCAATTGCTCTCTGGTACCAAGCAATTTACCTGCATTGGTCATTTGCGGAGCGAGTTCTTGAAGATGTTTCATCCCTAACTCTTTACCCACTTTGGCGGCGGCGAGTTGTTCTTTGGTAAAGTCTTCTTTGCAAGGTTCTAAACCAATGTCTTTGTATTGATCGAGCCATTTCTTATCAGCGGTACCCATGTCACCGTCACATAGAACGTAATTAACTCGTTGCAACCAGTTCGTTTCGTCATATTTAGGATAGGTTCTGACTTTCTCTTTAGGTCCCGGAACACCAAGGTACGCCGATAACGTTCTAATATTCCAATCATCCATATAATTTAGGGCAACCTTTTCGTCTTCTTTGCCCACAGCCATGATTCGGCCCATTAACTTAATGATATTGGAATCAACATAAATAACTTCATCGACACTTGCAGGAACATCCCCCGTCCACGAACGGGCAGCAAACATAAAGCTGCCACCTTTGTTGCCTCTTAAACGAGAGCCAATCATGGATGTAGTGTAGTGACCCATGTCCATAGTATGTAGAATCCAATAGCGACCCTCATCCATGTCAGGCACGCTTACCACAACAGGCTCTGCGGCTACATCTAACCACCCCATTAAATGTAATGTGTCATTGTTTATGGTTACATGTGCAGTGTATGAGTCGTCAGCAATATGACGAATATTCTGAAAACGATTGAGCGGTGTATCCGTTTCAACAGCAGTTTCGTAGAAAAATTTGTAAGCTTCATCGATAGAATAAGCATAAATAAAAGCGTCTTGAGCTAGCTTATCGGGGATAGGCTTAGCAAAAGCGAACTGAGTAGCAAAAGGGCTTAACATCGCTGAAGCGACTAGCAACGAGACAAATGGTTTTTTACCAATCATTTTCTTCTCCGAGAATATGAACAATTACCTAATCAACCGATTGAATATAGTTGATGATTAGAACCTTTGAACTAATTGTTGCTATATTATTAGGAATTTCCGGAATGTGAGAAAATTCAATCTTGAATAATTTTCAATTTAGCTTGAGATTAGGATCCATCAATGCGCTTTGACCTCGACTTCAATCTATTAAAAACACTGCTAGTGCTTGCCGAAAAGCAAAACCTGAAAAAAGCGGGGATTACCTTAGGTTTAACAGAAAGTGCGGTTAGTAAACAGTTGACTCGCCTTCGAGAGCAACTTAATGACGAACTGTTTATTAGAATGTCTGGTAAGCTTGAACCGACCAGTTATGCACAATCCATTATTCCGAAAGTAAAAATTGCTATTGGCGACCTAGAAGAAGCGGTCGAACCAGCCACCTTTGAACCATCGACATACTCAGATCCTATTCATATTGCCTTGCCTGATTTAGTGATAGAAAGGTTTGGTATCACGTTGTACGAAAAACTGTTGCAAAAGTTCCCTTCCACATCTGTCACTCTTCATTCTTGGGGAGATGAGACTGAAAATAAAATCGTGTCAGGACAAATTGATTTCGGCGTTCACCTTCTCAACCCTGAAAGATCTTCAGGGGTCTACCAGCAACATATATGCGATGACGCATTAATCATCGCGTCTGCTGCTCACCATAGTGAGTACCATTGGGATGAAGTGAAGCACTGGCCTTTTATTAAACAAAGAGCAATTGGTTGGAACGAGCAAAAATTCCAGTTTATAGAACATTTGCATAACAATGGAATCGATCTCAACTATGCCCATGAGATTGACAGTGCCTCTTTTGCATTAAAGATAATGACGAGCAGAAAGGTAGCAAACGTGTTGCCTAGCAAGGTGCTTGGTAAAGAATTTATGCAGGTTGCGGGAACAGAATTCATTAATTTCGACATCATTTGGGCATCAAATACACGTACAACTGATAGAAAATCACCCTTACATCAATGCCTACACTTATTGTTCTCACAGATGTTTATTGAAAGATAACGTGAATAGAGGCTAGGAAAAAGATCGATTACCACACAAGAAAAAGTAGAGAAAAATCCTACTGGGAGTGGTAGGAGGCATTACCATTTCAACTTTAAATTTGGATAGGTAATGTACTGACTCTTATAAAAAACGGCATCCCGATTGGTCCGGTCTGCCGTTTTTACTATTAGTCAATGTTAATCAACATTATTCGGCAGCAAAAGCTGGTTGCTGAAGTTGTGCTTCGTCTTTTCTTAGTTTAATTGGAGCATAGATAAGTGCACCAACAAGGAACAGACCTAAGTAACCGATCAGCGGGTAGAATACAGCAACTAACTGAGTGAAACCGGCAAAGCTAGCCACAAAGCCAACAATCAAGGTAGCAAAGATAAACTTGTTCGCTTTAGCCGTTTTCATTGGTACAAAGCGAGCTGCAAATGCGTAGAACATGCTCACTGCGGTATTGAAGATCATACCTAACAAAATGAATGTCATGAAGGTTGACAGTGCTGGTGAAATCATATCGATGATTTTTAGTAGTGGCATTGGGTATTCTGCGACCACTTCAATCTTAGAAAATAGTGCTAAGTGGCTAAGTACGATTAGTACACCGACTCCAGCACCACCAAGAAGTCCACCCAGTTTTGCAACTTTAGGGTTTGATTCCGCACCGCCCATAACCAGTGCCATGGCCGCGCCCACCGCTAGGTTGAAAGATACGTAGTTGATTGCTGAGATAAACCAGTTAGGTAGTGTTGATTCAAGACTTTCAGCAATTGGCGCTAAGGTATCAAAAGATTGATCCATTGTGATGATGCTGTAGGCACAAATAATAACCAGAGCAACAATCAAAAATGGTGTAATACTACCAATAACCGCGACAACACGATTTACATTCATCATTGCGGTCAGGCCGATTAGGACCGTTAGAAGAGCGCTTCCGACGTATCCTGGCAGGTCAAATTGTTGTGTTAGAAGGGAACCAGCTCCGGCAATCATTACTACGCCTACACCAAACAAGGTGAAGATAATCACATAGTCTACGATAACGCCAACCCAACGGCCGCTAATTTGGTAGATGACTTTTTTGTGTGACATGGTCTTGGTTTGAGAGCCAAGCATTGTCAGCATCATACCTAGGTATGCAAATAGGGCCGTTGCCAGCACCGCGGCTGCTGTGCCCCAATGTCCAAAGCTTGTGAAGTACTGCAATACTTCCTGTCCAGAGGCAAATCCGGCCCCGACAATAATTCCGATAAACGCACTCGCGATTTTAAGAATGTTCCACATGGTAGGCAAATCTCCTTGTCGACTATTAATCAACTTATGTAATTGTATTTGTAGTTGTAGTTGTAGTTCTTTTGGTTACTTGTTGTTAATTGATGTAACAACAGCGGGAGCAATAAGTATCACATCTGTTAACAGAACTGCATAGTGTGTTGTTTTATATGTGATCAAAAGTGGAAGTTTGCTAATTTTTTGTTAAAACTCTTGAAAGTTTAACTCTTAGAGTATAGTGCGATTATTGACGTTTATTTAATCTAAACAATATGGAAGAGACATAAGAAATTTTAATTATTATTCTATATATATCAGATAGTTAAATTAAAAAAAATAACCTCTCTTATAATTGATTGTAGTTTTACTATAACCTACTTCTCATTTAACTATTCACTACGTTCTATTTTTCCATGGGAATGTTTCTTATTTTTGTGCTGATATTGTGTACATTTAAGCATTTCACTACTAAGTGATGTTAAATATCCGATATTACACAATATTCGTAACACCACCGACTAAGAACCTCAGCATTTAAAGGATAAATCCCCTTAAATTAGAATAAGATAAATAATAAAGATCAGAAAATATTGCGCTGGGGAATAAGAGTTTTTTTAAAAGTTATCTATTTTTTAGATATGTGATAAGTGTGTTCAAATGTGTTGATATGTTCATTCATTGAGCAGCAGCTCTGTCTTGCTAGATCAGTCGGATAAGAAGTTATGACAAAGTAAACATTCTTTAAATCAGTACCATTTTAGAGGCGTTGTAGATTAATTCGGCCTAAAGTATTTATCTCTGATCTTTAATGTCGAGCTTTCACATTAAAGTGCTGCTGTAGTTATCTTAGACTTTGCCTAATACGGAAATGGGAACAATAAAAAAGCCCCTTTCGGGGCTTTTACTTTTTAGAAAACCACACTGTGCCAAAGATTGTCACTGTGGCTGTCACAAGTGAGCTTTATTTGAGCATGTAAGCACGTAATGTTGTAACTTGCGCAGAGCTTGAGTCTGTATCGCTCATTACTACACGTAAGTGAACAAATTCACCTGCTTCAGCGTCATTTGGCACGGTCGCAACCCACTGGCCATCTTCATAAGCCACTTGAGCGTTGACCCAATCTGATTCATTCAGTTTGTCATAAACCGGACAGTACGAGTAAGCAGAAACATAGCTCACTACACATTCCTGACCATAAGCGTATTGCAGGGTCACTTCTGCCAGAGTCACATCTTCATTGCTGTCCATTTCACCCGACAGGACAACTTTCGCAGGCTCGCCTGCAGGATGGCTGTTGTGCATATCGACTGGAACATCAATTTTCGGTACCAAAATAGGTTGCGCACCTTGCATGCTTTGGTCAGTCATAAAGGTAAAGATACCCTGATAAAACGAACCTAGCTTGTCGTCAATCGGTGAACGCTCAGCAACACCACGGTTATAATTACGTAGCTCCAGGCGCACTTCTGCACTTTCCACAGGCATGGTTAAGGTGCCAGTGTCCATGTACTTGCTCTCACCATTTACCCATAAACCATAGGCTGCTCGACCATTGTAACCTGCAATAGCATCGTGACCTGACGCATCCCCAAACTGCGGGAAGTTCCAGCGAATCAAATTGGTATCGCGGTAACCAACAGAATGAGAACTCGTGTTCAAGCTTGCGCCTTTTGGTCCTCTTAGCCAGGTAGTATCTTCTTTAGCGCCAGCTTCCATAATTCGTGGGCCATCAAAATAGGCGCCATCCGATTGAATGCGGCTGCCTTGCATTACAATGTTGGTCCAGGTGTTTTTGCTGGTTGCGGTGTAATATTCATCACGCACAACCGGCGCCACTAACATTTGTGGACTGCCCGTTGAATAGAACTCACCAGTGCTGTTGGTTTGCGCCATCATGTCGCGGAAAACAGGACGTTCCTCACCTTGAGCATGGTACGCTGCACTGATGTGATACATGTCTTTATCATGCACACGAATTAAGCCACCTTTGTTGTGACCTTCAGTGATGTGATGTAGTTGGTAAGTATAAGGCGTCTTATCAACGGCAGTACCTGACCAACTCACCTTGTTGCGACCACTTTGGATTTCTGCAAACAACATTTCACCTTCTTCAGCACTTAAGCCAACAATCGGCTTAGTCGGGATACCAGTAAAGGCTGTTTTATAACGACCATTAGTGCCTGGACGATAGAAAAGTACACCAATTGCACCTTGTTCCAGCGCACCTTTCACCATGTAAGAAGTGACATTGTAAGGGTTTTGGATCAAAGCAATTTTGCCAGCCAAATCAAATTGGCTCCAATCTGTGCTGTAACCACCTTCACCAACAGGTACGACTTCAGCGCTACCTTCACCATCAAAACCAACAGCAAGACCTTGTGCGACGGCATGTAACTGCTGACCATTTTCCATGGTTAGCACAGTTTCAGGAGCGGTTGCATGAGTAGATAAAAATGCACGGAAACGGCTGTCGTAACCTTGTGACCACAGATACATATTTTCAACATAATCCGGCATCAAATCAATCGCAGCGAGTTTCGCTACTTTATTGTCATCCAGAGCGTAGGTGAAACCAAACGAGAAGCCCTGTGTATCAATTGGCTTATCCGCTTTAAACTCCACTTTTTCTGCCACACCAGCATCAAAAGTCAGTACCGTATCTGAAGTGACTTTGTGATCAAGGTAGGCCATCTGCGCTGCGGATTCTGGTAGTCCACCAAAATCAGAATCATTGTCGTAAGTTACAATGTGTGAAATAACACTGTAGTTACCTTTAGGCAGGCTAATGCTGGCTTGACCATTGGTAAAGGAAAGTGCATGCCCCCAGTCATCTTCTTCATTAATGATATAGGCTTTAGAGAAACTGTTTGCAGGCTTGCCGCGGTTATCGTACGCGTTTAATGTCAGCTCGACTTCTGGCGGCTGGATCAAAAACGAAACAGGCACAATAATTTGATCATCCGATTGACCAGTACCCTCGCCTTTAATACGTCCAGTTATGGTGCCATAAGCGCCATCGCGCAGCGCCACTTGTGGCTCAATCCACACTGGCACGTCGACTGAACCATTCGCTGGTACCGTCACTGATTTAACGCCTAAACCAGCCAGAGTCGCAGGCAATTGCGTTATACCGTCTTCGCCGATCAGATCCATGCTCAGTTTATAAGTTACATCACTGTTGCTGATATTGGTCAGCGTCACATGCGCATCGACACTGACAGCAGATGACACTTCAACAAAGCGACCTAGTTCTACGTTTGGCGCGGCAATAACTGGTTGAGTAATTGCGCGGTTCACATCCATTGGGCCTGCGCCCTGCTCTAACACATGAGCGTCATTATCAAAGACTGAAGAAGTTAAAACGCGTTTGAGTTGTACTGGAGATAGATCTGGACGAGCCTGTAATACAATCGCCGCACCACCTGCAACATGAGGTGCCGACATTGATGTCCCCGACAAAGAGCGGTAAGCGTTGCTACCCACGCCTCCAGATGCAGCAGCCACGACATCGACACCTTGTGAGCCGATATCTGGTTTCGCTGAGTGACCATCTGGTGATGGACCACGCGAAGAGAACACAGCCGTCTGATTTTCACGATCCAATGCAGCTACAGTCAAGGCGCTTGGCGCACAGCCCGGCGAACCCACCGTTTCACGGGTAAAGCTGTTACCGGCTGAAATAACAAACAGAGCTTGATCTCTAAAAGCTTCAACCACATCAACCATCGGGCCTTCACAGGCTGTGGCTGAACCACCTAGTGACATATTAACGATGTCTGCGCCATTTTCGACGGCCCAGATCATGCCATTAATAATACCGTAAGTACTGCCACCTCCGCTGTTGCTCAGAACTTTACCAACGAGAAGATCAGCACCAGGCGCCATGCCTGCCCAATACCCATTCGATTCTGACCCCGTACCTGCAATAGTTGAAGCCGTGTGAGTACCGTGACCATTTAAATCATCAACACCGTTTGCTGAATATGAAAAGTCTTTTGCGCCAATCACCTGCCCTCTCAAGTCACTATGCTCAACATCGTAGCCAGTATCCAATACCGCTACTGTGACGCCTTCACCATTAAACGTGACGGCTGAAGGGCCCAACGCGCCTGTCAAAGGTACGGTAGGTGTTAACGTGGTGCCAACAGATTGCTTATGACCATGAATCACAGCATCAAGCCAAACTCCTTCAATGCGTCCATCCTGTGTCAGGCTTTCCCATACAGCTTCGGCTTTCTCTTTTTCGATGCCAAATGCTGCACTGTCGATTAATTCGATTTCACCGGTCAGCGAAGTACCCTCGATTACAGTTGGTGTTGCCGCACCTGCAAGCGATCCATCTGCGTATTCAATTATCACAGGAAGATTGTCTGTGCTCGCGTCATCATACTTTGACTGATAGAGCTTATTGATATTAAACAACTCTAAGTCAATGGCACGTGAGTCTACAAAAGGCTGTGCTTTGGCTGGCACCAAGTAGGTGTCGTTTCCACGTTTGAAAACAGAAGTAACAATTTCCACACCGTCTTTATTCAGCATGCGAATACCACCAAGTTCACCGGCATTATTCACAACGGCACTGACTTTGTCGCCAGTAATCAACGTGAATTCAAGCCCTTTAGCTCCCCCTTGTACCGCAGCCAATTCCGTTTCAGCTTGCGTACATAGTGACATACTTGCACCTAATAACGCTAAACAATGCACAGCAATCTTGCTGCGCTTAAAGCGACTACTCATATATTCCCTTATATCTAAATTTTTATATTTATACAGTTTGCTATCGTTTGATTTTACAGACTGCAAACCAAATCTCTTTTATTTCAAACACAGTACATACAGCTCCTGAGTATGAGAAAAATGACTACCACATTATTTACACCAGATAATCACTATGTGTTTTTACCGTCAACTTTCGTTTTTATGAGGATAAAATTTATATTTAAACGTACTAGCGTACGGTTTAAAAATCTTATTATCTCCTTAAAACAGAGAGTAGTTATATTAAATAAACCCTCTAAAACCAATATTAATGGACACAAGAAACACTATACATGCGGATAAGATCACGCCAGATAATGCAAAGTGCTTTCAATAAAATCGTCGTTTTAAAAATATATTCGATAACATTTAACTTCAAATATCATCAAAATCTCACTTAAAATCAAAATAAAAGCCTAGTCGCATCAAAAATATTTAAATGATTTTAATATTTAAATTTTCATTCATTTACCGCACAAAATGTGATTTTAATTCAAAGGTGTTATTTTAAAATATAATACTCCGCTAAATTAATGACGTGAAGAGTTAAATGGATAAAGTCACTAATGGGATACTAGTGATTTTCCTACACGTACGTTGCATCATTTTCATAAGAGATTCATTGGCAATCCGTTCATGACAAATGGCTGCATAGAACAACAAAATACCAGACTTTCATTCAATAGGCTCATGATGCACACGCAAATCGACGTCCGTTAATCGCTTCATCCAAGCTTTTGAGCACCATGCGCAGAGATTAATTTTTAAACATATTTCAGCAACCTTTATTAGTGCGTAACGATTACCGTTCTTTGCAATTTTAATTAATGCGTATGAGATACCGAGTTAGGAAGATTTTATTACCCTAGGCGCTAGTGCAGAGATAATGGTTGGAAGATCGTACACAATTCCCGCTGTTATTGAAGACAATATTTATACTATTTGTCCATAGTAATTATAATGATATAAGAGTTCTTAGTTTTTGTATTATTTCAGGACCAACTACTTTATATAAACACTCACTTCCATAAACTGCATGATTTTTAAATAGCTTACGAGTTAGTTTTAAACGAAGACTACTTATTCTTATGAATGTTGGGTAAATATTAATCGCTATTGCACAAAATAACGAATGAAGTGAGGCAACATATTAAGAGATATTTTCGTGGTACAAGTGAAATGTTCTTCGTGCTAAAGCTTGAGCTTGAAATTGACCGTTGAAGAAGTCAGCTGCTTCGGCGTAGCACCTTTCTAGTCTCATTGGTCAATACTCATCAACAGATCGTTCATTACTCCGTTGAACGGTCCCAAATATTCGGCAGCACTTTGTTTGAATATCCAGAAATAAAACGCTTTACCTCCCCTGTCTGTGAGTCATAGACATGTCGACTCACAGACCCAATGTTGGCACCGTAGATGTGGATGCTGATCGAGGTACGATCTGAGTGAGCGTTTGATACCTTATGAATATCTCCGATACGAGGTGATACTAGGTCAATGTCACCACATTGGAGTTGATGTTTCCCATTCGGTTGTAATCTATTCGATTTTGGATCCAAATAAAACTCTTCACAACACTCAGCACCTCGCATTACTCCTACCATACCCCACACGGTGTGATCATGCACTGGCGTCTGCTGACCGGGTCCCCAAACAAAACTCACCACGGAAAAGCGCTCCAATGGGTCGCAATACAATAAGTATTGCTGATACGTTTCTGGATTTGGTTGAGCGAACTGATCAGGCAACCAATCATCGCAGCTGACAAGTTCGGAGAGGAGCCGTTTGCCGTCCATCATAATACGCGCTTCATCTTGTCCCGCTTTATCGACCAAATGTGTGAAGGCGTGAATAAAGTCCCTTAACCTGGATATGTTACTCATTGCTGACTTTCCGTCTCGTTGGATAAAACGTTTTAACTATAGCAGGTAGTGCGGTCGGCCTTGGATTTCCGCTCGCGCTATGCAGAGAACTGAGAGGTAGAAGCCTCTTGATATTTCTCCTTACCAAAAACCAATATGGTCAGCAGCAATCTCTTCCTCTAGCTGAACGTATGGCCCACGGACTTCAACTTTGCGCTGTCCTGCCATGAATACATCCCGGCAGGCTAAATCTAACGTTAAGTTTTCAGGGTTGTCGCCGGTTAATTCAGCGAGACGCTTTTCTGTAAGCCCGAACACCACGCTACCAATACCAGCCCAGTAAATCGAACCGGCACACATACAACAAGGCTCTACTGATGTCACCAACGTACACTTCTCTAGAAATTCCGGTTGATATTGACGAGAGGCAAGGCGAGCGACATTAGACTCAGCATGACCGACTCCCTTATCTTGCTGATAAGTGTTACCAGAACGAATCAGTATTTCTCCGTCTGGACCAATCAACATTGCGCCAAAAGGATGATTCCCACTTTCCACACTCAATTTTGCTAACTCAATGGTGAGTTTCAGATTTTCAATGTCGTATTTCATCACTAACTCCATATATTGATGTTTTTGAATCCCTTATTGAATCTGAAAACACTATAAGAGAGAGTAACCGTTGTTTAAACTAGAACGTTTAGAAAACTGCGTGCTAATATTTAGAACAGTATTTTTATTCTCGGATATTAGTCATGTCTGCATTAACAAAAGAAATTCGATCGTTTGTCGTCATCGCACACGAAAAATCTTTACGTAAAGCCGCAGAAAAGCTGCATATTGCCGCGTCAGCGCTGAGCCGTCAGATGAATATTCTTGAAGAAGATTTCGGTACCCAACTACTTGTGAGACTCCCAAAAGGGATTGATCTAACGGAGCAAGGTCAGGCACTTTATAAACAAGCGCAACAATGGATTACTGAAGAAAACCGCTTTCGACGGAGCTTAAAGGAAGAGGCTCAGCAAAACTTAATTCAACTACGTATCGGCGCAGTTGATTGCCTAAGCCACAGTGTTCTGCCTAAACTTTACAATTTGCTTTCCTCTCAATTCGACAATTTACGTGTTCATTTTACAACCGGAGACACACAAACACTGACAAACTTGCTTCTGGACAATCAATTGGATTTCGTTATCGCGTTTAACGTCGCCAGACATGAAAAAATCCAATTTGCAGCGCGGCACAGGACTAAGATTGGGCTGGTCCACCTCCCAAAACTATTCGATGAAAAAACGAAATCCATAGAATTGCACGAGTGCCTCAAATGGCCACTTTGCTTTCCTGACAGAAACTTATCAGTGCATACGCGTCTTTATTCGGAGATCCTGAGACAGAACAGTAGCTTTGATATTTCTGCCACAAGCAATTCGTTTAATTTGCTTGCTAGCCTGGTTCGTGAAGGTGCCGGAGTCAGTTTTATGACTTGGTATGACATTGAAAAACAAGTGATGAATGGTGAATTGGCGTTTACGCCACTGAAAGACAAACGACTAGAAGAAGAACTCTGCGTGTGCTTGCCGTCTACTGTAAAAATGAACGAACAGACCCAAAGTATAATCAATAGTATTCTTAAAGTAATCCAGTGACCACAAACACCGATTCTGGTTTGAGAGGGCGTTTTATGCGGTTATTTTTTGCACTGACCTTTGATGATGCTACAAAGCGCAACTTAATGACGTACCAAAATTTATTGCGTTCAAGCGGTATAAATGGCCGGCATACTCGTACAGCGAACCTCCATCTCACGTTGGCTTTTGTCGGTGAAGCGACGCAAGAGCATAAGCAAAAGTTAATCCGTATCTTGCGTCAGTTGAAATCAAAATGTGATGGTCTACAAATCGATCATTTAGGTGCGTTTCACCAAAAACGAAGTCGGTTGGTTTGGATGGGAATAGCAAGCAATCGCGCATTAATGAATTTACAAAGAGAATTGACGACAGCACTGAAAGCACAAGGCTTTGCTACTGAAGCAAAAAAGTATATGCCCCATATTACGCTTTTTCGTCATGATACTGGCGATACACAGCTAAAGTACGTCGATGTTAAGGCGCAACACGTTGATGTTTATTCAATTGCGCTAATGGAAAGCATCTACGTTGACAATAAGCTAGCTTATCGAGTTATCGATGAGGTATTTCAGAGTCAGGGATAGGCTCCCTGACTCGTGACTGTGACAAACGCGATGAACGCTATCTCCCCTTCTAAGTAATCTCAACAGGATTGAAAAGGAAGTTTGCTCCACGTTTGCTATTTTTTATTTTTAGGTACCCAAGCCGTGCGGTCAATATCCAAATCAGGGAACTCATCGGGATTGAATTCCGGATGCTCAGCACCGGCAGCAAGTTTCTTCCTGTAATCCTTTAACAAACGCATTGCGGTTGGGAATAGCATAATCAATGCCAGCAAGTTTACGATGGCGAGTATCCCCATCATCGGATCAGAGAAGAAAAATACTGAAGTCGCGCCTGGTGCAACCGCGCCAACAAATACGATAGCTATAACGGCAATACGTAAAATGTGCAGCGACAATTTGCGCTGAGACATAAAGGTTAGTGCGTTTTCACCCAGATAGTAGTTGTAGATAACGGAACTAAACGAGAACAACAAAATAGCACCGGTTAGATAGTACTGAGACCACTGACCGAGGTGAGACACCAAAGACTGTTGAGTAAGGACAACGCCATCAACACCTTCGGCTCCCGGCACATAGACATCTCCGAGTAGAATCACGAAGGCGGTACAGCTACATACAACAATCGTATCGATAAATACAGATAGTGACTGAGTAATACCCTGACTTATCGGATGAGATACATCTGCCGTTGCCGCGACATTAGGCGCTGAACCTAAACCCGCTTCATTTGAGAACAAGCCTCGTCGTAGACCGTTAGCCAAGGCAGCACCCATACCACCGCCCACGACTTCCTCTATACCGAAAGCATTTTTAACGATAGTCATAATAACGCCTGGGAGCTCCGCAATGTTGATAATGATGACAAGCAGCGCTAAGGCAACATACGCAACCGCCATGATTGGAACGATAACATCGGCCGCTTTCGCAATACGATGGATACCACCATAGATAATGAATCCAACAGCAATAGAAAGAAACACACCAGTGTACAAACGATCAATGCCAAGGCTGTCTGAAGCGGCACCTGCAACGGTATTGCCCTGAAATGCATTAAATCCGATAGCGAAAGAAGCGATCAGACAAACCGCGTAAACGTAGGCGAGCCAACGATAGTCCTCACCAAGACCATGAATAATCGTACGCGCAGCACCGCCACGAAAATCATTGCCTTCCTTTCGTTTATAAAGCTGAGCGAGAGAACATTCGACCAAACTGGTCGCCATACCAACCAATGCCACCGCCCACATCCAGAAGACGGCTCCCGGCCCACCAAGCGTGATTGCAACAGCAACACCAGCGATGTTACCGCCACCTACACGTCCACCAATAGAGAGTAAAAGTGCTTCACGACCAGAGATAGCTTTTTCATCTGAAGTCTGGTTTTTTGTCAGCAATACGCGAAACATTCGCTTGAAGAACCGGAATTGAACAAAGTCAGTTACGATCGTAAAGAATAGACCAAAGATCACGAGGAACGGGACAAGAGCCCAACCCCATGTGAGGTCTCCGATAATACCAAAAAAGGATTCAAGTAATTGCATCATTATTCCTCAAATTAATTAAAGGCTTTCTGATTTATTAACTATACATTTGATAAATAAGTATAAAATTTTTCAGTCCATGATAATCGGCACATCAGTTTTGTTTTTTCGATAAAACATCATGTAACTATTATGATAGTCAGTGAATTTGGGGATAGGAATAAAGATTGCCCAGCTAAAGATCATCGGGAAGCGATCGCTTTAAATGGCAAGTAGCATTTGTTTTTCTACAGGATGAGAAACAAAAAAATGCCCCTATTCGAGAGTCCGTGAATAGAGGCATTTAAAATTGAATGGCGTTTTGTAATAGCGTGTTATGCAGCTTCGAATGCCAAAGCTTTCTTCTCTACCTGACGGAAAATCAGCGTCAGAATGCCGTTGACCGTTAAGTAGAATGCACCAGCAACACCAAATACGGTAAGCGTATCGTAAGTTTGAGCGTTGATACGCTGCGCGTACCCCATAAGATCCATGATGGTGATGGTGCTCGCGAGAGAGGTCCCCTTGAAGACCAAGATCACTTCATTGGAGTATGCCGGAACCGCGCGGCGAATCGCATACGGAAGCAACACTTTTAACGTAGTCGACTTATTCATGCCGAGCGCACGACAAGCTTGCCACTGGCCTGATGGAATTGCGTTGAAAGCACCTTTAAACAACTGAGTACTGTATGACGCGGTATTCAACGCTAAAGCGAACATGGCACAGAACCATGGCTGGCTTAGCCATGACCACAAGAAGCTCTCCCTGATGACATCAAATTGCCCTGGGCCGTAGTAGACCAGAAAAATCTGTACCAACAGTGGTGTTCCCGTAAACAAGGTAATGATGCCTCGACTCAACCAATGCAAGCCTGGCGTACGCAGAATCAACGTTAGTGTCATCAATAACGCAAGGATACAGCCAACAACCAACGACGCTGCGGTCAGTTGGATGCTGGTGCCAAGACCTTCAAGCAATTGCCAAACGTGTTGTTCGTTCATGCGGTAGCCTCCTGACCCATGCTGATTCCTTTAACCGAAAACTTATTATCGATTAGCTTCACCGCTCGTTGTGTTATCAAAGTAATCACCAAATAAACGGCAGCCGCTGTCGCGTACCAAGTAAACGCCTCGTGTGTCGCAGCAGATGTAAGCTGAGCTTGCTTAAGAAGGTCCGTCACACCAATCAGAGAAACCAATGCGGTATCTTTGAGCAACACCAACCATTGGTTAGTGAGTCCTGGTAGCGCGTGCCTTACCGCTTGGGGCAAAGCAATACGCACAAAGGCGTGAATCGGACCGATCCCCAGCGCGCTCGCTGCTTCTCTCTGCCCTTTTCCGACCGCTTTGAGAGCGCCACGCAACGTCTGAGAAGCGTAAGAGGCGAAGATCAATGACAGCGCAATCACACCAGACAGAAACGGGCTAACTTCAATAAAGTCACCGGTGATCAAAAACAGAACCTGTGTTGAGCCAAAATAGATGAACAACACAACAAGAAGCTCTGGCAATCCGCGAATCACCGTGACAAAGGCTGTTGTTGGCCATTTCACGAATATACGACGAGACATTTCACCGCTGGCGAATAACACTGCCAGAATCAAACCGACTAACAGACTTGTAAAAGCTAACTGGACTGTCATCCAACTAGCTTGCACAAGCGATAAAGAGTAACCCGTTAACACCATATTAGTTACCGAAGTACTTGTTGAAGATCACGTCATATTGACCGTTTGCTTTTACGGTTTTAAGCGCAGTATTCAGTTTGTTTACAAGTTCTTCATTGTCTTTGTTTACCGCGATACCAAAACCGTTACCGAAGTACTTCGCATTCGTTACACGTTCGCCAACGTAAGTTAGGTTATCTTCTTTCTTGAACCATTCAGCGACAACGGCTGTATCACCGAAAACAGAATCAATACGGCCGTTTTTCATATCGATGAATGCGTCTTGGTAGCTTGCATAAGGAACCGCAGTCACACCAGGAAGCTGCTCAAGCAGGTATGTTTGGTGAGTTGTACCATTTTGTACACCGACACGCTTGCCTTCTAACTGAGTTTTATCCGCAACTTTGCCTTTCACAGAAACGAATGCAGCTGAGTTGTCGTAGTACGAATCAGAAAAGTTTACTTGCTCTAAACGCGCATCAGTGATGTCCATCGCTGAGATAGCCGCATCGTAACGTTTGAATTTTAATGCAGGAATCAAGCTGTCAAAAGCCTGGTTGTAGAAGCTACATTTTGTTTCCATTTCTTTACAAAGTGCGTTCGCAAGATCCACATCGAAGCCTTGAATTTGGTTATTTTCATCCATGTATTCGAATGGTGCGTACGTCGCTTCCATCGCGAATTTGATTTCTTCTTGAGCTGCTGCATTTGCAGAAATAAGGCCGATTAGTGAAGCTAGTAAAATCTTTTTCATTGCAATACTCCGTGTGTACGTCTTGGGCTGACACTCGCAATGACAGCCGTTCATCTGTGAAGGTTGTTTATAGTTACACCCTTTTATGGGTATACATTTTTAGTGTTTTAAGTAATCAGCAAACTGAGTCGTCTGCGGATTGGTAAAGGCGTCGTTTGTACCATGCTCAACAATATGCCCTTTCTCAAGGTACAAAACATGGCTGGCAATCTTTTTGGCAAAATCCACTTCGTGTGTCACCACAACCTGAGTAATGCCCGTGCCACTTAAATCTTTAATGATCTTAACTACTTGGTTAGTAATCTCAGGATCAAGCGCAGCCGTTGGCTCATCAAACAAAAGAACTTCTGGTTTCATCATCAAAGCACGTGCTATCGCAACTCGCTGCTGTTGACCACCGGATAGCTGCATTGGCCAAGCATCCGCTTTATCGGCCAAATGTAAGGTCGCTAAAATCTGCATCGCCTGCTGTTTAGCTTCATCTTTTGCCATGCCAGAGACTTTGACTGGTGCTTCAATCAAGTTCTCCATCACCGTCATATGAGGCCAAAGGTTGTATTGCTGGAACACCATACCGACTTTACGGCGAAGCGCTAAACCATGCTTTTCTTTAATTTCAGTTGAAAAGTCGAAAGCGTCATTCGCGATGTTTAACTGGCCATTATCTGCACCTTCTAAAAGGTTGAGAACGCGCAGTAGAGAGCTTTTCCCTGCGCCGCTTGGGCCTAATAACACCAATGTTTCACCGCTTTCACAATTAAAACTGACATCGTGAAGAACTTGTGTATCACCGTAGGATTTGTTGATCCCGCAAACCTGAATACTCATGCTGTCATACCGCATTAATTGTCATCGGGCGTTAATATTACCAATAAGTGTATTTTATGCAATATATATGTATAAAAATATATTTTGTTAAATTTTTGTATGTGTAAATTACAGCATCACAGAGCATATGACTGGTTTGATGAGTAAATAAATTACGGAGCCGAGTAAATAATAAAGTGCATCAAAAACGAAGAGTTGAGACGTGATTAAGTGCAGGAGTTAACCTGTGGATTGGATTGCGATTTACTCGCCGTGGTGTCCCCCACCACTTGGATAAATTCATAAACAGTAATGGGGGAACCTTTAGTAATGAGACGTGCCGCTGCAGTCAGCCAAGGTTCTAATAGCGCAATTCCTTGAGCTATCAGGACATTGAATCAGAACGAGTTAGACATATTCGAAACCAAATATTATTGCGGAGGAATATTCTGATTCATTCTGAACAAGTTATTCGGATCATACTTTTTCTTTATTTCCTGAAGACGTGCGTACGTTGGGCCATAAGCAGACTCGGTGCGTTCCGACTCGTCCTGAGTCAGGAAGTTGATGTAAGCACCGCCACTGGCAAAAGGTCTGGTTTTCGTGAAGAAATCACGCGCCCAAGTAATGCATTTTTCATCATCCTCCGCGGCATCCCAGCGCCCGTGGACATTAAGAACGTACTCAGCATCACGACAAGAATACGCCATCGATTCAGGCGCAGGGCGGGAAGCGGCACAGCCTAGAGAGGCGATAAAAATCTCACATTGAGGTGACGGTAATTTCCCTGCGTATTCGATAGCAGCGTCTATCACCCCTTCGCTGAGCTCGGTAAAGTTATGCGATTTCCAATAATTACGTGCACCCGGCGTTAAAAGTGGATCAAAGGCTTGCTGCCATGCGGCAAAAGGTTGTACACCGATGTGCTCACCATGAGCATCACCAAACGACCGAAGCGGTTCGATCAGCTTTTCACCCTCGGAAGGATCTCCCGCATAACAAATGGCAAGAACGACGACCTCTTTACCATGAACCTCTTCAGGCAAAAAAGGTAAAGGTGGCGCTTTGCGGCTAACCATCCAAACACTGAGTTCTTCTGGAGCGGTTTTCGTGAATTGAGCGAATTGACTAATGACGGACTTGGCTTGACTAAATGGGAATACGATCAGGCCGCTAAGTACATCAGGACCAACAGGGTGAAGCTGGAACTCAAACTGAGTAACGATGCCAAAGTTACCACCGCCCCCCCGAAGTGCCCAGAATAAATCTTGATTTTCTGTCTCACTAGCAAGCAATTGACGCCCATCTGCTGTCACCACGTTCGCAGATACCAAGCTATCAATCGTCATACCATATTTACGACTTAGCCAGCCAAAGCCGCCACCTAGCGTTAAACCAGCAATACCCGTCGTAGAATTAATACCTACAGGAGTGGCCAGACCATAATTTTGTGTCTTCGCATCGATGTCACCAAGGGTACAACCGGGTCCGACAATCGCCTTTTGTGCTGACGGATAGACCTGAACCTCGTTAAGAAGAGTTAAGTCTATCATCAAACCATCATCACACACGGCATTACCAGCAATGTTGTGCCCTCCTCCTCGAACAGAGACGAGCAAGTTGTTTTCTCTAGCGAAATTCACTGACAACACAACATCTTCCGCCGATTTACAGCGAGCGATCATACCGGGCTTGCGGTCTATCATGCCGTTCCAAATTTTACGAACCTCATCATAAGACGCATCATCAGGTAAAATAGCCTCACCACCGAAATGTTTTATAAAGTCTTCGACCTTAGCGCTTTCGATACTTTTCATACAAGTTGCCTCATACGTTTTGCATGAGCACTTGCGAGTATTGAATAAGACACCCAAGCTCCTCATACTTAAACGTTTATTTAGAGTAGCTATTATCCAGTTACAATAATCTGCTTCTTAAACCTCAATATATTGCTAAAAAGTAGATCGTCCATTTTCTAAAGTAGGCAAGATAAGGAAAACAGTATTTTCGAGTTTAATCAGGTCACTGTAATTAGGTTTAATCGTCTAATTTACTTGTCTACCTTGGAACCCGAGCTCCAACAATAGATTCGGGGTGATACAGTTTTTAAAACGCTTAAAGTGTATGAGCAATTCATTGAGATAGTTATGAAAAAGCGTCTCATTACTGATATTTAAATCAATAAAATGAAAATATATCGCTTATACAATCACTTAACAAAAAGAAATCACTAACTAATTACTAAGATTGATATCAGTTTTATTGCTTATCCAATTCCACAAAAAGAGCCAGAAACCCTTTCAAGATTGGTGATAACCCTCCCATAAATAAAATTAAACGGATGAAATCGAGGCGTTCATATTACGATTTAATTGCTTAGCCATAAGACATTCATAGATTTTATATTACCCAAACGGAGGATTAAATCGCATATAAATTAGAACAATAAACCTAATTTATATTAAGAAAATAATGATTGGATTTTAGTTCGCAGTATTAACCCGATGTTTTAAGCATCCAATACTTGGATTAGATAGGATATCAAGCATGAAACTTAAACCACTTTCTTTAAAGTTAGCCACCGGCACCCTCTTGCTTTCAGTCTCTGGCGTTTCTTATGCCTTTGACTGCCCGGAGAATTTTCCTATATGCGCACCCGCAACGGTTATAGAAGCGGCAGTGCCAAGATTGTTGTCAACGGTATCTCCCGGTGATGCTCCACTAATATTAAGAACGACCACACTAATAACTGCAGCTTGGTTTGACGCTATTGCACCTTATAGTGATACCGCGATTGGTGTACATTCCGACTTAGGTCGACTTAACGCAGGAGACAGTGATTCAGCAAGAAACATCGCAATCATGTACGCCAGCCATAAAGTGCTCAATAGCTTAATGCCACAATTTGCTTCGGACTGGGATGCCATGCTGCTCACTGTGGGGCTCGACCCAGATGACAATACACTTGATGCGAACACAGCGATAGGCGTGGGTAACCTTGCAGGTAACGCCGTTGTGGCAGCTCGTGTAGATGATGGTATGAACCAGTTAGGAACCGACTGTAACCAATATTATCCAAAGCCGTACGCTGATTGCACAGGCTATCGACCAGTTAACACCGCAGAAAAATTAACCGACCCTAGACGATGGCAGCCAGATACACTCACATCTGGTAGCGGCATCTTTTTCTCCCAACAATTTGTCACCCCTCAATTAGGCAGCACCCAACCTTTTAGTTACGACAAACCAACCATAACTGTGCCTAAACCAACAAGATCTTATGCCATAAATCCAAGTGGCAAAGCATTTCCGGACTATATCGAGCAAGCCAATGAAGTATTAGAAGCACAAGCAGACTTAACTGATGAACAAAAGTTATTTTCGGAGTTTTATGACAATAAAATCATTAGCTTGGGTTATTCAACCCTAGCCTCGACTTTCTATCACCACCTATCACTAGAACAATTTGTTCAGCTTGATTACCTGGTGAACGTCGCAGCCTTCGATGCAGGGATAACAGTTTGGGACAATAAGCGAAAATACGACGCCGTCAGGCCATTTTCAGCGATTGGCTATCTGTATAAGAACGACAACATTACCGCTTGGGGTGGCCCTGGAATGGGTACAGTAAGCGATCTTAAAGGCAGTGAATGGCGACCATATTTACAATCCGCAAATCACCCAGAATACCCTTCAGCCAGTGCCAGTTTTTGCCGCGCTCATGCCACTTCGACCAAGCGCTACTTACAAGAAGAGTTAGGCCTTCCTTACGAAGCTGCTAACGATCTAAGTTTCTGGCAACCTGGATTCTTGCCTGAACAGTTTGAAGTCCTAGATAAGCAATCGGGAACATCTCTAATTGAACCAGGGGTAACTCCGCAATCGCACACCGTTTTGGGTTGGAGTACTTGGGACGAATTCTCTGATAAGTGTGGGTTAAGTCGTTTATGGGCTGGGGTCCACTTTTATGACTCCATTCCGGCTGGTCAATCGATCGGAGATCCTATTGGTTCAGCAGCCTACGATTGGTTAAAAACTTACATAAATGGGACGGCACAATAATATAAGTTTAGACACTGATAATAGCTATTAATCATAAAAAACGTTTACACTCGCCTTTTATATATGACTTAAGATCATTTTTAAAAGGCGAGTTTATTGCTTCACGAGTACTATTACTAACATTTCAAATACCCACTATTACTTTTCTATTTCCGATTAAACACCTCTTCTTTCAAGACTAATATCCTGCTGTAGAGCATGACCTACACTCCCTTTTAAGCATCTAATCTAAATAAGGTTTTATCTAAAAATAAAGGTTCATAACGTCCAGCGGAGCCAAAAACTCCTGCGAGAGATTGATAGGCTTAGCTTATTAAATTAATCGGTCTAAGTGATATGATAAATCTCAGGTTCCTTACTATTATCAATTACAAGTTACTGAGATGTATAAACATTAACTTCTAAACAGATAATCAAACAGTGATAAAACACTTACATTTTCTGTTTAAGAAAAAATAATATTTCACTGCTAAAAGGACACCCTATGAACAACAGCGATAATAACTCAGCAGGAAAGTGCCCGGTAATGCATGGTGGCATGACTTCCACCGGTTCGACCGTGATGGAATGGTGGCCGAACGCGCTTAACTTAGACATTCTCCATCAGCACGATAAAAAAACAAACCCACTTGGTGAAGACTTCGACTACCGTGAAGCACTTAAATCACTTGACGTTGAAGCCTTAAAAAATGATGTGAAAGCGCTAATGACGGACAGCCAAGAGTGGTGGCCAGCGGACTGGGGACACTACGGCGGCTTAATGATTCGTATGGCGTGGCACTCTGCTGGTAGCTACCGCACCACTGATGGTCGCGGGGGTGGTTCAACCGGTAACCAACGCTTTGCGCCACTTAACTCTTGGCCAGACAACGGTAACTTAGATAAGGCTCGTCGCTTGTTGTGGCCAATTAAGAAAAAATACGGCAACAAAATAAGCTGGGCAGATTTAATGCTTCTTGCGGGTAACATGGCATATGAATCTATGGGTCTTAAAACCTTTGGATTTGCCTTTGGCCGAGAAGATATCTGGCATCCGGAAAAAGACATATACTGGGGTTCCGAAAAAGAATGGTTAGCGCCAAGTGGTGGCGAAGGTACCCGTTACTCTGGCGAACGTGACCTTGAAAACCCTCTGGCAGCAGTGATGATGGGTTTGATCTATGTGAACCCGGAAGGTGTAGACGGTAATCCAGACCCTCTTAAAACCGCAGCCGACATGCGTGTCACCTTTGCACGTATGGCGATGAATGATGAAGAGACCGTCGCTTTAACGGCAGGTGGTCACACGGTTGGTAAAGCTCACGGTAATGGCGACGCGGCAAACTTAGGTCCAGACCCTGAAGGTGCCGACATTGAAGAGCAAGGTCTTGGTTGGAATAACCACAAATCTCGCGGCATTGGCCGTGACACCGTAACCAGTGGCGTTGAAGGCGCTTGGACAAGCCATCCGACTCAATGGGACAACGGCTATTTCAAAATGCTACTAGAACATGAGTGGCAACTAACCAAAAGCCCTGCCGGCGCTTGGCAATACGAGCCTGTAGATATCGCAGAAGAAGATAAGCCAGTCGATGTTGAAGATCCGTCAATTCGTTACAACCCAATGATGACAGATGCCGATATGGCTTTGAAGGTTGACCCTGAGTATCGCAAGATTTCTGAGCGCTTCTACCAAGACCAAGAGTACTTTAACGAAGTATTCGCGAGAGCCTGGTTTAAGCTGACGCACCGCGATTTAGGCCCTAAAGCGCGTTATATTGGCCCAGATGTACCAGCCGAAGATCTTATCTGGCAAGATCCAATCCCTGCTGGCACGACCAACTACGACGCAAACGCAGTAAAGGCAAAAATAGCAGCAACGGACTTAAGCGTTTCTGATTTGGTTTCAACCGCTTGGGACAGTGCACGTACATTCCGACACTCGGATCTTCGAGGTGGTGCTAACGGCGCACGCATACGCTTAGCTCCACAAAACGCATGGGAAGGCAACGAACCACAACGTCTGGCTCGCGTACTTGATGTACTAACTAAGATTGCAGATGAATCTGGTGTCAGCGTGGCGGATACTATCGTGCTTGCTGGTAATGTCGGGCTTGAACAAGCAATTAAAGCGGCAGGTTTTGACGTTACAGTGCCATTTACACCTGGTCGCGGCGATGCTACGGCTGAGCAAACCGATGTTGAGTCATTCGATGTCCTTGAACCAGTGGCTGACGGATTCCGAAACTGGCAGAAACAGCATTATGCCGTTAAACCAGAGGAAATGCTGCTAGACCGTGCACAGCTGCTTGGTCTGACCGGTCCAGAAATGACGGTACTACTAGGTGGTATGCGTGTACTTGGTACTAACCACGGCGGTACTCAACATGGTGTGTTTACTGACCGTGTAGGTGCGCTGACCAATGACTTCTTCGTAAACCTAACGGACATGTCGTACACATGGAAACCAACTGGCCGCAACTCTTACGATATTTGTGACCGTAAAACAGGTGAAGCGAAATGGACAGCAACGCGCGTAGACTTAGTCTTTGGGTCAAACTCCATCTTGCGTTCTTATGCTGAAGTGTACGCTCAAGATGACAATCAAGAGAAGTTCGTAAAAGACTTTATCTCGGCTTGGACGAAAGTCATGAACGCAGACCGATTCGATTTGGTTTAATAACGAGCCACATACACTGGAAATGCACTTTGGTGCGTATTAAATCAAAAGCCGCTATTTTTAGCGGCTTTTTGTTTACACTGTAAATCTATTACAGTTTAACCCAGACTTGTGGGAACTCATCACTATCTGTTTGAACGTTGATACTAACCAAAGAATCATTATCCACTTCAAGCGTCGCAATATTTACATTTCCAATCTGAATGCATTGCGCATCAAGCAGTTCCATCATGATTACGCTTTCTAATCCTGCCGAAGTAAAAAGCGAACCTTCACTGCTACACGCAGATCCAGTTAACGCGATTGCCCCCGATTCATCAATCGACATTTGATACAGTCCGTCAGAGTATCTTGCCTGATAAGTGCCAGCATAATTGCTCAGGTCAGCGCTCTCTTTGGTGATGGGTAATAAAACGGAAGAACCATTAGCATTATTACAAGTTAAGTTAGTACCGCTCATTTCACAGTTAACGGAAGCGGTTAAAAACGTAATTTGATCATTGCTTAGAGCCCCTAGGTACGAAGTTTGATGTTCTCTCGCATCCCAAAGCGTAAGTTGTGGCTCCACTCCCTCTTGTATAACGACCTGCGCACCATCTGGAGAGGCGTCATCCGCCCAAATAACGCCTGAGTAAACACCACTTTCCACATGCGCTTGCCTGTTGTCATCACTGTCGCTATTACATCCCCACAGAGCGAAAACCGATAATAAAGTAACAAACAAAGTATTGTGTCGATTCATTCTTGTCGCTCCTATTCCAAGCCAACAAGACGTTGTTCTACCAATGCCACTTTACCGCGCGCCGCTTGAACGTTACCGTCAATGGTACTGATAGTAATGTACCCTTGTTTTACAGCAACACCCTCAGAGTTCTGATTAGTATCGCCGGCATCACCCATGTTAAATGCGAGTCCTTTTTTGTCTTTTAGTAAAGCCACCGCTTCAACTTGCGCTTCGCTAGAGTCCATTCCCTCTTCCATTAGGCGTTTCATCATGTAGTAGACTGCGGTGCTTTGCTGCGAAAGATCTTCACTAAATGCAAACTCTGCCCCCGCGTTCCAACCTACGTCGGTAAACTTGTATCCCAGGTGGTTGTTCATGTCTTCTGGCGTGTTCAAGTTTAATCCCGTATAGGCAGGTAAAAGTGGTGCTCCCGATGACTGGCTAGCAACGAGCTGAGCCACAATATCAACGACAACATTAGCTACAAGCTGAGACTGTTCGGCGTCACTTGAAGTATTATGATGAGCACTAATTGCAATCGCAGGAATACCTCGGCTCAAGGCTGCCATTGTTGCACCTAGCGTTCCAGAGTTGTTGTTCATAAAGCCCAAGTTGTTACCTTCATTAGGACCTGAGATGACGAGATCTGGATCTTGTCCCCAGACATTCTTCGCCGCGATATCGATACCGTAAATCGCCGCCATGACTGGTGTCCCTTCGACATAATCTTTAAATGCAACACTCGTATCTGTATCACCGACACAAAATTCCTGCTCTCCAGCCTGGGATTCATCAATCGACACTGGGCGGTAGTGACTCATTGCGCCACCTTTACCACTTTGCCCCGTACAAGGTGCAGACATGATCACATCGTGGCCTGCTTCCTCTAATGCTGATTTCAACAGTTGGATGTTGGTTGTTTCCCAGCTATCGTCGTTGGTTAAAACGATATTCAACGCAAGTGCATTTGCTGAAATTACACATGAAGAGCCCACCGCCATCGCAAGGCAAAGTTTTGATAATTTGTTCATAATATTTCCGTTTATTTCACTGCTTTCAGTTTCCATTCAGACACCTTGTCCGAACTCAGTGGCAGCTACTTTGACGAAAAATGATGAAGCTTCTGTTACAAATATATCTGATTACAGTTTAGAGATATCTATAAAATATTATCCATTAGTTTCAATAAGATAAATCAAATTTCATTTATTGAAATATCATTTGGAGATATCTTCAAACGATAAATTGATTGCGTATTGTCTTCTTGTTTATCACTTTCAAAGCCAAATTGTTCAATAAAGCTTTCTCCTAAACTATTAACCAATGCATCTTTAATTTTATTGCGATTTTGGTCGAGCGTTTTTGCCTTTAATCCGTTCTGCTTGAGTTCACTGATTGCTCTTCCGTGACCACCATAATTTTCCATCAATGTAATCAGCTCCGCAGCCAGTGACTGAGAAGGTCGGTTACTTGGCGGATTCAATACCCAACCGTCATTAGAATGCGTCATGCGCTTTTTCGCGTACCATAGCCAGTAAATTGCCGGTGTAGTAGACATTGGGATCATGACATCATTGACACGCACTTCGACATTCCCACTATTGACTAAAAACGACAACGTGAGTGGCTTAGATGCCTGTTCAAGCAACCTGAATCTCTCTTCTACAGATTGAAACTTTTCCGCTTTGGTTTCGAGAACTCGTCTGAGGTAATCTTCATTAATGCCCTTGTCTGGATTTGTTTCACGAAATTTCTCAATAGCTTGCTTCCAACGCTTTTGATCAACACTGGTTCCGCCAATTTGCAGTAATCGCTTAAGCAGTTTCAGGTCATCTGTATTAAGTGGACGAGGCTGAAAAGAGATAAATAGGATCGACAAAGCGGCGCACAAAATAGAGGTAAAAAGCCAGTTCTCGCCTTGCAATTGACAGTTTATATCGATTAAGTCGCCAGTTTGGTCTGCGGATAAATCGAGAGAAAATGTTAATGGTAGTCTCAGAGAGTAGTTGTCTTCAGGAGACAAAGACGGCGCGGCAGTATGACACTCGCTAAAAATTTGTATTGGGTTGTACCAACTAACCTGATCCAACAACAGCTGGCTTTTCAATTTGAAAATACGTTGTGTTTCTGGACGCTCACCCATTTCCGCACCATCAAGCCAAATATGACTGCGCGCAGACATTAAGTCTTGATTCACAAATTTCGAATAACGGTATTGGGTAAAAAACGCACCACTGACTAAGGACACCATCAAATAAAATAACGTCAGCCCGGCCAACAATTTCCAGTTGTCCTGCGCTATCACTTTCAAAGTCATTATCCTATCTCTCCTAACGCTTGAGCTAACCGTTGACGGAGCATCTCATCTGACAAGCGCACCCACGAATGAGAAACAAACCATCCACCTGCAGAAACACCATTGGCAATCACCGATGTATGTACCTCCAGTTCTGATTGGTTTATCGAGCTATGATTGGTCCCCGAAATCACGTCAACCTCTCCTTTCTTGAAGGCGTCAATCATTGCTTTACGCGTTGGATATAAAGTCACCAGAGAAGAGCGCACATCAATAGAGAGCGACGTTAACTGTTTTACCGGAAGCTGGTAGCCCGAACGGCTAAAGGTATCGTTCAGTAAACCTATTCGATGGGTCTTTAGAAACTGATCATCAATCGGTTGATTAGCAAACCACAACACATCATAACCAGACAGGCTGAGCAGTTTGTCGTAATAATTGGCGTAATCGGGGCTCAAGCCGGAAAGTTGGTATTCCCTCGCCCACATCACATCAAATTTTTGACTATAAATGGTTTGCGGCGTCACCTGTCTGCGAGGAAGCCAATGCACCACGATATCCGAATACTGACCATTAAATTCCGGGTCTTCACATAATTTTGATAGCAACGGTAATGCCATAGCGTGAGCAGGAATGAGTATATCCAATTGGTAACGATCAGAAACAGGTTGATAGTTCTGATCGAGTTCCGAACAGGATAACTGGTTAAATGATGTAACTGGCGGTAATTCAGCACGGAGCGATTGAACAACCAAGAGAAGTGAGGTTATCAATAAAAGACAACCTATCTTAAAGATCCATGGTGCGTGATTGTGGTTCCATAGCCGCGTTAGCACGTCGTTCATAACGATGATTCGTTCCTTCATTTTTGTGAAGAATTTACTTAATTGTTATTACGCCGATATGACAATGCGCACGATTCAATTGAATAGCTATTCACGCAATATTTGATTCATCTGATGTATACGAACATACAAGAAGTAACTCAACTCAGCTACTCGCTCACAAGCATCGCCTCTATAGCTCATGGACAAGTTGAGCTGTTCAAAACCTAATCACTTAATAGCGAATATGAACAAACTAACAATTAACGGTTGAAATTGGTAACGTTCTCATTTAATTTTAGCCATCCAAACGGCTAGATTTCTATTTAAAGGTGTAAGAAAAATGAAAACAAATACGATGTTGATTCTTGATGGTGGTATGGGACGAGAATTAAATCGTCGTGGTGCGCCTTTTCGTCAGCCGGAGTGGTCTGCGCTTGCTATGATCGAAGCGCCTGAAATCGTTAAAGATGTACACACTGACTACATTCAAAGCGGTGCTCAGGTCATTACAACTAACAGTTACGCATTGGTGCCATTTCATATTGGAGAAGCGCGCTTCAAAGAAGCAGGACAATCACTCGCTGCGCTTTCTGGCCAAGTAGCAAAGGAAGCGGCGCAAGGTACTGGGGCTAAAGTCGCGGGTTCACTTCCTCCTCTATTCGGCTCATACCGACCAGACCTGTACGATCGGGAACACGTACGTGACTTAGCGACTCCATTAATTCTCGGCTTGTCAGATTCGGTCGATTTCTGGCTCGCGGAAACGCAAAGCTTAATTGCCGAATCTGTGGCAGTGAAGGCACTGGTAGACGAGTTAACTTCAGAAGCGAAACCATTTTGGGTCTCGTTTACACTGGAGGATTCTGAGCCTACAGACGAGCCATGTCTGCGCTCCGGTGAGACGGTACAACAGGCGGTCACAACCATGGCACAAGCTGGGGTAAGCGCCATTTTGTTTAACTGTTGCCAACCAGAAATCGTAGAGGAAGCATTACAAGTTTCAGTGCGTACACTAGAGGAAATCGGTTTATCTCACATCCGCCTTGGTGTTTACGCGAATGCGTTTCCTCCGCAACCAAAAGATGCAACGGCTAATGATGGTCTCGATGAAATTCGTGACGACTTAAGCCCTGATGCTTACCTGATTTGGGCAGAAAAATGGCGTCAATCTGGCGCGTCTATCATCGGTGGTTGCTGTGGTATCGGGCCCGAACACATTGCTAAGCTAAGTCAGCATTTCAAAGGTTAGGTTAAATATGTCGCAAGGAAATCGAATTGGCTTAACCGCATTGACAGCGTTAGTCTTTAGTTCAATGGTTGGTGCAGGAATATTCAGCCTACCGCAAAACATGGCAGAGGTAGCCGGACTCAATGCGATGATCGTCGGCTGGACGATTACTGGTGTCGGCATTCTGCTTCTGGCAGGTTGCTTTCTTCACCTATCTCGCCTTAAGCCAGATTTGGACGGCGGCATCTATGCCTATGCCAGAGAAGGGTTTGGTGATCTCGCAGGTTTCCTTTCTGCATGGGGCTATTGGTTGTGTGCAACTATCGGTGTTGTTGGCTACCTTGTCGTTGCCTTTGCTGCGCTCGGCGCTTTTGTAGATACCCCAAACTTCACGTTATTTGGTGATGGTACAACCATCTATGCCTTCATCTGCGAGTCCCTCGTGCTGTGGTCAGTTCACAGTTTGATCCTAAGAGGAGTCACGCAAGCCGCCTTCATTAATCTGCTGGCGACGTTGGCTAAGAGTGTGCCGCTAATCCTCTTTGTCTGCGCAGCGTACTACTTCTTTGATACCGATACTTTTCATATCGATCCACAAGGAGAAACATTACAACAACCTTTTATAGAGCAAGTGAAAGGTACGATGCTAATTACACTGTGGGTGTTTACTGGTATTGAAGGTGCTGTAATTTTGTCGGGACGAGCAAAAAACCGAAAAGACATAGGCCGCGCAACTTACCTTGGTGTTATCGCCGCCTTAATCTTGTACGTTTTGATTTCTCTTATGTCACTCGGAATTGCTTCTCGTGCAGAGATCGCCACGATATCGAATCCTTCGATGGCTGGGCTGATGGCTACGATGACTGGTTCGTGGGGTAAAGCGGTGATCAGTATTGGTTTAATTGTATCGGTGCTGGCGTCGTACTTAAGCTGGATTTTGTATTCTGCCGAAGTCCCTTACACCGCGGCTAAATACGGTGCGTTTCCTAAGTTCTTTGCGAAATCTAACGATAACGACACCCCGAAAAACTCGCTGTTACTAACCAGTTTAACGGTGCAACTGTGTTTAATACTCGTGATGCTTACGGGAGAAGGTTATAACACACTCGTTTTGATTTCGACGTCAATGATTTTGATACCCTATTTCTTGGTTGGCGCGTATCTGCTTAAGTTATCCATCCAGACTAACGCTCGCTTGCAGTTAAAATTGATTGGCTTTGGAGCCAGTATTTATGGCATTTGGCTGGTTTATGCGGCTGGTGTCGATACACTATTACTTTCAGCGATTCTTTATATTCCAGGAATTGCGTTATACGTGTACAGCCGACGTCAACATCGATTGAACCCGACCTCGGCATAAAAACGATATTAACGATAAAAACGTCGCTCGCTATAAAAAAGGATGGCATCACAGCCATCCTTTCTCGAATCTCGAACCGCAATACTTAGGCCACTGCTTTTCCATCCACACAGCTGCTCTTCAGACTCTGCATGATTTTGTCGACGAGTTGGCCCAGACGTGCTTCAGTCGGTCTCGTACTGGCAAACGCCCGCAACCCGTAAATATTCATCACCAGAAAATCACTTAACAACTCGCAATCGGTCCCTGGTGCAATTTCTTCATTCTCTTTTGCTAACTCTAGCTTGGATTGAATACTGAGTTTCCATTGCTCAAGCATGTTACAAATGATGGCTTCGATCTCTTCATCTTGCTGATCAAGCTCACTCAACGCCTTTTGCAATAAACAGCCTTTACCGCTTTCACATTCGCTGAACTCGATAATGTCATGAAGATAACGTTCAAAGCCTGACAGAATCTGTTTAGGGTCGTTGAAGAACTGCTCAAAAGCCTGAGATTTCGTCGTCGTGTAATGGTCAAGAGAAGCGAGCAATAGGCCTCTTTTGTTCTCAAATGCGCAATAAATAGAGCCCGGATGCAGCCCAGTCGCACGCTTCAAATCTTGCATGCTGGTTTTATTGTAGCCCTTAGCAATGAACTCATTCATCGCTGAGCTTAAAACATATTCTCGGTCGAATTCGGCATTTCTCATCTGACATTTCTCAACTAGCTGGGCTCTATAACCTTACAAACACCCTAAGTTTACTGGGGTTAACAAGGTTTAACAAGCTATTTGAATGAGCGTTCAAAAAACATCTTGAATGATCATTCAAAAAAGGGTTAGCATATTACCCTAGCGTTCATTAGGAGCATGCTCATGACAACAACATTATTCGAAGCGTATAAACTCAACGACAAAATTACACTGAAAAACAAAATTGCAATGGCGCCACTCACGCGCTGTATGGCAGACGATGATCTGGTGCCTAATGATGCAATGGTGGATTACTACGCGAAACGTGCAGATGCAGGTTTGATCATTTCCGAAGCAACCATTATTCGTGCAGACGGTCAGGGTTACCCGAATACGCCGGGGCTTTTTACCCAAGCACAAATTGAAGGTTGGAAAAAAGTCACCGACGCAGTGCACGCGAACGGCGGTAAGATCTTTGCCCAGCTTTGGCATACTGGTCGTGTCGCTCACCCGCACTTCTTTGGTGGAGAGTACGTATTAGCGCCTTCTGCGGTCGCATTTGATGGCACCGTTCCTCGTATGCGCGAACTCGTTTACACCGTGCCAAAACCAGCCACTCACGAAGAGATTGCTCAGTTAGTAGAAGACTACGCACAGGCGGCACAAAACGCGATTGATGCAGGATTTGATGGAGTAGAGATCCACGCTGCCAATGGTTACCTACTGGATCAGTTCCTACACTTCGATACAAACCATCGAACAGATGAATACGGTGAAACACCAGAAAACATGTCCCGTTTCCCACTTGAAGTGATAGATGCCGTTGTTGCCCGTATCGGTTCAGAACTTGTTGGCTTGCGCGTGTCCCCTGCTGGTTACATGCATATAGAAGCTGACCCTCGCGACCGTCAGGTGTTTGATTACTTCCTGCCAGAAGTAGAAAAGCGTAACTTGGCTTACTTGCACGAAGGTATGTTTGATGACAGCGTAGAATTTGACTTCCTTGGTGGCCGCGTATCGCAATACCTGCGTGAGACTTACTCAAAGACGTTGATGGGTGTGGGTGGCTATACCGCAGAAACTGGCGCAGAAGCAATCCAAGCGAATAAATTTGATTTGGTTGCCATTGGTCGTCAATTCATCGCCAACCCAGACTACGTAAACCGAGTTCAGGAAAACAAAGAACTTGTCGAATACGATGCAGCGATGCTGGAAACGCTGGTTTAGTGCTTTAAATTAAGCTAGATATTAAAAACGGCTCCTTGTGAGCCGTTTTTTGATGGAGTAAAAAGATAGCCGAAGTACGGATTTCTTCCTATGTGAATTGGCGTCTGACGTCTAAATCGCCAACGGAAGTAACTCTACCCCTAGCACTCCACTGATTCCCATTACCACCAGCAAAGAGACTTTAAACACCGACTTCGACCACGCAACGTAGTTTTCATCGTCAATGCTGCGGAAAGTCACTTTTGTCCACATAAAGCAAACAACGGCTGCGACAGCCAGGTATTCATACCCTGCTTCACCGAGCAAAAAGAGTCCCAATGAAACAGCACCAAAGGCCACCACGTACGCTTTCATATGACGATGGGCTTTATGGATGCCTTCTTTAACAGGCAGTACAGGAATGCCCGCTTCTCGGTAGTCTTGCATGCGGAACATGGCAATCGCGTACGAGTGCGGCATTTGCCACAGGCAGAACATAGTGAACAGCAAAATGGCTTCTAAGCTAATGAAGTTTGTCACTGCCAGATAGCCAACTAATGGCGGAACAGCACCGGAAATACTGCCGACTAAAGTGCCGTAAACCGAGTTACGCTTGTACCACATGGTGTAAAAGAACACGTAATACACATAACCGAGCAGGACAACAACGGCAGAAAGTGGATTGGCGAGTTGAAACAGTAAGCCCGTTCCAACCAAAAGCAAAACCAAAGCATAGACAAACGCGACATCTATATTGATGTTTCCTTTCGCTAGCTCACGGTTCTGAGTACGCGCCATCTTTTGATCGATATCGCGATCAAAAATATTGTTCACCACGCAACCTGAAGCAATGACAAGCCCCACACCAGCCAACGTTGTCAGAAACAACGTCAGGCTAGCAGGTTCTGTTTTTGCGGCGAGGAAAAACCCCGCCGCAACAGAAATCAGGTTGCCGAAAATAATGCCCGGTTTGGTGATAGACAAATAACTTTTCAGCATACCTTGGCCTACAACTTCATGTTGACGTTCATGTTGTAAATAATCCAGATCGAACCTGCGATCAGAATAAGCACAACAATGGCAGTAAACATCAGTGAAACCAGATTCCAGCGACCATCATCTGTCTTCGCTTCCATATGCAGGAAGTATTTGAAGTGCACAAAGATCTGAACCAATGCACAGCCAAACAGAACCGCGTATGTCGTTGCCTGTGGCAGAGATTGCGCCCAAACAAAGTAGAATGGAATCACCGTTAGAATAAGCGACGCAACGAAGCCTTTAACGTAATCAGATGCACTTGTTTCAATATGTTGTCCCATTACATTACCCCCAGTAAGTAAACGATGGTAAAGACACAGATCCAAACAATATCCAGGAAGTGCCAGAACAGGCTCAAGCAGTTAAAACGCATCGCCATGTTATCGTTCAGGCCTTTGGTAGACAGTTGGTGATAAGCCACTGCCAACCAAATCAGACCAAATGACACGTGCAAGCCGTGCGTACCTACCAATGTAAAGAACGCAGAGAGAAACGCACTTTCCTGAGGGCCGTAACCTTCAGCAATCAAGTGATGGAACTCGTATACTTCCATGCAGATGAAGCCAAGACCCAGCGCAAAAGTAATTTGCAGCCAGCGCTTAAGGCCAGCAACATCATTACGTTTCATCGCAATCATGCCAAAACCAAACGTGATACTACTGAATAGCAGCAACATGGTTTCAACGAACACGAAAGGCAATTCGAAAATGTCTTTACCTGTTGGACCTGCAATCGAGTTGCTGGAAAGTACTGCGTACGTTGCAAACAAAGTTGCGAACAATACACAGTCGCTCATCAGGTAAACCCAGAAACCAAACAGCTTATTGCCATTCGTGTCATGGTGGTGATCATGGTCATGATGAGCAGCGACATTAGTTTGCATACGTCACCTCCAGATCATCTTTGCTTTCGTTATCTTTCACAGAACCTTTCTTCGCTTCTTCAAGCTGTGCACGTCGTGCTGCTTCAATCGCTTTGATTTCTTCAACTTCAACGTAGTAGTCCACATCTTCGTTGTAACTGTGTTTGATACAAGTTACGACGATAGCTACCAGACTCAAGCCAGCTAACCACCAGATGTACCAAATCATGCCAAAGCCGAATAGCAGTGACCAAGCTGACACATAAATGCCTGTTGGCGTGTTCTTAGGCATGTGAATACGCTCGTATTCCACTTCCTTAGTTGGATCAAACTCACCACTTTGTTTCTCGTACCAGAATGAATCCAGCACATCACCTTTTGGAAGGTGTGCAAAGTTGTAGAACGGTGGTGGTGAAGACGTTGCCCACTCAAGAGTACGGCCATCCCACGGGTCACCAGTAAGATCACGGTTTTGCTCGCGGTCACGAATACTGACGTAAATTTGGATGAATTGAGACAATACACCCAGAGCAATGACGACTGTACCCGCGGCAGCAACCGCCAATAGTGGGAAGAATTCTGGGTTGATTTCTTGGCTGATACGACGAGTCATACCCATAAAGCCCAACGCGTATAGCGGTAGGAACGCCATCAAGAAACCAATGATCCAAAGATAGAACGCACGTTTGCCCCAAGCTTCATTCATGGTGAAACCTGTCGCTTTCGGGAACCAGTAAGTGATCGCAGCGAAACAACCAAATACCACACCACCGATAATTACGTTGTGGAAGTGTGCAATCAGGAATACTGAGTTATGCAGAACGAAGTCCGCACCCGGTACCGCCATCAATACACCCGTCATACCACCAACGGTAAAGGTGATCAGGAAGCCAACCGTCCACAACATTGGCGTTGTAAAGCGAATACGCCCTTTGTACATGGTGAATAGCCAGTTGAAAATCTTAACCCCGGTCGGGATAGAAATGATCATCGTGGCGATACCAAAGAAGGCATTGACGTTCGCACCAGAACCCATTGTGAAGAAGTGGTGTAGCCAAACAACGAACGCGAGAATTGTAATTACAATCGTTGCCCATACCAGCGAGGTGTAACCAAATAGCTTCTTGCGAGAGAATGTCGCCGTCACTTCTGAGAACACACCGAAGATCGGCAGGATCAGAATGTACACTTCTGGGTGACCCCATGCCCAAATCAGGTTGACGTACATCATTACGTTGCCGCCAAGATCATTGGTAAAGAAGTGCATGCCCAGATATCTATCCAGCGTTAGTAGCGCGATAGTTACCGTCAGGATTGGGAATGAAATGATGATTAGGATGTTTGCACACAGAGATGCCCAAGTGAAAACAGGCATTTTCATCATTGGCATTGAAGGCGTACGCATGCGCAGGATCGTCGCGAAGAAGTTCACACCTGTTAGCGTTGTACCAACACCTGAAATTTGCAGCGCCCAAATCCAGTAATCAACGCCGACTCCAGGACTTGCTTCGATACCTGATAATGGCGGATAAGCCAACCAACCAGTACGGCCAAACTCACCAAGACCTAGCGACATGTTCGTCAGGATAACACCAACGATAAACAGCCAGAAGCTTAGGTTATTTAGGTACGGGAAAGCCACGTCACGTGCGCCAATTTGCAGCGGAACGATGATGTTCATCAGACCAATAACCAATGGCATTGCGACGAAGAAAATCATGATCACGCCGTGGGCCGTAAAAATTTGGTCATAGTGTTCTGGTGGCAGGTAACCCGCCTCACCCGCAGACGAAAGTAGCTGCTGACTACGCATCATTACCGCGTCAGCGAAACCACGAATAAGCATTACCATCGCAACCGCGATGTACATAAAGCCTAGTTTTTTGTGGTCTACCGAAGTAAACCATTCATTCCACAAATACTGCCACTTTCCAGCTTTAGTCACCGCGTAAACCACGGCTAAACCGACTAAAGCCACTACCGCTAGGGTGATGACGATAATAGGTTCATGGAATGGAATTGAATCCAGAGTTAATCTTCCAAACATTGCGATTATCCTTGGTTTTCAGGCAAACAGTTCATAGAACCAGGATGCTGAGTCACGACGTTGCTGAACAGAAACGGAGGTACACTTGAGAACAAGGTCACCGGCTCAGCGATACTAGGTTCAGCTAGCGTCCTGTACTGTACCCAGTCTTCAATGCGGTCTGGACTCGCTTTAACTTTCTGCACCCAATTCAGGAATGCAGCGCGATCAGGCATAGCTGACGCAGTGAACTTCATTTGTGAGAAGCCTTCCCCACTGAAGTTCGACGCAAAGCCCTTGAAGTCACCTTCGTGGTTAGCAATCAGGTTTAGCTTGGTTACCATGCCTGGCATGGCGTAAATCTGACTACCTAAACGAGGAATGAAGAACGCGTTCATGATGTTGTCGGACGTCAATTTGAACTGAACTGGCACATCTTTTGGAAACGCTACGTAGTTAACCGTCGCGATATTTTCTTCCGGGTAGATGAACAGCCATTTCCAATCTAGCGCAACGACCTCTATCGTTATCGGTTTTACGTCACTTTCCAGAGGCTTAGATGGCTCCAGTTCGTGAGTAGAACGCCATGTGATAGCGGCTAGAATCGCAATAATGATGATTGGAATAGTCCATACCACCACTTCGATTTTGGTCGAGTGCGACCACTCAGGGGCGTACTCTTCATGAGTGTTACTTGCGCGGTATCGATAGGCGAAGTAAATCGTCATAAGAATCACGGGGATCACGACGATCAACATCAGCAAAAGAGCAGTGATGATCAGCTCTTTTTCCTGGACACCAATAGCACCTTTGGGGTCAAGCAAAGCAGAATTACATCCTGAGAGCAAAAGTATGACGGACGCCAGACTCCCTCTCGATAAGATGCGTGTGTATCTTGAGGCTTCCATTAACTTTCTCGATGGTTGTCTGGTTTCTAAGCAAATGCCCAGAACCAGTTGTTATAGTCATTAGAATGTTTATGTGTTGAGCGTATGCGACATTGGACGTCAAAACGCAATTAAAACCCCACAACCAGTGTGAGTTTATTGTTACACTTTGAAATACAATGTTACATTCGGCCGCATTATGAGGACTTCGCAGTTAAAGCTCACGAGCCATATCTGGAAACTAACATTTCATTTATCAACAGAAAGTAAAGAAAGGGAATTCTCAGCGAAGCAGCTTAAATAAGAATTAGAAGCCTTTATGCCTGAAGGGCTGTAGCTTAAATGGAAATAATAAACGTTGGCTATTGACGAGTTAATCACTCAAAACTGACATCATAATCACTAAAAACCTAGGACACAAAATGTGACATAGATCAATTTACTGGTTTCACACATTTTTTACATGGTATTTGCTTAAAAACTATCTAATACACATAGTATTCAGTTGGTTTATGAATCGTTGGTTACATACCCAGTCACACTCAAAATGGAAAGAAAATATCTTTAAAATTAGTTAGTTAAACCCCTAAAATTTATTCGTTCGGTTACATCCTCAGACCACCATCAATTTCTAGCACTCTCCCTGTAAAGTACTCATTTTCAAAGATATACTTCACTGACTGTGCGATTTCTTCCGCCTTTGCCATTCTTCCGACTGGAATCATTTTTTCCAGACGTTCTATTACTTCCGGTTTCATATTCCCAGCCATAGGGGTGTGTACGACACCCGGCGCAATTGCCGCCGCACGGATACAATATTTGGCTAACTCGCGTGACCAGGTGGTGGCCATGGTTGCGACCGCCGCTTTGGAAGCAGAATAATTGGTTTGGCCGATGTTTCCTGCACGCGCAACACTTGAAATGTTGATGATCACACCACTAGATTCAGTTTCTATCATTTTCACTGCAGCCTCTCGACCACAAAGGAAAGTACCAGTTACGTTTACATTCATGACCAGATTGAACTGTTCTAATGGCATCTTGGAGATAGCACCCTCTTTCATTTTAACCAACAAGCCATCTTTTAATACGCCTGCATTGTTAACGAGCCCGTTAAGCCGACCAAAATCTTGAATAATGTCACTGAACGTCTGTTCAACGTCCTGTTCATTGGTGACATCTAATTGGTAAGTGAGCGCCTTAGCACTCAACATCTGGCATTGCTGTTGAGTGTCTCGCAATCCAGCTTCATTGATATCAAGCAGAGCCAAGTCAGCGCCCGCACGAGCAAGAACAATCGCCGTCATCTGCCCGAGCCCCTGCCCCGCGCCAGTAATAGCGATAACACTGTTTCTTAAATCCATTACGATACTCCAACGTTTTGTAACTTTTCCGAGAAGCGTCGTGACAATGTCACAAACACAAAAAGCCTTTATCGGTAATATGTCCGTTAGGGCTTTGCCGGAATGACGAGTAACATGAATAGTAATCGGTTATCGAACATCGTCATTCCCTACCGCGAAGAACGAGCGAGAAAATGAATCTCTCACATTCATTAATTACACTTATTTTTGATTTTTATAGAACTCAAACAAACTTGAGAAATCGAGCTCCCCATATCCGCTTGAGTTATGGAACGCATACAAATTACGAGCAAGCGACCCCATAGGAACAGAAGAATGCGTTTGTAGAGCGGCATCCAACCCTAAGCCCAAATCTTTCAGCATTAATTTGCTCATAAAGCCCGGTTGATATTGATGACTTGCCGGCGCACTTTCCATCACACCAGGACAAGGGTTGTAGAGCTCTAATGCCCAGTTGCGTCCTGAGCTTTGCAGCATGATATTCGAGAGAACCTTAGGATCGAGACCATGATCTATGCCAAGATTGAGCGCTTCACACGTTCCGGACATTAAAATACCGAGCATCAAGTTATTGCAGATCTTAGCCATCTGACCATCGCCGGCTTTACCTGCATGGAACACATTTCTGCCCATGTATTGCAAAATAGCGTTGGCTTTTGAGAAAGCTTGATCTGAGCCCCCAACGATAAACGTCAAAGTCGCCGCTTTTGCTCCAGTTACCCCTCCTGATACTGGTGAATCCACGAACAATAGCTGCTTATTTCCCGCTTCATTCGCAACCAATCGTGACGAATCTGGATCAATGGTAGAACAATCGATGAGCAAGGTATTTGGTGCCACGAGGTTCAGTACCCCGACCCCACCGTGTAAGTCGCCAAGGTAAACACTTCTCACGTGTGATGCAGCAGGTAACATCGTAATCACCGTACCTGCGCCATCCACCACTTCCGGCAAAGAACTCGCCACGATAGCGCCAAATGGTTCTAACTTTCTGGCGGCTTCGGTGTCCAAATCAAACACTTGTACATTGAACCCCGACGCTAACAGGTTCTGCGCCATTGGGCTGCCCATATTGCCTAAACCTATGAATGCAATGGTACTCATGATAAATCTCCTTCGTTTGTACGGTCTGTTTAGCTTTCGTTTAGTCGCTCAACAGACCCTAACTCTGCCAGAGGATGTTCATCTTTTGCCCACAACGAGGTAAAGAGCGTATCAACGAGATCCTCATCAACTTCAGTAACACTGTTAAACATCCAATTTGGTTCGCCATCGCGATCAATCAGCCTGGCGCGCACACCTTCTTTAAACTCACCTAATAAAGCACAACGGACAGAGAGTGTGAGTTCCAATCGGAAGCAGTCTGCCAGTGGTAAACTATGAAACTCTTTCACTTGCCTGAAGCAAATATGCGCTGTGATAGGACTGCCAGCGGCGAATGTTTGTTTTGCATTTTCTAGCCACGGATTAATGTTATCCATGGCCATCACTCGCTGGGCAATAAGGTTGAGATCAAAACCTTTGCATGCTTGCTTGATTTGCTCCAGACATGGACAAATTTGTGTGGTTGGTTTGCTGTCGATGACACTTTCTTCCATCAGAGCTAACAGCGCATTCACCAATTCTTTCGCGTTATTGCTCCACCACGGTAAGCTCTGAAGCTCTTGCAATAAAGTTGGATAATGCTCTTCTAATAACAGCCAATCCGCAAAGCCAATTGTGACAGCGTCACTCGAGTTTACTAACGCGCCGGTCAATCCAAGAAATAAGCCAACCTCAGGGTCAATTTGACTTAAGAACCAAGTCCCTCCCACATCGGGGTAAAGCCCGATACTAATTTCCGGCATGGAAAGACGCGATGTAGGTGTGACCACTCTGTGGCTTGCTCCCATAAAAAGCCCCATGCCTCCGCCCATCACAATGCCTTCGCCCCAAGCAATAACGGGTTTGTTATAGGTATGGATGAGGTAGTCGCACTCATACTCCAACGTAAAGTAGCGGGTACAAAACTCGGCAGTGGAGTCTTTCCCTTCGTCATGCATGACATGATAAATAGCCCTGACATCACCACCCGCACAAAATGCTTTTTCTCCGGCACCGCTAAGAACCACACACACCAAATGGGGGTCATCTTTCCATTTCAGCAACTGATCATGGAGTTGAACTAACATGTCGTAAGTAAGCGCATTTAATGATGAGACATTGTCTAAAGTCGCAACGCCAATTCGATGAATAGCGTCTGCACACTCCAATTCAGTGATCGTTACCTTTCCTGCCATTTGGCCTCCTATTGGTTTTTCCATTTAGGCTCGCGTTTCTCAAGAAAGGCTCGTACACCTTCCGTTTGATCCTCGGTATCAAAGAGGTTAAGAAACAGCTCTCGCTCTTTGATAAGTCCATGCTTTAATGGTGCTGAGCGCATGTTTTGAATCAGTAATTTGCATGCCGCCACAGAGGATGGCGACTGATTTGCCACCGACAATGCCAACGCCATCGCTTTGGTTAGTGCTTCGCCTTTTGGCACAAGCTCCTCTGCTAAGCCTAGTTCGTTTGCTTGAGTTGCGCTGAGTTGTTCACCACAAAGAATCATACGCTTAGCCCAGCCTTCACCAACTAAAGCCGTTAGGTTCTGCGTTCCACCTGCACATGGCAGCAGACCCACTTTTGCTTCTGGTAATGCCAGCACCGCTTGTTCTTCCACTACTCGGAGATCACACGCCAACGCGACTTCTAACCCTCCGCCCATGGCATAGCCGTTTATTGCGGCAATGGAAACCCCACGAAAATCGGCGAGAGTTTCAAACGCTTCCCCAAACGCTCGAGCCATACCGAGTGCCACCGCTTTGTCTCCGTCAGCAAAAAGTTTGAGGTCTGCGCCTGCTGAAAAGAACTTCTCTCCATACCCTGTTATGACGAGCGCATACACGTCTTTATTTTGGTTCAGCTCAAGGACGAGGGTTTTTAACGCGTTGAGACTGTCCGCCGTCCAGGTATTTGCAGGCGGGTTGTTCATCGTAATCACAGCGATATGATCATTAATAGTGTGTTGAATAGCGCCTTGAGGTGATGACATAGTTCGAATCCTTTCCTGATGAAATTGTTCGAATGCAGATTTACAGTAATGATGATTCTGCCGACAACAAACGGCGTGCGATGATCAAACGCATGATCTCGTTGGTGCCTTCAAGGATCTGATGCACACGAACGTCGCGGAAATAACGTTCCATCGGGTATTCTTTGATGTAGCCATAACCACCGTAAAGCTGTAAGGCTTGGTCACAGACTTGAAACCCGACATCCGTTGCAAAACGTTTTGCCATGGCACAATAGGTGGTTGCGTTTGGGTCACCGTTATCGAGTTTACTTGCGGCGTAACGAACCAGTTGTCTTGCTGCAACCAGCTCTGTTGCCATGTCCGCTAATTTAAACTGCAACGCCTGAAATTGCGCTAACGTTTTGCCGAACTGCTTACGTTCCTGCATATATTGAGTTGCGTGGTTAAGAGCCTGTTGCGCCGTCCCGACAGAGCAGGTTGCGATATTAATTCGCCCGCCGTCTAACCCTTTCATCGCAAAGACGAAGCCTTGTCCTTCTTCACCCAATAAATGAGTGGCTGGAACGGTGACATTTTCGAATGTGACGGCACGAGTCGGTTGACTGTTCCACCCCATTTTCGGCTCTTTACGCCCATAGCTGATGCCTTTCGCATTTGCCTCAACCACAAAAGCGGAAACACCTTTCGCTCCTTGCTCTCCGGTTCGGGCCATAACGATCAACACATCAGTATCGCCGGCTCCTGAAATAAATGTTTTGCTGCCATTAAGAATGTATTGATCGCCTTTTTTCGTGGCGGAAGTGGTCAGTGAAGCCGCATCAGACCCCGCATTTGGCTCTGTTAAACAATAAGATCCTAGCCAGTCCCCCGTTACTAATTTGGGACAAAACTGCGCTTTAACCACGTCACTGGCAAAACTAGCTATCATCCAACTCACCATATTGTGGATAGTCATAAACGCCGTTGTCGAAGTACAGCCCATGGATAATTGTTCAAAAATGATCGACGAGTCTAAACGGCTCAGGCCCAATCCGCCTTGCTCTTCCGGTGTGTAAAGGCTCAAAAAGCCTAACTCGCCCGCTTCTCTCAACACCTCTTTCGGGAAGATCTGTTTTTCATCCCATTCCGCAGCCATGGGAGCCAAACGCTCAGCGGCAAACTGCTGCGCTATATCGGAAAATGCACGTTGATCTTCGTTGAGTTCAAAGTCCATAAAAGCTCCTTGCTATCGGTTTAGCGCAGGTGGATCGTGAGGTTTGGCCCGCTCGGAATATCATCATCAAACCAACGCGACGTGACGGTTTTGGTTTCGGTGTAGAATCGGACAGCCTGCTTACCATAAGCATGAAGGTCGCCATAAAAACTGCCACGCCAACCCGTGAAGGAGAAAAATGGCAAAGGCACAGGAATCGGTACATTAATGCCAACTTGTCCCACCATAATTTCGTGCTGATACTTTCGTGCCGCCGCGCCATTCGCTGTGAAAATTGAAGTACCGTTGCCATACGGGTTTCGATTAACCAACTCAATGGCTTCTTGCAGCGTATCCACTTCCATGCAAACTAAAACAGGGCCAAAGATCTCCTGCGTGTACACCGACATGTCTGTCGTCACTCCCCGGAACAATGTCGGCCCGACCCAGTTGCCGTCAGGAAACCCTTCTACTTCGCATTGGCTGCCATCAAGCACACACTCTGCGCCTTGTTGTTTGCCCAACTCAATCAAACCTAATACACGCTGTTTAGCCTGCTCGCTAATGAGCGGACCATATGCGGCATCTTCATCATCCCACGCCCCCGGGTGTACGTTTTCCATCTCCCGTTTAATGTCGTCTATCCACTCTTTTGAGTCACCAACAAACACCGCCACTGAGATTGCCATACAACGCTGACCCGCTGCCCCCACTGAAGAGCCGACTAAATTACTCACCACTTGATCTTTGTTCGCATCTGGCATGATCACCATGTGGTTTTTAGCACCTGCAAACGCCTGCACTCGCTTAAAGTGTTTTGTCCCTGTCGTATAAATATCTTGCGCCACCGGAACGGAACCGACAAAAGAGATCGCGCGAATATCGTTATGCGTGAGTAGAAAATCCACTTGCTCTTTACGTCCGTGAACGATCTGCAATACCCCCTTTGGAGCGCCCGCTTCTTCAAACAGTTCAGCAAGACGAATTGACGTTAAAGGCACCTGCTCTGAAGGCTTGAGAACGAATGTGTTACCGCTGGCAATCGCAACTGGAAACATCCATAACGGGATCATGGCAGGAAAGTTAAACGGGGTGATCCCGCAACACACGCCCAAAGGTTGAATCAGCGAGTAACTGTCGATATCAGTCGCGACGTTTTCTACCGTTTCACCCATCAAATTACTGGCAATATTCGCTGCTTGTTCAACCACTTCAATTCCGCGCCAAACGTCTCCTTTGGCATCGGCTAAAATCTTGCCCGTTTCATGAGAAAGCAATACCGCGATTTCTTCGTGATGCTCTTTTAACAAATGTTGATAACGAAGCATGAGTCGCGCGCGCTCGGAGACTGCCACCTCTTTCCAGGTTTGGAATGTCGCCTTGGCACTATCGATCGCAGCATGCAACTCGTCATTCGTTGAGCACGGAACGTACGCAATCACATCGTTTGTGGCAGGGTTGGTGACTTCTATCCAATCTGCTGTTTGAGATTCACGAAACTCACCACCAATAAATGAGGGGACCAAACGAGTCATCATTGACTACTCCTTTACTGATATTGCTGGAATTAAAGTGGTACCTCGATACCAATCGCGGTTGCTTCTCCACCACCGATACAAATCGCCGCAATCCCTCGCATAACTTTCTTATTGCTTGGATCGCCATCCAAACCTAACGCCTGTAGCTGACGCAAACTGTGGGTCAACGTCACTAGTATTCGTGCACCGCTGGCACCAATAGGATGGCCAAGTGCACACGCCCCGCCTTTAATGTTGACTTTGTCAGGGTCGAGCCCCAGTTCAGCGATCGCGATTTGCGTGACAACCGCAAACGCTTCATTGATCTCCCAAAGATCAATTTCATCTATCGTCCAATCGAGCTCTGATAACAATTGCTCGATCGCATAAACTGGGGCGAGCGTAAATTCTGCAGGTTCTCTGGCGTGTGTGGTGTGGCCTCTTATAATGGCCAGTGGTGAGAGATGATGGTGCTGCGCGGTTTCTTCATCCATCAAGACGAGTGCTGCGGCACCATCTGAAATTGCACTCGAATTAGCAGCTGTCACAGAACCATGGATATCAAAGGCTGGTTTCAGCTGGGCAATTTTTTCGAAGTTAATCGAACGCGGATGTTCGTCGTAATCCAGAAGAGCAGAAGTCGATTTAGTTCGAATGTCTATCGGGGAGATTTCCTCTTCAAACAAGCCTTGTTCTTGCGCATCTAAAGCCCGCGTGGCTGACATGGCTGCCCACTCGTCCATTTTTTCACGGCTGAAGTGGAGTCTGTCGGCGATTTGCTGAGCGTACACGCCCATCAAAAGCCCTTCGTAGGCGTCCTCTAATCCGTCGAGAAACATATGATCATAAACGGACTGATGCCCCATTCTCATGCCACTTCTCGCCTCTTTCATCAGGTAAGGCGCATTAGTCATACTTTCCATGCCACCAGCGACCGCCGTACGGATGGTGCCTGCTTTAATCAGGTCGTGCGCGAACATCACGCTCTTCATGCCGGAACCGCACACCTTGTTGATGGTGGTGCAGCCAGTAGAAATTGGTAATTCGGCTTCGAGAGCCGCTTGCCGGGCAGGTGCCTGACCGCAACCTGCTGGTAACACGCAGCCCATAAACACTTCATCGACGGCTGTGAGTTCCGCTTGCTGGAGCGCACTTTTTATTGCGATTGCCCCTAATGATGGAGCAGAAAATGTTTGCAGTTGCCCCTGAAAGCGCCCGATTGGTGTTCTTTTCGCACTGACAATCCAGATGTCATTTCCCATGATTCCACACCCTTTACGATGTATCACAGCATACGAACTTACCCATCACACTCGCTATCAAAAACTTTCATACCCGCTTAAGTTTCAAATCAAACGATGAATCTTTCGCACTGTGATTTCTTGACGTTTACGTAAGCATAGCACTAGCCTTTACAGTGAGGTAAAGAAACAAGTTGATAAAAGAATAAATTTCCTCCGACCTTTCACCACAGGGTCCGACTTCGAGAAGCTAGTTTTTATTCGAGGTAAGTAATTTGAGGTAAGTGTGTGATGGAAAAATATAAAATTAGTGAGCTAGCAAAAGAGTTCGATATTACGACTCGAAGCATCCGGTTTTATGAAGATGTCGGCCTGATAGAGCCAGAGCGTAAAGGCAATATGCGTGTTTACCAGCGCAGAGACAAAATCCGTCTCAAGTTGATATTAAGAGGTAAGCGGCTAGGCTTTTCACTCGCCGAAATTCGTGAACTTTTTGAACTCTATGATCTTCAACAAACCGATGAGCAACTCCTGAAAATGCTCAATATTATTGAAGAAAAACAAGCGTTACTCCAACAACAGATGAATGACATCGGAGTTGTGATGGGCGAGTTAAACGCCGCGAAAGAACGCTGCTTACAGACGTTACAGAAACACAATAAAATATCCACGCATCCCTGACTTTAATCCTGCTACAGGGGAAATGTTATGAAATCCGCTTACACCCCACTCAATTTTGGTCTCGGTGAAACCATTGATATGCTCCGGGATCATGTGAATGCCTTTGCTAGCGAACACATCGCTCCGATCGCTGCCCATATCGATCATAATAACCAATTCCCCGACTATTTATGGCCGCTGTTTGGCGAGATGGGATTACTCGGCGTAACGGTAGACGAACAATATGGTGGAGCAGAAATGGGCTATCTTGCCCATGTGATCGCCATGGAAGAAGTCAGTCGCGCATCGGCCTCCGTGGGACTGAGTTATGGCGCACATTCCAACCTTTGCGTTAATCAAATTTTCCGCAATGGCACCGCAGATCAACACAAAAAATATCTACCTAATCTAATTGATGGTTCGCATATCGGTGCACTCGCAATGAGTGAACCAAACTCCGGTTCGGATGTGGTCAGTATGCAGCTCAAAGCAGAAGACAAAGGTGACCATTTTTTGCTTAACGGCAATAAAATGTGGGTGACGAATGGACCAGATGCCGACGTCTTGGTGGTCTACGCGAAAACCGACCCTGGTGCAGGTTCGAGAGGAATCACCGCATTTATTATCGAGCGAACGTTTGAAGGATTCGGCGACGCACAGAAGCTTGATAAGTTGGGAATGCGCGGCTCCAACACTTGCGAACTTGTTTTTACCGATTGTGTGGTACCTAAGAAAAACGTTCTCGGCGAAATAAACCGAGGTGTCGAAGTCCTGATGAGTGGCCTTGATTACGAGCGTGTGGTCCTTGCTGGCGGGCCGTTAGGGATCATGCAAGCTTGTATGGATATCGTGGTGCCCTACGTGCACGAGCGTAAACAGTTCGGCAAATCCATCGGTGAGTTCCAGTTGGTTCAGGGCAAGCTTGCCGACATGTACTCGCGCATGTGTGCTGCTAAAGCCTATGTTTACACCGTCGCGTCGGCCTGTGACCGCGGTGAATGTACCCGTAAAGACGCAGCAGGCGTCATCTTATACAGCGCTGAGCTCGCGACGCAAATTTCACTTGATGCCATCCAGCTGCTTGGCGGTAATGGCTACGTTAATGAATACGCAACCGGACGGCTGCTACGCGATGCCAAACTGTATGAGATCGGAGCGGGTACCTCGGAAATTCGGCGAATGTTAATAGGACGAGAGCTGTTCGAGGAATCACGTTAATCCAAGCGTTGAAAAGGAAGTCTCTATGGCCATCATAAAAAGTAGAACCAAGCCAACTGAAGAGCTGTTTCTTTCAAACAAAGCCGCAATGGAAAAGTTGGTGGACAAGCTGCACGCGGATACCGAAATCATCAAGCAAGGTGGTGGTAAAAAAGCGATATTGCATCAACAAAACAAAGGAAAGCTCCCCGTACGATCGCGTATAACCAGACTACTCGACGATGAGAGTGATTTTCTTGAAATCGGCCAGTTTGCCGCTTGGGAAGTGTACGACGAGCCCATTCCCTGCGCGGGTGTCGTCGCTGGTATTGGAACGATCAATGGCGTCCAATGCATGGTGGTCGCTAACGATCCTTCGGTAAAAGGTGGCACCTACTACCCTCTGACGGTAAAAAAGCATCTGCGAGCACAAGAAATCGCTCAACGCTGCCGGCTTCCCTGCGTGTACTTAGTCGATTCTGGCGGTGCCAACCTCCCTCATCAGGCTGAAGTCTTTCCTGATAGAGACCACTTCGGACGGATTTTCTTTAACCAAGCAAAAATGTCAGCCAAAGGCATACCTCAAATCGCCGTGGTGATGGGACTGTGTACCGCAGGTGGCGCATACGTACCCGCCATGGCAGACGTATCCATCATGGTTAAAGAGCAAGGCACGATATTTCTCGCCGGACCACCGTTGGTAAAAGCCGCAACTGGGGAAGTCGTCACAGGGGAAGAGCTCGGTGGCGCTGATGTCCACTGCCGAAAATCAGGAGTGGCGGATTACTACGCAGAGAACGATGAACATGCGTTGATGCTCGCACGCGAGGCGATTGCCAACGCCAATCAACCCAAAGTACGAAAAACCGAGCACTCTATCTTACCGCCCCGTTACAACGCAGAAGAATTGTACGGCATCGTCAATGCTAACCTTCGTTTGTCCTTTGACGTAAGAGAAGTCATTGCCCGCATTGTCGATGATTCTGACTTTGACGAGTTTAAGGCGCTGTATGGCAAAACTCTGGTTTGTGGATTTGCACGAATAGAGGGGCATTTGATCGGTATTGTCGCCAACAACGGCATTCTATTTTCTGACTCTTCACAAAAAGGCGCGCACTTTATTGAGCTGTGCGCCAAACGCAAAACGCCCCTACTCTTTTTACAAAACATCACCGGTTTTATGGTCGGCAAAAAGGTAGAGGAAGAAGGCATCGCCAAACACGGAGCTAAGCTGGTGATGGCGGTGGCTTGTGCCGAAGTGCCCAAGTTTACCATCATCATTGGGGGCTCTTACGGCGCAGGGAATTACGGCATGTGCGGCAGAGCTTATGATCCGACGATGATGTGGATGTGGCCAAATGCACGTATTTCTGTAATGGGCGGTGAACAAGCCGCTGGCGTGCTAACTCAGGTTCGTAAAGACATAAAAGAACGCCGGGGTGAAAACTGGTCAGAACAAGAAGAGCACACATTTCGAGAATCGATCATAGACTTATATGAGACACAGGGACATCCGTATTACGCCAGCGCAAGGTTGTGGGATGACGGGATTATTGACCCAAAAAACACGCGCCAAGTCTTGGCACAAGCGCTCAATGCCGCACTCAACGCGCCGATTCAAGACAGTGAGTTTGGTGTTTTTCGTATGTAAAAAAGCAGAATGAGAAAAACAGAACGTAAATTTGGAAAAGATCGAAAGGACACATATATGCACGAACTTCAACCGAGCATTATTCCAAACGCGAAAAGGCAAGATGATGTGCTTTGGCAAGTTGACCGATATGGCGTCGCAACCATCACGCTTAACAGGACAAAGAAACACAACGCGTTCGACGCCTGTATGATCGATTTGCTAATACACAGGCTCGATTATCTGGCGTTGAGAAACGACGTTCGGTGTCTGGTTCTACGGAGTAACGGGGAGCATTTTTCTTCTGGTGCTGATTTAAATTGGATGAAATCCATGGCCAACAGTACACGTAAGGAGAACATCATTGATGCGCAAAACCTCGCCCGTTTAATGGAAACTCTGGACACATTCCCACAACCAACCATCGCCGTTGTCCAAGGGTCTGCATTTGGCGGCGCTTTGGGTTTAATTTGTTGTAGCGACATAGCTATCGCGAGCAAAAGCGCCAATTTTTGTTTAAGTGAAGTAAAGCTGGGACTCGTTCCAGCGACGATCGCTCCCTATGTCATGCGGGCAATGGGAAATCGACAGGCTCGCCGCTTCATATTAAGTGGTGAAGTGATATCTTCAGATGACGCAGAACAATTTGGGATAGTTCATGAAGTCAGGGAAGAGAGCGACATTGACAACACTCTGAATGAATTGATTGAGACGCTGCTGGTAAATAGCCCTGATGCGATGCGTCAGGCAAAAACCCTGTGCCACCAATGTCATCAAAACCCGATTGACTCTCATCTAATCCAGTACACGAGCAGATTAATTGCCGATATCCGCGTGTCGCCGCAGGGGCAAGATGGCTTACAAGCGTTTCTCGAAAAACGTCTTCCGCGCTGGATAAATAAAGCGGATTCGGAGGAAACATGACACTCCCTTCAAAGGTAAAGATAGTCGAAGTGGGCGCACGAGATGGGCTGCAAAACGAGTCACCTGTCTCGACAAGCACCAAAGTCAGACTGATCAACTTGTTGTCGGACACAGGCTTAACTCATATCGAAGCTGGTTCTTTCGTTTCACCCAAATGGGTGCCACAGATGGCCGACTCTAAAGCGGTGATGCAGGCTATCTCTCGACGCAGCGACATTACTTACTCTGCACTTGTGCCTAACGTGAGAGGTTTTGAGCAAGCGCTAGAAGCTGGAGCAAATCAAATTGCCATTTTCACCTCGTGCTCGGAAGGATTCTGCGAGCACAACATTAACTGCTCTATCGCAGAAAGTCTGTCTCGATTCGAATCGGTGATGGAACAAGCTGCTAAACATAACATTCCGGTGCGTGGTTATTTGTCATGCGTCATCGACTGCCCTTATGACGGAGCGACAGCCGCCAAGCAAGTGAGGAATGTTGCTACCAATCTGATTGATATGGGCTGCTATGAAGTATCGCTCGGAGACACAATAGGCACTGGCACACCAAATCGTGTGGAAGCAATGCTGCAATCTGTTTTAAAGAATATACCGAGCCAGAAATTAGCCGTTCACTTTCACGATACCTGGGGCCAAGCACTTGCCAATATTTATCAGGCATTCATGATGGGCATTGAAACCGTTGATAGCAGTGTTGCGGGTCTGGGTGGCTGTCCTTACGCGCACGGTGCGTCAGGGAATGTGGCCACCGAAGATGTTCTATACCTTTGCCGAGGGCTGGGAATTGAAACAGGTGTAGATTTAGAGCTGTTAGCAAAGGCAGGCTGGATGATTAGTGAAGAGTTACATCGTCAGCCGACATCTAAAGTGTCACTCGCGTTGCGTCATCGCTATCAATAATGACTCGTCATCGCTGGTTGCTCTTCTCGCTACACTTCATATTTGGCTTTATTACCGATATCAAAATGCAGTGGCATTCGCCATTTAGCAATCGATAAGTAGCCCATGATGATACCCGCTAAAAATATTCCGCCAGAGGCAATAACCAAATTGTTAAAGCAGAGTGAGAAGGTAGCCACGAAAAGGAGTATAGGGACGAGTTTTAATCCGGGCACTTTGAAGCAAAACGACTCTTTGAGCGCAATGCCTGAGAACGTAACAAAAACAAACCCTAGCGACAGCCATACTCGGCTCAGGTCATAATCACTGAACATGAGTACTAAACCAATCCAGCTAGACCAGCTGATGGCTAACCGAACCCTCTTACTGTAAACATGAATATTAGCGGCTGAAAACGCGGCTGCGATTCCAATAAAGACCAAGACATTGTGGTAGTGGCTAGCTAGGTCGCTGAACCAAACAAGTAAAGAAAAGCCGACAAGTGAAACAGCGAATAGGCTGATACCCGTTCGATACAGACAAACCCTCGCCTTATCTAAAAAGTCTAACGTTTCTTGATGGTCGATATCAGCCATGAGCCATTACCCTCGCCGCGAATGAGCTAAGCCAAAGTTAAAGACGTTTTGGGAAGCGAAACCTGCCGCCGGTTCGATAGATAACCAAAGAAAACAGAATGAGCATACAGCCAATGAGTTTGTTGGTCGTCAGTACTTCGCCATACCAAAGAATACTCAATACTACTGTCCATACCGGCTCCAAAATCATAATCAATGCAGCATTGCCCGCTTGCACAAACTTCTGTCCCATTGTTTGCATCACGTAGCGTAAACTGGTCGCAAGCAAGGTACTGAGTGCAAACCACCACCAAATTGATGCATCAACTTCGCCAGGAAGTGTCTCCATAAAATAGGAGACCACTAAGCCAAGACAGCCCGCAGAGAATAACTGCAAACAAGTCAGCAATAATACAGGTAACTTCTGCGAGAACTTACTGTTTACATTAAAGTGTAATGCCAACAAAAGCGCCGCGCCAAGAAACCAAAGCTGACTGGCAGACTGCTTCCATCCGTCGGCCAGAGACAGACACGCCAAACCTATTACTGCAATTGGCAGTGAAATCCAAAATATCCGTTGTGGTCGTTGACGGAACATAATCCAAGCGACAATAGGAACAAACAACATAGACAGGCTCATGATGAATGCGCCCTCGCCTAACGTATCACTGATTGAAATCGCGTAGATCCACGTCATGACCGCACTACCCAACAGTAAGCCGACGCCACTTGCTGACAACACATCACTCATCTTCGCGGATAAAAGAGGTCGGTAACACAGAGGCAGTAAACAAAGCGCTGCGATAGTAAATCGTGAACCAATAAAGCCAAAAGGAGGTAAGCCTTGTATGGTCTCTTTAGAGAAAATCCAGCCAAGTGCCGCAATCATGGTAGTTGCAATAAGAATGATGGTCGCTTTATGTTCTGAGTTAAGCATAATTACCCACAAAAATACTCGGTAACGAGTTCGACAGACGAGCTTTTGACGTCGAGAAAATCGATGAAAGTTATTGTTTAAGCGTCACAAATACAGGCAAGGAATGAATAAAGAATGGAACATGCTGACGTTTGCGAGACACAATTACTATACATGAAACTAACAATTTCAAAAGCGTTAATCCGCGCCAGATCACATTGCGTGTCTGGCGAGGAAACATCACTCATATTTGAATAGTAAGGCGTTACTAGAGCGTTCGATTGAACTGAGCAACCGCCTCAACAACACGGCTTGCGCCCTCTTGAATATCATTCATGACGTTGCCTGCTTTCTCAGACAATTCAAGGGTATTCAGGGCATCTTTTTGGCATTGAGAAATCAACTCGACAGCGTTATTGGTGCGCTCAAGATTTTCTTTCACCATCGTGACAATATCATCGGTCGTCGTATTGGTACGAAGTGAAAGTTGCCTTACTTCATCCGCAACAACCGCAAAACCTCGTCCATGCTCTCCTGCTCGAGCCGCCTCGATCGCAGCGTTCAACGCAAGCAGATTGGTTTGATCGGCAATACCGCTGATATTCCTTACCAACTCGCTAATTTTCGCTGAGTGACCTTTGAGTTCCTCAATCGCGGCATTGGCTTGTTCCATTTGTTTTGAGAGCATCTGCATATTCTCAACAGTTGCACCGATCACTTGCTGGCCCTGAATTGTCTGCGTTCCGGTCTCTTTGGAGACTTCACTCGCTAAATGAGCAGCTTGCGCCATCGACTGCTCTTGAAGAACTTGTTCGGTAATATCAGTAGCAAACTTCACTACCTTATACAGTTCTCCCCTATCGTTATGGATTGGATTATAAGACGCTTCCAACCATACGAATTCACCATAGCGATTTAGCCTTTTAAAACGCTCAGAGACAAACTGACCACTCGCCAGTTTATGCCAAAACTCCTGATAGGCCTGGGAGTTCGCTTCTTCTTGATCACAGAACATTCGGTGATGCTTACCCGTGACTTGTTCCGACGTATAACCCATTGTTTTGAGGAAATTATCATTCGCTTTGAGAACGACACCATCCAAACTAAACTCAATGACCGCCATAGAGCGATTCAATGCGTTGAGCATATCTTCTTGCTCTCGAGAGGCTTTGATCGTTCGAGTCAACTCTGACGCGCACACAGCAAAGCGGGTAACTTTTCCCGTGAAATCAAAAATAGGTTGGACCATTGAGCGCAACCATGCTTCTTCACTATCCCCTTTAGAAACCTGCATAGCGCCATTCCAAAGGGTTTGGGTTAATACGCACTGCTTCATCCGTTGAAAGTGCTCTGTATTTCTCGCTTTAACTGGAACGAGTTCAGTGATGTGCTTTGCCAATACCTCTTGCTCAGTTAGATTCATCTGTTGCAAAAAGTTCTGGTTAACAGACGTAACGTTACCTTCAGTATTAAGGGAGAGCAGTAACATGTCCTGATCAAGGCTTTGCTGCACTTGGGTAAGGCTGTAGAGCTCTTGCTTTAATTGCTGATTTTCTTTTTGAAGCGACTTACTAAAAAACATGACTTCCCTTATAAGACCGATTTTGATTGTCAAAAGCTCAGTAATTTAATGACGTTAAGTAGTGTTTGAGGTTGATTACAAACAAACCACGAAATTATACATTCATCACATATACATCACAAAACAATGCAATCACACAATAAATATGTGAGTTAAATACCTTAAAGGTGCCATCGGGTGCTATTCACTTATTTGTTGGCCGCAGAAATGAAAAAGCCCTTTCCAAATAGGAAAGGGCTTTAAGGGAAAACGCAAATTTAAAATGGCGCTATTTTACAATAGCTCAACCGACTGTTGAGCGATAACCCACTCTTCGTTGGTTGGAATAACCAATACTTTCGCATCCAGCAGTTCAGATTTACCAATTTCACCTGAATTACCGAATCGGGCATCTTCGTTGCCTTTCTCGTCTTCCACGAAACCAAGCAAGCTAAGGTTTTTCAGAACTTCACGACGAATATCCAGAGAGTTTTCGCCAATACCACCCGTAAAGATAACCGCATCTAGACGATCAAGAGGGATCAGGTAAGAACCGATGTATTTCGCAACACGGTAGGTAAACACTTCAAACGCTAATTTCGCACCTTCGTGACCTTCTTCCATCGCTTGCAGAATACCTCGTGCATCGGAAGTAACGCCAGACACTCCCAAGAAACCTGATTTCTTGTTTAGTGTTTCGAATACCTGTTCCTGAGTCCAACCTTTCTTTAATAGGAACTCAATGATGCCTGGGTCTAGGTCGCCAGAACGTGTACCCATCATCAAACCAGCTAGTGGAGTAAAGCCCATCGAAGTATCAACTGATTGACCATCTTTGATCGCACATACTGACGCGCCGTTACCAAGGTGTACCGTGATGAAGCTAGATTGCTCCACTGGCTTGTTTAGCATTTTTGCAGCTTCACGACTTACAAAGTAATGGCTTGTACCGTGGAAGCCGTAACGACGGATACCGTACTGCTCGTACAGCTCGTGGGAAATAGCGCCAGTAAACGCTTTTTGAGGCATCGTTTGGTGGAAGGCCGTGTCGAATACCGCAAATTGAGGAAGAGTCGGAAACGCTTCAATCGCAGCACGAATGCCGATAGCACCTGCTGGGTTATGTAGTGGAGCGAGATCGGCAAGCTGTTCGATTTCTTGTGTCACTTCATCGGTAATGCGAACCGTTGTAGTGAACTTTTCACCGCCATGAACGATACGATGTCCTACAGCCACGATGTCTTTAGCTAAACCTAATTCGTCGGTTAACCCTACTAGTTTTCCGATAGCGATTTTATGATGGCTATCGTCACCTTCGATAGAAACTTCCTTTTTTTCACCGTTGAATTTCCAGCTCATACGAGATTCTGGAAGACCAAAGCATTCGCCCAAACCACTCAGTACCGCGTCACCTGAATTTGAATCGATGACCGCGAACTTTAGTGATGAGCTTCCTGAGTTGATCACTAGTACAAACGAATTAGACATGAAATAGTTATCCTGTTGTGGAGCAGAGGTTGTCATTGCGCTTTCACGCAGCTTACGACTTATATGCTTTCTATTATTCAATAATTTTTTAATCTTTCAACTATCTTTTAAAATTAATGGTCTGATTGCACATTTTTTATTGATCTAGGACACTTTCTGATTTTATTCGATGCAAAAAAAATATCTTCTCATAAAAGAGAATTGTGATTCATCCGTCTTGTTTATTGACTAAATTATGAGCTAACTTATTTATTAGACGAATAAAAACAATAAACATAACAATACATCGGGGAATATCGTGCCGAAAATAACGCTTTTACTTGTCAGTTTAGGCTTAATGTTGCTCTGCTTCGGATGGCAAATGACAAAAAATATTCGCTCGAAAACGGATGTTTCTGGGTGGACCTGGCTTTTAGTACTGATCAGCTATTTTATCATTGCGTATGCAACGTACTTATACACCATTGCGCAAAACCCCTCAGGCTCACTCATCGAAACTGGTATATCTATACTCCTATTTGCTGGAAGCGTTTTTGTCGTCTTCGTCATCAAATTCAGTAATGACTCCATCGTCGAATTACATAGCCTTGCAAAGCGCGAAAAACAAAATGCCTTTCATGATGCGCTAACTGGTCTCCCAAATAGAAAATACTGTTTTGAGGTAATTGACGATCGTATTCAATCCGGCCTGCCTTTTTCAGTCATTCTCTTTGATGTTGTCAATTTCAAACAAGTCAACGATGCGATGGGGCACTTCTGTGGTGACCAATTACTGATTCAAATTGGTCAAAGGTTGCAAGATGCGCTTGAAGATAATGACAAAATATTTCGCGTCGGCGGTGATGAGTTTGTGATAATCACGGCATCTGCCACCGAGGAGGATGGCAAGAAACTTATCGTGAGGCTCAATAAAGCACTTTCCACTCGCTTTCACCTCGACGAATTCCAAGTATCTGCCGCTGTCGTGTTTGGCATAAGCACTTACCCTCAGGACGCAGAGTCCAATGAATTGCTGATAAAACATGCCGACGTTGCAATGTATCACGCGAAAAGTAACGGAAATCTTTTCGCATTTTATAACGACAATATGAATATTGGGGCTAAATATCAGCTGGAAATTTCATCACGTATTCAATTTGCGTTAGATCAGGATGAGTTTCGCTTGTATTACCAGCCATTGATTGATGCTCGTACTAGCGTCGTGGTGGGTTTTGAAGCAGTTATTCGTTGGCGAGATGGACAAGGTAATAACATTTCGCCAAACGATTTCATACCAATTGCCGAGCGAAGTAATCAGGTCAACAACATAACCATGTGGGTGCTGGGGCAAGTTGAAAAAGATCTCAAAACGTTTATCCGAAGAGGCATCAAGCTTCCAATTCATGTCAACTTATCCGCCAAAGACCTATCTTCAAACGTATTACTTACCCGCCTAAAAAAATTAATAGAACACTCTCCTGAATTTGCCCACCTTCTAAGTTTAGAGATAACAGAGACGATGGCGATTGACAAAGTGAAGGAACTTAACCCACTGATACACGAAATAAAAGGACTTGGCATCAAGATCAGTCTCGATGATTTTGGTACGGGTTATTCTTCACTCTCACTGTTAAGAGATCTTCCGGTGGATCAGATTAAGATCGACCGCTCATTCTTATCTACAGCGAACCGAACGGAAAGCACGCGCTCCATTGTTGAAAATACAATCGCACTTGCCCACGGGCTTGGTTACTCGGTAGTTGCCGAAGGCGTACAAGATATGGATACCCTGCATTTTTTACGACATCGTGGCTGTGACATCATCCAAGGTTACTTATTCTGCCCTGCTCTCCCATTAGACGAAGTGATCAATTGGGTAGCGGAGCACGACGAGAAACGCGACAGTTTCCTACCAGCATAAAAAAACCGAGCATGTTAACCATGCTCGGTTTTTGAAATCAGCTTTTTCTAACTCAGGTTATTTAATTAACCTGGCTCGATTATGCTTCCGGAGTGCGACGGCCACGGCCGTGACCACGTTCACCACGGTAGTTACCACGGTGATCACCACCACGGTTACGGTCGAAACGACGCTCAGCACCTTCGCGGTTACCATCACGGCTACCTTCGCGGTTGCCACGGAAACCACCTTCACGACGGCCACCTTCGCGACGAGCACCACCATCACGGTTACCACGGTAACCACCACCATCACGACGTCCGCCGTCACGACGACCACCACGAGACTCGCGGAAATCATCGAAGTCACATACTACCGCACCAACATCTTGTTGACGGATACGTAGTTTGCTCAACTTGTTCGCGGCTTCAGAAGTCATTGCTTTTGGTAGCTGAACGAAAGTATGACCTTGCGCTAGCTTGATAGCACCGATAGAACCTTTACCTAGACCAAGTTCATTTGCCAGAGCACCAACGATGTCTTTAACTTGAACACCTTGCTCACGGCCAACTTGTAGCTGGTAAGTATCCCAATCTTGGTTGTTGAAGCTGCGGCCACCTTCACGACCACCTTCACGGCGCTCTTTACGACGCTGCTTATCACGCTCAATTGCTTCTACCATTGGGTCTTCACCGATGTAGAACAGTGGGCGTTTGCCTTGTTGACGCTTAAGAAGCATCGCAGCAAGCATTGCTGGGTCGATTTCTAGAGAAGTTTGTAGTTTCTCAACCAACTCAGCAAACTTATCTAGTGATTTGTGCTCTTTCTCAGCTTCTAGTTCTGCACCTAGCTGAGCTAGACGAGCTTCAGCAACTTGGTCACGTAGAGGAAGTTGAATTTCTTCCATTGATGACTTAGTTACACGCTCGATAGTACGAAGCATGCGGATTTGGTTAGTGCGAACAAGAAGGATCGCTTTACCTTTACGTCCAGCACGGCCTGTACGACCGATACGGTGAATGTATGACTCTACATCGAATGGGATGTCGTAGTTAAATACGTGAGTAATACGTGGAACGTCAAGACCACGTGCAACAACGTCAGTCGCTACAAGGATATCGATAACACCCTGTTTGATGTGATCAACAGTACGCTCACGTAGAGACTGAGGGATATCACCGTGTAGTGCTGCAGCTTTAAAGCCACGAGCTGAAAGCCAGTCAGCTAGACGCTCAGTATCTTGACGAGTACGTACGAATACGATTGACGCATCCGTTTCTTCAGTTTCAAGAAGACGAGACATCGCTTCATCTTTCTCTACACCCTTCACTACCCAGAACTGCTGTTGAACTTTGTCTACAGTGTGGTTCTTACCAGCAACGTCTACCGTTACAGGGTCACGAAGGAAGCGCTCAACAATCTTTTTCAGCATTGGAGGCATAGTCGCAGAGAACAGAACGCGTTGTGCTGATTCAGGAGCGTGCTCCATGATTGCAGTTACGTCGTCTACGAAACCCATGTTTAGCATTTCGTCCGCTTCATCAAGTACGAAAGTATTAACTTCGTCTAGATGTAGACGTTCACGGTTGATAAGGTCTTGAACACGGCCAGGAGTACCAACAACAACGTGCGCACCATTCTTAAGTGCACGCATTTGATCAACGATAGAAGCACCACCGTAGATTTCTAGAACTTTCAAGCCCTTGATGTTTTTACCAAGGTTTTTCATTTCCGCTGCAACCTGAATCGCTAGCTCACGAGTCGGAGCAAGTACGATTGCTTGTGGTTTACGTTGGTTTAGATCTAGTTTGTTGAGAAGAGGCAGAGAGAATGCTGCCGTTTTACCTGTACCCGTTTGTGCCTTGCCCAGCGCGTCAACACCTTCCAACAGGTGTGGGATTGCCGCAGCCTGAATTGGGGTTGGTGACACGAAACCCATTCCGTCTAGAGCAGAAAGGATAGAATCATTCAGAGATAAATCACTGAATTGAATAACAGAATCTTGCATTGGGATCCTACTTAATTAAACAAAAAAACAGTCCCATATGCTCTTCCAATTCGATACTGAATTATCCAGATACTAAATCCATTCAGATAGGAATTAGCACAGTACACAACCGCGATAAGCCATTAGGGACGACTAAGGGAGGCGGATTATTCCTTAAATGCATAAAAAAAGCCAGAAAAAATTGAATTACATCACAATTTATTCTCAATAATGGCATTTTCCGCATAAAATACCACCAGCCCACCATTTCCCGCAAAAGCGCGCCATGAAAATTGATGAGTTCTTCACCAATCCCAAATCACTCTATCGCTGTTTATCAGCCCATATTTTACACCAGCGAAATGCGCTCTAACGATAATAATAGCCCGCATTTATTAGAGCGCACTAGCTCTAGCGTTAAGTTAAATCGAAGCGTGAAGGCCAACTGCTTAACGTCTTGCTCAAAAAGCAGACACAAACATTACTGATATGAGCGTTAGCGTCGTTAGTAGGGTTGAGCGAGCGTATACAAGGCCGCATAAAAAAATGGACCGAAGAGGAACTAACCAAATCATATAAGTGAAGCAAAAGACAGACAGTGTTTGAAGAAGGCTTCAACATTGCCTGCCATACATAAAGCTTACTAATAAGTCGGTTCAACTCAAAGAGCGATTAGATACATGCGATATATAACGCCTCAATTTCTTTTGGCGTTGGTTGACGAGGGTTACCGCCTAAGCATGGATCAGCCAATACTTTGTCTATCCAGTTTTTGCAATCATCATGGCTAATACCTAAGGTTTTAAATCCTTCTGGGATGCCAACGCGCTTAGATAATTGGCGAATTAAATCAACGGCTAATTCTGCTGCTTCTTTATCGTTTAAACCTTCTGTCTTCCCACCCATTACCTGTGCAATATCACGGAATCTCTCAGGATGCTCTTCTGCGTTAAACCCACATACTTCTGGTAGCAAAATCGCGTTGCACACACCGTGAGGTAGGTTATGTGTCGCACCCGGCTGATGAGCCATTGCATGTACTAAGCCTAAACCGGCACTATTGAACGCCATTCCCGCTAAAAACTGTGCGTTAGCCAATTCTTCACGCGCTTTGATGTTTTGACCATCTTCAACCGCTACGGGTAGCCACTGGGTAATGAGGCGAATCGCCTCTAACGCCGTTGGTTTAGTCAGGGTGTGAGCACCTGGTGTCACGTACGCTTCTACCGCATGAGTTAGTGCGTCCATACCGGTAGCTGCCGTGACATGACTAGGTAAATTAATCATCAAAGTAGGGTCATTCACCGCGATATCGGGAATTTGCTTAGAGTCGATAATGACCATCTTCACTTGTCTTTCTTCATCGGTAATGACTGAGTTTGATGTCATTTCCGCAGCAGTGCCCGCCGTGGTATTGATGGCAATAAAGAAATCACCTTCATTCCGTACTTTGCCGATGCCGTCAAAATCGACGATATCGCCAACGTTAGATGCCACAATGCGAATGGCTTTCGCACAGTCTACCGGGCTGCCACCACCAACCGCGATAAAGCAATCACACTCAGTATCGACATACATTTCCAAACCTTCGCGCACAAGTGATGCCGTCGGGTTGGGTGTCACGCGGTCAAACAACACATAGTCGATTGCAGCTTTATCTAACAGAGCAATCAGATGATCTAAGATTCCCAGTTCCACAAGATTTGCATCGGTCACGATCAATGCTCGCTGAATTGGCTGCTGGCTCAGTGTAGAAATCGCGTCATCAACAGCGCCAACCCCCGAGTAACTCAGTTTTGGTAGGTTTAATGCAAAGGCCATTTTATTTACTCCTTATTACTTCTCAACTCGTAAGCCATATGACTTGAATTTTTCCAGCACCACCTGCATAGACTCATCATCCAACGTTGGTACTTCTGGGTTAACCGCGAGAGCTTTAAGGTAAAGCTCTGCCAATACTTCGACTTCATGCGCTAACCAAAGCGCTTTGTCTAAGTTCACTTCCCCTGCGATCAAGCCATGGTGTTGAAGCAAGATTGCTTTGCTTTTTGAGATGCCTTCTTGCACGTACTTCGCTAACTGAGGACTGCCAAATGTCGCGTAAGGTACACAAGGAATTTCAGTCGTTCCCGATGCTGCAATCATATAGTGAATAGCAGGGATTGGTTTATTCAAGATAGAGACCGTTGCAGAATTGATCGCGTGGTTATGGACCACGGCATTTATATCTGGGCGATGTTGATAGCAAGTTAGGTGGAACAACCATTCAGAAGAAGGAAGTTTACCCTCTTCAAAGGTGCCATCTTCCCCAACATAGACAATTTGCTCAGGCGTCAGTTGTTCGTAAGGAATGCCCGTTGGGGTGATTAACATGCCGTTATCAAAGCGGACACTGACGTTACCTGCGGTACCTTGGTTTAGACCTAAACGGGTCATTTCGATACAAGTATCGATAATGTGTTGGGAAAGCTCTATTCTGTTCATTTTGTTAATCCTTAAATTTAAATGCTGGATAAGCCTTTTATGAGAGTGTCGCCGGTTGCGTTGGCGAAAGTGCAGGATGACTACCTCTAAGCATGGCTGTGCTCCCGTTTTATTTGATTTAAGACTGCCGTTGCTTCTGGATAGATCACACGCAATTTAGGACGCATGTTGTGTTGAGATTCATCGACAGAGCGGTAAAAGCCCACGCCATAAAATGCGAACATCGCTGCTCCAATTACCGTCGCTTCGGCCTGCTCTACGATATGAAGTGGTCGCTGTAACGCATTTGCACGAAGCTGATTCCAAAGCGGATTTTTGGTGCCACCACCCACGACAACGATTGGCTCGTCGCTCAATTGGCATAATTGATTCAGGTAAAGAAAACGTTGTTTCAGCTGTTGGCTTAATCCTTCAAATACCGCTCGGGCAATTTGGCCACGCGAAGTATGAATAGAAAGGCCTTCTATTGATCCTTGACCAATACCACTTTCATCAACCGATAAAGTTGGTTTAAACACCACACCACCAGCACCTGGCCCGGCGGCTTCAGCTTCATTAACCATGGTGGTGTACAAATCGTTTGAATGTTTTTCTGCACTGTAAAATTGCGTCACAACCCATTCAACGACCGCACTAGAGAGCCACTGTATCGCTGGGTTATATAAGCCTTTTAATGCATCGAGCTCTACGGTCACTCCATTATCCAACGCTTGTTGATTGAGTGCGGGACGCAGGCTGCGCGCCATTAAGATTTCCCAGGTGCCTGAGCTCAAAAACGCTTGGTTTTCTTTCGCTCCCGAGCCCACTAAAGCAAACTGAGTGTCGTGACCTGCGGAAATCACGGGTGTCCCACTAACAAGCCCCAATTGTTTGGCGATGTTTTCTGAAACATATCCCACCTTTTCACCGGCCATCACAAGCCTTGGGAAATGATCCGATGTCAATCCTAGGTAATTTAGCGCTTTAGCATTCCAGCTACAGGTTTCCACACTGGTCAGCATGGATGTGCCAGCCATTGTGTAATCGGTGGTCATTTCGCCAGTTAACCTGTGAGTGATCATCGATGAAATGAAGACAAATTTATCCATCTTTGCGTACACTTCAGGCTCGTTTTCTTTAAGCCAACGCAATTTGTAAAGCGTATTAAAACTGTAGTCTCCAATGCCGTTGCTTCGGTAGAGTTCCAGACGATCAACCTCATCTTCTACCGCTTTCATTACGGGTATGGTTCTCGGGCACTTCCAAGAGATAATTGGGTAAATCTGATTTCCATCACTATCAAACGGAGCACCATCAACACCAAATGTTGTTACGGTCACAGCCAGAACATTTTTCGCTCCGACTTGAGCCACGACATGCCGACCACACTCAAGGAGCTTTTGCCAGATGTCTTCGAAATCCCACAGGTGATAACTTGGGTTTAGCGCATCACATTTGGTCGAGTTTTTTATGAAATGAGACGCGACGATGACGCCTTTTTGGTCAATTGCAATGGCACGCAAGTTGGTCGCACCGCAATCTAAAACAATCACTACAGACATGGGGGCTCCTGAAGGGGGCGGGAATCACCCCGCCCGAGAAGATTACTTGTATAAAGGACCAAAGTTTGCGCAAGCACGGTAGTCTTGACCTTCTTTGTCCTGACCAAATGCCGTCCATGTGTGAGGGCGGAAAATGTCTTGCTCGTCAACGTTGTGCATTGACACTGGAATACGCAACATAGAAGCAAGCGTGATCAAGTCAGCCCCAACGTGACCGTAAGAGATAACACAGTGGTTCGCACCCCAGTTCGCCATGACTGAATACACATCTTTAAACGCGCCTTCACCGGTCAGGCGTGGAGCAAACCAAGTGGTTGGCCATGTTGGGTTTGTGCGCTCATTAAGCGTTTCATGCACCTCGGCAGGTAACGTCACCGAATGACCTTCTGCGATTTGCAGTACTGGGCCAATGCCCTTAATGATGTTGATACGATGCATTGTAAATGGCATACCACCATGAGTCAGGAAGTTCGATGAGAAACCACCGCCACGGAAATATTCAACATCGGCAGGTGGCCACTGGGTCGCAGCCAGACACGCTTCTGCATCTTGTGCATTCATATTCCAATGCGATTTAAATACAGGTTGACCTTGCTCATCACGAGCTTCCCCGCAGCCATCCAGAGCCGCTGAACCTGAGTTAATAAGGTGAATCAATCCAGACTCAGGGCGGTAACCACTAACGCGCTCTACTGAATCCTGTGACCAGTAAGTGCGCACGTCACAAAATACTTGCGCTTGGCCTGTCAGCATTTTTCCGAACAGCATATTTACGCCGTTCAAGCAGTCGTTTTCTGTCGCAATAGCAAACGGTTCACGGATGCCGTTCCAGTCAAATGACGAGTTGAGGACCGCTTCACTAAAGTCACCATTTGGTAAGTGATCTGTCCAATGACGTTGACCCTGGAAGCCGCCTGCAACAGCGTTGTGTCCCATCGCCTCTTCCGCATAACCCATTTCTGCGAGTTTCGGGTTACCAATCATCAGATCGCGCATGATCATCGTCATCTTAACCACGGTTTCCCAATCTTCGGTTTTACGCTCTTCGGTCATTGGAACTCGGTTGTAATCTTTACCTTCTTTGCAGTGCTCTTTTGTCCACGACAACGCCAGTTCAAACTCTTCTTTATCGAAGATTTCGCGGTCGAGACGACGTTTAATTTCAGTCATATCAACATACTCGTTGCGCATGCCTAAGTAATGTTGGAAGAACGGTTGGTCTACGATAGAACCCGCAATCCCCATTGAGACCGAGCCCATAGATAGGTAGGATTTACCGCGAATAGCAGCGACCGTTAAACCTGCGCGGCAGAAACGAAGGATCTTTTCCTGAACATCGCTAGGAATAGACGTGTCATCTTTATCCTGAACTTCTTCGCCATAAATAGAAAACGCGGGTAAACCAAGTTGAGAGTGACCTGCCATTGCTGCGGCTAGATATACAGCCCCAGGACGTTCGGTACCGTTGAAGCCCCAAATCGCTTTTGGCAGATGTGGATCCATATCCAGCGTTTGAGTGCCGTAACACCAGCAAGGGGTAACGGTAATAGATACGCCAACGTTCTCACGCTTGAATTTTTCTGCACAAGCTGATGCTTCGGCTACACCGCCAATGGTCGTATCGGCAATAACACATTCAACCGCTTCACCGCTAACGTGACGTACATTTTCAGTAATAAACTTGGCTAAGTTGTTAGCCATGTTCATTGTTTGATCTTCAAGAGACTCACGAACCCCAAGACGACGACCATCGATTGTTGGACGAATACCGATTTTTACTAAGTTTTTCATTTTCGATTCTCTATTTCACACTAACGAGAGATTATTTTTGAATTTGGTAGCCTTTAAGGCCAAATAAGACTAAGTAGACAAAGCCAATTAACGGGATAATGAACGCAGTCTTAATATCCTTCGATTTATATAGATTTAGTTATTACTTGGTTTGTATATTTTTTAGACTTTATTGGATTGGTGGATGATAAAACGTCCGTCATTTTAACTTTCTTCAAGTGTCACTATCCCTCCCGAGAAACAGGAACAGCTTTTACATTATGTAAAATTAATTAGAACTGTGTATTAACATCAGCATTCGATATTACAATATCTATTTCATCGAAGTTGCAGACCTTTAATAGACTTTTTTTCTTATACTTGCTCTTATCCGCTAAGAGGATTACTTTTTCTGAAACGTTGATGAACATTTTCTTTATTTCATAGTTGTATTCATTAGAGTCCCACACACCGGATAACTCATCGAAACCAACACATGATATAACACTGACATCAAGTGACATTTCAGCTAAGGTTTTTCTCGCAATAAGCCCATAAAACGCTTTGTACTTTTCAGAGAAAGAACCACCTAAACTAATTATTGAGATATTATTTTTACCACTTAACACATTTATATTGTTAATGGAGTTGGTGACGACTGTACATCTCATATTAGGTAGTGCCTGAGCGACAAGCCAGCTAGAAGAGCTTGCGTCTAAACCAATAACTGAACCTTCGTAAATATTGGAAATGACTTGATCGACTAAATCCATTTTGTCGTTAACATTGCGATTCGCTCTGTTGTTGAAAGACGTTCCTTCATCTTTATAGTTTTTGCCTATTGCTCCACCATGAACTCGTATCAGCTCCCCTTTCTCATCCAGAACTTTAAGGTCTCTGCGTATCGTCTCAACCGAAACATCAAGGTCATTAGCCAAATCCGTCACAAATGCCTTTCCGGACTTGTTAACAACATTCAAAATGTAATTGGTTCTAGATATCGACTTCATTGGTTATCTTCTGCATTTCCTTTACATGCCGCAGATAATAACTTTTAGCTCATTCAAATGTTAGGCAATGCTCATGTGATTTTTGGAAATTTTAAATAAGTTGACCGAAATATAGAACGACACCACAAAAAAACGGGCAATTCCCCAGATAAACGGGCATAAGAAACAATAATTTAAAGTAATAATCACAATTGGTATATATCAGTCAAAAACGGGCACTGGCAGGCAATAACGATTTAGAATAGATTAAATGATAGATATATGTGATATGACTCGTAAATGGCTTATTTTTTATTGGATTTATATTTAAAACTTATTCGATATGTATCTAGCCACTTGTTTAAAACTAATTCTAATCAAAAAAGAAAAACAAATAGCCTCTGATAATCAGAGCAGTAGTAATGACATGGTTTACCGTGATTATTTTGGGTTTCGCCACATTCGATAACCACTTTTCCTCATGGCTTTGCCTAATAAATGTGCAGCAACAGGTGCGGTAAGGAAAATAAACAACATGGTACCCACAGCGCGGGAGATCACCGTGGCATCAGGAATAGCGATGGCTACCGCCAAAAGCAATGATGCCACACCAACCGTACCCGCTTTTGTTGCGGCGTGCATACGAGTGTATAGATCCGGCATTCGGACCACTCCCAAGCTGGCGATCAGAAAGAATAAGGTACCAATGCACAGCAAAAGACCAATGATCACTTCCATTACTCTCCCCCTTTTCGCTTTGCTATCATTCGAGCAAATGCGATGGTGCCGAGAAACGCCACTAAACCAAGTGTGATAGCGATATCTAACAACGTCTCTTGACCACTATCCAGGGTATAAACGGCAATGAATCCAATCGTGACAAACGAGATAAGATCCAATGAGACGACTCTGTCTGCCAACGTAGGTCCCAGAACCAAACGTACCAACGCCATAACTACGCTTAGCAACAACCCACCGTAAGCAAAGAAAATACTGAACTGCAGCCAACTATCCACGCGTCACCTCCAATATTCGTCTCTCTAAGCCACCTTTGATGCTTTGAATCACTTTGTCATGTTCTGGAGCAAACATGGCATGCACGATCAGATGTTTTTTGTCAGGTGTTACATCCAAACTTAACGTACCTGGCGTTAACGAAACCATATTCGCAAGCAGCGTGATTTCTATATCTGATTTCGCATCAAGTGGGACATAAATGATGTCGGGTTGGCTTAGATGTGTTGGCGTTAGCACATCCCACATCACCCGAGCGGCAGACATGAGTAACTCGAAACAGAAATAGCTCACTAGCCGCAAAAGTGAAATGAAAACCTGAAAGTAACGACTTTTCGTTCTGAACGGCTGACTGAGCCTCAAAACGAGAAACCCAGCGATAAAGCCAAATATAAAGTTGAGGCTGGTATAGGTGCCGTTTAGAAGCATCCAAGCCAGTGCGAGAAAGAGGTTGAGAAAAAAGTAAATCATTGTCCACTTCCCAATACTGCCTGAAGATATTCTTTCGGCTCCAGCAGTTGCAGCGCAGCCTGCATGGCAAATTGATAAAATGGCTCGGCAACCAGACCGATGATCAAACTCATCGCCGTTAAGGTAACAATAGGAATACAGTACAAGTACGTAGTCGACTTAGTCATTATTTGTGCGTCAGCATCACTTGGCTGCTTTTTCCAGAACACCGCATTCCAAATTTTGCTCATGGAAAAAACCGTCAACAATCCCACCAGCAAGGCGGTTGCTGCAAGCCAATAGCCCTCTATTTGCAAACTCGCTTTAATCACTAAGAACTTGCCCCAAAAACCGGAAAGTGGTGGAAAGCCAGCCAAAGAAAATGCAGTAATGAAAAACAACAAGGCCAACCAAGGCATCGCTTTATACACACCACCTAATTGCTTCAGTTGACTGGTTCCGTATTTCCGTTCGACGAAGCCTCCAATTAAGAACAGGTTCGCCTTCACTAAAATATGATGAACGATATAGAAAATAGCCCCAGCGACTGCCAACGGCGTATAGACGGCGAGCCCCATGATCATGTAACCAATCTGGCTGATAATATGAAATGAAAGGATTTTCTTTATATCGTAATGACTTGCTGCCCCTAATACCCCCGTCAACATTGTCAAACAAGCCATCCACATCAAGGTCGATTGCCAGCCACTTTCTGCCAATGGAAATACCAGTGTAAATACACGTAATAATGAGTAAACACCGACTTTAGTCAGTAAAGCAGCAAACAGTGCAACCACGCCGCTCGGTAGCGTGTGGTAAGACGCAGGAAGCCAGGCAAACAAGGGAAACAACGCCGCTTTGATAGAAAAAGCAAATAAGAAAAAACCTGCGAGCAAGGTTTTCGTGTCGGATGGTATCAAAGCCGCTTTAGCGTGAAGATCCGCGAGATTTAGCGTTCCGGTAACGCCATATAACAAACCTATTGCGAGCAGAAAAAACAGCGTCGAGATCAGGTTCAAAATCACGTATTTCACAGCACCATCAATCTGATTCTTGTTGGCATCCAGGACCATCAGACCGAAGGAGGCTATCAGCATCACTTCAAACCAAACATAAAGATTGAAGATGTCGCCAGTCAGAAATGCTCCGTAAACGCCCGCAAGCAAAACATGCATCAACGCATGATACATCCCGTATGATGGTTTGTTGCGAATATCTCCAACCGCATAAAGCACACAGATGAGACCAATCACCGCCGTAACCATAACCATGGCCACAGTGAACAGATCTGCTACAAACACAACGCCGAAAGGAGCGAACCATTGGCCAAATGCTACCGCGACAGGCCCATGCTGTATCACATCACTGGTAAGAAAAGCAGCGACACACACCGTTAAAAGCGTACTCGCGCCACTGATGCGTTCAGCAAGACAGATGTTACGTTTAGTGATAAACACCGCGACACCCGTCAGGAGTGAAATCACGATAGGTAACGTTAGCCAAATCGTCGTCATTCGTCCTCCTCTTCTGACCGTCGCATATCATCCACATCTGCCGACCCTGTTTCTGAATAAGCGCGATAGAACAACAAAAGTGCAAAAACGAGCAATCCAAAACCAATCACAATTGCAGTCAGTATTAACGCCTGAGGCAACGGATTAGCAGCACCATCTGGTGGCAGTTGTGCGCCTGACTCGATAAGAGCGGGGACGCCAATGGTTAAGCGGCCAGCCGTCAATATGGCCAGATTCACAGCACTGCTTAGTAAAATCAGACCAAACAGTATTCTCAATATATGCCGTTCGAGTAACAGATAAATACCCGCTGCAACAAATACACCGACCATCAGACTCCATAGTACTTCCATCAGTCGAGCACCTCATTCACATGTAACAGCAAGCCCATCACGCCGCCAATAATGGCGAAATAAATGCCCACATCGAAAAGCAGCGGAGTCCCTAGCGGGAGAATATCCTTCCACCATAACCCGGTCAGGAAAGGTAACTCCAGTACCACTCCTAATAGCCCTGCCATAAAGCTGAGCGAAATACCGAACATCGCAATACTTAATGGTGAATAGTACAAACGGTCCCTTACGTACTTGGGCGACTCTGCATACATCATTAGCGCAAACCCTATCACCGCAATGAGTGCACCAATAAACCCACCTCCCGGTTCGTTGTGCCCGCGCAGCAGTAAATACAGAGAAAACAGCAACATCAATGTAAAGACAATGTGAGCCGTGGTGGAAAAGATCATTGAATGGACAGGAGGATGCTTGTTATTTGTGGTGGTAAGTAGACTGGTCGCCGCAATGCCCGCCATCACGACCACAATCACCTCACCTAACGTATCGATGGCACGAAAATCGACCAGGATGACATTGACAACATTGCGCCCGTACCCTTCAGGTAGACTTTTCTGGAGAAAGAATTCAGCTAACTGGGGATCTAACGGTTGAGAAGTGATATTGATGAGAGCAACGCTAACAGAAAACCCGACTATTACAGCAATAATCGCGTGTAACAGACGACGCCGTTTAGAGTGATTACGCACAGTGGTCAATTTAGGCATGTGGCGCATTAACAAAACTAAAAATACCACCATCAGTGTTTCTACTAACAACAAAGTCTGTGCAACATCGGGCGCGCTGTACAACATAAACACGAGTGTTGTCATAAAGCCCACCACGCTAAGGGCTGACACCGATAACAAACGAGACTTAGAGAACGTACATACGGACACCGCTGCCACAAGTAACAGAGCAATCACTATTTCGTAGAAGTTGATAGCAAACAGCTCGGTAAAACGCGCGGTTGAAATATCTAATGGCCGACTGAGCAACACGATGGCTAGAACGAGGCTAAACATAAGTACATAATTGCTCAGCCTCTTTTGCTGAATCCATTGTGTCTGCCACTTAGCAAACCGTATGACACCGCTGACAATTTTATTAAACACCGTCTCCGCAGTAGGAACGATAAACGCGCTTTTATACCACTTGGCAACCCTCTGCGAGTAAAGCGCGTAAACCACCCACCCCAACCCCAATGTAATAAGGCTTAATAACAACGGGAAGTTGACTCCGTGCCATAACATAGTGGCCACTGGTTCTGAGGCAGGAAGGCTGGTCAAAACACCGGGAATAATGACATTATGATTTATCCAACTTAGCCCCAACACTGGCGTGATCAATCCGCCAACGGAAAGCAGCATCGGTGGTATCCATAGTCCTTTGAGTGACTCGATCTTTTTCGCAGGAGTGGGCTCACGTTGAGAATGAGCAAAGAATGGTTTGTAGATTAATGCAATCGTCACCGCCACCATGATTACATTGACAGCGACTAATAAACCGATAATCACACTGCTAACCTCAAGGCCCGATTTGTACATGTATTCTTTGCTCAAAAACCCAAGGAGCGGTGGTACTCCCGCTTTAGACAGCGCCGCCAACGTCGCAGCCGCCAAACTTAAAGAAAGCACGGCTTTCAGTCCATTCAGCTTGGTTACATCTCTTGTGCCAGTTGCTTTATCAATATTTCCGACCACCATGAACAGGGCCGCTTTGTAAAAAGAATGCGCCAGGATAAACAAGAGTGCGGCGGCCAGTGCGAGCTCCGTTCCCATGCCAATTAGCATAACGAGCTTACCCAAAGCCACATTGGTACTGTACGCGAGCATTAACTTCAAATCCGTCTGTTTTAAAGCCAATAATCCACACCAGATGGCCGTAAACCCACCAGCAATACTTAACGTGTAAAACCAAATATCACTGTGTGAGTATGCGGGAGACAGCCGCGCCAGTAGATACACGCCCGCTTTTACCATAGTGGCAGAGTGCAGATAAGCGCTCACTGGGGTGGGTGCTGCCATCGCATTTGGCAACCAAAAGTGAAATGGAAACTGTGCGGACTTCGTGAAGGCACCAAGGAGAATCAATATAAGAGAAGGCAAAAACCATTTGTGAGACGCAATTTGTGTCGATTGTTGAACAATAGTACTAATCTCATAACTTCCGGCGATTTGTCCTAATAAAATCAGCCCAGCCAACAGAGCCAATCCTCCAGCCCCAGTAACCAAAAGAGACTGTAACGCCTTTTCACGTGACACCTCTTTCTCATGATTAAAGCCGATCAGTAAATACGAGGTGATGGTCGTCAATTCCCAAAAAACAAACAGCAACAGAACATTGTCGCTCGTGACAATGCCTAACATGGAAAGCATGAACAACGTCAGATAGACATGAAAAGAAACACGCGCTGTATGGCTGCGCATGTATGCAAGCGAATAGACTTGTATCAGTGCACCAATCCCACAGATCAAACACACAAATAGGAATGACAAACCATCAAGACGAAAACTTAAATTGACATCAAGACCCGGTACCCAGCTGCCCTGCCAACTCACGCCTTCGGGGCGATACCAACTCATAACAACGAGCAAGATGAAGATCGGCATCAAAGGAAATAGCATCAAAAGCGGGTTATGCTTTTTTGATGGGTGAACCTGATTTCTACCGTTAACGTTATTCAATGTCGCCATCCATACTTTAAATGTGTTCGACACAATCAAGTTGCTTGACTACTCACGACATCAAAGCTATATCGACCTCTAAAAATTCAAACCGGTTGAGGATAGAATGCAGTCCGAGCAATTCAGGTGAACGGACTGGATGGAACTAAGCGATGAACAAAACTCATGAACATCAAGCTACGATTGTCTACTTCAAAAATAGACTTAGATTGCTATTAATTCGAACTACTTAGTGTCGGGAACAACGTAACTACGCGTATCGCTGAATGGATTTGTTTGGTTTAACGTTGCGGTATAGTCGTCCTGCGGTATGTTGAGCGGATCATAACAACAATCTCCGATATCATTTCTCGGACATACAAAAATGTGTGCACGTTCAACCATCTCGGTTTGGCAGATGGGACAAAAAGCTTTCATATCATCCTCCTTTAAGCACTTAAAGCTTCGTGGTAACAACGTAGACGTTAGCAATTCTCCTTGATGTTTTAATGAATATTGAGTTACTTAATCGGTGAAACAAATCCTTCCGGTTTCATCGCAACTAACGAGCAACTGATGGATTGCAGGATATTTTCTGCGGTATTACCAATGACGAACCCAGATATGCCGGTACGAGCAAGCGTGCCCATAACAAGCACATCAATTTCTAGCTCATCAACACAATCAGGAATCTGGTCATCCGGTTTTCCGTGAAGAAGGTGAAGCACCATTTCACCAGAAATACCAGACTCTTCAATAAGGCTTTGCAATGCTTGCTTATGCTTCACTTTGGCGTGGGAAACTTCATTCTCCAGTTCGGTCTCATCGACTTGAATCCAAGCATTATCGTCTAAATAGTTCTCCAAGTAGTATTCCCAGCAAGAAATAATATGGAGCCGACTGTCACACGTGTCAGCGATCGAACGGGACAGCGCTAATAATCGTATTGACATAGCGTGTTGCTCGTCACTGGTCCTCATTGGATCAATCGCCACCGCAATACGTCGTTTGTTTCTCGGCTTATTGATTGGTCGATGTAACCAAACCGCACACGGACATTTTCGCAGTAGCGTCATATCAAGAGCTTTAAAACCTTCTGACCCTTCATCAATAGGTTCAGCCTCTTTGATGATCAAATCATGCTCATGAGCAATGGCTTCTTGAATAATACAAACAGCGGGTTGCACGCTGCTTTTAACAGAAAGAGGAAACGGCACTTGCTCTTTAGAGGCACCATATTCGATGCGTAAGGCTTCTACCCTTGCCAGTAAAGAATCATACAGAGACTGCTCATACCTTTGCTGATATTGAACCAAGTGGCTCGGAAAGTCAGGACAAGCAATAAGACCAGACACTTGAACGTGATCATTGGATGCGATTCTAATGGCTTGCCCTAGCGCGTCACTATGCCCAGGAAGTCCTTGGGTCGCAAAAAGAATGTTCTCAAACCTTTTCATATACGCCTCCTTGGTTGATTAAATCTTAACCAATGGGTGCTTTTTTTCTAGTTAACGATTGTAACGACGAGTAAATATAAACATCCATTCCACCGTTGAGCCTAGTACAGGCTTGTATTCCATGTGTTACGTTTTTTAGAAGAAAGAACATACTTGGATATCTTAACCACAAAAGCGCGGCTCAATACCTTTATGAACACAATGATCACTATACAATCATTCCTATGCCAAGTAACATGTGTCGCAGTAACTCTTTCGGTAAATTTATTGCGACCGCCAAATGCCTTCTTACATTCGCTCTCTTGTTAGGAAAGAATGGTAAAGAAGCTTGGGGAAATAAAATAAATTTATTAAAAACAATCAGATAGAAAATCAAGATGTTTCAAGATAACCCGCTATTAGCCCAACTTAAGCAGCAAATCCAAGAAAACCTTCCTAAAAAAGAAGGGTCAATCAAAGCAACAGATAAAGGCTTTGGTTTCCTTGAAGTGGACAGCAAAACCAGTTTCTTCATTCCACCTGCGTACATGAAAAAGTGCATTCATGGCGATAAAGTAGTCGCCATTATTCGTACAGAGAATGAACGTGAAGTTGCAGAGCCACAAGAGCTGCTAGAACAGTCACTTACTCGCTTTATTGGCCGTGTAAAAATGTTCAAAGGTAAGCTGAATGTTGTTCCTGACCACCCTCAACTGAAAAAGTTGTCGTTGAAAGCAAAACTAAAGAAAGGCCAAAAGCCAGATAACTTCAATGAAGGTGATTGGGTTGTCGGCCATCTTATTCGCCACCCTCTTAAAGGTGACAACTCTTTCTTCGTAGAAATCTCTGAAAAAATCACCGATGCTGACGATAAGATCGCACCATGGTGGGTAACCTTGGCACAAAACGATCTTCCAAACTCTGAGCCTGCTGGTATTGAGAACTGGGAGTTAAAAGACGACGCAGAATTAGACCGCGTTGATTTAACTCACGTTCCATTCGTAACTATCGATGGCGAGTCCACCAAAGATATGGACGATGCGCTGCATGCAAAGAAAACAGAGTCTGGTGATTTTGAACTGACCATCGCGATTGCCGATCCTACCGCATACATAACGCCAGAAGATGAAATGGACAAAGTCGCTCGTGAGCGTGGCTACACGATCTACTTGCCAGGGCGCAACATCCCAATGCTGCCTCGCGATCTTGCTGATGACCTATGTTCTCTTATTGAAGGTGAAACTCGCCCTGCCCTTTGCTGTACCGTAAGCGTAAGTAAAGATGGTGTGATTGGTGATAACATCAACTTCTTTGCTGCGAACATTAAGTCTCACGCTCGTCTTGCTTATGACCACGTATCAGACTGGATCGAAAATGGCAGCTCTGATAAATGGCAGCCATCGGAAGATATCGCAACTATCGTACGCGACCTGTATGACTTCTCCGTTGCTCGTGCCGACTGGCGTGAAAAGAACGCGGTTGTATTCCCGGACCGTCCGGACTACCGTTTCGAACTGAGCGAAGACAATGACGTTATCGCCATTCATGCAGACATGCGTCGCAGTGCAAACCGTCTTGTAGAAGAGTCGATGATCACAGCGAATATCTGTGCTGGCCGCACGCTTCGCGATAAGTTTGAAACTGGCGTGTTCAACACTCACTCTGGTCTCAAAGCAGAGAAGATTGAAGAAGTTGTGCAATTAGTTGACCCAGAAGGTACACATGGCTTCACCGCGGACACTATCGCGACACTGAAAGGCTTTGCAGCATTACGTCGTTGGTTGTCTACTCAGGAAACTTCATACTTGGATAACCGCATCCGCAAGTTCCAGGCGTACAGTGAAGTCGGCAATCAGCCACTTCCTCACTACGCGATGGGCCTAGATATTTACGCGACTTGGACATCTCCAATTCGTAAATACGGCGATATGATCAACCACCGTATGCTAAAAGCGGTGATTCTTGACAAAGAACCGGTTCAAAAGCCTGATGATCAAGTCGGAGAAGAACTGGCATTACACCGTAAGCATCACAAAATTGCGGAGCGTAATGTGTCTGACTGGCTTTACGCTCGTACTCTTGCTGAGGAGCCAAGCAAACAAACTCGCTACATCGGTGAAATTTTCGATATCAATCGTGCTGGTGCGCGTGTTCGCCTGCTTGAAAACGGCGCCGCAGCGTTTATTCCTGGCTCACTCATTGTTGACAATAAAGAACGCATTGAGTGCAACGGTGACAACGGTACTATCTCCATCGATAAAGAAGTGGTGTACAAGCTGGGCGATACGTTAGAAGTAGTCTTGGCAGATGTGAACCAGGAAAACCGCAGTTTAGTTGCTAAACCGACGCAAGTGTTCGCTGAGCCGCCAAAAGCACAGACGGAACAAACGGTTGAATAACACTGAATAAACCGAAACGAAAAAGGCGCTATCAAAGCGCCTTTTTTAATGTTCAGCGGAAAAAATATTTAAAACACTACTCCCAGAAACACGCCTGAGGGTCGCTTTCTAGTTCACCCAGTAACACTTCAAGGGACTGGCTGTATGGCAGAGTTTCATAAGGTACCCATTTCAAGTCACCGGTTTGGTAACTCGGCACATAAAAACGCCAAAGTTGCGTTTGCACATCAAACAAAATCTTTGCTACTGGAGACGTATATTCACTGTGCTGTGAATCTAGCAGGAAATGTGCGCGATAAAGCTCCACACCATTTTCTACAGGCTCATACAAACACTTGCCCTGCTCTACGGGTAAATTCGCATTACGGGCAGAACAGAGTGAATGAACTAACTTGTATAAACGGCTGGTTGCCATTTGAGACACTGACATGAAAGATCTCCTGATAGGTAGTTCTTAGTATACACCTTACCCCAACGAAAAGAGGCACTCTAGCCCTTTTGTTTCTTCACGCGCGAGTGAGTAACATCTGATGTTCGCAAAAATAAAGCGCATTGAAAAGAAGGCATTTCCCTACTTCTGGACCGGTAAATTCACAAAAGTGTAACCTCAACGAAATATCATGTGCGCTGCTTGATACCATTTTTTGGAGTTTAATATGTTACGTTTTACTGTGGCGACTCTGCTAGCCATGGCCATCGCTCTTCCTTCCGCTATGGCGAAAGAGGTGAATATCTCTGGCTCGACTTCTGTTGCTCGCGTTATGGATGTTCTTGCCGAGAAATATAATAAAACGCACCCTGATGACTACATCGCTGTCCAAGGCATTGGCTCGAGTGCGGGCATCACCATGGTGAACAAAGGTGTGGTTAAAATTGGGATGAGCTCCCGATACCTGACAGAAAGCGAAAAAGGAGAAGACTTAAACGTTATTCCAATCGCTTATGATGGTTTGGCAATCGTGGTAAACCGTGCAAACTCTATAGCAAACCTGTCTCAACAGCAGGTATTTGATATTTACAAAGGCAAAATTAAAAACTGGAAAGAAGTCGGTGGTGACGATCAACCAATCGCAGTTGTGACTCGTGAAGCATCTTCAGGCTCACGTTACAGTTTCGAAAGCCTAATGGGTCTTACCAAAATCGTAAACGACCGTTTAGTGTCTGATATCAGCCCTAATAATCTGGTAGTAAACAGCAACAGCATGGTGAAAACGATCGTAAACCATAACACGCGTGCAGTTGGGTTTATTTCGGTAGGCTCAGTCGACCGCTCAGTGAAAGCTATCCAGTTTGAAGGTATTGAGCCAACCTCTGAAAACATCGCGAACCACAAATACACGTTGGCGCGACCTTTCTTAGTTCTATACAAAGTCGACGCACTGGACCAAGCAGGTAAAGATTTCGTGGCATTTTTGAAATCAGAAGAAGGCCAACAAGCCGTGGCTGAATACGGCTACACGCCTGTGAAAAAGTTTGATCAATAGATAATCAATAAATAAAAAGAGAGCATTAATATGCTCTCTTTTTTTGTTCTTTCTGTTGTTTAGAAATGCAGTTGAATAACAGAAACGACAACCGCTCCCGGACGACGGATACCTTCAATTTCCACTTTGATTTCACGCTCAATCTCAAGGCCTTTCTTAATTGGCGTTACTTTGGTCAGTGTACTTACAGCACGAACGTTGTTACCCGCTTTTACCGGATAAGGGAAACGAACCTGGTTCAGACCAAGATTGACAACTAACTTCGCTGTTGGGAACAATGGCTTGTCTGGATCAACCGAGTCTGTCAGCTTTGGTAGCAACGCCAAAGTCAGGAACCCATGGGCAATAGTCGTCTTAAACGGTGACTCTGCAGATGCACGCTCAGGATCAGTATGAATCCACTGCATATCTTCAGTGACTGCACCGAACTGATTAATGCGCTCTTGAGACACATGTACCCAATCACCAACGTGAATGACTTCACCGACTTTCTCACTGAGCTCTTGGTATAACTTTTGAGCTTCCGGTGCCATGACGATTGGTTCAGGTTGAGGCGCAACTTCTTCGTTAATCGCCGGCTGCTGGTGATCGCGCACTTTCGAGAATAAGAAACTGTGCTGGGCTCTATCCAAAAAGTCACTCCAATAATCGCGTAGCGTTGGAGACATCCAATTCATAAACTCGGATTGATGTGCAGAAATCGCATCAACTTTGTCTTTAAATAGATTTGTGACCTTCATAAACACCCTTAGAAATTTAAGCTCAACTGGCTATACCAGTTAATTTTGAATTAGTTCACAAACTGATGCAAACACTTTCGGGCGAACACATGTATACTCAAAGGTGATTATTTCTTTATTTTCATAAAGATAGCAATAAAACACCATTTTATTGAAAAGTAATGAGATAAAGTAAAAACTCTATAAAATGCCCCATTTTAATAGATATTTCTTTATCACGACCTATCACAGCATAGACCTATGATTACAAAACAACCAAACAGTTCTTTTTCGTTAGTTCAAGGCTTTACAAGTTTTGTTACTCTCACTATCATACGCCACACAACGGAGAGATGGCTGAGTGGTTGAAAGCACCGGTCTTGAAAACCGGCATACGTTAATAGCGTATCTAGGGTTCAAATCCCTATCTCTCCGCCACATTTAAACCGCTGATTTATCAGCGGTTTTTTTCATTTCTGACCCACGTAGTTTTTCTTGCTTATGTCTTCCTCCAGCAATGAAGTGAAGTAAGACAGATCGCTCGACAGGCTAATGTGTTGAGTATCTATTCAGACAGGACACCCAATAGATTCAGGAGATGGACGTGAGTGTCGGCAGACATAAATATCTATCACAAAAATATTTAATATTTTCAAACACGCCTATGGACAGAACCGATCTAGACGTATAACCCTCAATCTTGCTCCCAGATTGAAAGATGTATATTGAAACACCTCAACCGTTTGATATGTATATTTTCCAAAAGCAGCTTCCTGCCTGTACTTTCAGCAACCATTCAAAATTTGACAATTAAATGAATACGTTAATACTGTTGGTATCTTATTAACCAACGAAAGGATTTAATTGTGAAGGGAAAAATTAGTATTTTTTTGAGTAATAACCTAAGCGTTGTTGGATTTACATCTGGAGTTTTATTCTACCTGATGATCAGATAGGAGCGCGGAATGGGACACATCATAATTGGAGCAGTAATCTTCTCACTATATCTTATAGGGAACATGGTGGCTGGTTACTACTTAGGGAAGCGTAAGTTATCTCGTGCAAAGCTTGCAGCATTATTCTCATTGATCTTCGCATTTTTCCCTCCTGTTAACTTTGTCTTTTTTGCCGCACTAGTGTTTAAGAAAGATATCAATTTTTCCTTAACTAATAACGCTTAGGTTCGCTATTGGTATCAATCTAAATGAAAAAAAGACACAAACGAGTCAACTCAGATCTCGCTGACTCGAATTGGACTAGAAAATTTTATTACCTTAAAACTTCGGATTAATAACCTGCAACCAGAAGGACACTAAATGGCAAATTATTCACTAGAGCCTTTATATTTGGATTCCGTTTTTTCCATGGTTTCTAAAACTTGCGTGTTTTCATCCTCTACCCATTGCATAAATACTTGATATCCTGCTGCTAAAAATGCCGCACCAACGAACATACCCAGTATTCCGCCAGACATAACCCCGCCAACAGCACCGATGAGTATTATTGGCATTGGTACATCTAACCCTCTTCCAAGAATGATCGGTTTTAAGAAATTATCTATCAGACTCGAAGCAATCAGTAATATCGTGAAAATAACATTATGTGCCGTTCCACTATCCCCTGACCACAATACCGCAACAGCGACCAGAGCTATGACGGTCACAGGAAGCTGAACGATAGCAAGAATTAAAGCTATTAAGGTAAACAGAGCAGCCGCTGGAACACCTGCTAAAGCAACAACAGCGCCAAATACCATCGCTGTTAAAAATGCAATGCCTATAATACCAATAGCGACCTGCCTGAGCGTTGCGGTTGTTAACTTATGAAGCTTGGGGCCTTTGACTGGATCAGTAAAACTAATGAAAATCTTACTTATTGATGCCGATGCGGGTTCAGCCCAAGCTAACATTATCCCAGCAATGATTACCGCACCTATCAATACAAATACGTTCTTAGCTGCCCCAGCCGCACTATCAAAGACCCAACCAAAGATGCTTTTTACTTGAGGCTGATGTTTTTCAATAAAGTCTGGCAGGTTGACTGCAGCTTCGTCCCAGGCTTCATATACTTTTTCCCCGACCAAAGGCCATTCTTTCACGCTGTCAGTTGGCGTCGGCACGACTAGTGTGCCATTTCGATAAGAATCGACTGTCTCCAACGTTTTAGACGCAAATGAGTTACCAACCATAGCGGTCGGAGTTCCAAGGACCAGCACTCCAATTACAGCGACTAAAGTCGCCGCCCGACTGGACCTTAAGCCCAACTTATGCTCAATACCCAACTTAATCGGGTAAAGTGCAATCGCCAATACCAGAGCCCAAAGCAAAATAGGTAAAAATGGTAAAAACGCCCACCAGCAAACTATGACAATAAGCGTAATAGCTGAAAATCGTATCAATGAAGTACTGAATGCCTTCACTAGTACCTTTTCTAGGTTCTCATTTGAATTGTTCACATTGTAGCCCCTTATTTTTGAAACTTTTATTCCAACAACTAATTAAACGGTTTGCGTTCTTACTGGCCCCGACAGCTCAGAAGAAGTCAGACAACCCAGAGCTGAGCGGGAGTGATTTTCTACGGCTCCGTTTTCTAACCATTAAGCCCAATTCACAGTACAAGCGACAAACTCGCTTATGGTTAACATCAACCCGTTCTCGCCTCAGAAGGCGGTGGATATGACGAGAACCGACGTCGCTCTAATGCTGGCTCTTTTATACGAATCTGAAGCGTAATATCCTAGTGGTTAGCCTGACGTTGATATCTCATTGACGCGCGTTACATCCGATATCCCGTATTTGCCGCCTAGCTCTCGGGAGGGAATCCCCGCTTGCGCTTCCTTTAAAATGGTAATGATTTTTTGTTCATTGAATTGCTTTTTCATGTTCATCATCTCCTTGGTTGGATGAACATTACTAAGTGTAGACTGGACTAGATTAAGGGGAGAAGGTGGGTTAACTTTTAGTTGTAGTAATTTATTTGAGTACAGACTTATTTTTATAGTAAATAAGTCTGTATCAAAACCTAGTTAGATATTAATGAATTTGTTTATCAAGCTCGTACGAATTTCTGTCTTCGTCTAGTGTAATCTTTCCATTTTTATCAACCAGTGAAAGTTTATTCTCCGTAACGAGGAATAGATACTCACCTATTTGAATAATATTACCTTGTTTATTCCAGTGAATTTCACCCTCTTCCATCGCTGTAGCGCTCATTTTATCAATGTAACTGCGAGACAGTAAGTATTGGCCATCTTGCTTTATTTCCAGAAATAAATTAGTAACAGCACAGTCATCACATGGAACGCTACCTTTATAGATGCCATTCCATTCTAGAGAGTGACGAGCATTATGCTTTTCATTGGCGAAAACCGTTTTCTGTTGATGATCAAGAGCTTGTTCTGACTGAAAATTTGAGACACTTTTGCCCACACATCCAGTTCCGACAACTAAGGATAAAACAGCTATTGAAATATATTTTAACATTATTATTTCCTACAAATCAAAAGCAATATTTATATAAACGAGATGGTAATGAACACAGGCATTCATTAAATATATAAAATGACAGACGTAGATATATACACAAAGATAGACAAATATTTTACTATCAAAGCAATCATTTTATCACCCTAAAAATATACAATGAAACAACTTACGTGACTGACTTAAAACGTACCAATTATATATTTACAAAACAGAAATAGCAGTTAGAAGAATATATATTCTCTCCTACTCACTAAACTCGCTAATAATTGTATGACTCAACGTGTTCATGTATCGCGTTCATTATTGACGCTTTAATTTCTTTTAGATATTTAGCGTGCGGGCACCACATTGACAGAGGCAGTTTCATGCCTTCCAGCATCAAGTCGAGAGTGACAGGTTCAATACCTTCAACTTTGAACTGCGGCTTTGTTAGAGCTTTAGGTAACCATGCCCATCCTAGCCCTTCCTTGACCATCTGTGTCACAACCGAGAGTTGATCCACTTGCTCATTATTAGCTGAAAATACGAATTTCTCTTTCAATCCCTCATCGACGAGAGATTTTAATATGAATTGACGCTCCGTAACCAACGCATCCACGACAGATGTTTTATTCATCTTTGCCAGTCTGCCACCCGTTTGTACATAAGGAACAAATTCAACATGACCTAAAAAGACCGCGTCCATACTGTGGATCGCACTGCTTTCGTGTACGTTGACCAGCCCAAAATGAATCGAGCCCTCTACAATGCCCTGCTTAATTTCCGAACGATCTCGCACCAGTAATTCCACGCTCATTGTCGGAAAATCTTGAGCCAGTTGTTTTCGGATCATGTATAAAGCTTCAGGAGGCATAAAACTAGAATAGGCGATAACAACACGCTCCAAACCACCGTATGACAAGCTTAACGCTATATTTTCAAATACTCGTGCCTGTTCAACCGTCTTCTTAGCATAATGATAAAGCAAATGACCATCTTCAGTAGGTTCAACCGAACGTCCGAGACGTTCAAACAGCGTTATGGCTAATTGATCTTCAAGGTTAGCGATAACTTGGCTCATTGTAGTGCGGTGTTTACCTAGTTTGACAGCTGCTTTGCTAAATGACAGCTCTTCGTACACAGTGACAAAGGCCAACAGTTGCTCATGGTTAAAAGTCATATCATTTCCCAGTCAGTGTCATACATACTAAAAGATAACACTAATTGACGTTACTTTTGCATTAATTTCAGGAGGATGCATTATTCCTTCTAAGGCACCGACTCCCTCTTCTCATTATTCGCTATAACACCGCGAGCTTTGTAATTTCTAAGTCGTAGGTTGGCTCAATAAACTCCCACTGTCCCGCTATAGTTTCCATCTCCAAGCTGCCAATTTCACCAGTTAATTCAAGAACACCGTAGATGGCGTTGTTGGTGTGACGAAATGCAGCGACTGGAGACATACGTTTGACAAGACAAGCAGCAAACACTGCCGTGATTAGCTCCCCGATGCCCTTCATGTCACCTTCAAAGTCCATCATCGGTCTTTGACACAGATAAATGGCTTTTGGCGTCGCCAGCATCATGTTGATAACAGGATTACTCGAAAGCTGTAGATTTCTCACAAGGATGATCTTAGGGCCAATGGAGAGCGCTTTTTTACAGGCCTCAACAGCATCCTCGACACTGTGGATCGATACTTCAGTAAATTTCTCCAATGCAAATTGGTCCGGAACAAGTACATCTGCCATTGGCATCAGTTCACCCATCAATTTATCTTGAACAGACTTGTCGACTGCACAACTCATTGCAGGATCGTTTAGGCCAGGATCGCAAACATAAAGTGCCTGTCGATTCTTATTCTTCACTCGAATAACCGCTTCAGAAATTGAATCGCAATCCACTGAGCGAGTTTGATGCCCCGATATCACTGCACTACATTCTGATAATTGCCCGATACTGTCCAACCCATCAATCAATGCTTGAATATTATCGGTGGGTGAAGTATTACCCAAGTTCACTTGTCCACTGCGTGTATTGTCAGAATACTGAACAGTATGGATTGGCCACATATCTATACCCATTCGCTGAACAGGAAATACCGCAGAACTGTTGCCTGAATGCCCATACACAACATGAGCTTGAATGGAGATAATACCTTTCATAAATAAACCTGAATTATTAATTAATAGCCGCTACCAGATTAATTCTCACAATTTCACATGCACTAAAACGGATTAATTAGCTTCGTATACTTGAACTTGCGAAGCGTTAATAACGTAACCCGCCTCAACCGGCTGATTGCCATCAATCAACTCAACTCAGTATTATAGAAAAGAGCTCCCTCGACCAATCGCTTATGTAGGACTCCATCCTACATAAGTCGATTCGGTACTCAAAAACTTTAACTCGTGGAATTTTATGTTAATTAGCTCGTTGCAATAGAAGTTAGTTAGTAGCACTCCCTCTCTCGCTCAAACTTACTCCTGATATCGACCCAATTATGAACGGCAACATCCATCACCGTGGATGAATACACGTCAATTAAGTTTCTCTGTTGGTTCTGGGTCTTTTGGGCTGTGATTTATTAGCCTCAATATCAACGCACCTATGAAAATAGCGATACTTATCGATACTAAACGCTTGAAACCTGAAGAAAGTGAATCCACGCCTTCATGATTAATGATTTGATAAGTGATAACCACAAAGTTGGTGAACAATAATTGATAAATCGTAGAATGACTTTGACGACGAATTGCGTAGCAAGCTAATTGGATACCCAAAAACAACGTGAAGCCTAGTACAACCCAATAAGGTGCTCCAAAACCATATAACAGCATGATAGGTAAGGTAAATAAAATTCCTGCTGCTGTGGTTACTAACCTTTGAGAGCTAAAATCCCTTTGATGAAAAGACATAGGAAGTTTAATCATGCTGCTAACGGTAATCGCAATAAGCATTGTCTGAGAGCTTCCAATACCTATCAAAATCGCCAGAGCGATACTCATCGCAGTAGCCTTAAACATCGCAATCCCTAAATGCGCTTCACTCCCTTTGATGCCTTCATCGGGCAAGATATCTTCCTGTTCACCAGGAAATAAGAAGTGAGATAACCAGAAGACAACTATCGCGATCAAAAACGCTTTAAAGATAACTAACGGTACTCCGCTAATTGCAAAGTCCATCTGTTTACTTACTACCGTTGCAATAATCAAGACAATCAAAGTTAATGTTGAAATGATGTCTTGTGGATTCTTATGACTACGATAGTAACTCCAACAAAATAGAGACCAGCAAAACAAAGCATAACCCGTTGGGGTATCAGACAAAATTCGCGCAAAGAAAACCACAACAAAACTAACAAATAAAATAACAACAACAACCTGTAGAATCATTTTAATTGGTGGCTTTGCAGGTAACGTGGTCAACAGTATGACCACGAACATAGGGGCTAAAATAGGTAAAGGCTGACCAATGTACTTTAAATAGAAAAGTAACAAAATTGGCGCAAATACTATTTTTATTACTGGGTTAACGCTGCTACGAAACATAAGTCCATACACTAACAATTCTCATCCATAGTCCCGCTAACCACTCCCCTAGCGAACTTTGTTCGGTGTAAAACGCTACCGTTGCTTGAGAGCCATAACGAATGTTTGGTGGCACACCCTTAAACACAATATTCACTGGGTATCGCTGAGCATTTAGAGAGGTCGTGTCAGCACGAATGAACCCGGTGTTTGCATCTATATTATTACTGTCTCCTGTACCCCATCCAACGTTATACACTTCGCCTTCTAATACCCTGCCCGGTAGTGAATCCAATACAACTTTGACAGTTTGCCCAACTTTTATGTATTCCAAAGAGTTTTCGCGAACTAAAGCTGAAATCCAAATCTCCCTGGGATCAATAAATGTCAGCATCGGCGCGCCGACAGAAGCTGGCTGTCCTAAAGTAAGTTGAAGGTTGGTAACAATACCGTCAGAGGGTGCGACAACAGACGTTTTTTGTAGATTCAGCTGTGCCTTTTCAAGCCTAGCCATTGCCGCCAATATTTGAGGGTTGTTGTTACCCTCGGGGCCAAGATTTTGTTTAGCCTGAACAAGAGACGCTTCAGCGGCTTCCAATGAGGCTTGCGCTCGTGATTTCGCTTCAATGGCGTTGTCTCGCTCGGACTGACTAAGAACGCCACGTGATGCCAATTCAGAAATACGTGCAGCTTGCTCTCTGGCATTATTTCTAGCCGCGAGAGCATCGACGACCTTAGCCTGTGCTACCTCGACGGCAGCAGTACTCGCCCCTATACTTTGCCCGGCGATCGCCAAATTAGCCTGAGCTTCACGCACTGCGAGTTCATAGTTTCTCGCGTCAATCTTAAAGAGCACATCACCAGCTCGCACTACTTGATTGTTCTTAATATTAACGTCAACAATGTTTCCTGCTACTTCCGGAGCGATACGCACTAAATACGAATGTACTCTCGCAATGCTGGTAATTGGCGTAACTCGATCAGACCAAAGGCTATACAGCCAGATAAACAACACCAATGTAATAATGTATATGCTTAGTTTTCTTGACGATTTTTCTGTGTTTGACATTTTCTACTTCTTTTTATTTTGGTAGGTTCCGTAAACTGAAGAGTGGCTTATAATAAGCGTTATACAAAGTCTTCAATTAACAAATACACTAGAGTTAAACAAGTTAACTGAGCTGTTTTTAATAAGATAGAACAATATACCACCGCGTTTTTTTCATACTCCCCCCTCGAAGATTTGACGCACTAAACCGTATTTGAAAACTCTATTTTGTCTTACCACCAACATTTCTAGTTTATCAGAAACTTAACCGTATTAGCTCGACATGCATTTATTAAACATCTATTTGGAATGAAATACTTAGAACTTAGTAGGCAGAATCCTCCAAAAGAACTGACTATGATAAATTCGAACGCTAAACCACCCTCTTACTGAATATAATTCGACACTCGTGTATGAAAGGTGAATGAAAATTCATTATTTTTCCTTTATATGCAGATCAAGTTGAGGGTAAGAGATTTCCACCTCATTCTCTTTGAATAACTGATTAATTTTCTTGTTAACCAGGTGAAGCGTTGGCAAGCGGTCATCAATTGAATTGATATAAAGTCTAAGCTCAAACTCCAAGCTGCTATCGCCGAACTTCAGAAAATAAACTTGTGGTGCGGGAACGCTCAACACAAGCGGAGTATCAGCCACGGCTCTATATAGTAAGTCTTCAACAAGGTCTATATCTGAGCCATAGGCAACACCAACAGGGATCACTACCCTAGTAACAGAATCAGTTAAGGACCAGTTGATAAGCTTGTCTGTGATAAATACTTTGTTGGGGACGACAATCTCTTTATTGTCCCAATCGATAATGGTTGTTGAACGCGTTTGAATCTTGCTTACCGTTCCAGAGAGCTCGTTAATCGTCACTGTATCGCCAATCCTTATTGGCCTCTCAAACAGCAAAATCAAGCCTGAGATGAAATTGGCAAAAATTTCCTGTAACCCGAAACCCAACCCAACACCAATTGCCGCAATCAGCCATTGCAAGCGCTCCCAATCGACTCCGATTGTCGTAAACGCAATAGTTATGCCGAGCATCAGGATCACATAACGGAGTAATGTAGTGATTGTGTAGCCAGTTCCCGGTGCCAGACTCATCCTGCGTAGAACCAACAACTCTAAAAGACCAGGGATGTTACGAATACTCACAAAAGCTACAACTAAAGTCAGTACCGCATAGACTAAGGACTTCATAGTGATATCTATCGCTTCAGCATCGCCCCCCGAAGATTGAGTCACCTGCCATAAAACAACGTTGTCCATCCAGTTGGTTAACTCCAGCTGACTGGACCATACTGTCGAAAGCACAGTAACAAGCAAGACCAGACTCAGCCCTTTCAACAACGCCATTGACTGCTCGCTGATGGATGCCTTATCCAAACCCTGGTCTTCAGCATCAAAAGCCATGACATCTTCAGGCAATCCCTCGCTTTCCCGGGCAATCTTTTCCTCTCGTTTGGCAAGAAAACGCTGATAACTTAACTGTCGTTGCTCTAGAATCAACCAACGCTCACCCAGCTGATAAACCAATAATACCCCGGTTAACGCAAATATATTGAGCTGCTGAAGAACAAGTATCTTCCAAGAGCCAATATACAAACCCAGTATGGCCATAACAATAACCACAAAAAATGAACCAAGTATTGAATAATAAACAACAAAGAGCCCCATTCCAGATTGGAAAAAAGCAGGCAGGTGAGCATTAACATCGCCTAAATTTAACGCGCTCTTGTAAAGCACAAAAAGCAGAATGACCACCAGCAGATAGAGTATGCGTAGAATTTCGGCATCATTTTGTTGAGCGATCAAACGGAAAAATTGGAAGAAAACCAGAATGACTAGTAAGGGAAACATTATCACTCGTATTCGATGATGAATCGTATGGCACACCTCCGTTGACCACCGAAAATGCAACTCAAGCACCCCTTTCTTTCTGCTCAAGTGATAGAGAAAACCAACACTCCATAAGAGAATAAAGCTGGCAACCATGACCTCATCGAACAGAATTGACGGATGGCGTGCCCATATGAAATCTATAAACCACACACAGGTAAAGAAAAATATCGGTAGAATTGACGACGCAACAAATGTTATCAACAACACAATGATGCTGTTTGAAAAGCTGTCTTTTAACGGATTTCCAAATACCTTTTCTTGCCGCTGAGAAACAAGATCAAGTTTTAACCTCGACCACCAATTTAAAAACAGCAATAGCAGTGAGAGTCCAACAAAATAGACTAATGAAATACGCGCCTTAGACCAGTCGATACTCTGAACACTTGAACTGATCACTTCCCTTACGCCAAAAAGTTTTCGGCTGTCGAGCTTAAAAACGTTTTCCCAAATCGGTGAGTTACTGTATGTCCAAACTTGGCGCTCTTTAAAGAAAGATCTGGCCTCTTCGAGGACTAGAGAGTAGTCACTAGACACTGCTAATAACGAGTCTATCGCCGTTGAAAGCGTTTTATATAATGCAATCAATTCCTGGAGCTTGTCCGACTCCAAAACCCGTTCCGCTTTGCTTATCTCATATAGTCGAATATTAACCTGTGCCCGATAATCCTGAAGACTTTCAAGGTCGACGTTTTGGGGCAACTCTTGCAGCATTTTTCTGGTGTAAGCTCCGAATTCCGTTGTTTTATTAAGCCAATCCAGATTACTTTTTATCACCTCCAACTCTTCTGTAAGCTCGGCGTACTCCAGACTGACTCTTTCCAAATCTGAGGACATTTTGGCGATTTCGAGCTTAACCTTATCAAGCTCGATTTCGAGCTTATGAGTATCGGTGAAGTTCTCTTGGTCATACTCGATTTCTCTCTCTATAAAGTTTTCCCTGTTGAAAACTTTAGAGTAGGCGGTTTGCTCCTCATAGGTAAGAACGTAGATGGAAATCGACATGACAACCATGATCGTAAATGCAACGACATACGAAAAAATTTCCTTTTTTCTAATCACAGCCACCCCTTACCAATACGGAGAATCAGGGAACACATTTGTCACAAATGATTATAGACTTACCACGGTTAACCCTGGCTAATCTCCACTGACAAAACTTCGAGAATCTGCGTGAGCGCAACGCCCAAACCTCTCGCGTATGCTTCAGGCGTTCTCTCTGACAAATCCACTTGTCTCAAAATCTTTTTATCAAAGATGATCGTTGGTCGAACACTCGAACTGTCTACCAATATGAACTGAATTTCCATTACGGCTGTTGGTGTTTGGTCCTTTCTGAAATCACCGTACAATTGCGTCACGATGGTCTTTAAAACCAACGGAGTAGAAACCCCTGAACTGTATGGAACGGCATGTTCAACTAGACCAGAACGAGTAAGTGTGGTTGGTAAGTGGCTTTCGATCAAAGTGCTCGGCTCGGATATATAGCGATTGTAATAATCCGTCTCGAAACTCACGTCTGATAACCTGAAAACCATCTGAGTATTATTGAAAGGGCTGTCTACGCGAACGCTATCAATGAGTAAAAACTCAAACTTTGGGGAAAAGGTTTTGTCAGAATCATCAAGCACGATGGTGTAGTGCTTTGGGCTTTCCACCGGCTCATTGATACTGCAACCGGCTAATGCAATAGAACACAAAATCAAAGGGAGTAATTTATTAATATTCATAACTGACCACACTTGTTTGATTATGTATGTTTAAACTATCAATCCAGCTTCAACTTCTCGGGCTCAGCACTAAATATGATGCTAGATGGCTGACTCTTCAAAGTCTCCGAAAAGTCCTTTAGATTTTCCACCGTGACCCTGAGGTCTTTTATTACATAATTAATATCTGACTGATTGTCGGCCATAATGACGTCTAGCCTGACAGCAGCTCGGTCTAAATCATTGATTAATTGATTCAGCTCTCCCCCATTATTGAGGGTCGTATTTAACTTTTTACTGATCTGCGCAACGGATGAAATGATCGCTTTAATTTCAGCGTCCGAAACCACGCCATCAACACTTTTCACCATTTGGTTCGTGTTCTTCAATAGCTCTATCAACTGCACACTCAGACTTTCAACATCTATCTGCCCAATGCTGCCGTCGAGAGTCTCAATTAGCATATTGATATTACTTACCAGTGTATTGATATCTGCCTCGTCCAAACGGTCAATGAGGTTCTGTATGCCGGAAACAATTTTACCTGTAGAGCTTTTTGTCGATGGTACATAGGGGTATTCTGGAGTCCAATCAAAGGTCAAGCCTTTCTCTGTTGATATAAAGTCAAACGATAGGAACTGTTGGCCAGTGATACCAGCTAACTGAGTTGTCGCTCTCAGCCCACGATCGATGGCCACTTGAACACTCATGTCCCACTCAGCAACTGTCTTTTTAGCGCCGGTAATTTCACTACGAACCACAACATATGACCTTCTGTTTTCTCTTGGTACATCCGATTCATAGATAGCATCGGAGAGTTCAATCGATACCACCTCTCCTGCCGTTATCCCTCTGAATCTCACGGGCGCGCCTACATCAAGTCCTGAGACTGACTCATCAAAGTAGGTCTCGACTATCATCTTGGGCTCAAATAAGCTTCTTCCTTCCAAAATGAACAGGACAACAAATAGCGAGATTAACGCCGAAACCACAAACAGCCCTAATTTATAACTGCCTTTTGAATCATCCATTACTTAGCTCACTCTCTTGTTTTAGTGCATCTGGCTGCCGATTGAAAAACTGGCGAACCCGCGTATCTTTACTGTTATCTCGTAAATCTTTAGGGCTGCCCTCTGCGATAATGCTTCTCGATATAGGATCGAGCATGATTGCCCTATCGGCGATAGAAAAAATACTTTGCAGCTCATGCGTCACGATGATGAATGTGTACCCCAAACTCTCTCTCAAATTTAAAATGGTTTGATCTAAGTTCGCCGCAGTGATTGGGTCTAAGCCTGCCGACGGTTCATCCAAAATCAAAATATTCGCCCCAATCGCCATGGCCCTGGCAATACCGGCTCGCTTGAGCATCCCTCCAGAGAGCTGACTTGGCATGAGTTCCGCAGAATGCCCCATCTCTAATAACTCTAATAATGTCCGCGAAATTTTATTTTTCTCCGCCAAACCGAGGTCGGTAAATTCATCTAAAGGGAAACGCACATTTTCTAATATGTTTAATGACCCAAATAACGCGCCGCTCTGATACATAACACCCAGCTCGCGCTGAATGGATGACTTTTCCGACTGTCCCGCATGTACGATACTCTTGCCATTTATGGATATGTCGCCAGACATTGGCTCGTACAAACCAATAATGTGTTTCATGAGGCTGGATTTTCCGCAGCCCGAACCACCTAAGATAACGAGAACCTCACCACGCCTTACATTAAAGCTGGCGTCTTCTAGCAAGATTTTATCGCCGTATCCCATTTTTAAGCCGGTGACCACGACTGCATCATCTTTATCTGAATCATTGAATGCCGAATTCATTGGACACCCTCAGGTTAGTAATACGGTAAAGAAGCCATCAATCACGACTATCCATATGATGCTGCTCACCACTGCGCTTGTTGCTGCCAAGCCGACCGAAGTCGAACCTTGGCCAGTGGCTAACCCCCGCTCACAACCGATGACTGCAATAATAAACCCAAAAGTGGTCGCCTTTACCAAGCCAAATATCAAGTCCCAAGCAGAAAGTGCATTTAAAAGTTGGTTGTAATATTGGACGAAACTTATATCGAACTTCAGTAAGACAAGTGCACCACCGAAAACACCGACAATGTCGGCAAGTATGGTCAATAGAGGGAGCACGATAACGGAGGCATAGATGCGAGGTATGACGAGAAACTCCACAGGACTTATCCCAAAGGTGCGCAGCGCGTTTATCTCTTCATTGACTTTCTGAGTCCCAATCTCCGCGGCGAATGCCGCACCAGTACGACCTGCGAAAACGATCGCCGTCATCAATGGGCCTAACTCTCTAAACATGGATATCCCAATCCCATCCGCTACGAACAGAACTGCACCAAATTGTTGAGCAACTAAGCCAATTTCAAAGGCGATGATGACTCCCATTAGAAAGCCAATTAACAGAATGATAGGGACCGCATCCGCCCCTGCCCTTGTCGAAATATTCGAAACAGTCGCCCAGTTGACGTTTTTCCTCCCACGTATTCCTATCTTAAAAACCAGTACGCACTCTTTGATAAACTTAACCACAGAACCGACATAAACGAGCATTTCCATCGTTGCTTGCCCGACACGCTCGAAAAAAACACTTTTTCTTTTAACGTTGGCAGACGTACTCCTCGTGGGTACAGGGGGAACAAGCTCTGCCAAACTAGGTTTGAGGCCAATTATGGAAATTTCAGCGCCAGGAGCACGAAATCGGGTCTGTAAATCCAATAAGAATGCGACACCAGAGATGTCAATAAAGGTTAGATTGCTCGCGTCTACCACGATGGGAGAATTTGGGTGTGATTCGAGAAGCTTGTTCGCTTTATCCCAAAGCTCTCCAACAACAGCAGAAGTAATGCTATCAGCCAACTCAATTTCTAAATTGCTTTCATTCATAGACTTCCACTCACCAATAAACACACACCCACATTGCGAAAAATCACTCAATACAGAGTAAAAACTGCGGATGCTTACCTCGATTAAGCTTAGCCAACGTTTCAAGGTTTCATTTGTCGTGATGAGTCTAATTGATTAATTAACTGGGTTAATTCCGGAGAATATGATCTTTGTCATGAGTTCACCTCGCAATTCAAAACGCACTAATGGCCAAAGAAATGCACCAAAAGTTCCTCTTCAACATCAAGGCATCGACCTCTGAATGAAAAACGAGTGATGGTTGCACGCCCCAAACATGATGGATGTCATCCTACATAAGCGATTATTTGAAGTAGATCACTTCCTTTATATTTGTCCCATCAAATAACTCTGAGGCACAACTCATGAACCCAATGCCGCATGAACTCGTGTGGGGCGAGATTTACTTCCCCCCATTGTTGCTGGTGATCGGATTGGCTTACGTTCTGACCACACTAGTTACATCCTTCGCTGTTCGTTTGGGCCTACACAAACATGTGGCGTTCCCAGCGATAGCCGAGCTGAGTTTAATTGTTATTTTCACTGGCGTTATCGGCCAATTTATTACGATATTCTGAGGTAAGTTCACCGTGATTAAACGTTATCTAATTAGTCTGTTATTGCTTTGTGGGGCAGGAGCTGTGGCCTATTCCTACTACGAAACATACGCCAATAATCCGTGGACAAGAGACGGTCAAGTCAGTGCTTATGTCATCTCGGTAACACCGCGCGTCACAGGACAGGTAACCAACGTATACGTAGCTGATAACTCAAAAGTTAAAAAAGGCGATTTGCTGTTTGAGATTGACCCAAGCATCTACCAAGCGACATACAACAAAGCGTTGGCGAGTAAAAAGCAAGCCTCTGCACTCCTGGCTAAAGCGAAAAATGAAGAACTACGCGCCATTAATCTCGCAAAGCGTAGTCCTGGTGCCGTACCGGCCTTAACGCTAAGCAATTTAGCAAACGCCGTCGAAACTTCAGCAGCAAACGTAGAACTGGCCAAAGCAACGATCGAGGAGGCGCAACTTAACCTCGATTACACCAAAATTTACGCGCCAACTGACGGATTCATTACCAACTTAAATGTTCAGGCAGGTTCACAAGTGGTGGCCAACTCTCCAGTCGTTGCTCTTATTGATGAGAACAGCTTTTGGATTGAAGGCTACTTTAAAGAAACTGACTTAGCGGGTATTAATCCAGACGACCGAGCCTACGTGACGTTACTGATGCGCGATGATGTGCTGTTAGAAGGCAAGATTAAGAGTATTGGTTTCGGCATTGCTAAAAAAGATGGCACTACGGGCAACGATCTCCTGCCTAATGTAAACCCTAACTTTCAGTGGATACGCCTGGCTCAACGAATTCCAGTCAAGGTAACACTGGACGAGATCCCTGAGGGTCTACAGCTACGTGTCGGCATGACAGCATCCATCAAAATCATGAAACACTAATAGGTAAATACCATGCTCAATGCCTCTACCAAAGAAGCCATTAAAGTCGCGCTATCTATCGTGATTGCGCTCAGTCTTGCGCTATGGTTCCAGTGGGAAAAACCATACTGGGCTGCAATTGCAGTTGTGGTTATGGCATTGAACGAGAGCTATGCCCATTCCATTCATAAAGGACACAACCGTGTGTGGGGAACGCTAGTCGGTATCGCTTATGCGCTTTTCTTAATTGGTACGTTTCCCCAGGATCCTTTCTTGTTCCTGAGTTTTCTAACCATGTTTCTTGGGTTATGTATTTTTATGTCAAGCGACGAGAAATATGGATACATATTTTCGATGGCTTTTACAGTATGCTCCATCGTCGCTTGCATGGGTCAATTTGATGATCAAACTATATTTCACTTCGCAATATTACGACTTCAAGAAACGGTACTAGGTGTAATAACGTTTTCTGTTGTTTATAGAATTGTTTGGCCTATTAATACCGAACAAAATTTTATCCAGAAGTTTGAAAATAGCCGAACTCTGTTGCTTGAAGCATTAAAAAATAAGCACGACTTTAACATTGAAGCGCTTGAAGCTAATGCGGGAAATATTAATAAGCTATATCAGCTACTAAACTTGCCGTTAAAGGACAGCTATCAACTAAGGCAGCACAGACGAGTTTGGCTTGATCGAGTCAATGAAATGACTCATATCCAAGAAAGACTACTGAGTCGAGTGAATAACTCGAATGAAAACAGCGCTGAATGGAAAGTGTTGGCAGAAAAATTAGAAAACTTTTATGTAGATAAGCCTCAAACGTCTCTTATCGGCTATAGAAACAGCAATAAAACTGAAAGTGTCAAAGTATCAATTCATCAGAAGAAACGGACACTTAGCCAACATATCAAAGACGATAGACGTAAAGTTTTTCATGGTGTGTCGATGTTCGTAACATCATTACTCGTTTGGATTTATCTCCCGGTACCTGGTGGTTCAATTTTCCCAATGATTGCAGCTGCTTTTTCTTGCATCTTGCCGACAATGCCGCCGAGTGTACTCAAAGATGCCTTCTTCGGCGTAATAGGTACTGGAACGGTAATTTTACTGGAGTATGTGTTTTTGATGCCCCTAATGACCGAACTATGGCAGTTAGCACTATTCTACTTCATTAACACAATAGTGATTTGGGAGGTTTTTTCAGCACCAAAAATGATGATTCATCGAATACTAGGAATCAATCTATTGGTCGTACTTACCTCTGGCGCTTTAAACCTGACTCCAACATATAAAATTGAAACGCCAATTCTTATGCTGACGAATATTTTAATTTTTCTTCTGATTGGGAAGTTATTTTCAGATCTATTTTGTAAACCTCAAAATTTAAAATAACAGACCATTAAACATAATAAATTTACTGATTTCCTCAAGGAAGAGGTATTTGACTAACTTGAGGAGATGCTATTGTGAAAATAAACTTCGTACTGGCTTTTTTGACCGTTCTATTTGCCCCATTGGGCGTTGCTCAAGAATCATTTTTCCCTATTTGGGGTGAGGAAGCTGAAAAGCGAGGCTATTCACTACCCAAGCCTTACGGCCTTTCTCTTTCCTATATGGATATGAGCAACCCTATTACAGTCAACAGCATTGATTTGACAGGACACCCTGTACTTGACGCGCTTGATATTGATGCCAACCACGCAGATTTTACAGGCTCAAATATTACTCTGAGGGGAGATGTTTGGATTTTCCCGTTTATGAATATCTACGGCATTATTGGTTATACCCAAGGTACCAGTACGGCAAAAATTAACTCACTCGGCTGTGATGCTTCCTCTGTGAACGGTATCGGAAACAAAGCTCTGTGCTCGTTGCTGGATGCTGCAGGCGACGAGTTACCGGACAATGCCGTATTTGAGCTGGATATGGACGGCGGAACCTATGGCGCAGGTACCACGTTGGCGGGAGGCATAGGAAATTGGTTTGCTTTACTCGATATGAACTACACCTACACCAGCATTGCCGCTATTGATGGCAATATTAAAACCTTCGTTGCCGCACCTCGTGTCGGGTATCGCTGGCAATATGATGGCGGACGCGAGCTACGTGTATTTGCCGGTGCCATGTATCAACATGTTCAACAAGAACTGTCTGGTGATCTAAAGAGCTTAAATCTACCGCGAGAAATCCATGAACTCGTCGATCACTTGAGTCCAGATGCCGGCTTCAATGTCAGTCAAACTGCTGACGAGAACTGGAACGGCGTGGTTGGCTTCCAATATACCTTTAACAAAGACTGGGAAATCTTGATGGAGGCCGGATTTGGCGAACGTGAGACTCTGTTCTTTTCTCTAGGACGTCGATTCTAGGCATTGAAAATCATGAAAACAACACTCCCTCTTGTTTGTCTGTTTATGTCTGGGATCGCCCTCGCCGAGCAGACGGAACCGAAACCAGAACAGCATGAACAGACCAAGTATCAGCAATATCAAGCGTGGCTTGAGGATCTATTGCTGGAGCTCGGCGCAGATGGTCAGTTCGATCCTGAAAAAGGCGTCGACTGGAGTGTCATGCCCGGGCCCTTTTATACTCCGGAGAAAAAGTTTGGTATTGGCGTGTCGGCAGTTGGCCTTTACAAACCAGATATTAACGATACCGACTCGCAGCCAAGCTCGATTACCATTAATGGATTTGGGTCAATAAACGGCGCTTATGGGGTATCGCTCAATAATGCCAACTACCTCAAAAACGACCAATACCGTTTATTTTTTGATGCTGAGCTAGTGGATTCTCCCGATGTATTTCATGGCTTTGGGGTTGATGCAGGAATGCACAATGAACGGGTCGATTATAACCGACGCAGTTATTCCGCCTCCATCACTGGTATGACGCGTATATTACCTAACACCTACTTAGGAATTGGTCTCTCGTTTTCCCATAATGGAGCGTCCAACGCCAAACAAGAAAACACAAACACACCTTGGATTGGTGATGATTTTGCGGAATTTCCTGAAACGCAGCGTAACATTGGCGGCTTGCTCAGTGTGACTTATGACTCGCGGGATTTTGCCCTTAATGCATCAAAAGGAAGGCTGATTGAGCTTGAATATCAGAACTTCAGTACTGAATTAGGCTCAGACAATGATTTTGAACGTGTAAGGTTCAATTACAGTGACTACCACGCTCTATCGTTAATTCCTGGGGTTCTGGCCTGGCAGGTGCGTGCCGAATCTAATTTCGGTGACGTGAGCTGGGATCAAATGGCGATGCTCGGAGGCGCAGAGGCGCTGCGTGGCTACGAACAAGGTCAATATCGCGACAGAAACATGCTTATTTCCCAAGTGGAGTACCGGCAGCCGCTATCCGGTCGCCATGGCATGGTGTACTGGTTAGGAGCCGGCACATTGGCTGAGGAATTTGATCAACTGGGTCATGACAAGTGGCTTTACTCTGTCGGCGTTGGCTACCGATTTGAAATCAAGCAACGAGTTAACCTGCGTTTAGATATCGGCTTTGGTAACGATCAAAGTGGTTTTTACTTTGCAATTAATGAAGCGTTTTAACTGAAATGAACCGTGTACTTTATAAACCCTTTTATACTATCGCACTGTGTGCCTTTCTTACTGGATGTTCATCCTCTGATTGGGAAACCCATGCTGTGCCAACTTCGAATCAGGCCGCAGATATGCTAGCAGGCAATTTGACGACCAGTCAGAATTGGTATTTGGATGAGTCTCGCTTCCCTCAATTGACGGTACCGCAGAACGTTCGCCCGTGTTGTGCATTTGGGGATATGCAGAAAGTTAAATTCGGGCCAGTCCCAGTGCCTTTTTTCCGACTGAACAACATTGTCGAACTTGAGGAGATAGGTCCGCACAAGTTTGCCAGCGGGATATATCACTACACGCCTTCATCCTCATCGGCATTGGGCCATGGCGGCAGCGAAAATAACGGTATCTTATACACGCAGAAAGGTGGCTTTATAGACCTCGCCCATGTACGCGATACCGCCGATGACACCATGGGATTATTTTTTGAGATATTCGCTAACCTGGGTCAAGCCCACCGCATTGATTTACCAGCCGAATTAGGGCCAAGGTATATCGAGATGACCCCGTTCGACGCGTCTTTACTAACCGAGGAGCAAAGATGGTCTGTTGCGGCTCACCTTGCAGCGCGTTTAGCCTACTTCAAGGCGGAATCCCACGAGATTGCCCAATGGCACGGCTACGCTAGTTTTTCTGGATGGCCAGAGACGATTTCAGCCTACTCGCTTGAAGATCTTTACTCCAATATGTTGGGCGCGAAAATCGTACTTAGCCTCATTCAACAGCATAAGGTGTTAAACGAAAGAGACTATAACCAAAACGTCAGCTTGCTTCTCAATGCAAGCCTGCGAGGACTTGGCATTGTCGATAAGTCGAAAGCAAAAATGGTCTTAGCCGCCGTCGACGGAAAATGGTGGAACTCACAAGAGTCGATCCCAAACAAGTACATGGTTCTACAGCGTCATTACGACCTTGGCGACCAACAAACGCCTCATCTGCTGACACCAGAGTTATTAGGCGAACAGAATCCAAGTTTGCTATATCTTGCGCAATCTTCCGCAACAGTCCTGACCTTACCAGCATCTTCTGAGTCAATAGAGCTCGATAGCATTGCCAGGTTAGTGCTTGAGATAGCACCGAGCTACGCTGACACCTTTAACCATATCCCAAAGCATATCTGGTCAGAGCGTATTGATCATACTCAGTTTCCAGTTATTGCGCAGTATGCAGAACAACAGGATAGTCAGGATTTGAAACAACTAGGTATTACTCATGAGTAACGTCCATTCTTTCATAAAAGTGATTCGATTATTTATCGTCCCTCTCCTGTTTACGGGTTTATACGGATACGCTAGCGGTAATCAGTATAAACTGCACTGGACCACTTTATCTCTTGTACACCGTTGCTTTCCTTCAAGTTGTGGGCAGGATAGTTAGCAGTGACACCAAACTCAAATCAAATTTCATGTAATCTTTTTGGGCGTTGGATAAACAAATTCGATATTGTTGAGATAACCTCTGTGGACTGCCCCAGTATGTCAAATCACGACTCGGTGCTACTGTGGATCAGTTAGGTGTAACATTATAATCAATGTGCATATTTTGCACATTAGCTAGTTCTATAGCCAAAACGACGCGCTCTGAAACGGTTTGGGGCTCAAACGTGCTAACCACGGTCGTGCTAGCTCGCCTATGGACAATTTCGATATATAGAAGCTATGGGAGCGGCGAAATTACTGGCCAACAATACAGTTACGACCTTGGTTTTTCGCCATATACAGAGCTGAATCAGCTCTGGTGAAAGCACTTTGTAATGTGTCTTGAGAAGTTAAGTTACAGTAACCAATGCTAACTGTAATGGGAATGCTCATAGCCGATAAACGGCTCTGTGATTCCACTGATGAATGGATTGTATGCAACGTCGCCAGAGCTTGTTTGGAATCATTATCCGCAATAAAAATCACAAACTCCTCTCCTCCGTAGCGGCTAACCAAATCGCCCTTTTTAAGACTACCAGACAGAATTTTAGAGACATAAACGAGCGCGTTATCACCAACGTCGTGACCAAAGCGATCATTTACTTTTTTGAAATGGTCAATGTCGACAACTGCAAGCGTTCCCTGAATAGGCAAATCACCCTGAAACAAATGGGCAATACGCTCATTAATGTAACGACGGTTGAACAACCCTGTCAGCTCATCCCTAATGGATCTTTCGTAGTGCCAGTCTATCTGATTAAAAAGAAATAACGACAATAATCCGCCTAACAAGAAGAAGCAAACTATGTTTTGAGTCACCACGACTGCGACACGGTAATACTCTACTTGACCTGTTACAGCCAATGCAAAAGTAGGAAAACCAGCAGCAACAAGGCAAACCAATGCAGCTAAAGCGAGCATACGCTCGCCCTTACCATTTGAAGTTCTATGTTTGTGACAAAGTAAAAAAGTGGAAGCATACACCAGAGCAAAATTGACGAACGCAATCTGAACACGCAATTCAAGTGTATTTGGTACGAAGTGATAAATAAGAGTTTGTATCGCTGTATATGAGCAGACATGAACAATTGCTAGCTTCCATAACCACGGCTTAATATCGCGTTGATACCAACTTATAGAGCCAAATAGCAACAAATACGCAACTGTCATGTACATAAAATTGTTTAATAAAACAGAATAAATAAGCGGAAGCCAGGAGCGAATAGCCATTGCTGCAAACGCAAAACCAAACAGCAGGAAAAAGTAAAAGAAATAAAGTGCTGATCGACGTTGATAGTGAGTCAAGCCAGAACGAATCTGAGATAAAAATATGCAGCCAACAGCACTACAAACAATATTGTTTATTACGCTGGCAAAATCGATGAGGCTTGAGCTTGAATTAATCACTACTTTTTTGCTTAGGCTAAGTGGGTCAAATAAACCGCTGATAATGTAAAGGTGACGCAAAACACTCAAACATGTTAACCAATCACTCGATAAGAATCCATTAAAGTTAGATGAGATAAATCGGGTCGAGATGAAAGAAATGAGAATGCCTAGAGTATCACACCTAACCTAAATTAGGAGATGTCAAATTTGCTGGTAGCACCATACTACACAGTAATTAGTCATTGGCTCTGTTAGATATTGCGCATTGACTTTCCACTGGTGTCGATCTTTTACGACGCCCTATACTTTATTGGCTCAGTAAGATGAGTTCAGCTTTACCCCAACGACGTAGCAGAAGTCCCTATCAAATACCCACCAACCATCATTAATACTCCAAATACCAATTTCCTCAACTGGTCGTTAGACAATGGGGGCGGATATCGTCTGGCTATCAAAGTGACTAGTGCGACTAACGGAACTGCAATGACGGACAACCAAATAATACTTGCACCTAAACTACCATCAAAATACACATAAGCGGTGCGCGAAGCAGAAGTGCAGGCAAAGACCATCAATAGCGTGCTACGTACTAATTCAATGGAAAATGGCTGTCTGTAGAGATGATAAACAATGGGTGGTCCTGCCATGCCAAACAACCCACCAGTGAGGCCGGAGCCGAATCCTGAAAATAAAAAGGACGTCGAAGCGGAGCGCATTACTAACGTCTTCGGTTTAAACATGAAATTGAGCCCTGCGGCTAAAATCATGATGCCTAGTAGACCACGTAATATGTTGGTCGCTGAGTCACTGAGTTGATCGAGCAAAAATACCCCAGCAATCACGCCAGGTACTATACCCGCCACTAAAGCCAGCATGATTTTAAGTTCCCCAGACAAGGGCTTACCTACCAATGCCACTAAGCAATTAAACAAAGTGACGATACTCACCACTGCGGCGATAACGGGCAGTGCAACCAGATTAAGACTCACAGTTAAACCGATCACAATGATACCGAGACCAAATCCAGTCACGGTCTGAAAGTAAGTGCCAATCATGATGGCGGCAAGAATGGCGAGTAACGTCGGTAATTCCATTTATTTCCCTAGTTGGTTATGTCTTCTTTTATTGAGGCGGATGAAACTTGGTCTATTTTCTTATCTTGTTGAGCCTGAACCGCTGTAACCGCAATCACATTAAAAATGTCCTCAGCGCAACATCCTCGAGATAGATCATTCGCTGGCTGGTTTAACCCTTGTAACAAAGGGCCTATTGCCACCGCACCACCTAACCTTTCTGCCAGCTTGTAGCCTATATTTCCCGCTTCTAAATTAGGAAATACCAGAACGTTAGACTGGCCTTTCACTTGCGAATCCGGCAGTTTTTTAGCAGCAATCTCAGTTACGATAGCGGCATCCAACTGAACGTCTTGGTCCACGGCGATATCAGGACAACGCTGTTTCACTAGCTGAGCTGCGTTGCGAACTTTGTCGACAGATTCATGCTTCGCGCTGCCATTAGTAGAGAAAGACAGCATGGCCACTTTAGGTTCTTCCATTAATAGCGATTTAGCACTGGTTGATGCGGCAATAGCAATGGAAGCAAGCTGCGTTTCATTAGGATCAATCACCAGTCCGCAGTCACTGAAAATCAAACCACCCTTGAGGTTGTGAAAAGGTTCGCACAACATCATCAAAAAGAAGCTCGACACCAACTCACAGCCAGGTGCAGGGCCGATAATTTGTAAAGCCGTACGAACCACATCGGAGGTAGTATAAACAGCACCGTTCACCGTGCCGTCAGCAAACCCTTCTTTCACCATTAAATTGGCAAATATGAGAGGATCTTGAACCTGTTCTAGGGCGTCGTTATAGGACATGCCTTTCGCTTTACGCAAAAGGTATAGACGGTCAGCTAATGCTTCTTTAAGAGGCGAACCCTGAGGCGAAACAATTTGAATGCCTGCAAGACTCACATTATGCCGCTCCGCAGTCTCTGCAATCACTTGTTGATCACCAATCAAAGTGATGTATGCCAATTGCTTATCCTCGGCCATCCGCGCTGCGGCAAGCACTCGAGGGTCTTCAGCTTCGCTCAACACCACTCGCTTACGATCTAACTGAGCTTTGTTGATAATCCTTTCCATCGCCTTCATACTATAAATTCCATTTAATGATACATTTTGTTCCATATTTTAATTAAATGTTAATCGCACTAATAAAAAAGATCAAATTTTATTCAGAAAATGGATATATACTAAATTGAAATGTACAATCTTAGACTTCGACGTATCGCAAGGATAAATGACTCTATGCCTACAGAAACACCGCAAGTTCAAGGAGATACTCCTACGCTCAGACTTTTTGCACTATTAGAGGTGATAGCGCAAAAAGACGAGTTCATATCTCTACAAGGATTAGTAGAAGAAACCGGACTACCAAAACCAACCCTGCATCGTATGTTGCAGCAGTTAGAAGCCGCAGGCATCATTCAAAAAGACGGAGATGAAAAGCACTATAGCTCGGGTATTCGTTTGAGAAAGCTAGCCGAGAACTTGTTGCTTAATAGCACCATGCATAGCGCAAGACGCACAATTCTCGAGAACCTCAGAGAAGAGGTGGGTGAAAGTTGTAATTTAACAGCGCTGTCCAGCGGCGAGATCATCTACCTCGATCGTGCAGAAACAGAAGCCCCCCTTCGCTTCCATTTGCATCCGGGGTCACGAGTACCTGTTCACTGCTCTGCAACGGGCAAACTGTTTTTAGCGCATATGTCTAAGTCACAACGTAGGCGGCTTATTGAGAATGTTCCTCTCACTCAATATACCGTAAACACGATTACTGATTACTCCGAGTTGGAAAAAAACATCGAGGAAGCAAAAATCCAAGGTTTTGCCATTGATGATGAAGAGTTTCTGCCCGGTCTAGTCTGTATTGCCGTGCTTGTGCCTTCTCCGACAGGACAATCTAATCTTGGTTTAGCAATACAGGCCCCTGTTATTCGCGTCAAACCAGATGAAGCTATTAAGTTCTTGCCTACTCTGCAAAAAGCAGCGAAAGCACTAGCAAAAATAGAAGCCGATAACTGGGGCGAACATTAGTCCCCAAAATACTCAATGGATACGTTAGCCACTTAGCCTGGCAAAACAACCAACCCTGTGGCGCCAGTCGCTGACCTTATTGCCAAACACAAATCCTAACCCCAGTGAGATCCAATCTACTGGGGTTTGTCTCTTTCGGTCGACATGACACAGATCGGTCACTTAAAAACGCAACCGAGAGCACGAATCGGCTGAGAACACACTTCGAGTGGCTATGGTTCTACCATACTTGTTCCACTATTGTGTTTTATATGAATGTAAAAGAAGAAATGGAATAGAATGGATCGCTACCAATCAAATTAAAGATTGATAGCGATAACGAATGGAAAGCTGAGCTAGGATAGGTTTGATTTAACGTAGTAGCCAACAGCGACAAGTTTATTATCGAGCACTCGGTAATAAGTGTGCTTGGTTTCCACTTTGTTCGATTGAGGGTTTAGCCACTGATAGATGTACACGCCTCGACCGTTTTTCTTAGCTAACGTCAGTAATTCGGTAAGAATAGGCTTATTATCCGGGCTTAAAATCTCATCATGTGAGCGTCCCACCAACTCCGGAGATGCGCCATGAGCAAGAAACTTTCCCGAACTCATGTCCATCACAAAGACGTATAAATCGCCCTCAACAAAGCTTCCTTCAGGGTCGTTAAACTCATCAATACTTTTCTGCTCAGATTCCACCATGGCTTTCATCGCTCTAGCGAGTAACCGCTTCGCCTCGGATGTACTAGCGCGCTCTGGGTAGTAGCCGACGGCCACAATCACTTCGCCAACACGCTCAAAGAAGGTGGTTTTAGGCTCCCCCATACGGTCAGTAGGGTTGGTCCAGTTGTATTTCACTTCCCCGTAACCTTGATGTAGCGCCTTGGTGATCATTTCCCGAAAAAACGGCTTGCCGTAAACGTCTTGCGTATCAAGCACACTATCGCCAATCAACACCATAGACGAGCCACCGCTCGCTAGGAATTCACCGTCAATACCTAAGGCAAAGACATACAGTTCCCCATCTATGTATTCAGGGTCACTCATGAAGTCTTTTACGCTCTCCTCTCCTACTGTTTGAACATGTATAACTGCCTTGGCCAAGAGGGTTTTCGCACGCTTTTCCGCTTCACTTGCTACGTGAGGCTCCGTGATATCGAGTACATTCACGGCAGCGCTATCTTCCGCACGCAAAGCGACACTACCCAACACAATGGACAACGCACAACCTATAACAATCAGTTTCAATATGTTCATGGTTATCTCTCCTAATAGCCAACTAATGACGGTAGCCAAAGCGTGATTTGTGGGAAGAAGGCGATAACAAACACGCCCAGTACCGACGCAAGAACAAATGGGTGAATCTTAGCGGTAATCTGTTCAACTGTGGCTCCACCAATACCCGAGGCGACAAAGATATTTTCGCCGAGAGGCGGAGTAGCAAACCCTATCGATAACGTACAAACCACGACAATACCAACATGAGTTGGGTCAGCACCTAACATGTACATGATTGGGAGCAAGACTGGCACAATGATCATAATCGCCGCTAACGTTTCCATAAACATGCCGATAAACAACAGCAATATGATGGTTAGTGCCCATACGAGATACATATTGTCTGTAAAGCCAAGTAGTGACTCTGCTACCACTACTGGAATTTTCTGTTCAATCAGTAAGCGGCCAAACACGGTTGCCGCAAATAAGATCAATAGAACGCGCCCAGTGATCCATGTCGTTGTCGACAACGATTTAAGAATGTTCTTAAACGAGAGTTCACGGTGTATAAACAAGCCAACAAACAGCGAGTAGAAAATAGCCACCACTGCCGATTCTGTTGGGGTAAACATACCGCTATATATGCCGCCGAGGATCAAGAACGGCGCTAAAACAGACCAAAGCCCGCGGCGTAATGATTGCCTGATTTCTCCAAATGACCAGTTTTCTGTCAGACCTTGATAGCCTTGCTTTTTCGCAATCATATAGTTGGTAATTACCAAGGTTGATGCCATGATCAGTCCTGGAATCACGCCCGCAACAAACAGCTTTGGAATCGATAGTGATGCAAACTGGCCATGTTGAGCAATGGCCTCTGGCGGTGCCATTAAGCCCATGGCAGAGATACCGAAGATAACTAGCGGAATCGACGGCGGGATAATAATCCCAAGCCCACCTGATGCAGCGGTTACTGCGGAAGCATAGCTTTTTTCGTAATCGCGCTTAACCATTGCGGGTACCATTAACATACCCACCGCCGCTGTGGTTGCTGGGCCAGAGCCAGAAATCGCTCCGAAGAACAGACACGCCATAACCGTTGCAGCCCCTAGGCCACCAGTCACTGGTCCCGCCAGGCTTTCAGCAATATCCACTAAACGTTTGGAAATGCCAGCGGCTTCCATCAATGCGCCAGCCAATACGAAGGATGGCAGTGCCATCAAAGGGAAGTTGCCCACTGAAGTAAAAGCTATTTGCACTAGTGCAATGGGGTTTTTATCCAATATCAAGTAGGCAGCCATGGATGCGCCTGCGAGCGATACAGTAATTGGTGCGCCTAGAATTAACAGTGTTAAAAAACCACCAAATAGGATTAGAGTTAAATAGGATTCCATAATTACATCTCTCTGTTACGACTCTGGCAGTGACTTTTGAGCGGTCATTTTGCGAAGTTCTTTTACTTCTGGGTCTTCATTCTTGGCACCTTTACACAAGCGCTCATAGTTGTTCCAAATGATCCGAACCATCATCAGAGAAAATGCGATCGGTAAAATCATGTAGAAGTACTTCATCGGGATACCGGTCGTCTGCGATTTCCAGAAAAGATTCATTTTATTGAATACAAAGTCGTAGCAGAGGTACACAAAATAACCGTTAAACAGCAGCCATAGTAAATCCGCTATGGTTTCACTGATGGTCTGTACGATGGGAGGAAAGAACTTAAAGTGGAAACTTACTCGGTTATGGGCTGACATTTTCGCGGCAACCACCGCACCTAAATAAGCAAACCAGACAAACATATAGGTGGCAACTTCATCACCCCAAGGAATGGAATAGTCAAACAGCTGACGAGATAAAATTTGCGTAAAAAGTAGTAAGACAAAGCTCGCTAGTAATAAACAACAGGTATACTCCTCGATGTTGTTTAGGTGCTTTCTAATTATTTTAGCGACTGACATATAACCTCCAATGTTGATTTTTACATGACAACCAGTCGCTCAATGTGTTTGAGCAGATAAACGAGTAACGCCATGCAAAAACCCTATCCAACGGACTGCCGTCAAATAGGGTGTAACTAATCGTTATTGTCTACCCAGTAGCTCAAGAACGTTATCTAGCTTCTCTTTACCCCCAATGCTTGAGTAGAATTTTGGCCATACTGAAGTAGTAACTTTCTCTATCCACTCTTTTTCACCGTTCGCAGGGTCGGTGAATACCATGCCTTTACCTTCGAGATCTTTACGGATCTTGATTTCCGTTTCTTCTAAGTAAGCAAAGCTGTGATCTGTTGCCTCTTGACCGGCCTCAAGAATGGTCTTTTGCATCTCTGGAGATTGTTGCTGGAATACTGACTCACTGATGATGAGCGGCTCAAGCGAAAAGATGTAGCGGATGTTAGTAACGTACTTTTGTACCTCATTGAACTTCATCGCATACACTGTAATGTATGGGTTATCTTGACCGTCAACCACACCTTGTTGCAGACCCGTAAAGGTTTCAGACCAAGCCATTGGTGTTGGGTTTACGCCCCAAGCTTGGTAAGAAGCAATCATGATTTCGTTACGAGGAACACGAATCACCAGCCCTTTTAGATCTTCTGGCGAGGCAACTGGCTTCTTCGAGTTGGTCAATACTCGAAAGCCTGAATACGCCCAACCAACGATTCGAACACCAGCATCTCGAATGGTGTTTTCTACCAATTCCTGACCTACCTTTCCTTGTGTCAAAAGCACGGCTTCTTCAGGGCTTTGAATCACATAGGGCATCGTTAATAAGCCAACCGTTGGTGAAAATGGGGTTACGTTGTTAATTGCTAAAACGGAAAAATCTAACAGACCAATAGCCGCATCATTAACGGTGTCTTGTTCATTACCCAATTGTCCATTTGGGAATAGGTCAATTTTTACTTTGCCATCTGTCTTTTTCTCCATCAACTCGGAAAAAGTCTTGGCTAATTCCCATTGCGTTCCACCAGCAGCATCGCCGATAGCCATTTTGAAGTTTGCTGCCGAAGCCGTGTACGAAAACACTGCTGTCGCTGCAATTGTCACTCCAGCAATGATTTTGTTTTTAATAAGTTTCATAGTCTTAACCTTTCATAACGTACAGACATCCACTCTGTACTTTGCTTACAAGGTGACCTGGTACAACTTTCCTGGTCGTCGTCATTTCCCTATTTTGGAGATAGGCTTTGAGTGTTACAGCACTTCATCCTTTAGTGAGTACCACTGGTAAAGGAATCGCTGTCCTACTCGTCGAAATGGTGCAAACATCTCCGATTCCACCACTTCCCTCACGTTTGGAAACGGAAGTTTTGATTCGAATATTGGTAAGTCGAGCTTGTGTCCCTCTCCTCCAATCCACTGAGCCAGACGTTTACCGGCTTGCGCTGAATACATCACACCATTACCGCCATAACCCAAGGCGTAGAAGATGGATTGTGATGGATTCGGTTGATAGATTCTTGGCATCATGTCGTGGCTTACGTCCACCCACCCCCACCATGAGTAATCAATTTGGATTTGGTCTAATGCTGGGAATTTTCGCGTAAGGTCTGAACGTAACATGTCCTCGTATTTCTTCTCTGGCGCATTCTTACCGGTAATCGCACTACGAGTTCCAATCTGAACTCGATTGTCTGGAAGTAAACGATAGTAATGACGAAGTACGCGAGTATCCGTAATCACCTGATTGGTTTTGAAGTTACACGCGGCAATTTCGTCTTGAGTTAAAGGACGCGTTACCATTGAGTTTGATAAGACTGGGAGCAAACGGTTTTTTAACTCCGAGTGCAGACCCTGGCTGGTATAACCGCCAGTACAAACCCCCACCGAGCGAGCCTTTACCACACCACCTGGTGTTTTGAGGTAGTGTACGCCACCGCGAGTTTCCCACCCCATAACAGGGCTAGCTGGATGGACCTTAATGCCCAACGCGCGCGCTTTTCTCAAGTAGCCAAAAGCCAACTTACCTGCATGAATACCAATACCTTCTGGTTCGTGCATTGCACCTGCTGCTTCTTGGTCGCCGACATAGTCTCGTTTTACCGTGTCAGCATCTAAAATTTGCGCGTCGTAGTTGAAGGTTTCGCGAAGCAATTTCGCTTCTTTCTCTAATCCCGGCATCATCTTTGGACGATGGGCCACATATAGGTGACCACCGGGTTGTGGGTCACAGTCGATATCCTTGATCAGTTCCTTGAATGTGTTCATGCCATCCACACACTCGCGGTGCATTTTCAAAGCCGTTTCAAGGCCCCAACGTTCAATCCACTGAGAACGCTTTAGTCGTCCTGACGCACATTGAGCCTGACCGCCATTACGGGTGCTACACCCCCAACTCAAGCGATTCGCCTCGATAACTGTTGCTTTAATCCCATACATTTCCGCAAGGTGAATTGCAGTACTTAAGCCTGTAAACCCAGATCCAATAATCGCAACATCGACATCCATATCCGATGTGATTGGGCCATCGTCTTCCGGTGGAGCACCCGCTGTATCTACCCAGTAAGTTGGGGCGTACTCTTTACCATGACCCGGCGTTTTATCCTTTAGCGGATCATATTTAGGATCGTATTTATCTTTCGCTTGGGTGCTTTTCGCATTAGTTTCTACAGCATCGACTGCTGGTTCTTCCATTACTAAACTCATAATTCGACTCTCCTAGTCATAACCCCTGAACGAATAGTGGTTGCCATGTTTACTTATTTGGAGTGATAACTGGTCGAGCTTTTCTAAAGGCATTCTTAACACTGATTTTTCCATCACGCAGAGTAAAAACATCCACCATACGAGCTTCGATCACCGTACCATCAGGGTTGGTAGCAGAGAAGGTTGATTCCGTTACTGCACGATCGCCACAAACAAAGTGCACAGGGTCGCTCCAAGCCGCATCTGGGAAATTCTGCCAAACCAGTTCGAAGCTATTACGAACGGCTTCGTACCCTTCAATGGTGTTTCCAAGCAAGCCATCTCCTGCGACGGTCTGAAACACACAATCATCGGTCATAAATGACATTAATGCGTCAATGTCGTGGTTATTCCAGGCATCGCTAAAGGACTGTAAAAATGTCGTGTCGACTTGGTTTTCCTGTAATAATGTTGCTGTGTTTGTTTGCATATTCATGTTCCAAAGACCTTTTATTTTTTCGTTATTGGTTTAATACAGAGCAGTTCTACATTGCCGTTTTATTAGAGCATTTAAACTATAATTACGAACAATTAACAAGTTTATAACATCCCTCCACTCTAACTTTCAGTTGTGGTATGTACAAACTCTAAGCTCACAGATTTAATTTTTTTATAATTTAATTTTTGACCTAGTAAGTTTTAAAATCGTTTTTCATCGACTGATTATTCAAACGCTTGTTTATTTTCTACGTTAATTTGTTGTTAGTCGAAATCAAAGTCTTGATTATACTTACGCCCATATTGTTCTAGTTTCCTATCATGAAAATTGACTTCAAAGTCGTCTTTAATTTCGCCACTTTGACTGTCTAAGTCATTTTCCGAACTAGATTCAAAATCTATACTCGTCATTTTTTCTTCAACATTCGATGTTGTCTTATTTAATTCACTCATAGATATCAACTCCTTTAATAAGTTATTTTTCACTGAGGGTAAAATATTAATAGATATTAGATCTTTCACATACTCTTGCTCATCATGAAGAGAATGTATACAGCTATTTCTTTCGTTTATAAATGGATGAATTGAATACCATTTATCCTGTTGTTGCTCCTGAAAATCGCAGTCGACAGCTTTAAATACCTTTGTACTTTCAATATGATGGGGTGAACTTATAAAACTAGCCTTATGACGTCCCCGAACCTTTATTATATTTATACAATCCTTGGTCGAACTGTTACAGACAGACCATATTGCGTTAAAAAGACTCTCAGTCCACTCTAGTAGTCGTGTAGGAAACCCTTGTTGTTCGGACAAACACATTAATAGCCATTCATTAACAGCACGGGAACCCAGCATCGGTACTCCGTAAACTTTCATTGTGGAAAGAAGTTCTTGTTCTACCCTTCTAAGGTTATTGCTATTTACTTTGCCTAAACTTGGAATTAGTGCACCGACTTTATATTCTTCCGCTCGATATATTAATGTGTTATTTCTTTTGGACTCAGAAAATACATTTACTATTTCATATAATTCTTCGAGCATACTGATATAATATTTACCTTTCATAATTAATACTCTTACTATCGAAAAACAAAGTAATGATTAAACTATTCTCTGAATATAAATAACCGTCAACATATATACTGCGATAAACATTGCATTCAATAAAAGCAATATAATTGGTTTCCACCCTAGAGAGAAAAGCTTCTCAAATGATGTTTTTACGCCTAGAGCGGCAATAGAAATAACTAAACACCACTTAGATATCTCTGACATTCCTTCTGACACTGTAGGAGGTACTAGGTTAAAGCTATTGATTACAATCAGTGCAATAAACATCATCAGGAAGAACGGTATTATTGGGGCGTTAATATGCGATTCTTGACCATCATTCTTTCTCTGCGCACGAAATGACAATGCAATTAACAGTATCACTGGCATCAGCATCGCGACTCGAAACATTTTCGCTAATGTTGAAGCATCCCCGATCTCGGTAGACAACATAAAGCCCGCACCGACCACCTGAGCCACATCATGAATGGAGCCACCCAAAAACATACCCGCTTCACTCGGTGATAACTGTAGTGAAGTAACGACAAATGGATAAAGAACCATGGCTATCGTTGAAAATGCAGCAACACCAATCGCTGTCATTAATGTGTATTGCTCGTTCTCTTTGCTCTGTGGAATCGTAGATGAAATCGCCATCGCCGCGGAGATGCCGCAAATCCCTGTTGCGCCGCCTGCCAGTAACCCAAATGTACCAGACACCTTAAGTAGCTTTGCGAACAAAAGGCTGAACATAATCGTCAGCACTACAGCACCAGCTAGGATACCCACGCCATGAAGACCTATGGTACTGACATCACTAAAGGCAATGCGCACACCTAACAAGGCAACACCAATTCGAACCAACTTCTTAGCCGCAAACTCAATACCGGCACCACATTTTTCATGGTCAGAGAGAAAATGCAGAGAAATACCCAGTAATAGTGCATAAAGAAACTTAGGACCGCCGTAGTGATCAGAGACAAACGTTGCCGCTGCGGCTATTACAATACTGAGTAATAATCCCGGTGCGATGCCCGTCGCTTCTCCATATAGCGTTCTGGGCATTTTCATGGTTTTAGAAATCATCGCTTCCACCTTTCCGTGTGTTCAAAATGCCCGGCCATATAATGGCCGGACATACTCCCCGAGACCTATACGTAGTCTTTGTATTTATCTAGGAAGCGAACAGGTTTCGACAGTGCGTCGCGACGGAACGGGTCGCCCAGTTCCTGTGTACACATGATTTCGATGACTGTTGTTTTGCCCTCGTTCATCTGCATGTCGATGGCTTTTTGAAGTGTTGGACCTACATCTTCCAACTTATCAACCGTGATACCTTCAGCACCCATTGCTCTCGCGATTTCAGCGAAGCTTTGGTTGTCTAGCTCACCAGCCACGAAGCGACGGTTGTAGAAGTCCACTTGGTTTTTCTTCTCTGCGCCCCATTGACGGTTGTGGAATACCACCGCAGTCACAGGAATATTGTGACGAACACATGTCATCGTTTCCATTAGACTCATTCCCCACGCACCGTCACCTGCATAAGAAATAGCAGGACGATGTGGCGCCGCAACTTTTGCACCAATGATGGTTGGGAAGGCATAACCACAGTTACCAAAACTCATTGCGGCAAAGAAGCTGCGTGGTTTTTCGAAACGTAGATAGCTATTAGCAACAGAGTTAATGTTGCCGATGTCAGTAGACACCATTACATCTTCCGGCATAGCTTTTTCGAGCTCACGAAGCACTTGGCGTGGGTGCAGATATTCACCACCAGAGAACGGCGTTTCTTGCGCGTTTTCTTCGATCATATCCAAACTGAATGGGTCACGTTCATGTGTCCATTCATCCAGCTCTTTTTCCCACAGTGCCTTTTCCGTTGCGACTGTGTCTTGGCGAGACGCTTTGTTTTCATCACAAAGTAGTTCACGACCTTCTAGTCGTTCTTTTAGTGCAACTGCAGCAGCTTTAGCATCACCACAAATACCGACAGAAATTTTCTTAACCAGACCAAGCATCTTATTGTCGGCATCAATTTGGATGATTTTCGCGTTCTTTGGCCAGTAGTCCATACCGTGTTGAGGTAAAGTACCAAATGGACCAAGACGTGTACCCAATGCAATAACCACATCCGCTTGGGCAATCAACTTCATCGCTGCTTTAGAGCCCTGATAGCCAAGTGGACCACACCACAATGGGTGGCTTGCCGGGAATGAATCATTGTGCAGATAACTATTCACAACTGGTGCACCCAGTCTTTCTGCTAATGCCGCACATTCTTCAACAGCATCGGCCATGACCACCCCACCACCAGAAATGATGACTGGGAATTTCGCTTCGGCAATCAGATCCGCAGCTTCATTAAGTGACTTTTCGCCACCTGGACCTCTGTCTAGTCGAGCTGGTTTTGGAATTTCCGTTTTGATTTCACCGTAGAAATAGTCACGTGGAATATTCAACTGAGTCGGTCCCATTTCACTCATAGCGCGGTCAAAACAGCGACCGGTGTATTCCGCCATACGCTCAGGGTGCGTCACGTGACCTTGGTATTTAGTGAACTCTTGGAACATAGGAAGTTGGTTACATTCTTGGAAACCACCCAATCCCATTGTTTTTGTACCTGTTTCTGGCGTGACAATAACCACTGGGCTGTGTGCCCAATAAGCAGCTGCAATCGCAGTAACACAGTTACTGATACCAGGACCATTTTGACCGATAACCACACCGTGACGACCTGATACACGTGAGTAACCATCCGCCATGTGAGCAGCCCCCTGCTCGTGCACCACTGGAATTAATCGAATGCCAGCAGGAGCAAATATGTCCATTGCATCCATAAATGCTGATCCCATGATGCCGAACATGTCTGTCACATCATTGGCGACCATAGTTTCAACAAACGCTTCTGATGGTGTCATCGTTGTATTGCCGGAAACAACCGTGCGTTTTTCTTGCTCGCTCATCCTTCCCTTCTCCTTGAGTTGAACTAAAATTTCATTTTTCGGAATGAATTGTCTCTTTTTTGCATTCACATTCACCTTAGTAGGAGAATTTTTGCGCGTCAACGATTTATCTTTAATTGGAATGATTTATTCCAATTAACAAAACTAGATCACATTGTTAACAATATTTTGTACAAATAGTGTCGTTAACTTAGATTTAGCTGTTCATAATCGACGAACATCACCAACAGTTGCAGGTAGTTCGCAAGATATATAGAGGGAATGAGCAATGAAAGAAACGGAATTGATACCGACGAGACAAGTAAGCGCCAGAGAATGTTTTGGTATAGACAGTGATTTAACAGTATCGGCATTTGAGCACGGTGGCGAGTATGTTCCGCAAATCGATCCAAATTACTGTTTTGACCCTGAAGTGACGCTAGCCATCCTAGCGGGCTTCTCATCAAATCGTCGCACTCTCATTCAAGGCACACACGGAACCGGTAAGTCTTCTCACATAGAACAAGTGGCAGCTCGACTGAACTGGCCCTGCCTGAGAATAAACCTTGATGGACATTTGAGCAGACTCGATTTCATCGGGAAAGACAGCATCGTTATAAAAGACGGCATGCAAATCACCGAGTTTAAAGAAGGCATCCTTCCACAAAGTATCCAACAACCTATCGCACTGGTATTGGATGAATACGATGCAGGGCGACCAGATGTGATGTTCGTTATTCAGCAATTGCTTGAGCAAGATGGTAAATACACCTCATTGGAGCAAAACCGCGTCATTACCCCGAACCCATATTTTCGATTGTTCGCCACATGTAACACGCTCGGTCTCGGCAATTTTTCTGGTCTGTATTCAGGTACACAAGTGCTCAATCACAGTCAGCTGGATAGATGGAATATCATCGCTACTCTGAACTACCTTGACCCTAAACACGAAGCCAATATCGTGTTATCCAAGAATCCGGAACTCAATAATGAACAAGGTTTGCAGCTAGTTGAGCAAATGATCGCAACAGCCGGAATGACTAGAAACGGTTTTATGGCGGGCGATTTATCTACAGTAATGTCTCCCAGAACGGTACTGACATGGGCCGAGAACATTCGTATCTTTAACGACGTCGCAACCGCGTTCAGGCTGTCATTTCTAAATAGATGTGAAGAAGAAGAAAAACAGCTTGTTTGCGAATACTACTTCCGCTGCTTTGGTGAAACTTTGATTGCCAATCCATCAGTTAGCTCTGGTATGGAGCAACTTAGCCATGGCTAATGTAGCGTCTCAACAGAAAAAGATCCTCGATCTTAGTGTCTCCGTTGCCAGAGCGATCAGTGGAAATCTCACACTTAATTATAGGGGTGAGCGTTTATATAGAGGCGATCAGCCTTACTACTTTCTCTCAGCCCACACCAATGACCTCACTTTTGTTTCTCGCCATGAGTTAACTAAGAGTAAAATGGCTATGCAAGGTAAGACCGATTCTTCAGCGTTGCGCCTTTTGGTGTCAGACGCAGAGCTTCATTACTCGCAACGCCCCAATGGCGAAGTTGAACGTCTATTGTTTGATTTTTGCGAGCAAGTCCGAATCGAGTCCCAAGTCCCGCATTACTTAGCAGGTATTCAAGTTAGCACTCGATTCAACTTTTGTTATTGGAGTGAACAGTATCATCAGAATGGCTTTACTGAGTCTCGTCTTGGTATGCTTCTTTTTACGCTTATGCAGATCATCCATTCGCGTTTAACAGGGATACCTGTTTCGGAACCTATCGCCGAGGCTATCGAATCCACTCGAGCTGGAATCGTACCGATCATAGGCACTTGTCTGGTACAACTAAAAAGACATCGATTAGATCAGCGTTTGTTCGCCACTTATGCCAACCAACTTGCGACTCTCGTCAGTGAACTTATCGATCAAGAACAAGAAGAATCAAACAATCAAACCATTCCTGCCGTTGAAGAAGACATTAAAATCCTTGCCCAACTGGCGCTAATTGTAGACGGGGACATCGAAGACCAAGAATACGACGCGGATATCACTGGTAGCAGTAAAGCTTTCCAACTCGCTGGGTCTAAATATCAAGTTTTTAGTCGAGAGTTTGACCGAGAGGTGGGTGCTGAAACTGTGGTTAGACAAGCGTTACTGCTTGAGCTACGACAAAAGCTTACTGACGACATGATGGCAAGACAGGTTAACACTCGTCGATTAGCAGCAATACTGTCTAGTATTGTCCAAACCCCGCAGCGAAACAAACGCCAAGATCATCTGGAAGAAGGAGTCGTTAATGCGAACACCATAACCAAACTGGTTACTTCTCCGCTTGAACGCACCATATTCTCACAACCAGAACTCGGTGCATCCCATCAATGCGCCATTACATTTTTGATGGACTGCTCTGGCTCCATGCAAAAGCACAGTCATAAAATGAGCTTGTTGATGGACACACTGCTTAAATCCGTAGGTCTAACCGAAGTTCCTTTTGAAATCCTTGGCTTCACAACCGGAAATTGGAACGGCGGGAAAGTTTATCGACAGTGGCTACAACAAGGACAACCAAAACACCCTGGTCGCTTAAACGAACTTCGACATATTATATTCAAAGACTTCGATACTCATTGGCGACGAGCTCGACTCGGCATCGCCAGCTTACGAAAAGCCGACATATTCAAAGAAGGAATTGACGGAGAAGCCGTACAGTTTGCCGCTCAACGTCTAACTGCACAAGGTGCGCAGCGAAAGATACTTATCGTATTCTCCGATGGTTGTCCCATGGACACTGCCACTAGCACAGCCAACGACCAATTTTATCTCGATAATCATTTAAAGCAGGTCATCGAGCGCGAAGCAAACCGCAATAAAATAGAAATCTACGGCGTCGGCATGGGCGTTGACCTAAGTCCTTACTATCGGAACAACATCATTTTGGATGTAAAGGAAAGCTGTCTGTTTAGTTTGTGTCGAGAGGTGTTTGGGGTACTAAGGAAGTAGAGCTGGTACCGTTCAACCCTGTTTAAGCCAATTGAACTGCTCGGTCTAGTCGGCACTTTAGCAAAAAGGCCGCTAATAATTTAACGGCCTTTTTCGTTTATGCAATTTTAATTGGCAACGACTGAAAGGTGCGATTTAGACACGAACTTACCCAAAGCTTTTGGCGAAGTCGATTGCAATTAAAGGCTGTCTTCCAATCCTGGCCTACTAGGCAGAGGCTTTGAGGTAATCTCTTTACGGTTAATACTGAAGTTTTAAACGACCGTAATATGATTCGTGTCAGCCTAGGATCTATACTTTTTGCTTAACTGCTGCGCCTAATCCTAGCTCAAGCAACTAATCGTTAAATTAGCACATGATCTAGCGATAACCGCAGGATCTTGCATAGAGTTGTGCCAACGTTGCCTCGCTGCCGGAGGCAAAAATCTCCTGCATTAACACTAGCAATAACTCTCCGGTCGCCACAGCATCAGCAAGGGCGTTATGCGCCAGATAAGCTGGCAATTGGCGCTTTTCTCGGATCTTACACAGGCGATAATCGTTAAGAAAACTGAGTTTGTTGACGTATAGCGAACTTTCCAGGACTAAGGTATCTATCCAGATAACTGGGAGCTCAACACCTTGTGGCAACTGTAACAACCTCGCCAAAAAGCGTTTTTCGATAATGGCACAGTGGACCACTACCACCTTTCCGCAGATTGACCTCAGGATTTTTTCCGCAAATTCCTGCGTTTCCAAACCGCCATGCAACGTCTCAGGCACTATATGATTGATCACAGCAGTCTCAGGTTTAACTCCGGCCAACGATAACTGGTAATAGTGCTTTGCACTAGATAAAGATAAAACACTTTCATTGATGTCAACTAAACCGACCGACAAGATCTCATCGCTCTCTGGATCCAGCCCTGTGGTTTCAAAATCCATCACCACCAAGGGTAACGCAGTAAATACACTATCTACGGATGCGACAGGCGATACGAACCAGCGTCTTATTGCGTTAGGTATATCACTGCGCTGTATAAACTGCTGGCGTTGCTGCTCCAATCTCTCGAGAGAACTAATCTTATGTTTCCTAAATTTGATCAACTTCTAATCTCCAGAGTTTTAAAGTTCTGCTCTGCTGCTTCTTGATACCTAGATATTATCCGAAATGCGTCTTTTAGATGATTTTTCTCAAATTGGGTTAAGACCTCTGGAGTTATGTTGTTACTCAAAGCGAGGTTACGCTCAGACGTATTACACTGATGGTTAAAACGAACTTGATTAATAAAATCAAATGCCTCTAGGATCTCTCTCCCGCCTTCTTCACTCAACAGAGAAGCATTAATTGCTGCGCGTAGCCGCTCCTCCATACTGGTCTCTTTACTCTTGGCCGTTAATGCATAGATCCGTGCTAACTCAACCAGCAAATTCACAGCATGACGCTTAATATTAAAAGACTTAGTATTGGTGCCATTCCGTTCAAACACAAACTGCCTGAACATACCAAGCGGCGGGCACACTCTAAGTGAGTTCGCCAACATGATAGATATAAAACGCCGATTCCCGTTGAGATACCGGTTAATGTTGTCCTTTAATTCTTCCGCTAACTCAAAATCTCCATATAGCGGCCGAATATCAAAATAGACACAGGAGTTTAACAATGCTTCTGCTTCGGGGTATTTGATCCAACGGCCAAAATAGCCAGTCCACGTCGAAAGGTCGGTACACCAGCTCGGATTAGATGCCATCATGTCTCCTTTACACAAGGAGTAGCCGCATTGATCTAGGCCTTGGCATACATAATTCGACAATTTGCCAAAATACTCCCGCTCTTTAACATCAACCTTACGTTTAAGGATGATACCGTTATCCTGATCCGACAGGTTATGGATCTCGTACCGAGCCTGTGACCCAGCCACAAACCAGACGTAGTCAACAGGAGCAGGTCCCAACAGCTTCTCAGCCAGTTGTAACAGACGCTTATTATAAGCATCGGCTATAAGGGTCATCATATGCTGGATAGTTCTAGGATGCGTGCGATTCTCAACTAAGGTTCTGAAGACGGTAGTACGCTGACTCGTAAGGGCAACCAGTTCTTCCAGAGACTCTTTGCGATAGATGCGACTAATTAAAAACACAGCCTGTACTTGGCTGCGCTCAACCATACTTGTTGCCGTTACTATTCCCTGAACCCTCCCAGCATTTACAACAGGAAGACTCCTCACATTATGCTGCATCATGGTTTCAATAGCCTCTAACATCGAGGTGCCACTGGTGATTGTTAGCGGGTTACTGGTCATAACAGTGGAGATAGGCTGGCTATAATTCATGCATTGAGCGATGACACGTTTTGTCATATCGCGTTCAGTCACAATGCCCAACAACTCGTGTCCCTGCATTATTAAGGCACTTGACCTGTGCTCTTTGACCATTACTCTAGCCGTTTCATCTATCGAGGTGTCAGCCGAAACGATGGCCATGTCTCTATTCATAACAGAATCTACCGGGCGCAAGTAAACAGCATCATCGCCTCTGGTCATAACCTCAGTTGACTTAGCCAATCTCACCGATTCATGTTCGGAAAAATAATCACCAAGTGATGGAGTGCAGCGAATAAGCTCAGAGAGAACCGCTTTCGGGATACGGTATAACAAGGTATTTTCTATGGCCTTAACCGTATATGAGCACGTTTGTTTCTGATACAGATGGCTGAAACCAAATAGATCACCACAGCCCAAACGAGCTCTGAGCGATTGATCTAGATGATACTGCTCTACAGCCCCTACCCTTAAAATGTAAAGCCCTTTACCAACTAGTTGATCCTCCTCCAGCGCTTTGCCTTTATGGAGATACAGGATATCTATTTTAGAAGCCATAGCGTTGGCTTCACGGTAAGGTAGCTGATCAAAAGGTGGCAGTTTAGACAGAAAACCAAAGATATTAGGAAGTAATGATTGTTCCATGTCGTCACGTTTCCAAAACAATTCTTTCGATAATCACCTGAGAGAAATTTGAAGGTAAACTATCACCCACAAAAAAGTGGGATTTTCTTAAGTCCCGAGAAGGGAGCTTTGTCTTTAGGCTAACTCAACCTACTTAATGTTAACCACCTACTTCAGTAGGTGGTTTAAGTCTAAAAATCAAAAAACTCGTAGTTTTCTAAGCTAGCTATTCAGATACTGGCGCCACTTTTTTAGACTGCGATACACGCATCAGCTCTTTGGCGATTGACCAAAAAACAAAACCCAAGATAGCAATAGCCAACACGTAATATCCATTCATCACCCAGCCCGGTACATTGTGAGCTAAGAAGATGTACATAGAGATAGACGCCAAACAAATAAGTGATGCGGCAGCCTTACCAAAGGCCCAAGGAGTTATATCTACCTGTTCTGTGTATTCTTCTTCGTACGCGTCTTGTGGATAGAAGTGTCCAACAATTAGCATGAATACAACGTTTGCTACAAACAGAAGGCCGACAAGGTGGAAGAAGTGGATATCGACTTTAATCACAAAGTTAAACAGAATGTATGCCGCCATACCAAAGACCAAGCCAAGCTTAGCTGCAATAGCCGGTACTCTCTTAGTCAGTAGCCCAACCAACACTACACTCAGGATTGGCGAATTAAAGATCCCCTGCAACTGCTGAATCAGGTAAAATAGGCCATCCGGTGCATTTGCGACCAGTGGTGCAACCAGCATAGAAGTTAACGCAAGCCCCATTCCCAATAGTTTTCCTACACGAACGGATTGTGCTTCAGTGGCATCCGGACGCAGAGTTTTCTTGTAGATGTTTACCGTAAACAGAGTCACCGAAGAGCTAAGTCCGCCACTAAAGGTCGAGAATACCGCTCCAACTACAACTGCGGCGAAGAAACCAACCAGTACTTCTGGTAGCACAAGGTGAACCAAGTTCGGATAGGCATTGTCTGGGTTGTCTATTTGGCCATTGAACACATGGAAAGCAATGATACCCGGCAAGATAATAATCATTGGAATCATTAGCTTAAAGAATGCACACAGCAGCACACCTTTCTGACCTTCAGCCAAGTTTTTGGCACCCAGTGCTTTCTGAACAATCGACTGGTTGGTACACCAGAAGAACATGTTGGACACAATTAAACCAGTAAACAGTGTAGAAAATGGGACTAAGGAATCACTGTCACCGATGGAGTTGAACTTGTCAGGGTGGCTTTGGTAAACCTCCACCAAACCGCTCCACATATCGCCATCACCAACATAGGCTAGTGCAAATCCAGTTACCATCAGTCCACCAGTAATAAGACCGACACCATTAATGGTATCCGCGGCAGCGATAGCTTTAATGCCACCGAATACAGCGTAGATAGCACCTAAGCCACCCACGCCCCAGACCATGAGCCACATCGCCGCTGATTTATCGATTGCAAAAACATTGGATACATCAAATAAACTCTCGAGAGCGATCGCTCCAGTATAGAGCACGATAGGTAGTAAAGAGATGACATACATGCTGAGGAAAAGGATCGATGTGATCGTCAGTGTCTGCTTATCGAAGCGCTTTTCTAGGTACTCAGGAATCGTGGAGATGCCGAGTTTGAGATAACGAGGCAGGAAGTACATCGCAAACAATACGATAGTGATTGCTGCCATAACCTCCCAGGCCATCACGATAAAACCAGTTCGGAAAGACAGGCCATTTAGACCCACCAAGTGTTCAGTTGACATATTCATCAACAACATGGAACCACCGATATAAACACCGGTCAGAGAACGCCCCCCAAGAAAGTAACCTTCCGATGACTCTTCCAGATGAGCCGCACGTGTTTTGTAGTATGCGAACCCAGCTACGAACAGGGTGAACGCAAGAAAGGATAATAGAGCTAACATGTAGCCTCCAAATTGTGTTTGCACGTTGCCATGACGCCAACACAGAATTGGCGCCAGACTACTATTGGAATGTTAAAAAATTTATAGCGTTATTATAATTTGACTTCTTTGCCAGTCTGCAGGGACTCGAGGGCTTTATCAGCCATCACCAAAGCCTGCTCACCGTCATAACCGCTACATTCTGGTTTAGCGCGGCCTGCGAGCACATCAACAAAATGTTCCCATTCAGCTTTGTAAGCCGCATCGTAACGCTGCAGGAAGAAGTGTTCTGGTTTTGCTGCAGTGCAACCAGCGTCGTTCCACTGCTCAACTGCATCTTCTTTGATGTTGTTGGCAGTCAGCAGACCTTTTTCACCATGCAGTTCGATACGCTGATCATAACCATAGCCAGAACGGCGTGTGTTTGAGATAGTCGCCAGGGCGCCAGATGGGAACTTCATAACAACGAATGCGGTATCTATGTCACCAGCTTCACCGATGGCCGGATCAACCAGGTTACTCCCCTGTGCATAGATAGATACAGGATCTTCACCCATGATAAAACGCGCCATATCAAAGTCATGGATAGTCATATCACGGAACATGCCACCAGATACTTTTACGTACTCTGCTGGTGGTGGTGATGGATCACGTGAAGTAATGATCAGAGATTCAGCTTTACCTATACTGCCTGAACTTAGCATTTCACGAATCTTGCGAAACTGTGGGTCATAGCGGCGGTTAAAAGCCACAAAAAGCGGCACCTGATTGTCGTTCACCGTCTTCAGACACGCGCGTACACGATCAATATCAAGATGGACCGGCTTTTCACAGAAGATAGCTTTGCCTGCCATTGCTGCCAATTCAATTAACTCAGCATGTGTATCTGTAGCAGAAGCAATCAGTACACCATCAACATTGGCGTCTGCGAGCGCTTCTTCAATAGACTGAACTTTAGCGCCATATTTAGTTGCTAAGTTCTCTGCATTTTCTGCGAATGGGTCAATAACTGAATAAAGGTTGGTATCTTTATGTGCATCTACATTTACAGAATGGACTTGTCCAATTCGTCCAGCGCCGAAAAGTGCGATATTATACATTGTCGTCTCCTATTTCATAAATCAGTAATAGCAAATTTTCTTAATTATCAATTCTTAATTTATGCATCAGTTTCAAAATTATTTTTATATCCAATATCAAATGACATAATATTAACTATCACTTTATTACAGATATATATTTCACAAAATTAAACTTTAAATCAGAGATATTACCTACAAAAAGGCCCATTAAACGGGATAAAGTAGCATCAATAATATTTCTGACATTCTAATAGTTACTTTTTAGTAACTACTAGAACAAAAATTTATTCCTAACGAGCAAATCAAATATTTGCAATATCTTTAATATATTGACGTGCTTTTAGTGCATACTCTAACGGATCCGCTGTAGCAGGATCTTGCTCCGCTTCTACAACCATCCAACCTTCATAACCACTTTTATCCAAGATTTCGAATACAGGTGCGAAATCTATTACACCATCACCAGGTACAGTAAATGCTCCTAATCTCACACCATCAAGAAAACTACGATGCTCATCAATAACTTGATGTCGCTTCTCATCCCGAATATCTTTAAGATGAACATGAGGAATACGATCAACATATTTTGTTAATACATTAATGATTGCCTGCTGACTTCCCTCTGAATAATAAATATGTCCGGTATCTAGCAACAACCCTACCGATTGGTCAGTGATTCCCATAAACTTATCAATTTCTTCAGGCGTTTGGATAGCTGTCCCCATATGATGATGAAGACAAACTTTCATTCCTTTTTCGGCAGCAAGTTCAGATAACTGATTGTAACCAGATGCAACCTTTTTCCATTGTTCTTCATTAAATGAAGGCTTTTCATCGAACACTGCTTTATCTGTACCCTGAATACTGCCACTTTGCTCAGAGCAGCCGATAACCTTCGCTCCCATTTCATGTAGAAAGTTCATATGCGATAGGAAACCCGTAATAGTCTCATCTTCTTTTCCATCTGCGAAAAAAGTACTGAACCAAGCGTTACAAATTTGAATACCTCGCAAATCTAATTTCTCTTTTAATACAGCAGTATCTTTCGGATATTTATTACCTACTTCACTTCCAGTAAATCCTGCAAGAGCCATTTCACTCACACATTGTTCAAAAGTATTATCACCACCTAAACTAGGTAAATCATCGTTAGTCCAAGCTATAGGAGCGATACCTAATTTTACTTTATTCTTATCCATTGATGTTCTCCACGTTATTGTCTTTCCTCCAGAGAGAGCACATTCTCTCTGCAATTTAATTTCGATTTATTGTTTATTATTTTTAAATGATCATTAAATAACATTCTGCATAAATAGCCGGCAGTTATATCGTTATAGCTTGATTTTTTACTGGTTTTTTAACGATTCATATACTACAGAATTAAAATAAAGCAATGTTATACATGATGCACCTCAAAGTTATTAAAGATGTAGTATCTGTATTCATGTTGTTGGAAATTATCTAACAGGAGTAAGAACTATTCCCAACATATCTATAAATAATTTTAGCTGACTAATGCTCATATTTTCTTACGCCAATAATTACACCATTAGCCAGACTAATACCCCATTCAGTAGATTAGACATGCTACCTATTATCCTTGGCCACATTGACTTTTATCACAAAAATACGCTTAACTTGCGTTATGTCACATTTTATCCATAATTGTGATCGCTAATAAATTTTTTCAATCAATCACAAAGTATTTATCTTCACCAGCCCTGATAATATAATGCCTAAATAACATAAAGGTACATATCTGAAACTATGAAAAAATTGTCTGAAATCACTATAGAAGAGTTAAAGGAAGTTTATTTTGGGAGTATAAAATACCCTATAAATGGTACCCAAGGACCACGTATTCAAAGGGGTATACAGTTTTTTCACCTACATAGCGGGCAGGTCACCTTTGAAATAGAAGAATTTACATTAACACTCAATGCAGGAGATTTTTGTATTCTCTTACCTGGGCGTCATGAATTTCATCGATTCAGTCAAACACAAGAAAGTTACCATACCTGGTGCCAGTTAGACTTTCTTGGAAATACAGATCATCTCCGGCTACAGCTCGAGCCAATTCCACCCGTTGTTGAAGCAAATAGTGAAATCATCCGTTATATGGACTTGGGTTTAGCACTTACTCAGTCTCCTGAACTTGATACCTACGATGCACTTTTGGAACTAGGAAAATCGCTACTGCGCTATTTTATTAATTATTCTCACAGATTATCTTCTACTGACCATGATCAACCCCCATTACCCAAAAGTGTATTGCTAGCATGTGATTATATAAGCCAACACATAGCACGGCCTTTGACTCTACCTCAAATAGCAGAAGCAGCACACGTATCAGTTAATCACTTGATACACCTATTTAGAACTCATTTATCAGTCACTCCAATGCGTTATCTTTGGCGACTTAGGTGTGAGCGGGCAAGTGTTATCTTGAACAATACAAATAATATACCTATCGCCCACATAGCAGAGCAGACGGGATTTAGTTCCCCATATCACTTTTCCCGGGTATTCAAACAGAATTTTGGCATATCTCCTTTACAATTCAGGAAGCAAAAACACAGCCACGCGAAGAACGCCTGAACAACTAACTTGAAACTCCTAAATATCTTAATTTTTCCTGTAAATAGAGGGGGCAACGCCATAATACTGCTTAAACAATCTTGAGAAATGGTACTGCGTACTAAAACCAAATTGATCCGAAATATTGCCAATAGGAATACTTGTTCCTTTAAGAAGCAGCGCAGCCTGCTGACAGCGTAATCGCCATAAATATTTCATTGGTGTGATAGATAGGTACTTATTGAAAATAACCACCAGATGATTAGCTGTTATATTCGAATTTTCAGCAATTTGAGTTAACGTAATAGGTTCTGCAAGGTGCTCACTCATATAATCGCAGGCTTTTGTAATAGCCCTAGGTACTTTTGTCTCAGAAGATTCTGACGTAAACCCATGCGCATAATTAATGTAGTAACGAATTAATGCAGGCCCCAACAACATTAACGATTGAACAGTAGGAGTAACCGGATTTCTTGTTAAAGATAACCCCAATTCCATAAAACGCAGTAAGTCCATATTCTGTTCCGTAACTAACGGGGCATTGGGAATAATATTGTTGTAGTAATCAGGCCGTTCATGAAAGTCTAACTGACACCAAGTATGGTGGCTTTCTTGATGCTGACTAAAGTGGTGTGTTTCCTTGTTACCAGGAAGTAAAAGACAAAATTCACCTGGTTTTATATTGACTTCAGTATCTTCAACATAAAAAGTCACCTCACCGGATAACAAATGAAAAAGCTGTAATCCACGTTGAACTCTGGGACCGTGATAACCACCAGGCGGATACTTTACGCTGCCAAAGTAGACTTCTTTCAAACCATCGAAATTAATTTCAGACAAATTGTCGAATATTTCAGACATGTACTACTTACCTCCGCTGATTTTATGATTGTTTCCTGAGAACAAAGAATTATGTGAAACATAAATATGTAATTCTTCCCCACAAAAATAACATGATTTTTAAAAAGGATTAAACTATGAAAAGTCTAAGTATCGGTATGATAGGTACTGGCTATATGGGTAAGGCTCATGCAATTGCGTATCGAAATGCAGGGGCAGTGTTCCCTCTAAGTGCATCCATTAAATGCGAATTTCTCGCCGATATCAACCTTACTCAAGCGAAAGTCAAAGCAGAAGAATTTGGTTTCAACCGCTATACAGATGATTGGCAACTGTTGGTGAGCGATCCCTTGATCGATATCGTAGATATTTGTGCCCCTAACTTCTTACATAAAGACATTGCTCTTCTAGCAATTAAAAATGGAAAGCACGTTTATTCAGAAAAGCCCTTAGCCCTTAACTCCGAAGACGCAAAAATAATGACACTAGCAGCAGAAGCAGCCGGTGTGAAAACACTAGTTGGGTTTAACTACATTAAAAACCCAACCATCCAGCTGGCAAAACAAATCATAGAAAATGGAGAAATTGGTGATGTTGTGCATTTCAGAGGTACATTTAACGAAGATTATCTAGCAGATGAAAATACTTCCTTTAGTTGGCGTTTACAGCGCGAATTTTCCGGTACAGGAGCTTTAGGTGATATGGGATCACATATTATTAATATGGCGCAGTTCTTAGTATCTCCTATCTCTTCACTTTGCGCAGACATGAGCACAATCTACACAACTAGATATGAGCCAAACGATCCTATCCCAAAAAACGTAGAAAATGATGATCAAGTCCATATGATGGTACGTTTTAAGAGTGGGGCTATCGGAACAATAGAATCTTCAAGAATTGCTTGGGGACGAAAAAATAGTCTTTGGTTTGAAGTAACCGGAACCAAAGGAACCATAATATATGATCAGGAGAGATTATCTGAACTAAAGTTATTTACTGCCGAAGACAAAAAATCTCGACAAGGGTTCAGAACCATTTTAACAGGGCCAGAACATCCTGATTATGAAAACTTCTGTGTCTCAGCAGGTCATGGCCTCGGATATAACGACATGAAATCGGTTGAGATACGTGACCTTATTGAGGGCATTACAAGTAATTCACCGATGTATCCCGATTTCAGAGCAGCTTGGGAGGTAACTAAAGTTATCGATGCAGCAGAAGTTTCTTTTAAAAATGGAATATGGTTTACGGTAGACTAAGTAAAAAACCGCATACAGCACATGATAGCATGTGCTGTATGTTGACTGGCTTTTTCATGTTATTCACGTCATTGGCTAGATGATCGCTCATATGTTTAAACTGGATTAGAGAGAAGCTAGCAGGTCATTCAGCTAAATCCTACTGTAGGGTTGCATTAACAAATCGATATTTCAAGGTGCGATTTAGACACGAACTTATCGTGGTTTTGTATCACGGACTCTAAATCAGCATAACATTCATCTGCGATAGAAAACTTACGTTGTTCATAATTTGGCGAAACTAAGTAAGTCGTCATGTTCGCTCTTTTGGCCGCCGTCAGGCCTGTAAAGCTATCTTCAATAACTAAACATTCTGCGACATCGATTTGGAGTTTACGGGCAGCGGTTAAATAAACATCTGGATGGGGTTTACCATATTCTTCATCTTCAGCGCTGCAGACAACACTGAACTTGTCCCACAACTGAAGGCGATTGAAGACTGCGTTAATGACTACATGGTTAGAAGATGTTGCCAATGCGATCTTTAAACCTTGGTTGGCAAAGTAGTCTAATGCCTCGTAAACGCCGGCCATTGCCTCACCCAAAGTAGAAATACGATGACACAACTTCGAAAGGATCATCGCTTCCAGCTCTTTCGTTTGAACGGTCAATGAATATGCCTCACACCAAATTTGCGCTATTTCATCAACACGCTTCCCCATTGTCATTTTTTCGCAGTCATCACGTGTAATACACACACCAAAACTGTCGAGTGATTCCATCTGCGCCTCTTGCCACAGAGGCTCAGAATCAATGAGTACACCATCCATATCAAAAATAACCGCTTTTATATTCATTCTTACCTCAAAATTAGAAAAGGTATGACAACCAAAACCATTGCCATACCCTAAGTCTTTTAAACGACAGACACTTTATCTGACTCAACAAATGTCGTTTCAAACCCTGGTTGTTCAACATTAATCAAGTAGGTAAAGAAAAAGGCCAGCACGTACAACGTGGTGTAGGCAATGACCACACCGATTGTGCTGAAGTACGGTAGTAATACCACCGCAATGGCTGGCGCAAGGAAGTTAGACAATCCGGCAGATAAGTTATAAACCGAAATCGCCGCGCCTTTGTGGTTTGGTTCCAGTGCAGGAAACACTGCCGCCATTGGTACAAAGGCTGCTACAAAGATCCCCAGAGAAATGGCCGGGATCAACGCCATGTAAAAGTTATTACCGAAATGCTGAGGAATGTAATAGAACGCTAGGCTAGATAGTGCCATTCCCACACAACCGAACCAACGTACTACTTTCATCCAGCCCAGTTTTTCGCCCAAGATTCCCCAGAAGACGTTAGAAAAGATGGTGGTAAAGAAGAACACTGCCCAAACCTGAAGCCACTCAGACGTAGTAAAGCCAAGATCATCGACAAACATCATCGGCATGATGACCGCAAAACCGAAAAGCGACAGCGTGTTGATAATGCGTACAAAGCTAGAGAAAAGTATGTTTTTGTTGGTGTAAAGAAGCGTTACTGCTCGGCTTAATTCGGTCAGTTTCTGCTTGTTAGTCAGGTTATGCATGTGCGTCGGCGTTTTAACATTACGCAGAGTGACCATGGCGATTAGACCACCCGCAGCACAAAATGCCAGCGATAACCACAAGGTACCAAACTCGCCAATCCAAGGAATAGTAAAGCTAGGAATGTAGCTACCCGCAACACCAATACCGATGGAATATACCGTCCAGAACCAGCCGAGTGCCGAACTTACCCCGTCACTGCGAACGTTGTGTACAATCACCACAATAAATGAGTAAAGGAACAGTGGGTAAGCAAGGCCACGAATGCCGTAAAACAGTAAAATGAGTCCGTAGTTTGACTGGCTCAACCCAAGGGTTAAGAACAGTACGTGGAAAACACACCAGAGTAAAAAACCAATTTTCATCGTTTTCTGAGGAGTAATGATTTCCGCTACCACACCAGATACCCAAGCGGCCAACGCCGCAGCCAGACCATAAAGTGTAAATGCAAAAGATGACTGAGCCGGACTAAAGCCAAGCTCGGTAATGTAGTGCGACAGAAACGCCAGTTCAAAGCCATCACCAGTCATAAAGATTGCGATAGCGACGTATCCCCATATCAGATTGAGCGGCAATCCAAGCCACTGTTTGCTTACGTTTTCCATATATTCCTCGTTTCGTAGGGTAAAGGAATCCCACGCCCCCTTTTTTTATTTTTTGGGGGCGCAGTCCATTTTTAGTTGTGATGTTCTTTCTAAGGTGACTCTTAACGGCCAGTGTTACGACCGAAGGGCCAAGTCGTTTTGGTAAAGGGCGCGAAAACGTGAATAACGCTCAGACAGTCCTGCTTCACACTCGACATTCGGTTGATAAACGCGATGAATTTCCGGCTTCTTACATACTTCATCCACCGATTTTCCTGACGCCAGGCAAGCAAGTCGAGCCGCCCCCAACGCCCCACCCGTTTCACCACCTTTGTGAGTAATCGTTGGCAAGTGAAGAATATCTGCGAGTAACTGCGCCCAGAACGAGCTACGTGCACCACCACCAACCAATGAGCACTGTTCGATGTGCGTACCGCTTTCTTGCAACACTCGCAAACCATCAGCAATACCAAAGCTCACCCCTTCGATCACCGCATAGCCAAGTAAGGCGCGGTTGGTGGAATGGGTCATACTGTGGAACATACCCGTCGCTTCCGGATCATTATGTGGCGTGCGCTCACCGGACAAATACGGTAAGAAAATTGGCGCTTTTGCTTTCTCTTCTTCACTAAGCTGCTCAATTTCAGCCAACAACTCCACTTCCGTTGAGCCTACTATGCGGCAGAACCATTGAAGGCAGCTGGCAGCACTTAGCATGACACTCATCTGATGCCATCGTTGTGGCAAAACATGACAGAAGGCGTGTACGGCAGACTCAGGTGCGGGGCGATATTTCTCGTTGACCACAAACAGTACGCCAGAAGTGCCAAGGGAAATAAACGCATCACCCGGACTGACCGCACCAACACCGATTGCGCTTACGGCATTATCACCACCGCCACCAGCGACGATTACCGAAGGGCTTAATCCCCATTTGTGGGCTAAGTCAGCGGACAAAGAACCCGATACTTCACAGCCCTCGACCAGTTTTGGCATTTGTTCCCGCGTTAGCTGGCATTTGTCGAGCAGAGAATCTGACCAGTCACGCTTAGCGACATCCAACCACAAAGTGCCTGCAGAATCCGACATGTCGGAAACTTTTTTGCCAGTCATTTTGAAGCGAAGATAATCTTTCGGCAGCAGCACTGTGCTAATGCGGGAAAAGTTTTCAGGTTCATGCTTGCGAACCCAGATTAACTTGGGCGCCGTAAATCCTGGCATCGCAAGGTTGCCCGCAATTTCATGCAGATCCGGAGCGGCCGCTTCAAGTTCGGTGCACTCTTCGTGACAACGTGTGTCGTTCCACAAAATAGCTGGACGAATCACATCACTGGTCTCATCCAGAAGCACTGCACCATGCATCTGTCCAGACAAACCAATGGCTTTAATTGCTCCCCAGTGCTCAGTGCATTTCTCACGCAGAGCCCCGATCAAATAGTTCGTTGCTTCCCACCACTCTTGCGGCGCCTGTTCCGACCAATGAAGATGCGGGCGTTGAATCGTCAGTGGCGCGCTGTGTGAAGCGACCGTTTCACCGTGTTCATCAATCACTAACGCTTTCACTTCTGAGGTGCCGAGATCTATACCTAGATACATGCCCATTCCTTATTGAATCATTGAGTAAGCTGCTGCAATTTTTTCTCGCAGCAATGTTTCAAAATCCGCGCGACCAGCCAGTTCACCAAATAAAGCGACATCCTGCGCGTAAGCGGCGATTGGGTCTTCAGAATCAAACATGCTGTGTACGGCATTTTCATCAAGAATCCCATCCTGATACTCATAAGGCAGTAAATCTTTGTGCCACTGGTGCATAAAGACAAAGAACAACGCAGGCAGCATCGCAGTCGCATTTGGTGTAACACCACGCTGATAGCATTCAATCATCGTCGGCGTAATCATGGCCGGGATTTTAGAAAACCCATCCGCAGCGACACGCTGGTTGGTGTCTTTGATGTATGGATTGGTAAAGCGCTCTAACACCACCTCAAGATAGGTCGGCAGGTCGATGCCATTGTCTCCAAGGCAAGGAATCACATCCTGACTGACGTAATCGTGTGCAATCTTGTAGATATAATCCGTCAAAGTACTTTCGTGAATAAATGACTGACCAACCAATGTTCCGGCCCAAGCGATACAGCTGTGTGAAGCATTCAAGATTCGGATTTTCGCCTCTTCGTAAGGAATAACCGACTCCACCATTTCCACGCCTACGTTTTCCAGTGCAGGTCGAACGTCTTTGAAACTGTCTTCAATTACCCACTGAATGAAAGTTTCACCCATCACTGGCGCGTTATCTTCAATACCTGTTTGTGCTTTAATCCGATATGGCAGGTCTTCAGCGGGACGAGGTGTAATACGATCCACCATGGTGTTCGGACTTGTCGTATTTTCTTTCACCCATTGCAACACGTCAGCCTTATCAGTCAGAGTCAGGAACTCCATCAGACCATCTCGGAATCGCTCACCATTGTGACGCACATTGTCACAGTTCAGCAGTGTCACTGGTCCAGCACTATCCGCCATACGGCGCTCAAGGATTTTCGTCACCGTGCCGTAAATTGTTTGGTGGCCACCGCTCAGATCAGCTTTTAGGACTGCGTTATCAACATCCAGTGAGTGATCGGTTTTTAAGTAGTACCCGCCTTCTGTGACCGTAAAGGCGATCACTTTTGTCTGCGCTTTTGCACCTTCTTCAATCAGCGGCGCCAAATCTTCCTGCCACGGGAGCAACGTCTGAATAGATTTGATCACCTCATATTCACGCTCCCCTGCTGGACTGACCGTCTCTAACACATACTCACCATTCTGCGCACGGAGAGTTTCAACGGTTGATTCTGCATCATTGCGAATGTTACCTGCCGCGATATGCCAGCTTTGGTCACCCGTTTCTAGCAATTTGTGCAGGTACCAGGCTTGGTGCGCACGGTGAAATGAGCCTAGACCGATGTGAAGCCACGTATATTGGTTTTTCATTATATTTCCTCGTTTTTGTTTGATGGCTTAACTCTAATTGATCAAATTACCAAATAAAGAGCGATAGATCACAAATGAACAAAAGACCGTTAATTGGTTTTTTGTTCATTTGTGAGTAATTGATTGCTATTGCACTCACGCGAAGTTAGAGAGAAGATAGATGTTCTAGATACGATGACGAACTAAATATTGTCATCAAGAGAAACGCAATAAGCTGAATAATAAGGATAAAACGTGGCGAGAGATGATAGTTTTAAAACCGATCAGATGGTTCGCGCAGCCTGGATGTATTACATATCTGGTCGAAATCAGCGCGATATAGCATCTGAACTTGGCTTATCACGTCCAGTTGTCCAGCGCCTGATAGCAGCAGCGAAAGAAGAAGGGATTGTCTCTGTCGGCCTTCACCATCCGATCTCCACTTGTTTGGACTACGCAGAACTGCTTAAAGAGAAGTATCAATTGGTAGAGTGTAATATCGTGCCAACCATCAGCGATGATGAGACGCTTGATAACGTATCTTTTGGCTGCTTCCAGCTCATGTCGAAATACATGAAAGACCAGCAGAATCAGATCATTGGTATTGGCTCTGGTCTGACACTTAAAAAAGCCATTAACCGAATTGATTTTGAAGCACCAAACAGTAAATGTGTCGCATTAATAAGTGCTATGGGCATAGATGGCCAGTGTAATTACTATGATGATGTGCCACTGATTCTGGCGCGAAAAATTAAGGCAAATTACTTCCAATTGCCCGCCCCACGTTACGCGACCTCTACCGACGAATTCAAAACTTGGGCAAGTATGCGTGTATTCAAAGAAGTATCCAGCGTTGCCGACAGTGCGAATGTGATTTTCCTCGGTATCGGTTCATTGAGTAAAGCCAGCCCAATTATCAAAGACGGTTTCATCTCTGCAGATAAGGCAGATGAGCTCAATCAGCAAGGAGCGGTAGGCGAAATACTTGGTCGTTTTATCAATGCTGAGGGTGAGGTGATCGACTGCACCATCAACACTTTCATCACCAGTTACGATATACGTAACAATGATTGCCCTAGAATTGGCGCGGCTTGTGGGGAAGATAAACGCCCGGCTATTCTCGCCGCACTGAGAGGACACTGGGTGAATGGTTTAGTTACCGACGAAGCAACAGCGAGATGGTTATTAACGCAATAAGCGAATTTTCAGTTTAAGCCGCAGATCTATTCAGGTGTCGCCCGCACCCCGTTAAACCAGACTTTCAATTGTCCGCATAACGCTATCAATTTGCGGCTCAATTGAAAGTCTGCATCAAGACAACAACGTTTTCTTATTAGAAACACGAGAAGTTAATGTGTTGAATTAATGCGGTAGAAACGTTTAGCCAAATTAGTGTGTTAGCCTTTCTATCAACGCTTGTTGATATTCAGGTAATTTCGAACGAGAAACGGATTGAAATGCTAATGGCGTTAGGTAAGTCATACCTGCATGCAGCGCACTCGCTTTCATTGGTAAGAACACATCTTCTAGTTTAACGCCTATTCTGCCCGATTCCCCGTAGGTACTAGCACCACCAGCCGCAGTCGTCACCAACAGCATTTCTTTTCCCTGCCATAACCCAGGTCCTACACTCCCCCAAACATCATTCATGTAAGCTTTCATCATCGGAGTAATATTGAACCAATGGGTTGGAAACATAAATACAATGCGATCGTGTTCTCTCGTTAGCTCGCGCTCCTTTTGTGCATCGATGGCGCGAGTATCAAAACCATAAATAGTCTCTAGGTTTCGGACTGTGACTCCTTCAACACTTTCAGCAGCTTGCTGCATCCCCTTGGTCATCACTGACCTTTCTGGATAGGGATGTGAGACAATAACCAGCGTTTTTATATCCGTTTTATTAACCTGCTCTGCAGCGGACACAGCATTGATGCATGTAAGCCACAGAACTTGCAAGGCGAGAAAAAATCCAGCCTGCTTAATGACGCTATCCCATTTCATTTGCGCTGTTCCTAAAATTCTATCTTTCCACAGTTGTTGTAAAAAAATTAAGCCCAGCGAGCTGAGCTTAATTTTATTGATGCCAAGATTTTATTGACCAGCAGCGTATTGCTCGTCAGTCACTTTCTCTTTCCAGATAACATTTTTGCCATCTTTCGATGCTGTAACAACAAGGTGTGTCATTGGTGCATCTGGGGTCGCGCCGTGCCAGTGATCAATACCCGGTGGGCACCAAACGCTTTCGTTTTCGCTAAAGCGAATCACTTTACCATCTCGGGTACCAGTAAGTGCCACACCAGAAGTGACAATCATATGCTGGCCTGCAGGATGCATGTGCCACGCGGTACGAGCGCCCTTTTCGAAGGTCACATAAGCAGCGCTGTAATTCGCGACGTCATTTTCAGGGAATAGCATGTCCACTTTTACATTTCCTGTGAACAAATTTTCCGGCCCGTTAAAGGATTTAAGATCTTGTGCGCGATACGCTTGCTGGCTGCCTGCCGCATCGTCAGCAGCATTGGCAGTTGAAACCATTGCCGTCGATGAAACCATCCCTGCCAGTAGCGTTAATATGAGTTTGTTTTTCATAATCAAATTCCCTGTTATTTATTTAGGACCGAGTCCAGAACTTGTTGTGCGTTGTTAGCCACGTCTTCACCAACTTGCTTTTCAATGATGGTGATGAATTCTTTTAGCTCATCAACGGTTACATCGTTATTCATACTAATGTTGTAATGAGCTGCCAATTGGCTGTTTACACCTGGTATATTGGATAGAGTCGCAATCGTAGCGACTTCACGTTGCTTCCAAGTCAGCACATCACGAGCAAAAATGTCACCAAACAAATGAGATTTCAGGTATTCATCAATTTGAGGAGAGAAATCAAATAACGGCCCTTTTACTTCAACGCCGATAAGTTTAGTTTGGTTTTCTGCACCAAATTCAAGGCTGGTTTTATCTGTCGGTAGTGGCGATGACTCTGGACCAGCGACGTCTTCGATTCCATTACTCTTTCTTTCTTCAAGAACCTGCATAAATGCAGCCAATGCATTCAGGCTACGAGGGAAACCAGCATATGCGTATAGCTGACCCAGCACTTCCTTGGTTTCATTAATGGTTAAACCTGCGTCCAAGCCTTCGTTCAAGCTTACTTTTAGCTTCTCGATTTCACCACTGGCGGCAAACGCTGCGATCGGAATAATCGCCTTCTCTTTAGTATCAAAACCTTCTGCCGCCGTTGCGGTATTCATAGTCAATACCGCTAGCAAACTCGCCACCAAAATGGACCATTTACTGAAATATCTGTCTATACGAAACATTTGTGTCTCCCTATTCCCTTTGCATTTATGAGTACTTCAATTGCACTGTCTAAATATAAAGTTATCGCAAAATCTGCATACTACTTTGCCTAGAAGAGTTTAATTATTGCCTAATCTTCTATTAGGCAAACTCCACTAGAATTGAGATATAAATAAAAACATCATGTTACATTTGGAAACAATAATAACGCGACCATTGACTTGACTATTAAAATATAAAAACTACTCAATAAACAATTAATCGTTATTTATACTAGCTAGTCATTTAAATGTAGAAGTAAAAATCGTCTATTTAATTAAATAGTAATAATCAGGCGTAATTTCATTTATATCCCGTCTCACTGATTAACGTATAAAGGCCTGTTAATCTGTTTGATTAACAGGCCTTTATTTACAAAATTCAATATATTATTCACTAACCTCGATAGTGACTTTCATTGAGCCACCAGAAGTAAAGCGCGATAAATCGCCGTCAACTTTACCGAGGTTAATCAATCCAGATGCATAGCCAAAGTTTTTATAAAACACGACTAAGTTCCCCCAAGGCGCGTAGTAAGAAATGTCTCCCGCTTTGGAACTCACGCCAGCTGGTGCCCCTTCCTTGGTTAACTTCGATGGTAGGTAGGCTATTTTTTCAGTACTGGCGTAATCTTCCAACTCTAAAGTTAATGGTAGTTGGGCGATAAAATCTTGTGTGCTCGGGCTATCATTTAACGTCGCAGTGACGGTGCGATCATCAAATACAAAACGAATCTTCATTGTACTCTCCCCGGTAATAACTCCGCTCTCGGTCACGTTGCCGGAAGCGAAACAAATTTGGCTAATAAGTAATGCGGGCAACACTGTAAGCGTGGATAAAATGGTTTTGTGCCACTTCTTTAACAACATAGTAGTGATTCCCTTTTAGTTAAGTGACAGTTTTAGAGGTTACCTAAAACGCGTGCCATTCTCTGAAGCCCATCGAGTAGTTGCGCTCTCGGGCAAGCCATATTGAGACGAATGTAACCCTCGCCTTGGGTGCCGTAAACCGCGCCCTGATTGAGCATAAGAGCGCCTTCAGTTATCAGTTTTTCGCCGATTTCTGCGGAAGGCAAATCTAGCTGACGACAATCAATCCATGCCAAATACGTGGCTTCCTGCTGGATGACACTCAAACGTGGTAAGTGCTGGTTAATAAATTCAACGACAACCAAATAGTTCTGATGAAGATACTCTCTCAAAGCATCTAGCCAAGCTTCACTTTCGTTGTATGCCGCCATTAATGCTGATACGCCAAAAGGATTCACATCACAAACTTCATGAATATTTAATGCGCGATCGATTTTGTCACGTAGCTGTTTATCAGCAGTGATGATATTGGCGATTTGTAGCCCCGCGATATTGAACGACTTACTCGGAGAATTTGTCGTCACTGTGTTAGCAAGAAACTCATCCCCCAAGGCAGCAAAAGGCTGATGTTGAACTCCCGGAAACGTAAGATCACAATGGATTTCGTCGCTAATCACTTTGACACCATGTCTAAAGCAGATCTCACCCAATCTGGTCAGCTCTTCTTGTGTCCACGCACGGCCAACCGGATTGTGGGGGTTGCATAGAATCAGAACCTTCACATCAGATCGAGAAGCTTTTCGTTCAAGATCGTCAAAATCCATCTCGTAATAACCATCACGATTCACCAGCGGATTTTCAACAAGGTGGCATTCCATATTGCGAATCGAACTGAAAAAACAGTTATACGCGGGAGTTTGAACAATAACGCCATCACCCGGATTGGTCAGTGCTTTCAGGATAGCTGATAACGCAGGAACTACGCCTGACGTGTACTGAATCCACTCACGTTGGATGTGAAAGTTGTGTCTTTTACCGAACCAGTTAATAACCGCGGCGTAATAAGCGTCAGGGACTTTGGTGTAACCAAAAACGCCATGCTCAACACGTTGTTTCAATGCACTTACAATAGGTTCGGCAGTGCGGAAATCCATATCCGCGACCCACATCGGAAGAATAGAGCTGTTCCCCATGCTATCCCACTTAACACTGCCAGTCCCTTGTCGTTCAACAATTTGATCAAAGTTGAAAGATGACATTATGTTCTCACCTCAAATTCCGTTTCAATTGTGCATCCTCCTGGGTTCTTGCAGTTCTTATCAAAGATAATTTCTCCGATTGAGCGTGCTTTAATACAGCCAGATAAAGGATTCTTGATACTGATGATGTCGGAAACAATTTCAGCGTTCAATGTCGCGTATTCAAAACACAGATCCGTCTCTTCCATGACGCAATTTTCCATGATTAGATCTTGCGCGTAACACAACGGCTGCTCACCGCGAATGATGCAATTAACCAAGCGTAAATTTTTTGAGTGCCAACCTAAATATTCACCATCTAAGACGCTGTCGTATACCGTGACATTTTCTGTGCCCCAAAATGCGTCTTTAGAGTCCAAATACGCGTTGCGAATAGTGACGTTTTTAGCGTCTTGGAACGAGTAGTTTCCTTGTAGCTTGAAGCCATCAATTTCTACATTTTCACAGTTCATAAAAACATAGTCGGCGCCGCGCATTTCAACATTGTTTAAATTGACGTTATCACACATCCACAAGGTTTCTCCCGCATTCGGGAATCTCGTATTTTCGATAGTAAGATTCGAGACACGGCGAAACATTTTAGGCGCTTCGATCACGCAGTTATTCATCGTCAGGTTCTCGGAGTACCAGATAGCAGCTCGTGCGTATACCGTAAACAGGCTCTGCTCAATCAAGATGTCATTGCTATGCCAGAAGGGATATTTACCCATAAACTCACAGTGTTTAACCATGATATTTTGCGAATGTTTTAACGCTGATTCGCCCGGGTAAAATCGCACTTTATGCAGATATTTGTTTTCTTCAGCGTATAATGGTCTCTCACCTTCAAAGAAGGTGTCGCATAATTTTTCTTGCTGACAGAGTTGGTCTTGGATTGTTTTCGATAGTGTCATGGTACACCTGAACTTAGAAATTAAGGAATTAACGTTGGCAAACATTGCCAGTGCTTACTTATAAATGAACAGTAAATAGCTTGGAAACCAAGCGGGCACATTAATAAAACTCGTCAAATTATTTAATGTAGAGCGAAAGAAAATAAATATACTCTCAGCCACTCTAATAACTGAATAAAAAGGTAAGGAATACAAAAAGGCAGTGGATCAGTACACCTTACGCGAAACTTTAAAAAGTGATGACTACGTCACTGACAATCTTTCCTAAGATAATCTCCCATCAATTTGTAAAGTGGGAGTGTTTCAATGCTGGATTATAATATTTGCTACCAAATATAAACGTCGCAAATATTACTCATTTCCTTTAGCCTAAAATATTATCCAGAACTTGATCGGCATTTAATGCAACATCCTCACCACAGTGCTGTTTTAGTTCGCCAATAAACGTTTTCAACAAGGCTGGCGTGATACCATTATTTAAACTGATACCAAAATGTGCCTGAAGCTGGCCATTAACACCCTGCATATTTGCCAAGGCTGCTATCGTCGCAAGCTCTCGTTCTTTCCATGTCAGTACATCACGTTGGAAAATGTCACCAAACAGATGTGCTTTTAGGTACTGGTCAATTTCGGGGGCAAAATCAAACAAAGGGCCAGAGACAACTTGCCCAACTAACTGGGTTTGGTTTTTAGTACCAAAACTTAAACTGCTTTCGTCTGTTGGTAGAGGGCTTGCAGGCTCGCCTTCTGTATCAAAGATTCCTTGCTGCTTGCGCTCTTCTATAGCAGACATAAATGTCCCAAGCGCGTTGAGGCTTCTGGGAAAACCAGTGTATGCGTACATCTGTACCAGTATTTCTTTGGTTTCACTGATGGTGAGGCCAGCATTCAACCCTTCGACCAAACTCATCTTCAGCTTTTCAAGCTCACCACTTGCAGTGAATGCTGCTACTGGAATGATGGCTTGTTCTTTACCAGAAAAGTGTTCTTGCATGGTTCCTCCGAAGTTTGAATCAAAAGGCGAATCAATGTCCTGATACCCTTTGGATAACAAGACAGCAGGTTGTGTTGAAGGTAACAACATGTCTAAATCTACGCCTAAATTTAAAAACCCGTTAGCCTAATGATTGCCAATACTTGCCTAATTATCCAAACACCAATATTGACAAGAGAGCTAAAGAGGAGGTTTAGCCAATGCTTAACCCTAAGAAAATAAACTGTAATAGATTGTTATATAAAATATTTATACTAATTTAACGAACAATAAGTGCATGATAAACCGAGAGAGCAATCGAAAAAATCGTGATTGAACTATCAATAGCAAATTGCCTAATAATCTTTACATAAGGAAAATAGCTGTTATAACTAAATAGTCGAAGACAGAAGTAGTCCAACCCTTTGGTTGCCCGTGGAGTAGCAATGAACGATTCACAAAACACAAACGTAGCAGCATCAATCCTTGCTGAAAAAATCCAAAAATGGACCGGTGATGCCACACAATTTGATACTGAAATCCCAGGGCTTAGATTAAGTCGCTGGACAACGCCTACACCACCAACCAGCTACACTCACAACCCAAGCATCTGTCTGATTGCTCAAGGAAAAAAGCGTGTTTTTCTGGGTGACGATAGCTTCACGTATGATGCCAATCATTTCCTGATCTCGTCAGTTGATCTCCCTATCACTGCCAACATAATGGAAGCAAGCGAAGATGAACCCTACCTTGGACTGATAATGGAGCTGGATTTACAAGAGATTTCCCAACTCATTGTAGATAGTGAGTTTTCTTTTAAGACCAACAAGGAAGCACAGAAAGGTATTGCTGTAGGAGAACTGTCAGGCTCGCTACAAGATGCGTTTATTCGCCTTATGACGCTACTAGACGAGCCTGATAACATTAAGATCTTGGCTCCGGTAATCAAACGAGAGATTTTTTACCGATTATTAATGACTGAGCAAGGCGCACGATTAAACCAAATCGTGACGACAGGTAGCCATAGTCACCAAATCGCCAAAGCCATTGACTGGCTAAAGAACAACTTTGTCAAACCATTAAGCGTAGGCGACCTTGCAGCGTACAGTGGTATGAGTAAATCTGCTTTTTACACGCATTTCCGTTCAATGACATCGATGACGCCATTACAGTTCCAGAAGAAGTTGAGATTGAGTGAAGCACGTCGATTGATGCTGACAGAAAACTTAGATGCAATGGCAACAACATTTAAAGTTGGCTATGAAAGCCCTTCCCAATTTAGCCGCGAATACAGTCGCTTGTTTGGTGCGCCACCTTCAAAAGACATTAAAGCGCTGAAAGAAGCCAACATCTCTTAAACTTGTTTCTACTCAACCGGTTATCAAATAACAAAAGCAGGTGACAATTTAAACCTGTCACCTGCTTCAAGTTATGTTTGATTTATTCTAGATTTTTCGTACAACAATAATTTCCTGTACCATTTCTCTATATCATTGAAATTCTTTTCATTTAAAGAACGTTAAGCTTTCTACCATTCCCGTACCAAATGAACAGTAAATATCTATCGGTTTAACCTCCATAGGGAAGCTGAGCTCCGTAAAGCAGTATTCACCATCTTGTAGAAGAAGTTCGCTCGAGCAACGATCAACAATTAATGTAAATTGCAAACAGTCACTATCAGGAATAGTTAAACTGGTTTCGTGACTGAACATATTATTATAATTATCTTCACCCTCAGCACCCACTTTTCTAATCGTAGTTATAACAATACTTTTTTCGTCACGTTCAATATTATATGTTAAACATCTATTACCTAAAGGCGAAATAGAAATGGAACTTCCTCTATGCAAATACAACTTGCCATCTAATATCCCTGCATGATAGTTCTGAGATACAACTAAGCAATCTCCCGAATGGAGTGTTTTGTCGTGAGAAATAATGTTATCTCTTTCATTGAGCCATGGTTTAGGTAAAGAAGATAAAAGGCGCAAACCCGACTGAGTTCGTGACAGTTTTAAATCTCGAGGAACGCTCATTGCGCTTCGCCATGCCTGAGTTGGAACGTCGTTAGCGTACAACCAATTGCTCATCCAAGCGATTGAGGTACGACGACCATCTGTCACATCAGACCAAGTTTGGGCGGCATAATAATCTCGGCCATAATCAAGCCAGAGTACCGTTTCTGCATCGTGATGGTTGGTAAAGCGCTCTCCATCAAATTGACCGATAAAATATTGTGTGCCTGAGCCACCAGCATGGCTGCAGCGTTGTACACCTACAATCAAAACCCAATAGCAGACATCAGAACCTTCCAATTGGATGGGGAAAAGATCCGGACACTCCCAAGGCATCTCGTCATGTTTACCCTCTTTCAATCCAAAGTTAGAGGTTTTCTCCCACTGCTTAAGGTCTTTGGAACGATAAAAGCCTATCTCCTGCCCCTCTGTTACCACCATCACCCAGTGCTGGCTTTGCTCGTGCCAAATTACCTTCGGATCGCGGAAATCTTTTAAACCTGGATTAGGTAATATCGGATTGTCAGTAAGTTTATTCCAACTAAAACCACCATCTTTACTGTAAGCGAGGCTCTGCATTTGTTCACTGTCTCTGCCGTCATCATGGGCAATACACGCGGTGTAAAATGCCAGCACACCTGGCTGTGCTTCGTTGTCAAACAGGCCACTGGTATTACGCCAATCCACCACAGCACTGCCTGAAAAACACATGCCTTTTTCATCTGGAACCAACGCCGGAGGTAAGTGTTGCCAATTTCGCAGGTCAGCACTAACTGCATGCCCCCAATGCATAGGGCCCCACTTATTCGCATAGGGATAGAACTGATAAAATAAGTGGTATTCATTATTGATGTAAACCAAACCATTTGGGTCGTTCATCCAACCAAACGGTGGCGTAAAGTGCATTGTTGGACGAAAAATATCTTTTGCTAGTTGTTGCATGTTATTTATTTCCAGGGTTTAACCTTTACTATTTAAATAAAATCGAATAGCCATCCAAGTCATTCTTAAATTTATTTAAGGAATAAGTGTACGTTGAATTTATCTTTTAAATAAATTCAACGTACAGAATAACGATCATCTTGAATATAAAAACAGGATGTAAAATATAATTAATTGTTAAGCCGCTATTTCAAAAGCTGCTTTTATCAGTTTTTGCGTATATTCCATTTGTGAATTTTCTAGCACATCAATCGTTAAGCCTTCCTCTACGACTTCGCCATGCCTCATCACTAGTACTCGGTGACAAAGCGATTTGACTACTCGTAAGTCATGGCTAATGAATAAGTAAGAGATTCCACGTTTTTGCTGAAGCTGCTTAAGTAACTGGACGATCTGGTTCTGAATGGTTAAATCCAGAGCTGATGTCGGCTCATCTAATAAAATCACTTTTGGATCAAGAACAAGGGCTCTTGCAATGGCAATCCTTTGACGCTGACCACCAGAGAATTCATGTGGGTAGCGGTTGAGAATATTAGCGGATAGCCCTGCATCCAATAGCGCTTTTTCCAGTTTGAGTAAACGTTCACTCGGATCAGGATATAGGCCATTGACGATCAGTCCCTCTTCAAGAATCTGCTTCACCGACAGACGAGGGTTTAGCGATGAGAATGGGTCCTGAAATACCACTTGCAGCTCTTTGCGCAAAACGCGAAGCTGTTCGTTGGTAATGCTGTTCAGGCACTGCTCGTCATAATTGACTTTACCGTTGATGTCTCCAGAATTGAGTAGCTGGAACATCGCCATTGCGAGGGTCGTTTTGCCTGACCCACTCTCGCCAACAATACCCAGTGTCTCACCCCGTTTCAGGGAAACGGAAATATCATCCACAGCGACCAGTTTTTTCTCTGGTTCACGACTAAACCAACCTTTCTTACCTAATTTAAACTCCACTCGCATCTTTTCAGCATGCAAAATGACCGGAGAAGCCTGAGGCACAGGTGACGCAACGCCTTTTGGTTCAGAATCGATCAGCATTTTAGTGTAAGGGTGCTCAGCTTTGGTGAAGATATTCTCGGTTAATCCGTGCTCCACCACTTCGCCACGCTTCATCACGTAGATGTAGTCCGCAAACTGACGAACAATGGTTAAATCGTGGGTAATTAACAACACACTCATACCCGTTTTTTCTTGCAAGTTCTTAATCAGGCGTAAAATATTGGCCTGAACCGTCACATCCAGTGCAGTCGTAGGTTCATCGGCGATAAGTAAGTCTGGGTTATTGGTCAGCGCCATCGCGATCATGACTCGCTGACGCTGGCCACCAGAAAGCTGATGAGGATATTGGTCAAAACGTTCTTCCGGATGAGGAAGTTGAACTGCTTCAAAAAGCTCAATGGTTCGCTTTTTCGCCTCAGCTTTGGATATTTTCTGGTGGACCAATATCGCTTCACTGACTTGTTCACCAAGCGTATAAAGCGGGTTTAGCGAAGTCATCGGTTCTTGAAAGATCATTGAGATCTTATTTCCGCGTAGCTTCAACAACTGACGCTCGTTTGCTGCTGTGATATCCACATCACGATACGTTACCTTACTCTCGGCTCCGACTTGAGCATGTTTAGGTAATAACCCCATTAGCGATCGGGCTGAGACCGATTTACCCGATCCACTCTCACCAACCAGCGCGACCATTTCACCCGCTTTAATGTTGTAACTCACGCCTTTCAGTGCTTGCACCAAACCATCTTCGGTTTTGAAGCTCACATTAAGGCCTGCCACTCTCGCAATGGTTTGTCTGTTAGCCGCTTGACTATCAGGTGTATTTCTATCTTGCATAATCTTTCCTCAACATCAGCGGTTAATTAGAGTACGGGTCAACGGCGTCACGCAGACCGTCACCAAGTGCGTTAAAACCTAATACAGCAATTAAGATGAAACCAACGGGATAAAGCAGCCATGGATAAGAACCGATGGTTTGGAATTGTCCGGCTGCATTAAGCAATGAACCCCAGCTAAACATGGGTGCTTTTACCCCTACTGCCAAAAAGCTGAAGAAACTTTCGGTCAGTACGATGGTTGGCAGCATAATGGTCGCAAGAACAACTACGTTACTGGTGACGTTAGGCAAAATATGACGAAGTACAATACGCATATCTTTTGCACCTACCGCTTTAGCGGCACGGATGTAGTCCAGGTTTCGCATGGATAGGGCTTGCGCGCGAACCTGACGAGCAACAAATGCCCACTGCAGTGACGACAGGATAACGATGAGCATGATAAAGACACTCAGTGAATCGGCTGTTTTTGGTAACACCGCGATCAGCGCTAGATAGAGTGGCACCGCAGGGAATGCTAAAGCCAGCTCTGCAATACGCTGTACAACGAAATCGAATCGGCCACCATAATAACCAGACAGAATACCGACAACCGTACCGACAGAGACCACAACGAACACAACCGTAATCGCAAAGATCAACGTGATTCGACTACCGAAGAAACAACGAGCAAGCAGATCGCGCCCTAAGTTGTCTGAACCAAGTAGAAAAAGTGGTGAGCCGTCTTCTAACCCAACTAAATGAGTGTTAAAGCTCATACCCAAAAATTCGTATTCCCAGCCCTGATTAAAGAATTCTAAATGAATGCGACTGTCCTTATTTTCTGTGACGACGGGTAAAAACGTAACAGGGTCGAGATCCACGACTTTTTCGTAGACGAATGGACGTAAATGGAAATTACCTTCTGAATCGAAAAAGTGAATATTTGCTGGCGCGTCATAAATATTTTCACTAAAGCGCACCGTTGGATCGTTAGACGAAAAAAACGGGGCGAAAATAGACGTCAGGCCAAGAAGAGTAAGCAGAACTAAACTCATCAATGCCATTTTATTTCGTTTGAAACGTATCCAAACTAAGCTCGAGTAACTTTGTGATTGTTTCATGAGTACTACCTACGATAAACGAATTCTTGGATCTAAGATGGCTAACAATAAATCGGAGATTAGGTTGCCGATAATGAGCAAAGCAGCGACCAGCAACATAATCGTGCCGATAACATACGTATCCTGCTCTGCCATTGCAGAAATGATCAGAGGACCAATGGTTGGTATACCAAGAACCATCGCCGCTTCCATCTCGCCGGTAATCATGTAAGGCAATGCAACACCCTGATAAGAAATCAAACTATGTAAGGCATTCGGTACTGCATGTTTATAAATAACTTTGCTTTCACGTAGCCCTTTTGCACGTGCCGTTTCGATGTATTGCATTTTTAGAATATCGAGCAAGTTACCGCGCATCAGTCGAAGGTTGAATGCCATACCACCGAAGGCTGCAATAAAGATTACCGGCCAGATGTGAACCAAGGTATCGAAGAACTTATTCCAGGACATCGGTTCAAATAGATATTCGGGAGAGTTCATCGCGCCTATCGAACCAATGTCCCAGGCGAATATCATGAAATAAACGATAATGATGGCCATAACGAATCGAGGCACAGTCATAGCGATAAAGGACAATAACGTCGCCACTCTGTCCCCGATTCTATTTTGGTTAGTCGCAGCGAAAATCCCCGCAAACACCCCTAATAAAGTCGCTCCTATATGACACCCCAGCGCGATAAAAATCGTTCTTGGTAAACGTTCTCCAACAACGTCCATAACGGGTTTGTTGTAAGCAAACGAGTAGCCAAAATCAAAGTGGAAAACGATATTTTTTAACCAATTCGCGTACTGAGTCAGAACTGGTTCGTTTAAGCCATAACGCTCCCTGGCGGCATCCGCTAACTGCTGAGCCTGCTCCGGAGAAGCCCCGCCCATAGAAATCGCTTGGTTTTTAATTAAATCGCCGTAATCTCCATCTGGCAGTTGGATGATGACGAAAGTGATAGCACTAAGCACAAGCAGTAAACCGATAGTGCTAAGTATCCGTTTAGTAATAAATTCAATCATGTTACATCCCATATTCAGGCGGGAGATTGCTTCCCGCCTTATCCTTGTATTACTTCTTAGTATCAAGCTTGTACTCAGGAACCGTGTGTGGCTGCAGTTCTTTTAGCTGCTGATCTTGTGGTACCCAAAAACGTTCGCGCATGACGGCATCTTCGGCCCACTGGTATGCCGTGATTGGTGCGTTAGGCACGTTCTTAATACGCTTGTTAACGAGTAAAGCCCCTGGATAGGCGACCAAGCCGACGTGGTACACATTTTTGGTCATTTCATGGTTTAACTGACCAATAAGATCCGCTTGTTTCGCCGTGTCACGCTCAGCGAATATCTGATGAGCTAAGGTCACCATCTTTTCTTCAAACGGCTGAAGTACTTGCGGTTTATTTTCGGTACCTCGGTGCCATACCGGACCGCTCTGCGCAATTGGCGCTAACCACTCCATACGTTGCATTGGAACGATTAATTCTTTGTCACTGCGATTTAAGCGCCAGTCAAAATCTGCCGCATCACGCGATGAGTCACCCTGAACGCTATCGAGTAACCTTGGGATCAGCTTGATACCAATGTCAGACATCATAGAAACCAGATTTTCATTGAAGACTCCGTCCGCAGTACCGTTGCCGCTGTTTAGTACAATTTCAACGTCATCGCCGTTATTCACCTCTTTAGGGAAGTTCACAACACCATTGCCGTCAGTATCAACCAGCCCTAGTTCTGCTAAATATTGCTTAGACAAGCTTGGGTTGTATGGGTAATAAACGACATCATCTTCTCGGTAAAATGCTGTTTCTGGGTGTAAGCCACCCGCATATTCGGCAGTAAACGGACCTTTAACCAGTGCTTGCCCTAGGCTTTTTCTGTCTATGGCATGAGAAATTGCTTTACGGAATTTGAGGTCTCGATTCAGTTGTCTAATCGCCGCTTCTCGGTCATCGCTTACAGATAAAGTCGGGTTCATGTTCATCTGAATCTGGAACGCCAGGTTACGCGGCCCAAACATGGCTCGAGTTGGTGAATTAGGCGCAGCGAGTTTGCGTAACGTTTCAATATATATTGGCGGGTTTTCCATATTGGAAAAATCCGCACTGCCTGACATGGTCTCTAATGTTCGCGATTCCCACGTAGAAAGCTTGTAACGCATTTCGTCGATATAAGGCAGTTGGTTACCCGCTTCGTCCACTTTCCAGTAGTAAGGGTTACGGCGCAGAACAATAATCTGATCGTCTTTGTAGCTTACTGGAACCCATGGTCCCATCGTTACAGTAGGGACTTCATTGGCAGGTAACGCGTTGCTAAAATCTTCAAACGTAACTTTATCGTTATATTTAGGATGAAGTGGTTTGAGTATATGCGCCGGGCCTGGACAGAATGTCATAAAGGCCATGTTGTAAAGTGCCTGATTCTGAAATGCTTTCTCGAAATGCCAGCGAATGGTGTATTCGTCAACGATTTCTAGATTCGCCCCTTCACCCAATGCGTTTTGCGAAGAGAATGACGGAATTCTTGGTTCTAAAACCGTATCTTCCCAGTAAAAGCGTACATCTTCGGAAGTAAATGGTTCACCGTCTGACCATTTAGCCCCTTTAATCAGATGCATGGTTAACGCCTTACCATCCTCGGACCATTCCCAGCTTTGCGCCAGATTCGGCAGCACTTCCAGCTCATCAGGTTTGATCTGATACATCGGACCGGTGCGTGTTAAACATTGCTGCACGGTATAATTGATACCACCCCACCCTTGAGAGTGTGCAGCCGACCAGTTCCAACCCTGAGGTCGGCCACCAATAACATGACGAAGAACGCCGCCGTAAACACCGACGCCGTCAGGCATAGACGCCGTTTTTAATACCATAGGAACGTCGGGTAAGCGCTGTTCAACCGGCGGCAATTTGCCTGTTTTCACGTAATTATCGGTGAGCCATTGAGGCTCAGAGTAGTGGTCAAGTTTTTTGAACTCGACAATTTGATCAGGAGAAAAATATTCAATAGATAAACGATTTGGTATTTCCGAAGCCTTCGGAATTTTCGTCGCACCTTCTGGCAGCGTTTCCGATAATGCAGGAAAGCATATGCATACAATTGAGAGTCCTAATAGATGCTTCTTATAATTCATTATGCACGGTCCTTTAATATATGGATGGTAGAGTACGTGTTATTTCTTTTTGTTTATTCAAATTATCCGACTCTTGAATTATCATCAAATCCAGTTCTGCCCTCACATCACCAATTCTTACTTTTCCAGAGTAAATGGATTAATTCCTTACACAATCAAAAGCAACCACGAAAAAACCGATACTATGCAAGATATAGACTCAAAACAATCGCACACTCCAATACCTACAAACCGTGTTTACTTCACCTTTTCATTCTTACTTTTTAACATTAATCACCATAAAAATATTATGTAGATCACAATATTATTTATCTGGAATAGTCAGGTTTTTTATGTAGAAAAATGCCCCTCCTTGGCTCCCGTACAAGATTTGTATTAGTTATTAACAAAATAATAGACCGACGATGAGTATTTGATACTTATACATTCATATTTGTTCATGGATAACGCCTGAATCATGCAATGTTCGTGTGCGATTTTGACCTACAGGGCTTTTAGTCAATTAAAATGATGAATCAATTAAGGGGCTCAAGAAGAGAAGAAAAGATCTAAGCAAAGGAGAGTGTTAGTTGATGAAAAATATTAACGTGTAGATAAACAGTGTAAGTATTGACGATTATTAAGCAGAGGAAGGAGTTGTATAAGCTATGAGGTACTTGAACACAGGTAAACCACCAGATATAAGATGGACAAGCCATAGCTAATATCCAAGCTGGTATTAACTATGGCTAAGGTTATGTTAGTTTAGAACGCGTAGAACAAACGTACTCGAGCACCAAAATCGTCATCTTCTTTAAAATATTCATCAGATTGTGATTGAGTTAGCTTATTCGAAATACAGGTATAGTACGAACCTAACAGGATTGAGAAATCCTTAACGTCTAATACATCTCTCAAAGCATATGATGCGTAAATGGTTGATACTTCAACATTGCCATCCACCCATCCTGAAAGCTCTTTGTTGTCGTATTCGTTGTCTGCATACACATAGCCAATACCGACATTGTTCCAGAGCGCGTTGACGCCAGTACTAAAGTTGGTCTCATCAACTGCGTCCAAATAAGCAACATTGACGTTAACTGACCAACCATCGTTAGACCAGTTACCAGTTACCCCATAGCCAGTACGGTCAGAGATATCGACACCATTGGCCACAACTGCATTAGAAACTAAATTTGTTTCCATCGCAGCGGCTATGCGAAACTGGCCAAAATCGTAAGCGATAAGAGGACGAACTAAAAATGAGTCTTTGCTTTTATCGATTTCATTTCCATGATAGGTGCCATCAACACCATCCCTAAACAGGTTGGAGCGGTCGCCCATCATCGAACCCAGCTCAACATAGAGGTTGCCAAACGTCTGGTGATACATCAATTGGCCATCAGACCCACGGCCTCGAGCCTCTTTCAGTTGATAAGTGTATGCCCAGCCATCTGTGTAAAGGTCATTAGAGGTATCACCTGAGTACTCGAGAAATACATCCAACCCTACAGGGAACATATCTGCCCCTTCAAAACGACCAGCTTTTATTGCCCAGCCATCCTTTTTACCAAACTCAAAGTAAGCATCATCCAATACAACCTTACCAGTGCTTTCAAATAGTGGCTGTGCCTTAACACCGACAAAGTAATCTTTATCTGTGTATTTTTCGCCTGCAAATTCAATCAGCACACGACCGTCCTGGTTAAACTCTTGGTCACCTGACGCATTCGACTCGCGATCGCGGTAGTTAAAGTTTAATTCAACATTACCAGCAATAGAAAAGTTGCCTAGTTCATTATCAATGATCTTAACACCAGCATTTGCTGATAGTGCAAATGATACACAGACAGCGCCCAGAGATAGTTTAAATGTTCTGTTCATAATTTTACCTATATTTGTTTTTATTAAATCGTGGAATTTAAAAAATATAAATCCCGCCCTTTCGTAAAAAGACAATCTTTCCGTTACTGAATCAAATTCTGTTACTTTTATTATCTTATTTTAAATTAAATAACTTAGTGATTTTGTTATCCAACAAGTTAATTAATAATAAACAAGAAGCAGTGTTAATATAGTGATAATTCACTATTCGTTAGTTTAGGTAAGGTACTCGCTCGATTATAAAATTGTTATCCTTTTCCTCAATATTATTTAATCAGAGGGAAATTTACGGTTTATTTACTTAGTTGCTAAGCAATATTGGTCGTTTAAAGCCATATCTCTCCATCGCCGTTTCAATTTTGTTTTTATCGAAACCGTCATGAAGACGATAGAATTTTCGGTAAACAACGATACTGGCTATCATTAATAATGCCGGAAGCCCAATCATCATAAATTCCAAGCCTGCAATGGTTTCGCTACTTTGAACTGCATTGGGGATATACCCAACGAATGACAGGCCAACACCGACAACGAATCCGCCCGCTGCGCCTGCAAACTTAACCAACATAGTTTGTACCGAGAAAATGACGCTCTCGCTTCGGTGACCTGTCTTATATTCCCCATAATCGACAACATCAGCTAACATTACGGTCTGAAGTGCATTTACAATGCCCACACCATATGATTTCGCGGCAGCTCCTATGGCTATCAGAAGTACGCTACCAGGAACAAAAGCACGCATTACATACAATAGAACGCAAGATAAGACCGCAAGACCACATGCAATTAGCCATAGGTTTTTACGAGGGAATAACTTTGCTATATAAGGAAAAGTAATAACACCGATGAATTCAGCAATCCCTGACACCATCATATAGGTAGAAAACAATTCAGCCTTATTCAAAGCATAAGTGAAGTAGTAGATTGCAAAGCCTCCAAATATCATATTGGCAATCTGGAATGTCAGTACAGAACTGATTAATACTTTGAGTTGGTCATTAGACTTTAAAATATTAGCCACATCTTTTAAGTTAAATCTTTCCGTTGTTTTATCAACAGTCACACTCTCTTTAACATTTCTTGCGACTAAGAATGCGCTCATAATAAACAGCACGGCTATTAGCATTGCGAGATTGGAAAAACCTTCCCCCTGATCGCCGTTACCTAACTTGCCAATGATAGTCAGACCGTAAGTACCAGTTAGAAACCAGGCAAGACTGGCAAACATACGCGGCCAAATGACTAATTTCTCTCTTTCCTCTCGGGAGCTGGATAGTGCTGGTATCATCGACCAATACGGAATATCCATGATTGTGTAAGTTAAGCCCCACAAAATATAAGCCGCTGCGGCATAGATATAAAGAGGAGTGCCCTCAAACGTATGAGTGCGGAATAAAGCGATCAGAACGACGGCATTCAAAAGTGTTCCAATGACAATCCAAGGACGGAACTTACCAAATCTGGAGCGGGTGTTGTCTACTATCATCCCCATCATGGGATCTGTCACAGCGTCGATAATTCTCGCAGCTAAAAAGATAGTGCCGATAAAGCCTGCCGAGAGACCGGCTACATCGGTAAAGTAAAACATTAAAAAAATATAAATAGGTGCACAGGCGAAATCTTTACCTAATGCAGCAAGTCCGTAGGATGCTTTGGTTTTTATCGTTATTTGATTAGACATGTTACTACCCTGTTCTTTGTCTTCGGCATAATTGGCTACCAACGACATTTCATTGATAGCCAAAGCCGTTTTATTTATCCGAGATACCGAATCAATTTATCTTCTCGACTTTAATTAACATCGCAGTTTCTGGATCGAGTAGCGGCATGCTTAAACCAACCTCTTTGCACCACTCACCACTGAGTTCGCAACCAGCTTCAGTCCAAGGCGGCTGGAATACGACAATGTCGTTGTAATTTGCCGGCGCGTCCAAAACATAAATACGGTAAGTTGCTGAATCATCCAAGCCTAATATTCTCAGGTTGCCACTTAGTGAATGTGTTGGCATATCCAATTGAGCAACCATCACAACCGCTTCGGATTGATCTTCCGATACGACTGACATTATTTGATGCGAGCTATCATCGGTCGGGGTACGCCACATTTTCCCAGTATGTAACAGATCACGTAACTGCTTGTGTAGCGCGACATAACGAGCAAAGTTCGCTTTTTCATCACTATCTTCTTTCACCGGATCAAGCTCTATTCCCATATGGCCAAACAGTGCCGTCAATCCACGGAACTCAATACTATGACGGCGGCGAGTACAATGACATTTATCAGATCCAATATGGCTGCCCATCACTTCTGGCGGGAAGAAGTAACTCATACCACGCTGGATCCCTTGCCTTTCTAACGCATCGTTATTATCCGAGGGCCAGAAGCGGTCAGTGCGTTTCAAAATTTCGTAATCAATACGGCCACCGCCGCCCGCGCAGGACTCAATACTGACGTGAGGGAATTTGGCTCTTACCTTATCGACCAACTGGTAGTAACGCTCTGTCTGCTTGCGTCCAGATGCCACGCCATCATGCGCAGGCTGAACGATTTCTCGGTTCATATCCCACTTGATGTAGCGAATATTGTAGGTGCTTAAGAAATGATCCAATCGTTCGTATAGGAAGTTGAATGCATCATCGTTTTGCAAATCGATAACATGTTGATGTCTGCCTGTCGGTTGGTCATAACCATCGACAGCAAGTAGCCAATCCGGATGTTCGCGGTATAAATCTGAGTCTTTATTGATCATTTCTGGCTCAAACCACAAACCAAATTCCATGCCTAATGCATTAACGTGATCGACAACTGGCTCAAGGCCATTTGGGTATTTGCGCTCATCCAAGAACCAATCCCCTAATGCCGCTGTGTCATCATCGCGACCTCTGAACCATCCGTCATCAATGATAAAACGCTCCACACCCATTTCTGCTGCTTGCGAGGCCATTTCCATGATGTATTCAGGATCGTGGTCGAAATAGATCCCTTCCCATGTATTCAAATGCACCGGACGTAACTTCTTCTGAAAGTCTTCCGCGATGATCGAGTGTCTTACATGCGAATGGAATTGATGACTCATCTTATTGAGTCCGTTCTCACTGTAACTTGCATACAACCATGGCGTAGCGATGCTTTCCCCTTTTTCCAGCGCGACTTCTCCAGGAAAATAGATCACTTCAGCTTGCATCATACGACGACCATCCGTTTTTACATCGGCACGTAATCGATGGTTACCGCTCCAAGCAAAGTGGAATCCCCAAACATCGCCGTGTGTCTCACTAAAGTTAGACGCACCAGCAACCATTGCAGGATAGTGTTCATGGGAAGTTCTGCCGCGTCTGTTCTCTTGCTGATATCCATTATGCAGTAGTGGCTGACGTTGTGTTTGGAATTCTCTTGCCCAACGGCCGTGGAACGTCATCAGCTCATTAACTCTTACAGGTAATGGCATTGAGTTAGCAAAGCGATTGACGAAATATTGCCCGGACTTTAGGTTAGTTAAGGTATGACGAGTTTTAACCACATCAAATTCATCTAAGCAAATTTCCGTCAACAGTTGCAAACCAGCACGTTCATCTTCGCTCGTAAGACTGATTTGGTTATCACATTGTTGAATACTTTTTAAGAAGAATACTGGTGCCCAGTCCTGACCATTGCGGTGACCTTCTAAACCCGGGCTGCTGAATACACCACGACCAAGTTCAGGTAACGTTGTCATGGCTACGTCTTTATCTAAGCGCCCATGAGGTACAGGACGATGCAAAGCGGAGCGAAAGTTTTCTAAGCTGCCACTTAGTTTCTTACCCCAGTGTAGAATTTCTGCAAAGTCACCAACCTCAATAATAAGTTGGGACTCCGTTCCGCTTAACTCAACTAACTTTTTTTCTTTCATTCCATCTTACTCGACATGTGGCAAACGATTAACTTGCAGTCAAATTAAACGACTCTTCTTTTGTCATCAAATCGAAATAAACACCCACGTCACCAAACCTTACCTTTTAAGAGTCTTTAGATAAAAAGCAAAACCAAAAGGCATATTCCACCCCAAGCATAAAACCTCACAACCCCCTATAAACAAGACCACAAAGCCAATACAGATCACATTTCAAATAAGCACCATCTGATAGTCTTATCTCGAAAACTTACTTTATGGCACCCAATCAAACGCTACTTGGACAAATTTACATGCATAAATTAGAAGTATTTCAGTCTGAAAACATCAGCTATTTAGTCAATGATATGCGCTCAGCACCTCTAATTGATGTCGACACCGAGTTGAGTTTTGAGCAGCGCAAACCTTTTTACATGGCGGACTATCATTGGCACCAGCAAGTAGAAATCAATGTATTGCATAAAGGAACGCTCGAATACGCGATTAATAATGCCAACGTGCAAATATCGGCCGGAGAAATGGCGGTATTTTGGGCGGTGACGCCACATCGAGTGAGTAAAGTTAGTGACGACGCTCTGCTTGGCATCATCAATATACCTTTAAGTGCATTTCTCGGTTGGGTGTTACCCCAAGAGTTTGTCCAGCAAGTCATGCATGGCGGGGTTATTACGTCTCAAATAGATGGGGTTGTCAGCCTTGCCGAAAGTAACCGTTGGCTAAACTGCTATCACAGTGACAGTAATGTGAGAAGTGGAATCGTCAGTGACGAGGTCTGGTTAATGTTACGCCGCCTCTGCTCATTCGACTATAATGTGGAAATGTTCAGCTTCCTGCGTAACGGCTCCTCTCGCCACCCAAATGATACGGGTTATAAAAACGTGCAGCTCATGCTCGATTATATTGCTAAAAACCACAACAAAGACATCAAAGTCGATGACATTGCTGCCCATGTAAAACTGCATCCAAAATATGCTATGGGGCTATTTAAGAATATGCTGAGTGTCTCAATAAAACAGTATTTAATTATTATGCGCATCAACCACGCCAAAGTCTTATTGAGTAACACTCGAAATCCAATAAAGAATATCGCTAATGATAGTGGCTTTAAGCACCCCGGTTCCTTTTTTGCTGCGTTTAAGAGCCATACAGGTTTAACTCCTCAACAATTTAGGTCCGAAACTCAAATAATCTAAGTAGCTTAGATCCTTTCAACAAAACAAAAAGGTGGGCATATCGCCCACCCCAGATGCTCTCTAAAACGCAAACGGCTAGAAAACACTCGTTAATCGAGGTGTTTGCGTCATCACTTGCTCTAGCTGCTTACAGCGCCTCAACCAGACCTGCACCATCTTTTGCTTTGCACACATAAATCGATGCTTTTAAACCTGTCGCAGCTTCATATTTAGCTTCTACCGTCGATTTCACCTTGTCCACCAATGCAGGTGGAACGAGAGAGACGATACAGCCACCGAAGCCACCACCGGTCATGCGCACACCTCCTTCTTCGCCAATCACTTCTTTCACCATCTCAACTAGGAGGTCGATTTCTTTGACGGTAATTTCGAAATCATCACGCATTGATGCATGAGACTGAGCCATCAGTTCACTCATTCGTTTAATATCATGCGAACGGAGCGCTTTTGCCGCTTCGACTGTGCGATCGTTTTCAGTGATCACGTGACGCGCACGTTTTGCCACCAATTCATCCAACTCAGAAACTTTCTCGTTGAACTGCTCAATGGTGACATCGCGTAGAGCTTTAACACCAAAGATGCGCGCCGCTTCTTCACATTGCTCACGACGAGTGTTGTATTCGCTGTCAACCAGACCACGTTTTTTATTCGAGTTGATGATCACGACTGCCATGTCCTCAGGCATAGAAACCGCTTGTGTTTCCAGACTGCGACAATCCAATAGCATGGCGTGGTTTTCACGGCCTTCTGCCGAAATCATTTGATCCATGATGCCGCAGTTACAACCAACAAATTCGTTCTCGGCTTGCTGACCATTTAATGCGATTTCCGCCTGGCTTATTTCCAGGTTGAAGAGCACTTTGAACGTCTGACCAATCACGACTTCCAGTGCCGCTGATGAGCTCAACCCCGCACCTTGAGGAACATTGCCGCTGACAGAGATATCAGCACCGGTAAACTGGTAGCCACGAGCCAACAGACACTTCACGACACCGCGAATGTAGTTTGCCCACATTTTGTCTTCTTGGAATGTGATTTCTTGAGTGACATCGAATTCATCAACCGCGTTATCGTAATCAACCGATACCACGCGTACTAGGTTGTCTTCACGCTTTGCTGCCGCAACAACCGTTTGATAGTTAATTGCACATGGCAGTACAAAACCATCGTTGTAGTCGGTGTGTTCACCAATCAGGTTTACACGACCAGGCGCTTGGATAATATGGCTTGGCGCATAGCCCAACACGTTCTCAAAAGACGCTTTCACATTTTGGATTAAATCAGACATATTGAATTCCTAATCTCATAAATTCTTTTCAATTTCTCTTTAACTGGCAGATAGTCCGAGAAAATTTTGTTAAGCCCTAAATATTTGGAATTGCAGCTAGGCGACAAGTAAATTCAGCCCTATGAGCATAGATTTCCTATGTGATTAGGGCGGCCTGCGATCCGGTGGATTTATGCAGGCAACAACGCTGCGGTTTCAAATATGACGGGGTTACTGTTCTTTGTAGTGCAAATCACTTACATCACGCAGACGCTGTGCCGCCTGCTCTGCGGTTAAGTCGCGTTGGCTTTCAGCCAGCATTTCGTAGCCCACCATAAACTTACGAACTGTCGCGCTACGTAAAAGTGGCGGGTAGAACAATGCGTGAAGCTGCCAATGGTCGATGTCTGTGCCCTGTTCAAAGAAAGGGGCGTAGTGCCAACCCATTGAGTAAGGGAAAGAACATTGGAATAAATTGTCGTAACGGCTAGTCAGCTTTTTAATAGCGACAGCCAAGTCGTCACGCTGCTCATTACTTAACTCGCTCATACGGCGGATGTGTGTTTTCGGTAGCAGCATGGTTTCGAATGGCCACGCCGCCCAGTACGGGACAACCGCAACCCAATGTTCGGTTTCAACGACGATTCGGGAGCCATCTTTTAGCTCAGCTTGTACGTAATCCACCAGCAGGTTGCTACCGTGTTCCTGGTAGTAAGCCTTTAGGTTTTGCTCTTTACGTTCAATCTCATTTGGTAAGAAACTGTTCGCCCAGATTTGACCATGTGGGTGAGGCTGAGAACAGCCCATGGTTTCACCCTTATTCTCAAACGCCTGAACCCAAACGTAATCTTTACCTAGCTCTTCAATTTGCTCGTTCCACGTATCAATCACGCCACGGATTTTGTCTACCGGTAGTTCAGGTAAGGTTTTGCTGTGGTCAGGAGAGAAACAAATCACTCGGCTCAAACCGCGTACACCTTGGGTTTTGAATAGTGGGTTGTCTGATTCTGGCGCATCTGGTGAATCCACCATCAGCGCAGCGAAATCGTTATTAAACACGTACGTGCCCTGATAATCTGGGTTAACATCGCCAGAGATACGCTCATTTGTCGGACACAGGAAACACTTCTCATCGTAGCTTGGTAGCTCATCAATCGCAGCTTTCTCATCCGCCCCACTCCAAGGACGTTTTGCACGGTGTGGTGAAACTAAAATCCATTGACCCGTTAGTGGGTTGTAACGGCGGTGTGGGTGATCCACTGGGTTAAATTCAACGTTCGACATTTTACTTACTCAACTTATTCTTCTTACTAGTCCGGCTCACTGCACCGGATGAAAATTAGTAACCTTGTGGGTTGTTAGATTGCCAATTCCAAGTATCGGCAGTCATTTCAGCAACGCTGCGTGTTGCTTTCCAACCAAGCTCGCGCTCTGCCTTGTCTGTGCTCGCCCAACATTCGGCGATATCACCCGGACGACGCGGGCACCATTCGTAAGGCACAGGTTTACCGCAGGCGGCACCGAAAGCTTCCACCATTTCAAGTACGCTAGAACCTTTACCTGTCCCTAGGTTGTATGTGTGCAAGCCCGCTTTCTGCCCCACAGCTTTCAGTGCCGCAATGTGGCCATCAGCCAGGTCCATTACATGGACGTAATCACGCACACCTGTACCGTCCGGCGTTGGGTAGTCGTTACCAAATACGGAGAGCTTTTCACGACGACCAACCGCGACTTGTGCAATAAACGGCATCAAGTTGTTTGGAATGCCTTGCGGGTCTTCGCCCATGGTGCCTGATGGATGCGCACCAACAGGATTAAAGTAGCGCAGCAAAGTGATGCTCCAATCGCTTTCAGCATTGAACAAATCACTCAAACACGCTTCCACCATGTATTTACTACGACCGTATGGGTTAGTGGTTGCACCTGTTGGTGAGTCTTCTGTGATCGGAACGATTTCTGGATCGCCATAGACGGTTGCAGAGGAACTGAATACGATACTCTTCACACCCGCTTTACGCATACTACGCGCCAACACCAATGAGCCATTGACATTGTTATCGTAATATTCCAATGGCTTGACGACTGACTCACCTACCGCTTTCAGACCTGCAAAGTGAATGACCGCTTGGATATCATCCTCAGCGAATACCGAATCCAAAAACGCTTCATCACGAATATCGCCTTGATAAAAAGTTGGCTGTTTGCCAGTTAGCGCTTCAATACGGCTCAATACTTCTGTTTTGGCGTTACACAAGTTATCGACAATGATGGGCTCCATGCCCGCCTCAATCATCTGAACGCATGTGTGACTGCCGATGTAACCCATACCACCTGTGACAAGTACTCTCACTTTTACTTCTCCGCTGTTGCTGCTTCCTGCTCGTTACCGGACCTGATGCTCACTAAGCCAGCGTTATTCACACCAAGTCGATACGCCCAATTCTTCGCTGATTAAAATTCTATCAACCAAAACCGATTTAGATCCGTGATCAAACTCAAATTAGTGTAAACGTTTCCACAAATTTCAAAAAAGAAAATAGTTTGTCCTTACAGAGAGGAGTTACGCCTAAGCTCTCGATATATTGATATCCATCAGGATTTATCAAGTCTCAATCTAACTGAATCAAAAATTCAACTTAGATGAATAATTTAAAAACCACGGCAATAGTGTAATCGTTACCATTTGATTACAGTTTGTTTTGAACAAGCAATAGATCAGCCAAGACAAGCAGAAAAAGGCATACTCCTCTGCTGACAAAAAACCGGTGGAAGACTCTCTCAAGCTCCGTGAATCTCTCCGCCTCACCCGCTCTTTCCCACAATTAAACTAAGGTTTGTTTGTTCAAAAATTACTTACTATTAAGCAATTCAAAACCAACTTTCAAACAATAGGAAATGCATGAGGGTGAAATATAATCAATATATTTCAATAGGTTAAAACATAATCAGAAAGGCTTAATTTGTCGATTTATTTGCTTCGATATAAAAAATTGGAATAATAGACAATACTCGGAGACGATCCGACATTCACGAAAACCCTATCCTCTTCTAAAATACGCCCTATATTAAACACGTTTGCGATTCAAGTTGTGAGCGAAAAACAAACGGCTTGTGACTGTCTGGTTTTGCGACCATAAATCATAAGTGCTAACACCTTAGAAGGATGTGACCATGCAATTAGACTTCTCATACTACAACCCAACAACCATTCACTTTGGTAAAGATTCTTTAGCAAAACTAGACAGCGAACTGCCAAACTACGGCGAAACGGTTATGTTGGTCTACGGACGCAACGCGATTAAATCAAACGGTCTATACGATAAAGTCATCGCTAGCCTGACAGCTGCAGGTAAAAAAGTCGTTGAGCTGTCTGGTGTTATGCCTAACCCTACTTATGCGAAAATGATGGAAGGTGTTGAGCTTGTTCGTGAGCACAACGTAGACCTTATTCTTGCTGTTGGTGGTGGTTCAGTTGTTGACTGTGCGAAAGGTATCTCAGTGTCAGCACACTGTACCGATGCTGACCCATTCCAAAAATACTGGGTAGAATGGCAAGACATCTCAAACGAAGTCGTGCCTGTTGCTTCTATTCTTACTATGGTAGGTACTGGTTCAGAAATGAACGGTGGTTCAGTGATCACTCATGAAGAAACGAAAAACAAAGCGGGCCGTGTATTCCCGCCAGTTGCGTACCCTAAGTTTTCTATCCTGAACCCAGAATACACGTTTACTGTATCTCAATACCAAATGGTAAGTGGTGTATTTGACACTATGTCTCACCTGATGGAGCAATACTTCTCTGATCAAGGTGCAAACACAACAGACTATGTTATTGAAAGCTTACTAAAATCTTCAATCGATAATCTACGTGTAGCTCTGAAAGATCCAGAAGATTACGAAGCTCGCAGTAACATCATGTGGAACGCAACTTTAGCGCTGAATACAATTACTGGTCTTTCTAAAACTCAGGATTGGCAGGTTCACATGATCGAGCACCAACTAGGTGCTTACACAGACTGTGCTCACGGTATGGGTCTGGCTGCAGTATCTCTGCCTTACTACCGCCTAATCTACAAATTTGGTTTAGACAAATTCGTACGTTACGCAACACAAGTTTGGGGCGTATCAACTGAAGGCAAAACCAAAGAAGAAATTGCACTTGCAGGTATTGATGCACTAGAAGCATTCACTAAAGAGTGTGGCATTGTTACTTCTCTGCAAGAGCTGGGAGCAACCAAAGAGATGCTACCTAAAATTGCAGAATCTACCATCATCATTGGCAACGGTTACAAAAAACTGACCACTGAAGAAGTCCTGAGCATTCTGGAAGATTGTTTCTAACGGTCTTTCCTGACTAGCTGAAACTAAAAAGCGAGCTTCATAGCTCGCTTTTTCTTTTTTAATCTTTTGCGAAGTTAATTGATTAGCCTAATGAAGACATATCGATAACAAATCGATGCGCTAAATCACCAGAAGCGAGCTGCTTAAATGCATCGTTAATTTCATTCATTTTGATCATTTCGCATTCTGGGTAGATGTCATGATCAGCACAAAAATCCAGAAGTTCTTGCGTTTCAGCGATACCGCCGATCAACGAACCAGCAACGCGACGACGACCAAATACTAGAGGCACGCTCATTAGCTCGTCTAATGGACCAACCTGACCAACAATGACAAGTGATCCGTCTAGATCCAACAATGGCGTGTATAGGTTGACATCATGCTTGGTTGGTACTGTATCGATGATGAGATCGAACGAAGAAGCCGCAGCTTGCATTGCCTGCTCGTCTGTTGACGCCAGGATAGCTTTAGCTCCCAATGCTTTTGCTTGCTCTTCCTTGCTTGTTGTACGGCTGATTACCGTTACTTCAGCGCCCATTGCCACAGCAAGTTTAACTGCCATATGGCCCAGACCGCCCAAACCAATGACGCCAACTCGCGAACCTTCAGTTACGTTCCAAGTACGTAGTGGTGAGTATGTTGTAATACCTGCACAAAGAATTGGCGCGGTACGAGACATATCCAACGAGTCTGGAATGCTTAATACAAACTCTTCACGAACCACGATGTGTTTAGAGTAACCACCTTGAGTGATTTCACCGGTATGACGATCTGGTGCACCGTAAGTCGGCGTCATGCCGTTGCGGCAGTACTGTTCTTCGCTGTCGTGGCAGTGGTCACATTCCTGACAACTATCCACCATACAACCGACGGCAACGCGGTCACCTACTTTGTATCGAGATGCTTCCGCACCTACCGAGGTAACGATACCAACAATTTCGTGGCCAGGAACCAGTGGATATGGTTGAGGTCCCCAGTCACCATTAACGGTATGTAAATCTGAGTGGCATACACCACAATAGGTTATTTCAATCGCGACATCATTTGGACGTAACTCTCTGCGTTCGAAATGATATGGTACAAGATCCGTATTTTCTGATTGTGCCGCGTACCCAATTGTTTTCATGTCACAATATCCTTTTATTCTCTATTGCTAATTTAGGATGACTATCAGTCACAAGTCATCACTATCACCTTATACACTTAGAGATCACAGTTCTTGCCCGATAATCTTTTATCCTTGCTCGATAGTAATCACGGGGCTTCAGATTAAGCGAGGCTCAACGATAATCATTCATATAGTGTAGTCTGCGCACAAAACACATTCTTATCCCGTGACCATCAACTTAATTTACGACTTATCACGCATATCGATCCCTGAGACAAAAAATGTTCATAATTTGAATCAGGCACAGCTCGCACAACCTCTTTACTTAGGACTAATAGGCAAGCATTTCGTACTATCCTGCTACCTGAAATGACAAGTGCTCGGTACATTCATTTCTTGAGAGATTTTACGGCCTGACCTTAACCTCTTTGCCAAAAGCGGATTGAAATAGTTAGAAAGAGAATGAGAAAGAAGCGAACAATGATTTATACAAGTGTCATAGTCATTGGCGTACTGCTGATCTTAGGCGGTTGTACCTTCATGCAGCAGAGTCGATTTGGGGCAGAGCCGCAAGATGAAAGGCTGGAACAAATTTCACGTTCACCGAACTATACGAACAACAGGTTCCACAATCAAATAACCACCCCGGTACTGAAGGAAGGTGAAAGTAAGCTTTCTATCATTGTCAGCAACATTTTTAGTTCTGCGCAGAACCTTCGTCCAAACCATGTACTACCAAGTACTAAGACGGACATTAAATCGCTTCCACGAGAAAAAGACGTCATCATCTGGCTCGGCCACTCGTCATTTTACGTGCAGTTGTCAGGCAAACGTATTTTAGTTGACCCAGTGTTTAGCCCTTATGCCTCCCCTGTTTCCTTTGCTATACCCGCTTTTGACGGCACCTCACTTTACAACAGTGAGGAACTACCAGAAATTGACATACTGCTGATCACTCACGATCACTGGGACCACTTAGACTACGACACTGTCACTGCGCTTCAATCCAAGGTGGATAAAATTTTTGTACCTTTAGGTATTGGCGCTCATTTCGAAAAATGGGGATACTCCGTCGATCAAATCAATGAATCAGATTGGTATGGTTCTCTCGTGTTGGATGACGCCTTAACGATTCACTGCGTCCCAGCACGACACTACTCGGGACGAGGGTTTGGTAACAATAAGACTCTTTGGGGTGGCTTTGTTTTAGAATCTCAAGACAGACGAATTCTGCTGGGTGGAGATTCAGGTTATGGTCCCCACTTTCAGGAAATCGGCGACAAGTTCGGTGAGTTTGATTTAGTCGCTCTTGATATGGGCCAATATGATCCTAGATGGCCATATATTCACATGACACCTGATGAAGCTGCTCAAGCCTCTTTAGACCTTAATGCAAAAGCACTGCTGCCTGCTCATGTTGGCCGATTTACTCTCGCTCAGCATGACTGGAGAGAACCATTCAATCGCATTGCTGCATTGAGCTCAGATAAACCATATCAATTGTTTACGCCATTAATTGGTGAAGCGACGGAGTTCTCTAACCTACTCCAAACGCCATCCAAGCAGTGGTGGAATGACAAGCCAAGCCACTAAATCCAATCACAAAAAAACCGTGTTAAGCTTTGCCTGATGCGGTTTCTTTTATATTCTCGACTATCCGGGATTGATTCATCCAAACATGAAAACACTTATGTGACTCCCATTCACACACCTTCACAATCTAAGTCAAAGTGATTAGCCGTCGGGAGATATTTATGCCTAAATATAGGAATAATATCCATATCCAAACGTATGCCCCAACCTAAGAGAAAGTGAGAAGTAAATGCAGGAAAAAAAGCCGCAATCTATTGAGCGTAATCCTTGTCCTGAACCAATCAGAATCGGTTTTATTCTCCAACCACATTTTTCTCTTATGGCATTTACTGCTGCCATGGATGCGCTTATTACGGCAAACCTAGTCCATGAAACCAGCTTATTTCAGATTCAAACCTTTGGTATCGATTCGCGTAAAGTATTGAGTGATATAGGCATCGATATCGCAACAGATGCAACGGTTGAGTCGCTAAATCTACACAAAAGAGGCTCACTGGATTGGCTGTTTGTGTGTGGCGGTTATCGTTGCAGTACGCAAGCATCCCAGCCACTAACGGAATGCCTGACCTCTGCCAACAATCAAAAGATCAATCTAGGCAGCATTTGGAATGGGACCATTGCATTAGCTCATGCGAACGCCATTGAAGAAAATACCGCTTCCGCTGTGCATCCTAACAGTCATCAGTTTATTCATACCACTTTCCCTGCTCTGGAATTATCCTCCCACACGTATGAAGTGTCGGCCAATCGTGCTAGCTGTGCGGGACCAAATAGTGCCATGGAGATGATGCTGAGTATTATTGAGGCAAAATTTGATCAGAAGTTAGTGCGGGCAGTACGCGAGATCTTAAGCTGTGATCAAGCGTCAGAAGGAAGACAGACAATTTTACACAGCCAGCCGAATAAGCCGTCAGTCGATACTCTGGCCCGCCCCGAGGCACTGCAAGATGCCATTGTCCTGATGGAATCAAACATTGAAGAGCCTTTAACGCCCGACGAACTCGCGCGATTTTTATCGATGTCTCGCAGACAGCTAGAACGGCTATTTCAAACCCATCTCGATATCTCGCCATCGAGGTATTATCTGAAGCTACGTTTGTTAGCTGCTTATAAAGAGTTGGAAAAGAATAAAGAACCTATTATTCAGATTGGCTTAAGCTGTGGCTTTGTGAGTAGCAGTCACTTCAGTAACTGTTTTAAAGACTTCTTTGGTTACACCCCGACTCAACTGCGTCAAAATATGAAGAACAAAAACTCAACGCATTCGACACGCTAACCAGTCAAGTTCCAATAAAAAATGGAAGCTAGCAATAAAAAAAGAAGACACAGAGCCCGCTGTGTCTTCTTTGGCTTAGTAAGTGAGTGTCAACACCAAGGACGAGAGATAGAAAATATCAACACTCAATCACATTAACAGCTAAGCCACCTGTTGATGTTTCTTTGTATTTATCCTGCATATCCAGGCCAGTATCGCGCATTGTTTTGATAACTTTATCCAGAGACACAAAGTGCTCTCCGTCTCCACGCAATGCCATTTGAGCTGCATTGATAGCCTTCATTGCAGCGATCGCATTACGTTCGATGCAAGGCACCTGAACAAGTCCGCCTACCGGATCACAGGTCAATCCAAGATTATGCTCTAAGCCGATTTCTGCTGCGTTTTCAATTTGTAGTGGCGTTCCCCCTAGAACGGCACAAACACCCGCAGCAGCCATGGCACAAGCAGAGCCAACTTCACCCTGGCAACCCACTTCCGCGCCAGAGATAGACGCATTCTTCTTACAGAGAATACCTATCGCAGCGGCCGTTAAAAGAAAATCAACCACCTGCTCATCAGAGCAATTCGGCGTGAACTCTTTGAAGTACATTAATACGGCTGGAATGATACCCGCCGCACCGTTTGTCGGTGCCGTTACCATTCGGCCACCAGCCGCGTTTTCTTCGTTAACGGCTAACGCGTATAAATTGACCCAATCCATGCCGCTAAGTGTGGAGCTAATGACATTCGGGTTGGCACAATAGACAAGCGAGTCGAATAGTTTCTTTGCACGGCGTTTAACGTTTAGCCCGCCTGGTAACACACCCTCAGCACTGAGGCCGTTAGAGATACAAGACTTCATCGCGTACCAGATATTCAGCAATCCGTCTCTGATCTCCTGTTCTGAACGCCAAACCTTTTCATTTTCCAGCATCAGTTCACTGATACTCATTTGGTTTTTCTGGCATAGCTGGAGAAGTTCTTCACCGCTATTGAAATCATACGGTAGCGCGACAGAATCCGCTGCAGAGGTCTCAGACAGCGCTTCTTTCTTATCTAAAATGAAGCCACCGCCCACAGAAAAATAAACGTTTCGGTATAACGTATGACCGGATTCGTCGATGGCGATGAGTTCCATTGCGTTCGGGTGATAAGGATGGACTTCACGCAAGAACTTCATGTCGTTTGACCAGTCAAAAGGGACCAGCTTTTTACTCTTCAGCCATAAGTCACCACCTTGCTTTAATTCCTGTGTGATGACAGGGATCGTTGCCGTATCAACGGTATCCGGTAGCTCTCCCATTAGGCCAACGACAATGGCAGAATCCGTGCCATGGCCAACGCCAGTCGCACTCAAGGAGCCCATTAACTTAACCACGATTCGCTGAGTCGATTCTAAGAAATTTAACTCATCTAACTCATTGGCAAATCGATTGGCGGCAACCATAGGTCCAACAGTATGGGAACTTGATGGCCCAACGCCAATTTTAAACAAATCGAAAACACTGATAGACATCCCTTGCTACTCCTATCAATGGCTTAGAATAATTGTGCGAGTACCGGATAAAAATACCCGTCTCTCAACATGATGTTTTACAGCATTAAACAACGTGATTCGTTCAACATCCTGACCTTTAGCAATCAAATCTTCTGGATAGTGAGCATGCCCTACTTCCTGAAGCCCTTGAGAGATGATCGGACCTTCGTCCAAATCGTTGTTTACGTAGTGAGCCGTTGCACCTACCATCTTCACGCCTTTTTCCCATGCCTGATGGTACGGACGTGCGCCTTTAAAGCCTGGTAACAGGGAGTGATGGATATTGATTGCGCGTCCACTTAAGCGTTCACAAAGCCAAGGAGAAAGAATTTGCATGTAGCGCGCCAGTACGACCAATTCGATGTCGTATTCATCTAACAAGCGAACAATTTCCGCTTCCTGCTCTGGCTTGGTCTCAGGAGTAATCGGCAGATGGTGGTAAGGAATACCGTGCCACTTCGCCAAGTCTTCCAAATCTGGATGGTTTGAGATGATAACCGGCACTTCAACATTTAACTGACCTGTACGATAGCGATAAAGCAAATCGTTTAGACAGTGATCATATTTTGAAACCAGGATAGCCATACGCATGCGTTGACCAGAGGCAGTCAGATTCCACTCCATTGAGAAATCTTTCGCTCTTACACCAAACTCTGAGTCAAATTGCTGCGGATCAAAATCTGGTTCAGCAGGAATAAACTCAATACGAATAAAAAACTGCCCTGTTGCTCTGTCATCAAAAGACTGGATTTCATTGATGTAATGACCAACGCTCGCCAAATAACGCGTAACGACATCAACAGTGCCGCTTACACTCGGACAATGTGCGGTAAGAATCCAAGTTTGTGTTGAATTTTCCATAGTTCCCTCTACTCATGGTATAGCCGGTACATCCCGTACCGGCTCGATTACAACTTAGCTAGCTCTTTACTTAGCGATCGACAGACCAAACTCTAGGCTTGCATCTTGAATCCACAACCATAGGTAGTCAGAGAAGCTACGGCGAACAACCAACTCGAACTTATCTTCTTCAAGGCGACGAATGATCGCGCCACTTTTCGCAAATACGGTTGACACAACTTTGCCAACTGGGAATTCCTTCAAGTGAACATCAATCGGCGTCGACTTTTTCAGAACATCAACAGCATGAGTACCAGAGAGCTCCAGAATCGTTGAACCGCCGCTACCGTTAACCAGAGAGTAATGACCCTTCATTTGCTCACGAAACGCTGATTCCACGTCAAATGCTGCTAGTCCTGGAACCGTAATCAACCATTCATCCGGCGCTAACCAACGAGCGGCAAAGTCGCCTTTCGACGTTGATGTCAACGGTTCAAGTGGTAGTGAGAAGCCAAGAATTGAAGACACTGTTTTGAGCATTTCTTCATTTTCTGGGTTGCATCGTAATGTTAGATGCCCCATCAACTTCACTTCTTTAAGAACCACACCTTGACGATCTGGCGGCATACTTGCCAATTTATCGAACTCTGCATGATGCAAAGGAGATTCACCGAAAATTTCTCCACCAGGAACCTGGTTCATTAGGTCAACCAATGGTTGTTTGTTTTCTTGTTCAATCAATGTTGTATCAGACATTTTGGCGCTCTCCCTTTGGATCCAAAAATACAGTGCTGCAGATTTCAGCTTCAATCACGCTACCGTCTACTTGTGGGTAGTAAACCTTTTCGCCCATGCGGTCCAGACCACCTTTTACAAAGCCCATCGCGATACTGCGATTCAGGTTTGCACTCCAGTAGCTAGACGTAATATGTCCAACCATTGGCACAGGAATCGGCGCATTTGGATCGAGAACACCTTGTGAACCTTCAGGAATAACGACATTCGGGTCGATGGTTTTCAAGCCAACCAGTTGTTTACGGTTTTCTCTTACACAGTCTTCACGTGCCATGCCTCGTTTACCGATAAAGCTGAATGGTTTGCTGTTCGCGACACACCATCCCATACCTAAATCGTAAGGGTGAACACTTCCGTCTGTATCCTGACCTGCGATAATGAAACCTTTTTCTGCACGCAAGATGTGCATAGTTTCAGTACCGTAAGGCGTGATGTCGTATTTCGCACCGTGTTCCATCAACTTCTTCCAAACGTGTAGGCCGTAGTTTGCCTGAACGTTGATTTCGAATGACAGTTCGCCAGTGAAAGAGATACGGAAGATACGCGCTGGTACACCAGCAACCGTAGCTTGTTTCCAGTCCATAAACGCGAAGTTATCTTTGCTTAGATCGCAATCTGTCAGCTCTTGAAGCAGCTTGCGGCTGTTTGGACCTGAAATTGTTGCTGTCGCCCAGTGATCGGTAACCGAAGTAAAGTACACTTCCAGTTCCGGCCATTCTGTTTGATGGTAAAGCTCAAGCCACTCAAGTACGCGTGCAGCACCGCCAGTTGTGGTAGTCATTAAGAAGTGATTTTCGCCAAGACATGACGTTACACCATCGTCAAACACCATACCGTCTTCGCCACACATCAAACCGTAGCGACATTTACCAACAGGCAGTTTTGCCCAAGCGTTACTGTAAATACGGCCTAAGAATTCACGCGCGTCTTTACCTTGAATATCGATCTTACCAAGTGTTGATGCGTCCAGAATGCCGACAGAGTTACGTACTGCGAGACACTCACGGTCGAGAGCTTGTTGCATGGTCTCTGCCGCTTTAGGGAAGTACCATGGACGTTTCCATTGACCAACATCTTCAAACAATGCGCCATTGTCTAAGTGCCACTGATGCATTGCGGTGTAACGTTTAGGGTCAAACAGCTCTTTACAGTTACGTCCCGCAATCGCGCCAAAGGTAACCGGCGTGTAGTTTGGACGGAAAATCGTCGTACCTGTTTCTGGAATTGACTTGTTCAGCGCGTTAGCGGCGATAGCCATACCGTTAATGTTACCTAGCTTACCTTGGTCAGTACCAAAGCCCATCGCTGTGTAACGTTTAACGTGTTCGATTGACTCAAAACCTTCACGACATGCCAGTTCAATACCAGCCGCTGTTACATCGTTTTGGAAATCCACAAACTGTTTCGGTGCTTTCGACGTCTTTTTAGGGTGCGGAATATGGAACAATGCCATTGGTTTCGCGACTGGTAACTCATTAGTCTTTGGAAGCGTAACATCCACTGCACTCAGACCTAGTTCTTGAATCGCTTTATTACCCGCTTCAATACCCTCTTGCATCGCACCTTTAGTGGTGAAATTGCCGTTAATCGCACCTGCAATCAATTGCTTCTGTTTTGTTTCACCTGGAACAAAACCGATAACTTCTTCGTTCCATACTGGACGGCTGCCTGTGTGACAAGATAGGTGCACTGCTGGGCTGTAGCCGCCAGATGTTGCAACCGTATCTACTTGTATTGTCTCGCTTGAGCCTTCAACTTTCTTACCGCTCGCATCGAGTTTGTTAATACGTACGCCAGTCACACGCTTGCTTCCCAGCGCTTCAACAACCGCAGAGCCTTTGATGACACGGATTCCCGCTTTAATCACGCTCTGGATGATTGCACTGTCCGCATTTGCTCGGGTATCAACAACCGCTTTAACTTTACGACCTGCGCTATGCCAATCCAATGCTGTCTGGTAGCCACTGTCGTTCGTCGTCATAACCACAAGGCTTTGACCTGGTACCACTGAGTAGCGGTTGATGTATGTAGATACTGCGCTACAAAGCATGCTGCCTGGTAAATCGTTGTTACCAAATACAAGTGGACGCTCGTGAGAGCCTGATGCCAACACTACCCATTTCGCACGAACGCGATGCAAACGCTGACGAGCAGTATGCTTGGGCGCAAGATCCGTCAGGTGATCAGTACAACGCTCGTGGATAGTTAAGAAGTTATGGTCATGGTAGCCGTTCACAGTTGAGCGAGGTAGTAACTTCACTTCCGGACATGCTTCCAGCTCAGCCAGAACCTCTTGCACCCACTGAGTCGCTGGTCGGTTATCTACTTGTTCTTTCGTGTTAAGTAGGTTGCCGCCCATCTCACTTTGTTCGTCTGCAAGAATTACGCGAGCACCGCTGCGTGCTGCTGTTAATGCAGCCATTAGACCTGCAGGGCCAGCACCAACGACTAAAACGTCGCAGTGTTGGTTGATGTTTTCGTAACGGTCTGGGTCGTTCTCTAGTGGTGAGCGACCTAATCCCGCAGCGCTACGAATGTATTTTTCGTAGGTTTCCCACATTGATTTTGGGTACATGAAGGTTTTGTAGTAAAAGCCTGGAGGCATCATGCCGCCGCCGACTTTACCTAAAACGCCCATTACATCTTTATCAACATTCGGCCAGCCATTGGTTGACTGACAAACAAGACCATCGTAAAGCTCTTGCTGAGTCGCGCGAATGTTAGGAACCTGCGTCGCTTCTGTCGCACCAAGCTGGAAGATTGCATTTGGCTCTTCTGCACCTGCTGCGATGATGCCGCGAGGACGACTGTATTTAAAACTACGGCCAACAACATCAACACCATTTGCCAATAGCGCTGAAGCCAGTGTGTCACCCGCGTAGCCTGGGTACGACTTACCATTGAATTCAAAATTGATTGACTTCGACTGGTCAACTCGACTTTGTGATGAAATACGATTTACTTGTGTCATCCTTAACACTCCTTACTCTGCAGCCAGTGAAGGTTGCTCTCCAATCTTGTAGACTTCTTTAATTTCGTAAGTCTGTGTATCACGCGTCATATTGAAAAACTTGCGACACCCCGCTGAGTGCACCCACATTTCGTGGTGAAGGCCTCTTGGGTTCTTACGGAAGAATAGGTATTGGCCCCATTCTTCATCTGTGCAGCTGTCCGCATCGACTGGACGTGTAATGTGAGCTTGACCTTTTGGGTGGAACTCTTCTTCTTCGCGATACTCACAGCAGTGAGGGCAATAAATCAGAAACATAATTCTTCTCCTGTTAGTGCGCTACGCCCGCAGCACCGTGTTCGTCGATCAATGCACCATTGTTGAAGCGGAACATTGAGAAAGGTTTAGCCAGTTCATGCATTTCGCCTTTAGCCAAGCTGGCTGCGAATACGTTGCCTGACCCTGGAGTCGCTTTAAATCCACCCGTACCCCAACCACAGTTGAAGAATAAGTTTTCAACCGGTGTTTTGGTCATGATTGGACAAGCGTCCGCTGTTGTATCAACAATGCCACCCCACTGACGGTTCATGCGTACACGGGAGAAGATTGGGAACATTTCAACAATCGCTTGTACGGTATGCTCAATCGTCGAGTAAGAACCGCGCTGACCGTAACCGTTGTAGCCATCGATACCTGCACCGATAACCAAGTCACCCTTGTCTGATTGGCTGACGTAACCGTGTACGTGGTTCGACATCACAACGGTGTCCAGAATTGGTTTAATCGGCTCTGATACCAACGCTTGCAGAGGGTGAGACTCTAATGGCATTTCGAAGCCAGCCATTTTCGCTAGCACGCCTGAGTTACCTGCAACCACACAACCCACTTTGTCAGCCATGATGCTGCCGTAACGGTTCGTTTTCACACCAACAATCGCGCCATCTTCGATGATCATGTCGACCACTTCAGTTTGCTGAATCAGATCAACACCCATGCTGTCTGCACCGCGAGCAAAGCCCCATGCAACGGCATCGTGACGCGCAACACCAGCGTTTGCCTGCCATGACGCACCAAGGATTGGGTAACGAGTGTTCTCAGAACAATCCATATGCGGAACAAGTTCTTTAACCTGTTGTGTATCAAGTACTTCACCTTGGATACCGTTCAGACGGTTTGCTGCAACACGACGTTCGATATCACGCATGTCTTGCAGCGTGTGTCCCAGATTGAGACAGCCACGACGAGAGAACATCACGTTGTAGTTCAGGTCTTGTGATAAACCATCCCATAATTTCAGCGAGTGTTCATATAGAAATGCAGCTTCATCCCACAAGTAGTTAGAACGAACGATGGTTGTATTACGCGCGGTATTACCACCACCTAAATAACCTTTTTCAATGACAGCAACATTAGTAATGCCATGTTGTTTTGCCAAGTAGTAAGCGGTCGCTAATCCATGACCACCGCCACCAATAATAATGACGTCATACTTTTTCTTAGGCGTAGGATTGCGCCAGACACTTTGCCAATTTTCGTGATGGGAAAGAGAGTGTTTAAGTAGACCAAAACCTGAATAATGCTGCATTTGTCTATTCCTTCATTTCAGCTAAAGTCAAATACCGTTTTCTATTGGTATGCAGGGAAATCACGGCATAGTGACTGCACTTTGCTTCCTACGACTTCAATCGTGCTTGCCAGCGCTTGCGGGTCATCAAGGACATCAAGAATGTCTGAGATCCAACCTGCTAGCATTTCACATTCCGCTTCACCGAAACCACGCGTTGTAATCACTGGCGTACCAATGCGCAGGCCTGAAGTAACGAATGGAGATTGTGGATCGTCCGGTACAGCATTTTTGTTTACGGTGATACCCGCCATGCCAAGTGCTGCGTCTGCCGCTTTACCTGTCAATTTCTGACGGATTAGGCTCAACAGGAATAAGTGATTGTCTGTACCACCCGATACAACGTCGAAACCACGCTCGATAAATACTTTCGCCATTACCTGAGCATTAGCCACAACTTGTTTCTGGTATTCAGCGAATTCTGGCTCTAACGCCTCTTTAAACGCTACTGCTTTTGCCGCAATCACGTGCATTAGAGGGCCACCCTGACCACCAGGGAAAACAGCAGAGTTGATCTTTTTCTCTAGTTCAGCGTCGCGAGAAACAATCAAACCACCGCGTGGACCGCGTAGCGTTTTGTGTGTTGTGGTTGCTACAACATCCGCGAAAGGTACTGGGTTTGGATAAACACCAGCTGCAACTAATCCCGCTACGTGCGCCATATCAACGAATAGGTAAGCGCCAACTTTGTCCGCGATATCGCGGAAACGTTGCCAGTCAACGACACGTGAGTATGCTGAGAAACCAGCAACGATCATTTTAGGCTTGTGCTCAAGAGCTAGTTGTTCAACTTGTTCGTAGTCAATTTCGCCCGTTTCAGCGTTTAGACCGTATTGAACAGCGTTGTAAATTTTGCCTGAAAAGTTAACGTGCGAACCGTGAGTCAAGTGACCACCGTGAGCAAGGCTCATGCCTAGTACTGTGTCACCTGGTTCACAAAGAGCCATGTACACGGCAGCGTTTGCTTGTGACCCTGAGTGTGGTTGTACGTTCGCGTATTCCGCACCGAACAGTTGTTTTGCACGTTCAATCGCCAATACTTCTACTTCATCAACGAATTTACAGCCACCGTAGTATCTTTTTGCCGGGTAACCCTCAGCGTATTTATTGGTTAGTTTACTACCTTGAGCTTGCATCACTCGTGGGCTGGTGTAGTTTTCAGAAGCAATCAGCTCAATGTGGTCTTCTTGTCTCTGTTCTTCTTTTACAATCGCCGACCATAGTTCACTGTCGTACGCTTCGATGTTTTGAGTAGTGTTAAACATATCTTCTCCTTGATACTGGAATCTCGCTTCCCTGTTTAGGCATCAGGTTTGCCGCACGACATTGAATTCAAAATCGTTACAATGAAAACCTAATCGACAACTCAATAGTAATTAATTCGTAATATTGCGCTTGCGTAAATACGACAAAATCTGCGGATTTGCGACATCATTTAATTTATTTTTAAATAAAAAAAGCAGAGCTTGCGCTCTGCCAAAATCCCGATAAAAATCAATGACTATTTGTATATACACCTCCTTGTCCATATTCCAAAATATCACTATTAATACATTTATTAACAATGATATTTAGAGCGCAGGGCTTCAGTCCTTAATTCAAATAAATGAGCGCAATAAATTTTATAAAATAAATTTATAACCACTTATTGTTTGAATTAAGCACTGAAATTAAGGTAATAATTTTCTGCTAATTGATTAGCATTCGATAACAACGTTTCCGTTAGGAACACTACAGCAAGAAAGAATGTAGCCGTCTGCGACATCTTCATCAGTGATACCACCGTTGTGGCTCATTTCAACATCACCACTGACTTTCTTAACTTTACATGTACCGCAAATACCCATACCACAAGCTTTTGGAATAGTAAGCCCTGCTTTAGCTGCGGCAGCATGGACGGTTTCACCCGGCGCAACCTGAACTTGCTTGTCGCTTTCGGTAAACATGACTTCGATTAAATCGCTTTCAGTCAATAGTTCCGCTTCTTCTGCTGCAATTTCAGCATCTTGAACCGCTTGTTCTTCTACGCCAGCTGGAGCCTCACCAAATGCTTCTTCATGGTAGTGCTCCATGTTGAAACCTAGTTTGACAAGGATAGATTTTACCGCGCGCATGTATGGCGTTGGACCACAACAGAAAATCTCGCGTTCATGCAGATCAGGTGTGATCATTAATAGTTTGATGTCATCTAAATACCCACGGTATCCCGACCAGTTTTGTCCTGACTCCAAACGCTCACAAATCAGATGCAAGTGGAAATTGGAGATGCGAGATGACATAAATTCAAGCTCACGATGGAAGATGATGTCGCGTGGCGTTCGAGCACTGTGCACGAAAGTCACATCAACGTCGCTATTGGTATCATAAATCCAGCGAGCCATAGACATGAGTGGCGTTACACCTACCCCACCAGATAGCAGAAGTACTTTCTCTGCCGGGAAGTCGATGCTATTGAATGCCCCAACTGGTCCATGAACTGCCAGTTCAGAACCTTCTTCCAGGTTGTCGTGGATCCAGTTAGACACAAATCCACCCGGAACACGTTTTACCGTGATCGAAAAACTGTAAGGGACTGAAGGCGAACTCGAAATGGTATAAGAGCGGAAAACTTGCTCACCTTCGATTTCAAGCTCAAGCGTGACAAATTGGCCAGGCTTAAAGAAAAACATGGTCGGCTGTTCAGCCATAAAACAAAAAGTTTTGGTGTCCCAAGTTTCTTGAATGGTTTTTACGCAACGAACTGCGTGACGACCGTTATCCCAAATTTGAGTTTCAACAGGTATAAAAGAGCCACTGGTGGCTAGAGAGTTCATTGGGGTATTCATATCCGGCTTCTCCGCAACGGTGTATTTGGTGGATTCCCTCCATGGGTTGTGCTTATTTTGGGTATTATTGACTATTCGAGTTATCCATTAACGACACGGAGTTATCCAAAACGGTCACGTAAGGGAAAATAGTTTATTGCGTGTCTCAAATAGGCTCACTCAATGTCGCATTTAGACCACTTCTTAACATGCCAATAATGGCAGGATATCTGCGAGCCAAACATTTACCCACTTTTAGTAAGGCTGTTGGCCAAAAACGCATGGAAGCCCCCTAGTAGGGCGTATCGTCCACATTTTCTAGAAGAAGATAGACAATGACACAAAACGATATTCTCAACATCAGTTACTCGAGCTTAGAAGTAGCACGAGCAGAAATGAAAAAAATGCTCGAAGAGCGTCGTATTAATTATTCACTACCACGTCCGTTATATAACGATCCACTTCTATTCAAAATTGATGTCGAAGAGATCTTTCAGAAGGAATGGTTATTCGTTGGCATGACGAGTGAAATACCGTCAAAAGGTGACTACTTTACGGTAGAGATCGCGCAAAGCCCTGTCCTTATCGTCCGCGACGCTGATGGACAAGTCAACGCGTTCCACAATACGTGTCGTCACCGCGGCTCTCGTATTTGCTTGGAACACAGAGGGAAAGTGGCCAACTTAGTTTGTCCTTATCACCAGTGGACATACGATACGAAAGGTAACTTGCTATTCGCTGGCACTGAGATGGGCGATGAGTTTGATATGCAGAAGCACAAACTTAAACCTGTTCACTGCAAAACGGCGGGTGGCTTTATCTTTATCTGCCTTGGTGAACAACCACCAGAATCAGATTTTGATGAGTTCCTGGCGACACTTGAAGAATACATGGAACCGTACGACGTTGAGAACACCAAGCTTGCCGTTGAGTCGAACATGTATGAAAAAGCGAACTGGAAACTTGTTCTAGAAAACAACCGTGAATGTTACCACTGCAGCGGTAGCCACCCAGAACTGCTAAACACACTTCTGGAGTGGGATGACACGAACGATCCACGTGCTCCAAAAGAATTCTTAGACTACTACGAGCGTATGGCTGCAGAGTGGGATGCAGAATCTATCCCGCACGAGCATAAAAAATACGGTCGCAGAAACCGCCTGGTGCGTATGCCTTTGAAAGAAGGGACGTCTGTAATGACCATCGATGGTTCGGCTGGTTCGAAGAAAATGCTGGGTCGTATCAAGAATGATAAGTTAGGTTCTTTGCGTATTTTGCACCTGCCTAACTCGTGGAACCACATGCAAAGTGATCACTTTATCGTATTCCGAGTTCTGCCAATCTCAGCGCAAGAATCGATGGTAACGACTAAGTGGTTTGTTCACAAAGACGCGATTGAAGGTGTGGATTACGATCCGGAAAACCTGCGTCGTGTTTGGGACGCAACAAACGAACAAGATCGTCGACTTGGCGAAGAGAACCAACGTGGTATCAACTCGCTAAGTTACGAGCCAGGACCTTACTCGGAAACCTTTGAGTTTGGTGTTATTGATTTCATCAACTGGTACGCAGAACGAATCCAGGAAAAGTTGTAATCTACAATACTTGTCTATACCGTGCTCCATAACCCAAGCCCCATCTCACGATGGGGCTTTTTTATACTATTGCCTCTCTTGAACTGAATAAAAAGAGCTCAGAAATTTGAGCAACTTAAACCAGTTCTTTGATGATTTTCTCTAGTTTATCCAAGCCTTCGCTTAGTATTTCAGATTCGATGGTCAGTGCTGGAAGAAGACGAATTACGTTCGCTTTTACGCCACAAGAAAGCAATATCACACCATTCTCTTGCGCCTTGCTAATGATTGCCTTAGTAAGATCTTGTAGTGGCTTGCCAGATTCCGGATCAGTGAACTCGATTGCCATCATCGCGCCAATCGTACGTACCTGACCGATTTGTGGAACCGTCTCTTGTAGCTTGGTCATACGTGCATTAACAACTTCACCAATACCGATCGCTTTTGCACACAACTGCTCTTCTTCAATGATCTTTAACACTTCCAGACCAGCAACACAGCCCATCGGAGAGCCAGCATAAGTACCACCAAGGCCCCCTGCTGGTGCTGAGTCCATAACGTCAGCTTTACCAACCACGGCTGAAATTGGGAAGCCACCAGCAATGCCTTTTGCCATGGTCACCATGTCTGGTTCGATACCCAAGTACTCAGTTGCAAACATTTTACCCGTACGTGCAAAACCCGCTTGGATTTCATCTGCAATCAACATGATTCCATATTTATCACAGATATCACGTAAGCCTTGCGCGAAGGCAACTGGCGCTTGGTAGAATCCGCCTTCACCTTGTACTGGTTCGAAAATGATCGCCGCAACACGTGCTGCTTCGATATCACAAGCAAATAGGTCCTCAAGTGCTTGTAAGCTCTGTTCTACAGATACACCGTGGAACTCGTTCGGGTACGGTGCATGGAAGACTTCGCCAGGGAACGGACCAAAACTCGCTTTGTACGGCGCAACTTTACCCGTTAGTGCCATCGTCAGGTTAGTACGACCATGGAAAGCACCTTTAAATGCAATCACGCCGCTACGACCAGTGTGTGCACGAGCCACTTTTACCGCGTTTTCCACGGCTTCTGCGCCTGTAGTCAGGAAAATCGCTTTCTTTTCTGAGTCGCCCGGTGCGATTTGAGTTAACTTCTCTGCCAACTCTACAAACGATTCATAAGGTGTCACCAAAGCGCAGGTATGAGAAAAGTTATCTAACTGTGCTTTTACTGCCTCAGTAATACGCTTGTTGGCGTGACCCGTATTGTTTACCGCAATACCCGCCGCAAAATCGATATATCTATTGCCTTCCACATCCCAGATTAGGGCGTTTTCAGCTTTGGCAACATACAGTGGGTAAAGTGCGCCCATACCGTTAGAAAATACCTGATTTCTTCTCTCGTGTAGTTGTTGGTTAGTCATTTTTGTATTCCTTGAGTTGTACATATACCTCCGCCAGGAATGATTCCCTTTGGCGACTTTAGTTTCTATTTATTGTTGTATGCGTTAGCTAAACGCGAAGAATCGTTAAGTAGGATCGCCTTTCACCACAAACACTGAACAGTGAGAATGGCGAACTATCTTTGCGGCATTAGAACCTAAGCAATATGAGCGAAAATTCGGATTTGCAGATGCCATAACAATGGCATCCACTTGAGAATATTTGGCTTGCAGCAACACTTCATCAAACACCACACCATTACGAACAATCGCTTTGCCACGATGTTGTTTTGGCACGTAGGTTTCTAACATCGTCTGCACACAATCAAAGGCACTTTGATGTTGAGCTGAAAAAGCACTTCCAGATGCAGTCGGTACCATACTGTGATGCACCCGTGCATCATCGACATACAACATGTCGATGAAACCTTGTTCGTCTATCAGCTTAAGCGCCATGTCGACCTCTTTTTTCACTACATCAGGATACGAAAGGTCAACTGGCATTAGAATTCGCTTGAGGCTCATATTAATTTACTCCCATCACTGTGTTTGGTAACCACATCACCACTTCAGGGAACATCATGCACAGAATCAATACGCACAGCTTTAGAGCGATAAACGGAAGAATCGAGCGATAGATGTCCATCATACTGACGCCAGGAGGTGAAATTCCTTTCAGATAAAACAGCGCGAAACCATAAGGCGGCGTTTGCACTGCGATTTCGATGTTTAGGATCATCAAAATACCGAACCAGATCGGGTCATAACCCAGAGACACGACGATAGGCGTAAACAACGGCGCGCACATCAAAACGATGATCAATTCATCAATAATGAAGCCAAGCAGTAACATGATCACCTGCATTAAGATAATCACACCCCAAGGCGGTAAGCCCAAATCCTCAGTGATTTGCGCCACCATATTTTGCACCCCACTTAACATGTGGAAGTTACTAAAAAGCGACGCGCCTAAAATGATCCACATCGACACGCTGACCAGCATTGCAGTTTCAAACCCTGATGATTTGAACATCTCGAAACGGAATCGTTTAAAAACAATCGCAAGTATGATCGCGCCAACAACCCCGATAGCACCCGACTCTGTTGGCGTAGCAATACCAGTAATAATGCTGCCCAATACCGCCACGATCAGTAGCAGAGAAAAAAGACCATCACGTGCCGTCGTGAATTTCTCTTTACCCGTCATTTTGCTTTCACTGCCCGTGCCTAGCGGTGCTTTTTTCGGATTAAGCTTGCAGCTAATGATCACGTAAGACATCAGCAAAACGATAGAGATAATAGCTGGAATGATTGCTGCTAAGAACATACGACCGACCGAGTTTTGTGTCGTCGCTGCGTACATAATCATCGGTATGCTCGGTGGGATCAAAATTCCCAATCCACCACCAGCCATTATGACACCAAGAGCCAGCCTTTTATCATAGCCACGCTCGAGCATTGGTTTTAACGCAATGCTACCTGACGTCATGATCCCTGCCCCGATAATACCGACCATAGCGCCAATCATGGAACACACCCCGATCACACTCACCGCAAGTGAGCCGCGAATACGCCCAATAACCATTTGACTGGCGTTAAACATCGCGTCGCCAATTCCGGAACGGGTCAGCAATTGTCCCATATAGATATACAGAGGAATGGCCAGCAGAATAAAACTAAAAAAGTTGCTCTCAATGGTTGTTGGAACCAGGTTGAAGATACCTTCACCCCAAGTAAGGTAACCTATCCCCATCGCAATTCCGCCCAAAGCAAGGCCGACTGGAGCACCTAGAGCAAAGGTAAATAGAATACAACCGACCAATAACAGCGTAAGAACTTCAATACTCATATGACCTCCGCTGAGTCTACTAGTGTCTCTTTTTGTTCACGTTCTTCAGGAACTTGTTCGATAAGCGCTTTACCTGTTACCAGGTAGTAAAGGTCTTGAATAATGTCGCTGGTAAACTGCACGATAAACGCCCCACACGCGACGATCATCATCACCCAGAAATGTGCCATAGAAGGCGCCCACTCAGACTGGCGACGATAATTAAACTCGATAGCTTCTTCAAATTTGCCCAGTGCCATCATTAAAACCACACAGAGAAAGAATATGGCCAATGAATAAGACACAAGGTTAAATAACGAACGGACACGCTTAGATACCGACAGGTACAGCACATCCACATTAATATGAGCTTTATTTTGTTGAGCCAGTGCCCCACCCAACGCCGCTATATACCCGAATAAGAAAAGTGAAACGTCATACGCCCAAATAGTTGGACTGCCGAGCACATAACGAGAAAAGACTTCGAAGGCAACGGTAGCAGCGAGAACAGGCATTAAGATGGAGGCAGAAAGGCCAATCCAATAAATTATCTGATTAATACCGCGACAGTAGATTTTTAATACTCTAATCAACATAGACATCACCTATAACAATGTGAAAGAGATAGGGGGAAGGCATTTCCCCCTTAAGTGCTGATTCAACCGGAGAGATTCCCCCAGCGAAATCATCTAAAGTGCGTTATTGGGTGTCTTGAACGATCTTAATTAGGCGCTGGCTGTACTTGTCAGAATCTGCATATTCTTTCCAAAGTGAGCCTGCACTTTCGTTCCATTTCGCTTTGTCTTGCTCGCTCGGCTCAGGGCTCCACTTCATACCTTTCGCTTCCATTTCAGCGATAGCTTGTGATTCCCAAAGACGAGATTTAGTCATCTGCTCACGGGCATGAACAGAACTTGCCGCTCGAACAATCGCTTTCAAATCGTCAGATAGTTTGTTCCATGCACCCTTGTTAACCACAATCGGTAAAGTTTGCGCGCCAGCAATTGGCAGGCGGTACATGTATTTCGCTACTTCAACGTGGTTACCGTCACGGTGGTCAATAATATTACTGCCGATCGAGCCATCAATAACGCCCGTTGCTAAACTGGTGTAAATTTCGTTGTAAGAGAGTGACGCAGGAGATGCGCCCAAATTGCGTAAGAATTTGCCGTATGCACCAGGAGCACGAATCTTCAGACCTTGGAAATCTTCAATAGAATTGATTGGTTCTTTCGTTAGGACATAAACGGGTAGCTGGATGTAAGGTTCAAGCCAAACTAGGTTTTGCTTGTCATATGCTTCTTCCAGGACTTCTCCCCAGCCTTTTTCATGAAACAGCGCGCTAAGTTCACCAACATCATCGGTCATACCTGGCAAACCAACTTCCACAACACCCGCTGGGAATTCACCAGCATGCATTGGCTGGAAAGGAGCGCCCATTGTTATCAAGCCTGATTTTACTGAGCCAAGAACACCCGTTTGCCCTACACCTTCACCTGAGTACATGACCTGAACAGAAATACGACCGTTTGACATCGCTTCAATGTTATCAGCAAAGTCTTTGTACACTTCACCGTATGCCGTACCACGTGGGTATAGGTTTACAAAACGCCAATTATGTTCAGCTGCAAACGCTTGAGGAACCGTGAATAAAGTGCTTGAAATTGCAAGAGAACAAGCAGCAACAATCTTTGCCAGGCTTCCTTTGTTCAGCTTTCCTAAGTTTTTAAACATAAACTTTCTCCTTGGATTATTTTTTGCTCTGACTCAGCCAGAAACAATGAGAAGTGACTCGTCACTCCTTGTTACAGTCACGTTAAGCATTGTTACGTTTTAATCACATTCGTTAAATTCATATTTTTTCACCTAAAGTTTTACAGCCATCAAACCAATGAGATGGGATAACAACATCACGGTGAATTACCTGTTTTTAAAACAAAAAAAAGCAGCACTCGAAGTGCTGCAAAATATTTTTATCAAATATATGGAAAAGAACTGCTTAGGGTAAATCATTTAAAATAAAGACTGAGCGTTTCTCACATTGAGTGGAGGACTCGTTAAATTCCGTGACATAGGTATTTGATTTCCAAATAGTCTTCAATGCCATATTTAGAACCTTCACGCCCACATCCCGACTCCTTCACACCACCAAATGGCGCAACTTCCGTCGAAATAATGCCTTCGTTGATACCAAGAATCCCATACTCAAGCGCTTCACTCATGCGCCATACGCGGCTGTGATCTCGTGTATAGAAATAAGCTGCTAAGCCATATGGCGTGTCGTTGGCACGACGAATCACATCCTGTTCGTCATTAAATCGGAAGATGGTTGAAATCGGACCAAACAGCTCCTGATGAGCAATATCCATCGCTTCAGTCACTTCGGTTAGAATGGTTGGCTGATAAAACTGCTGACCGTTCTCCAGCCCCTGGCCACCTAACGCTAACGTCGCGCCTTGCTCTATTGCTGTTTCTACCAAACTCGATACTTTTTCAAACGCTTTTTGATTGATTAGCGGACCGATCTCAGTACCTTCGACTAAACCATCACCTATCTTGAGTGCTTTCACTGCTGAAGTGAATTTATCCATGAACTCATCGTACACGGCATCATGGATGTAGAATCGGTTGGTGCAGACACAGGTTTGCCCTGCATTACGGTATTTAGAAATCACGGCACCCAAAACCGCTTTATCAATATCTGCATCATCAAAAACAATAAATGGCGCGTTGCCACCGAGTTCTAAAGACACTTTTTTGACCGTATCAGCGGCTTGACGAAGAATGAGCTTTCCAACAGCCGTTGATCCTGTGAAAGAGATTTTGCTTACTAAAGGGTGGCAACACAGTACATCGCCGACTTCAGCAGGACGAGAAGTTGTCACAACGTTAACCACACCTTTTGGTATACCCGCTTGCTCGGCAAGTTTTACCATTGCTAACGCACATAGCGGTGTGTCTTCACCCGGCTTAATCACGACAGTACAACCCGCAGCCAGGGCTGGGCCAACTTTACGAGTGATCATTGCGACTGGAAAGTTCCATGGCGTAATAGCAGTAACGACACCAATAGGTTGCTTGATAGTCATGTAGCGGTTATTTGGATTGCCTGACGGAATCACATCGCCGTACATTCTCTTCGCTTCTTCGGCAAACCATTCAATAAACGACGCGCCATAAAGCACTTCACCATAAGCCTCTTTATATGGCTTACCTTGCTCTGTCGTAAGTATCTTAGCGAGTTGCTCTGCGTTTTCGATAATTAAATCGAACCACTTTTTAAGTAATCCAGCACGGTGTTTCGCGGTGGTAGTGCGCCATTCTTTAAATGCTGAATGAGCGGCCATGATAGCGGCTTCCGATTCTTCCTTCCCCATATCAGGGACAGAAGTAATTAACGCACCTGTGGATGGGTTTATTACATCGACTTGCTTGCCATCGTGCGCTTCAACCCACTCCCCATTGATAAAACCACGGGATAAGATCAAATCTGTCATTAGTTCTATTCCTACTGTTATAAACATTAACAATGTCAAAGATATAAAAAGCCAAATCGCGCAAAATAGCGATGGAACTTAACCTAATGATAACAATCTATTGAGGCATATAAATATTCCTCGATAAACATAAAGTTTTACGAGCATAAAACAATGACCAGAAACGCCGTACCTATTGGTCACATTGGTGACTACGAAATAAAACAACTGAAAATTTTTAAAGTCGTCGCTGATTGCGGTGGTTTTTCCGCTGCAGAAACTGAGCTCAACGTGAGCCGCTCTACAATCAGTATTCATATATCTAATCTCGAATCTCGATTAAATCTTGTCTTATGTCGTCGTGGACGATCCGGGTTTGCTTTAACGGAAGAAGGCGCCGTAGTCTACGAGGCAACAGTAAAGCTACTGGGGGAGCTGGAGGACTTTCGTAACACCATTAACCATCTCGACATTCAACCGTCTGGCAGCTTAGAAGTGCTATTTAGCGATAACATAAGTTTGGATAATAGGGCGAAGATGCCTGAAGTGATCCGTAACTTCTCCAGCATCGCCAAAGAAGTTTACCTAACGGCCGAAGTAGCTCGTATGACGGAAATAGAACGCAAAGTGCTGCAAGAAGAAGCCGATATCGGTTTTATCCCTTTTCACCGTGAGCTTGATGGCTTGGAATACGAACACATCTATACCGATATTTGTTACCTTTATGCCAGCAAAGATAACCCGCTTGCCAAACTTTCCGAGAAAGAGCTTTCTGAGGACATCATCAACGGCTTCCCTGTCGTTTACGCAGGATTAAAGCCACAGGAGCTCCTCCACTCTCCTTTATCTAAAATGAACTTAAAAGCCACGGCGTATAACTATGAATCTCGAATGGCGTTGATACTCTCGTCCAGATTTATTGGTTACTTGCCAGAAAACTACGCCAAGCCCTATGTCGATAATGGAGAACTAGTGCCGATCGCCCCAGATACAAGACACTATTATGTAGAAATAATGGCGATCACCAAAAAGACCCATTCAATCAATAAGGTGCGCTCATTGTTTATAAAAACCATGCGCGACTTTTACCGAAAGCAGAGTGCATAAGAAAAGTTATAATTAGCTTTGCCCCCTAACCAAAGCCTCTTCGAATGACGAGGTTTTTTCATCATTTCATCCCAGAAAATAACATTAGTCATTCATAGATAATGAAATATTAAGTTGAGTGGGTCAATGGATAGTCGCTGACCCACATATAGGGACACTTATAATGCAAACAAGAACAGTTGGTCATGGACGTTAATGTCGCGACTTGAGCTAAGCCGTTATTGGACCTTTATGAGTCAGTGATTTTGCTAATTTAGCTTTTAATTAATTATCAAGGGTATGACAAAACCACTAATCAAGAGTTCAATCTTCCTTATTTATCAAAGCTAGGGTAGGTGTGTTTTATTCAGCCGTTCAATAAGAAAAATGCCAGTCAGCATAACTGACTGGCATTACTCATATGAGCCTTTAACTCAGATTACGGACATAGCAATCCATTGTTGTAATCATCCAGTTTACTTGCTAAGTCATTGGCTTGGGTCTTAAGCTGACGATTACCTTTCTTAAGCTCATCGCCTTTACCTTCAAATTCAATGTATTCGAGTAATCCATCAGCTTCTGCTATTGCATTGGTAGCGGCAGCACAAGTACCAGCACCAACAGCTACATTCGCTTTAGCAGCGAGAAGCTGTGCAGCTAAACCATAAGCAGGATCACCCGCACGTTTTTTCCCACTGTAGATATCTCGTTTATCCAACAAGCTACGGCCAACGTCACAAGTACTCACAACTAGGTTACCAATAGTGAGTGGTAGTGCATCTTCTAACAAGAAGAAGCCATTATCTGCAGCCTTGAACTGCTGTCTACCGCCACTACAGGTGTTCCAGTTTTTCCAATAACCGATAGTACGTTGATCACCTCCTGGTGGTGAGATGTTATTGACTTCAAACGATAGAGTCTGACCTGGCTCAACAACAAATTTCACACACAAGGTGGAGTTATCAGCTTCTCCCGTTGCAACATAGTTAGGGTTAAACACAGGGCTGTAGTTTTCACCTGAGAGGAGATCAGGATCGGCATTATCTAGTACCTTAGGAATCGTTACATCACCCACAGTCCAAACCGTTGTCCAAGAAACAGGGATATCGACTTCACAGAGACGATAAGTTTCACCAGGAATCAACTTGGCATTATTAAAGTCAAGCAAGGTATCGGCTGGGCCAGATTGAGGGATCGTTTGGTCGCTAGCATTGACCTCAGGGCCGCTTAACGTGAATACCCAATTTATACTGGTATTGGCAACACCGTCGGTTAATTTGTTGACCATCGCCATACCGCGTTTGGTATTGGTAAAGGTACATTCAACCGTTTCACCTGCATCTAAGTTAATGGTTGCTGTGAGGTTGGCGACATCGACACCAGAGTCAAGCACGTTGTAGCCTTCTTGGGTTGCATCGTCGGTACATACCAGCGCACTGAGATCATAATCGGGATTAGGATCGGTTTCAGCGACAGTGTATTCACCAGGAGCAATATTCAAGAAGGTTTTGGTACCATCATCCATGAGTTCGAAGGTATTAGGTTCAGAGATATCATCAGTAAAGGCAAAGGCTGTGGCTGTATCTCCATCAGGTAGGGTTTCTTTATTGATGATCACTGTTCCTAGTTTTCGGTTAGTAAATTCACATTTTTTCACTAAGCCGTAATCGGCAGGATAGTTGATAGTAAACTCACAATCACCGACGGCACTCACTTGTGTCCAGCCCTCTTTCAGGGTTTCCGTGATGGTATATGTGCCCTCTTGCAACAAGAAGTCTGCTAGATCTTTCTGGAATCGTTCAAACGCAACAGCATCGTTATCGCTGGTTACGAGAGATAGGCCTTCATCAGGTAGGCCAGGACCTTGTAAAGTCATCGTCCAGTCATCTTCCAAACCAGCAGGCTCCGTTACCTTATTAACCTCTGCAACAGCCCCAAGAGGTACAGACGTACGTGCAATGAAGACTACGCCTTTACTACAATCATCCAAGGTTGAGTCAGGACCTAGAGTAAGATCTATCGTGGTCGTTGCATCAAGCTCAGGAGTAGTTGGATCAAAGTCTGCTTGGAAGATATTAGGATCACAGGGACCGACAGTGACAGCGTATTTGTCGGGAAGGATATTTTCAAAGGTTTTATCTATCTCTAATTGACCCTCTTTAAAAGTGTAATCTGTGTCTAACACCACCTCATTGCTGCTGTTTTTCACCACAACCTGACAGGTGACCTCCTCGTTGCCTTGTAATATATCATCTTGGAAGGTGCCTTTAATGCTGTAATCCACTAAAGCACCAGATGTAATTTCAATGTTAAGTGGACCTGAAGTAGGCGAACTTACGCTAAAGCCATCACTTGCAACTAAGAGTGCTTGATCCGACAAAGTACCACTGGTCACGATAGGTCTTTGGGTAACAGAAACCGTTTTGTTAATAGTGACAAAACATTCACCCGCGATAGTACAGGTTGCAGGCGCCTCTGGCTGAGTACCAGATGTCCACAGTAGGTTAGGTGACATTTTGTTTAGCAGAGTATTAAAGGTGTACTCGAGTCCGTCAACGGTGAAATTACCTGTTGCACTGCCACTTGCCGTACTGCCAGCACTGTACTGCAAATAATTACCTGTGATGTATTCTTCATCGGTGACGACGGCCGTAGTATTGGTCGAAGCCCCTGGCTGAATGCCCAAACCATCGGTAGTAAGATCAAACTCCGCGACTGTTTCTCCAGGCACAGGAATACCTGTTGCTTGGTCTGTATAGGTGGCAGTGGCGATATCCATTAACTCTGTGACATCAGACTCAGCTATATACATATGCACTGTTAGTGGCAGCGTGGTATTGGCAGGTACAGTGACGGTATTAAAGTTTTTGATATCTAGATCGATTATTCCACCGCCAAGGTTACCGCGAATAACATCGGTGACATCAACATCGATAGGGCGACTGGCTGGGTTGGTTAAGGTGATGTTGGTTTTCACCGTTACCTTGCCAGGGACCCCCTCAAGAAGTTGCCATTTTAGCTTGATGGCCACATCCTTAGATGCAGGATTTTCGACATCACAAGTATCGCCGAGGTTGATACTGGCCTTGTCTGATTCCTTGGTAAGGTTCCAAGTAAAGTCGGTATCTTGCCTAGCATCCATGTCTTTACTGATATCTTGCGGCAGTATTTCTTTTACAGGAAGTGAAATAGTGCGAAGGCCACCTTGAAATACGCTCTGATCTGCAAGGTAGGATTGCAATGATGAGCCTGGATATTCGTTGGCACCCACCGCAAGGCGATAATAAAAGTTAATTTCACAAGAGGTATTTGGGCCTTGGGTGATTTCAAACTCCTGGAACAGGCTTTGATCTGCCCCATTAAGGTTTTCATTAGTGATGCCCCACGGTTGCAGTGGATCATTGAAGGCTGTAGATACCGTACAATCCCCGATGACAACAATATCATCAGCAGGAGAAAAGGCATCATATCCTAACTTACCTTGATCTATATTGTTCGCTGCAGCTCGAAGGTTATAAGTAATATTGCCATTACTGTTACCATTTCTGAGCGTGATTCTGTGGGGCACAAGGTCGAGTTCATTCCAGCCTTTACCTAAATTACCAGTGGTATAGGCGGCATCAGGACAAATGAAGTTATCGTCGCCATTAGGCAAGACAATATCACCATTGTTACGACAGGCCTCATGAGTTAGATTGACGGTATTAGGTGGTTCGATAAAACCGAATGCGGGAAAAGAGAGAGAAAAAGCGGTCAACGCAGCGGCTACTAGCGTTCCACTCACCAATGTTCTCGGACTTGCTGCTGCGTCCGAAAGTTTAGTATACGATTTCATAAAGTTACTCCTTGAATTTCATCTTTGAGCAACCTTTTATGTCGGCTATTTATTAAATGTTCCATCATCTACCTTCTTTTTCATTGAAAGTTGATAAAAGGGCTATGTGAGTATTCACTGATGCCAACACTGGATCCGGCATCATTGAACACACTAAACTTTTTTACCCCCGTCCCAAGACAGCTTCATCCAGAGTTGTGAGTACAACGTTTAAGACTGGAACTCGCTGTCAGTTGCACACATGAAAGCAATAAATAAACCAAAACCTATCTGTCTGATATGTAAATAAAATATTTTTAAAGCGGAGTGTTTCATATTGCCATGGGTGAACAGTTTGTTAGCCTGGTGTTATGCGATATTCGTCGGAGTTGAAAATATACATTTAACTTCAATAGGTTGGGATAGAGTTAAAGCATTGCATTTTGTAGATGTACTACGTGTACAGGTGAACACTTGGTTTACAGTTTTGCGTGCCATTTTTTAAGGCAAGAGCGCAGAGGTGTTAGATCAACACGTATTTGATGAGGAAGTATTAAAAATGAGAATTAAGCTTGTGGCTAGTGTTTGTTGATTGTCCAAAATGTTTTCCCTACATGCCAAGAAACAAACGGTACTGGCGGCATGAAGGTGACAATGTCGATATCGCAGCAGACACGGTAGGTTTTGTGCCCCAAACAATAATGCTGTTTAAACCTCCAATCCCCAATGGCTGGTTGCCCGAATGTCACTACGCGTTTAATTCTTTTTGGATACTTTCACTCAATATAGTCGGCGAATACTCTGCCGATCGCGACTCCAGAGGAGTGACCAGTAATCGTAGTTCGCTTACCTTGACCATCCACGCTGTCTTGAACATCCGCTGAAACACGTTTCTGGACAAAAACGCATTAGCGAAGATCGTCATTTAATGTGATCACAATACTTGATAATCACAGGCTTGCTCCCGATTCATTTTGTATCAATAGTAATTATTTTTTGAGGGTCAAAACCAGAAACTAACTCATGTTCAACGTATCCACGTTGATTTGTATGGAAGTTTATGCCGAAGTCTATTTGTTCATTGCAATCATGATTGTGCCCGTAACACCAAACTGCAATTTTATTCGCAATACTTTCAAACTCATCACAGTGTGACGCAAAAGCAGGGCCGAGTGGGCTTCCGAGGTACTCTACCTGAATCAGACTTCTTGATGGAAGATGGTGGGTAACAATGACGTTTTTTTGCTCTGGCGACTGCTTTACAGAATGATAGAGCCATCGTCTCGATTCACGGTGGAGGCTTTGGCTATCTTGGGGAGTAAAAACATTTCCATGATAAAGAATTTGCTTAAAGTCATTCATTCGACCTTCTGCTATCTTCATTGAAACATCGGTGCTGCCATCGAGACAAAAATCTGTCCATAACGTGCATCCATGAAAACGAACGCCTTCGATAACGATACTGTCATTTTCTAATAAATGGACATTCTCATATTGGTTCGCTTTAACGCGACATTGACCTATCAGTGAATCTAGAGAAGCTCCATAGGCTTCGTGGTTGCCCAGAACATAAATCACGGGCACATCAAACTGCGAAGCCCAATCGATACCCTGAGTCCCTATGTGAATATCGCCGCTCAGTACTATCACATCGGCATCAGATTGAGGTACTTCCATTGAACCGAATTCCAAGTGGAGATCCGAAAGGTGACAGATTTTCAATACACTTCCCCCGCTAAAAGCCGTTAGGATAATAATAAACGCAGGCAATAATTGGTCAACGAGAACAGATACCGAGTATCTAAAATCAATTTAATGCGTACTTAAACACATTCGAAAACAAACTCGCATTATGCCTTATCTGTATCCATCATTCCGATTTTGCATCAGCTCCATGCTCGGAAAGCTGAGCACCAAACCATCTATGTATTGCGGTGACCATACTTAACTCTTTAGTTTCAAAGGTGATCTGTGCACCTTCAGGAAGTTCTGAATATGACACGTTAACTTTTGAGGGATTAGCGCTAAGTTTCGCAATTCCAGGCATGTCAGCGCCATGTAATTTTGTTGGGTCTGAATAATTTCCGTGTTTAAACATTTGCGCTTCGTGCTCTAAATGTTGCCGAATAAGTAAGATTTGTTCAGTTTCTTCTGTGTTCCTCACCAAAACCTTTTGGACGCCACCTGAATCCGTCATTTTGAACACGTGAATAGTTTTAGACATGTCGAAGGGCATTACCTGATGCGACATATGATGCACCTGCTCTCGCTTGGTTTGTGCGAAGGCTCCCAGGTGGACAAAGAGCAGCATGACCGCAGGTGTTACCGTAAGTAGTGTCACCTTATGTTTTGTAGAAATCATTTACGTCCCTCTTAAGTGAATTGACAGTCACTATCCGTTTCGACAGCATTTTTATTTATGGAAACACAAATATCAGGCTCAAGCATGGATGCCACATGTGAATTTAACCAGTGGGCAAATCATCAAAACTACTGGCATTAAGTAAAATTACTTCAATTTCTTCAGTAATCTCTTCCCGGCGTAAAATATGGCATTGCTGGGTCAATTCATCCGCTTTAGTTTCAAGATGTTTAACCGCGCCTTCAAGGTGCATGATTCGATTGTGATTTTCCTCTAACAGAGAGGTATAAACAATTTCATGCAGAGCAGTAAAAAGAAACTGCTCGGCTACTTTGAGCAAAAAGTCTGCTGGCGGTAAGTTTAGCTCCGGAGGGTACTGAAAATTAGCGGGTTGTTGATCCTTCTGCTGAAACGGCGGCAATAGTTTTTTTGTGATAATCCCCTGTTCGCCACTGTGGTAAACGCTGTATAAGCCCATCAACGGCTGTTCCCTCTGGATCTTTGTCAGTACCTGAACGGTTTGTTCGAGAACGTTAGGCACCTCTTCGACAACATTTGGCCCTTCAATCTGCGCATATACATGACCATCGTCTTGCATTAAGTTATAGAGCTTGCGGCCAACCGTAATTAAAGTGGGCTTTAGATTGGAAGGAATCGTTAAGAGCTGCTCAATATAGTCCACCAGCTCCTGATTGAAGTCACCGCAGAACCCGCGCTCAGATCCAATTAAAAGATAAACAGGGAAGACTTCGGACTCTTTTAGTTGGACTCCGGGATAAAAACTGAGAAAATCGTTAGCTGCTGAACTGATGGCATCCAGCGCTTGGTGTTGAGTGTCAAGGAATGCTCCCAACTTATGCGTTTCCATGTAAGCTAACATTTTCATCGCATCTAAGATTTTTATAATTTCGTTCAGACTATGATGGTGATTGTCCAGATCGAGGCGTCGGCTCATCACTTACTGCCCTGTATGTTGTTAGGTGATAACCATTTAGCGACCGCTACACTCCATTCATCTTTAGGGCTATCAAGGGTTAGGCTGGAAGATTTCACCTCCTGTTCTAGAAGTTTGAGACGTGAGGCCACTTCTTTTCGTTCGCAGTCCTTGAAATGTCCATCATTAAAAGCGACAAGCCATGCCAGTTGAAACGTCTCGTGAAGCGGAGAAAATTGCTCTTGCTTGAGAATCTCCCTTAATACCAGACCACGTTGAATCGCTTGCTCCATAGAAGCTTCAAGACGGGCACCAAAACGAGTGAAACTCTCCAGCTCGAGAAACTGAAGATAGTGTAATTTCATACTTCCGGCTTCTTCCTTGATTCTGGGATGTTGCGCTTGTCCGCCGATACGCGACACCGATCGAGCGATATCAATGGCCGGACGAAAACCGGCTGAAAACAATCCGCGTTCCAAATAGATTTGCCCGTCAGTAATGGATATTAAGTTAGTCGGGATATAATCGGCTATTTCTCCCTGTTTGGTTTCAACGATTGGTAAAGCCGTCATGCTACCACCACCATGAGACGGACTCAGGCAGGTAGTCCTTTCCAATAACCCAGCATGGACTGAAAAAATATCACCAGGATAAGCTTCCCGCCCGGGAGGACGACGAAGAAGCAATGACAGTTCTCGGTAGATTTTGGCATGCGTACTGAGATCATCATAGACAACAAGAATATCGTGCCCCTGTTGCATCCAATACTCAGCGATAGCACAGCCGGCAAAAGGCGCTATATGCTGTAATCCTGGCAAGCTACTCGCTTCCGCGACAACGACAGTGGTGTATTCAAGCGCACCAAACTCTCGTAATATCTCAATCGTCTTAATGACCGTCGAGCGCCTTTGCCCAATGAGCACATAAACACACCGCACATTTCTGCCTCGTTGGTTAATCACGGTATCAAGTGCCAGAGCACTACGCCCTAGGCCTTCGTCACCAATAAGCAACTGTCTCTGCCCTTTACCTATCGGGATTAGGGTATCTATGATCTTGATGCCCGTATACAAAGGTGCATTAACAAAATCACGGCTGATTATCGGCGGTGACAATGTATCGAGACGCATCCATGCTGATGGGATTGGAGCCGCTTCCCCATCATGTGGACTACCCAGCGGATCAATAACCCGGCCAAGCAAATTGTCACCCACCGGGACACTTAAAGAATGACTGGAATGATGTACGGAGGTTCCGGCTGTCAATAAGCTGGTTTCATGCAAGAGCACCGCACTGACCAGCTCTTCCGTCAGGTCAAACACCATTGCCTGACTGCCATCCTCCATGGTTAAGATATCGTTCATCGCCGCCGAAGGAAGCCCTGAGATCCTTGCAATACCATCCCCGATGGACAACACGACGCCCCGCTCTTCAAGGCGTAACCCCGGTTTATAGTCCTTAAGCCACATAGCCTGCTGGGTCAACGGGCTATTGAGTTTGTCTTCATCGGGTAACATAGGCAAACTCCATAAACCCTTTTAAATCATCTCTTATATTGGCACGCAAACACCAGGCACCTATTGTGATAAACAACCCAGCGATCAACTCAGGGTTTTCATCATATTGCACAGGGATGGATAATTGGCTGACGGTCTTCAGGGCGCTTTCCAGCTTTAGCCGTTTTTGTTCAGGTATTGGATAAGCGCTGCTTACCTCAATAACTTCAGGCATGACTCCCCATTGATGTAACAAACTGGCCGCTTGCTCCTCAGAAAGGGAAGATAAATCCTCCAACAGAATATCCAGCAACCTAGCCTCCAGCTCAGGTCCAGAAGCCCTGCTAAGCAGAGAAGCAGCAAATTGAGCGCTCTGGTGTAACGCCTGTTGTTCACTATCACGAATCGCTTCTATACGCTGGCGAGATTCAACCACTTGCGCTTTTTTCTTTTCCTGTTCAATCGACTGCTTCAATAGATCTAACTGGGATGCCCGCTCTGCATCAATTTCCCGGCGCAGTGCCTCTCTTGCCTGCTGACACTTGAGCTCCCAATTAACCAGACGATTTTCATACTCATCTTTCAGTGCAGCCGATTCATCATTCAGCCGCTGGGATTCAAGCAACTGTTTATCAATATCCGCCTGGCGCTGACTAACCACCGCCTTTACTGGCTTAAACAGAAAGCGTTTGAGAATCCAGATCAACACCAAAAAATTGATGATTTCCAGAACAAAAGTAGTCCAGCTAAACTCCACAGTAATTGCTCCTCAACGTGGGTGATAAACCATCATAGAGTGGCTAGCAGACGCTATTTGATAAGGTATTCAAGTAATGGATTACGGAATAGCACAATCAACACAATAACGAGCACATAAATGGCCAGTGACTCTATCATTGCCAACCCGATAAAAAGCGTCCGCATAATTGACTTTTCAGCCTCAGGCTGACGTGCAAGAGCATCCATTGCCCGACTCACAGCCCACCCCATGGCTATCGCTGGAGCGAGGACACCAATCGAAATACCGATAATGGCAACAGCGGTTGAAGTCAGAACAAAGGTTGATAACTCATTCATGAGTGGCTCCTTCTTGTTGCTGTTGTTGATATTGTAGGCTACCCGCAATATATATGAGAGCGAGCATGCCGAAGATATAAGCCTGAACTAAGGCTTCAATGACATGGAGCATTAAAATGGGAACTGGCGCCAAAAATCCCGCGACTAACAAAAATAGCAAGGCTGCCATTTCCAGGCTCATCATGTTGCCAAATAACCTCACCGCTAAAGCCACTGTACGGGTTATTTCCCCGATAATGTGGAACGGCAATAGAATCGGGCTGGGTTTTAAATAATGGCTTAAGTAAAGCTTTATTCCTTGCAGGCGAATGCCGTACCAGTGTGTCGAAAGAAATACAATGATTGCCAGTGCAGAGGTAGCAGATAAGTCGCGTGTTGGAGAGTGAACGCCCGGAATAAGCCCACACAGGTTGGCGATAACGAGAAATATCCATAGGCTGCCAATAAATGGCATCAGGCTTTTAACATGCTGAGGAGCGACTTCTCTAATCACATTTTCAATACTGGCAATCATACCTTCAATGGCAGTCTGTACCAGCCCGGGCTTTATAGATAACTGATGTGACAAAATCCAGGCAAACAACCCGATCACGCCCATGATTCCCCATGTTGTGACTACCGTATTATCTATCATAATGACCGTCCCACTGAGTCGGTTTACTTAATCCCAGTTAAAACCCATAGCACTATTGCCGAATTAAAAGGTAGACATTGATCATCCCAACGATCACGCCAAGCAAGATAAAACTTATTGTCCAGCGAACCGAATATCCCTCTATCATGCTGTCTATCCAATGACCAAGGTAAGCGCCTCCCACAATGGGTAACGCAAGCAATAGCCCCAGGGTTCCAAGATAAATAGTTTGGCCGATAAGGGTATGTCGTTCGCGCTCAGCCTTCTTCATACGGTCAACCTGACGCTCAGTTTTCTTTTTCAAATCATCAAGTTTACGCATGGCACTAAAGTGTCTCTCTTTTGCCTATTTTCCACAGCCGCATAAATACCTCTTCTTCCATGTGGCGTAGGCTCTGTTTAAACGTCTGTGATTTTTCTTCTTCTATCACTAATTGTTGCTCCAATGCCTGGCTAATACGGCTATAGTCATCATCGAGCAAAAAGCGGTAAGTACATAATGTCAGGTGATTATTTTTAAAATAGAGCACCCCACCAGCCGCTGCCAGGTATTTCCAGTCACTCTCCCCCGTGCGGTACTTCGCAATTCCCGTAGACAGAACCGTCATAAAACGACTGTGATTCGCCAACAACCCGAAGCTACCCGTTTGGTCCTCGCCAATAAACGAAGTGACGCCCTCAATCTCTGTAGAGTGCGTTGCATCCAGCAGGCTGATCACAAAATTTTTCATCGTAGCTGGCTCTCCATACTTCCCTGCATATAGCAGCGCTCTTCCGGTATTTCGTCGTAATGACCAAGCAGAAAATGTTCACAGTCATTTAGCGCAGTTTCCAGCGGCACGGACACTCCTGGTATGCCGGTATGTGCCGCTGTTGTACAAAATGGCTGGGTCAAATAACGCTGAAGTTTGCGGGCACGCATGATGATGGTGCGGTCAGCCTGAGACAACTCACCGACTCCTAACATGGTGATAATATCTTCCAGCTCATGGTAACGAGCTAAATGTTCCCGGACACCTTCAGCAATACTGTAGTGACGTTCACCTAAAGTATGCCTGTCCATAAGCTTATTGCTGGACTGCAAGACATCGACCGCAGGGTAAATCCCTTTACCAGCTTGTGCCCGGGATAACATTACCGTGCTATCCAAGTGACTCAGGATGGTACTGACCGCTGGATCAGTCATATCATCAGCCGGAACATAGACAGCCTGTACCGAAGTGATGGTGCCATTATTGGTTGAAAGAATGCGGTCCTGAATCTCTGCGATATCTGTCGACAGTGTCGGTTGATAGCCTACCGTAGCTGGCATCCGCCCGAGCAAACTGGATACTTCACTTCCCGCTTGCACAAAACGAAAAATATTATCCATGACAAACAGAACATCTTTTTTCAGGGTATCGCGCAGGTATTCCGCATAGGTCAGAGCCGATAGTCCTATCCGAAAACGAACGCCCGGCGACTCGTCCATTTGCCCGAACACCATTAATGTCTGTGGCAGTACCCCTGCATCTCGGATAGCGTGCCAAAGTTCATGACCTTCGCGTATGCGTTCACCTATACCGGAAAAAACCGACACCCCCTGATGTAATGAAGCCATCGCGTGCATGAACTCCATAATTAACACCGTTTTACCAACCCCTGCACCACCGAGTAATCCTGTTTTCGCTCCTTCAATGAAAGGACAGAGAAGATCGATAACTTTAATACCCGTTTCTAATACGTTTCCGGCACCGACAGATTCATGAATCGGGACTGGCGCACTGTGAACATTGCGAAACATTGACGTATTCAGTCTGCTCCCGCCATCCAATGGCTCACCAAAGATATTGAGCAAACGACCGAGACAATTCGGCGTGACCGGAACATGAAGTGAAGCCCCGGTATCATAAACGGTGAGCCCACGATGCAAGGAGGAGGTTTTGTGGAGAATAATTGCGCGGATATGCCGCTTATCAAGATGTTGATGAACCTCAAACAGATAGGTTTCATCATCGACATTCGCACATAAAGCCTGATGCAAGGGAGGCAAGGTATCACAGGCAATTACGGTTACCGGGCCATGTATTTCAGTAATGACACCAACCGGGACTTGTTTCCTTCCTAGCTCCATTATTTACACCCCTGCAAAGGCATATCTGCTTTTTAGCAATTTTATTAACGGAAGAGCACCAACTTCTGTTTTTTAGTGTAGCTTATAAGTAGTTACGTTGAGTGAGCGTGAATTGAAGTTTTAGGCAAACAATAGCGAATATTGAACAATTCGATGTTGGCTATTGCGTGCCATAATTACCCCACCCCGTGATAAGGGAAATGCATGAGCTCCACTGATTTTAAAGGATTAAGCACCAATAGAGTTCATTGTCTTACGTCCAATCAGCGCAATGGAGATATTCTACAATGGAATATACAACATTAAGTAACAACCTAGAGATGCCAATGGCAGGCTTTGGTGTTTTTCAGGTTACCGATAAAGAAGAATGCAAACAGTCAGTACTCAGTGCTATCCGTGCTGGCTATCGCCTCATTGATACTGCCGCAGTCTACGGTAATGAAGATGCCGTCGGTGAAGCTGTCCGTGAAGCCATTGAAGAAGGCATTTGTACGCGCGAAGAACTATTTATCACGTCAAAGTTATGGGTTCAGGACATGGCAAATTACGATACCGCTAAAGCAGGTATCGAAGCGTCACTGGAAAAATCTGGTCTAGAGTATTTCGATTTGTATCTACTACACCAGGCAATGCGTGACTACTTTAGCGCTTGGCGTGCGATGGAAGATGCTTACGAAGAAGGCAAGCTCAAAGCGATTGGCGTGTCTAACTTCTACGCACATGTATTGGCGAATTTCTGTGAAACAGTGAAAATTAAGCCAATGGTAAACCAGATTGAGCTGCACCCATATCATGCTCAACCGGCCGCGCTAGAAACAATGAAGCATTACGGCGTTCAGCCTGAAGCATGGGCACCATTAGGTGGTGGTCGTCATAAACCTTTTGAAGACGAGATGCTAAAAGGCATTGCAGAAGCACATGGAAAAACAGTGGCTCAAGTTATTCTGCGCTGGAATTTACAGCGTGGCGTCACCGTTATTCCAAAGTCTGTAAAACAAGTACGTATTGAAGAAAACTTCGATATTTGGGATTTCACGCTTTCAGATGAAGAGATGGAGAAAATCAGCAGCCTTGATTTAGGTTACGTTGGCGATGCAGTTAAGCACTTCAACCCTGATTTTGTACGTGGCTGTCTCGGCGTGAAAATCCACGACTAAAAACACGGTTCCGGCGAGAAGAAAACAGAAACACCGTTGGTTAGTGTGTATCAGAAGATTCTCGTCGGTGCCGTACCCCAATAAAAAATCCCTCTGAACATAAGAGGGATTTTTTGTTTTTGGGATGATGCTGTGAGTTCTTTCGCTTGCAGCAACACTATATACGAAATAGTCGGCAAGGTTTTATTTACTGATTCAGATGGAAGTTTTGACGTTTCAGCTCATGCTTAAGATTAGCTTTACGTCGGTATAGGAGTAGGTATTACCCACTACGACTTATAGTAGATAATATCGACTCCCCTTCAGCGATTAATGTGAGCAAAACCGCTCAGCGCTATACTGCTTTGTTCAGAATACTGAACTTGTCCTCATGCTTTCAAGATTTGCACAAGAAGCGAAGATTTGTCTCATCGAGGTAGTTGTTGAGCGCCCCATCGAACGACATTTTCGATATCTGGTAACAAAATACCTTTTTCCTCAATACAGAATAACAGCTTCGAGAATCGGTCACGCTGAGAGCTGTCGACCGTTTGTAACCACTCATCAATACTGCTTTTTACACTATCCACATCTGCACTTGGGCATTCAATGCCAAGCTGGCTAAGATCAGTAATAAAGTCATCCATATCTACAAGATCTACGTGCATCATAACTACTTACTCCTACCAAATAAGAGGGGATTCCTTCCCCCCAACAAGCCTACAATAGACGATTAAAAAATAGGCTGTGATCTATTTTTATGTCACACAGCCAAAAATGTTAGTTGCGTAGCATTTATGCTTTACGGTAAAGGTGAATCTCAGTTTTTAACCCTTTGTACAAGCTCCAGCACATCAGTACCAAAACAAGTGTGAAAGGCAGACCAGTTGTTATCGCGCCAGCTTGCAATGCTGTCAGTGCTTCCGAACCACCACCAAGTAGCAGTGCTATCGCGATAAAACCTTCTACAATAGCCCAGAACACACGCTGACCTACTGGCACATCTTCTTTACCACCCGCAGTGATACTGTCGATTACAAGTGAACCCGAATCTGAAGACGTTACAAAGAAGACCAGTACAAGCAAGATACCAACAACGGATAACAACGTAGAAAATGGCAAATTCTCAAACATTTGGAACATCGCCAGAGACACATCGCTGATACCATTTGCTAGCTCACCGACACCTGTCGTAGCCTGTTCTATTGCCGTTCCGCCCATGACACTCAACCAAACCATAGTGACTAAGGTTGGGATAAGTAATACAGCCGTCACGAACTCACGAACCGTACGTCCTTTTGAAACTCGCGCAATAAACATACCTACGAATGGTGACCAAGATACCCACCACGCCCAGTAAAACACAGTCCAACCATGGAACCAGTCTGAATCTTCACGTCCGATCCAATTAGAAAGTGGCACAAAGTTATCAACATAGCCCAGCGTGATATCGCCAAATGTATGCAAAATAGATAGCGTCGGTCCAATTACAACCAGTAGCGCAACTAAACCTGCCGCGATTAGCATATTGATGTTACTCAATATCTTCACACCGCCATCCAGTCCTCGTGCCACTGAGATGACAGCAATGCCGGTAACCACAACCACAAATGCTATTTGAGTTGAAATACCGCTTGAGACACCAAACAGATGGCTAAGACCACCAGCGGCTTGTTGAGCGCCGAAGCCAAGAGAAGTTGCAAGACCAAAGATGGTTGCCAGAACGGCAAGAATATCGATGAAGTTACCAATTGGACCCCAGCAACGCTCACCTAAAATTGGGAAAAATGCAGAACGGATAGTAAGTGGCAAGCCTTTATTATGTGCAAAAAAAGCCAAAGCCAGGCCAACTACGGCATAGATCGCCCAAGGGTGTAAACCCCAGTGGTAAATCGTCGCACTTAGCGCCATTTGTTTTGCTTCTTCGGTATTGGCTGCCACGTTAAGTGGCGTTCCGTACCAGTCGGTGTAATACGCGACAGGTTCAGCAACGCTCCAGAACATCAGCCCTATCCCCATACCTGCAGCAAATAACATGCTAAACCAAGATACGGTAGAGAATTCCGGTGTGGCGTTTGCGCCTCCCAAACGAATTTTGCCCATTGGAGAAACAAGCAAAAATAAGCAAAACACTACAAACAAGTTACACCCGACCATGAAGAACCAGTCAAAATTGTTGATAGACCAGCTCCGAGCGGCAATAAGTGCGTCTTTTGCTCCTTCAGGAAAAATTAACGTCAAAATGATGAACAATAAAATTAAGCTAGCGCTGATACCAAACACGGGGTTATGGATATCCATGCCAAAGATTTTGACATTGTCTTGCCCAGCACAATAATCCGTTTCGTATTTAACGGTATGAACGGATTTATATCTTCTTCGACTACTCACTATGCTTTTCATGCGATCCCTCTTTAGTGATTAACATATATTGAACAGTATTCAGTAATTCCTTTCCCTGAATCGTTCTTCGTCGTAAGTCATACCTAGTTGGATAAGTAATTGTTCAAGTACTTATTAACGTTGGTATTAACCACGTAGGTACCGAACTTTTCTTCTAATTGTCGGTACCGTTAACGTGGATATATTCCTTAGATGAACCTAACTGGGTTCAATAAGTTGAATTCCTAACAAGTCAATTTTTTAGTTATTTATTTACCACTCCTTCTTCAAGCAGTAAGTCATAGACTACCTGAGCCATTTCACTAACAGGCTGGTCTTTAAGGACTTTACCGCCTGTCGATTCTGCTTTTGCTGTCGCCGCTTTAAAACGGTCAGCCGCACTTTTAGCTTTCACGACTTTCAAACGCTTCGCTTTTGGCTTCGCGATACTTGTTTCCCAAGTTAGTCGCTCTTTATCCAGTTGCTTGCCTTCCACTTCTTCCGTGACAATGTCACATCTTCGAGCTCGGCCAAATGCACTTTGTCGTGGTTCTTGCGCAGCAAAGTCCACACTAGCGATAAATGGCAGAGATACGTTTAGCGCTCGACGCTGTCCCCTTGGTAGCGCTTGTAATACTCGCGCTGTACCATTTTCGACGGATAGAATTTCCGCGACGCCCATAACAATCGGACAATCCAACTCTTGAGCAAGAAAGAAAGGTAGCGTGCCTGAAGATTCGCCATTTTCCGCACGCATTCCTGTCAGAACGATGTCGGGCATGTCATCTCGAAAGTACGAAGACAAAGTGTTAACCGCATCGTCCTGTTCGTCCTGAGCCAGAACGCGAATTTGAGAAAGTCCCATCCCGCTGTAGTACGACAGTGCTGGATCCTGTGGGTTGCCTGCGTGAAGCACCTCTAACTCACAACCTTCTAAGTTCATCGCCAGTTCAACAGCACGTGCATCGGTCGCTGAACGGCGCGCACGTCCTGTATCAGGGTGTGCACCAATGGAGACTAACGTACTGACACGCAGTGTATCGGTTTGATTATGCGGCATCCTTCAGCTCCTTTGATTGATGTTGTTGAATAAGAGAAATCAACTCTCTTAAAAACTCATTACTATCAGCAATCACACTCAGATCCGCGCGCTTGACCATGTCACAACCCGCATCTGTGTTTACGGCGATGACTTTTTCACAAGCACCAATACCTTGTAGGTGTTGAATTGCCCCTGAGATACCAACAGCCACATAGACTCGAGCGGTCACCCAGCTACCGGTAGCACCAACCTGACGGTCGCGAGGCATAAAGCCATCATCGACGGCTACGCGGCTCGCGCCTTCGGTTGCACCCAGAACATTCGCTGCTTCGTGAAATTTCTCCCAATCATGGATGCCGTTACCTGCAGACAGAATGAATTCAGCCTCGGTAAGTGGAATCGCCTGAGGATCGACCGCGACTGGACCAAGATCTTCGATGCGAGATTCAATGCTGAATGTGCCTTCAAATTCAACCGGCAGCACTTCGTGTCGGGTTTCATCAATTGGTAGCGCACATTCTTGAGCCAGCAGAAGCACTCGAGGTGTCACACGTTTGATGTCGTGACGAAGCCCTGCTGCTCGACATACCGCATGCTCACTATCGACTTGCCACGCTTGTGTTGCAGGACGTTCATTAATCGCCGCAGACAAGCGCGCACCAAGTTCAAATCCACCTTGAATGCTATCCGGGAATAGCCAGTGCTTAGGCGAATATTGGGCTTCGATACTCGCCAGAACCTCAGCTCGCTGTTCTGGGCTGTAGTGATCAAACACTTCATCCGGAATCGTTAGCAATCGGTCGACGCCTGCAAGATCAAACTGCTCTTCTTTGTGAGCGCCGAATACCACTGCCATCACAGCGCCCTCACCGTCAGACTGTTTAACCAGCTGATGGGCTTGGCCAAGAACGTCTTTATCATGGCTGCTCAAGCGACCACCTGGCATATCGGGCACAACCACAATGTAAAAGTCTGGAGACTCAACCTTGTGCAACGGCAGCTCGACACTTGCTTGGCTGCTTTGGCGAGCACCCATCATCGAGGTTGCAGCATTATTGTTCAGGCGATCGATGCGCTTAATGCCGTTCGGTCCAATAAAACCAACTCGATGTGGATAACGCCTGGTTAAGCCGCTTGGTCCAATCTCTTCAACTGGCTGTACCATCAAGCTATCATGCTGTGGGTGTAGCCTGTTTCGTCTAATCCACTCGACACGAGGGTCACGGCGTAAAATAAATTCTCCCATGATCTTCTCCTACACACCGACGGTTTCAGATTCTGGTGTCCATACGTCCACCTGATCATCGCTAATCTCAACCAGCATCTCAGCAACAAGTTCAGCAATGTCTTTCACTTCAGGTCTTGGCTCAACAACACCTTCAAGCATCGCAGTACATTGCTGACAACCTACTGCCACAAGATCGGCACCTGTTTCACGGATGTCGTCCATACGCATATCCGCAATACGACGTTCGCCAGGGATATCGGTAATCGGAGCCGCGCCACCGCCACCACAACAACGTGAGCGGAAACCAGAACGTTCCATTTCAGCAATTTCAACACCGAGGTGTTTTAGCACCGAACGAGGCGCTTCATATTCGCCGTTGTAACGACCTAAGTAACAAGGGTCATGGTAGGTAACTTTACCGACTGACAATGGTTTAAGACCGATTAACCCCTTTTCAACCAATTGGTTAATAAAGGTTGTATGGTGCCAAACCTGGTAGTTTGGTTTTTCATTCTCTGGGTAGAAGTCCGGGTATTCGTTCTTCAAACAGTGGAATGCGTGAGGGTCTGTTGTCACGATGCAGTCAAAGTCGTACTTCATCAGCGTTTGGATGTTACGTTTTGCTAAACGCTGATAAGTTACGTCGTCACCTAATCGGCGCGCAACGTCACCACAATCTAGTTCTTCATCGCCCAGGATAGCAACATCAATCTTGGCTGCTTTAAGAATCTGCACCATCGACTTGAGAATGCGTTGGCTACGCATATCAAACGCACCGTCAGACACCCAGAACAGAACGTCTGCACGTTTGACTTCAGACATCAGTTTAAGATCTTGGTCTGCTGCCCAGTTAGAACGTTTGTTCGGGTTATGACCATTCGGGTTATCAGTGAAGATGATGTTTTCCAGTACTTCCGCACCTTTGTTTGGTGTTTCACCTTTTTCAAGCGTTAAGAAACGGCGCATATCAACAATCGCATCCACGTGTTCGATCATCATCGGACACTCTTCTACACAAGCTCGGCAAGTTGTACATGACCACAGTGTTTCTGCGTTTAGAACACCGCCCACGATTGGTTTGTGCGGGTCGCCTTTTGCACAACCAGTTTCTTTGCCTGGATATGGGCTACCAGCGTACTTTTCATCCGTACCACCAGCAAGTCCCACAACCATGTCTTGAATTAGCTTTTTCGGGTTTAGTGGCTGCCCTGCCGCAAATGCCGGACATACCGCTTCACAACGACCACACTGAACACACGCATCAAAGCCCAATAACTGATTCCATTTAAAATCACTTGGGTTTTCAACGCCCAGCTTTTTAGCATCAAGATCTACTGGTTTTAAACCGGTTGAACGACCACCACCAAAACGCTCTGGACGACGGTGAAATGCCAAATGTAGCGCACCAGCAAACGCGTGCTTCATTGGTCCGCCCCAGCCCATACCAAGGAACATCTCACCGACGCCCCATACGATAGCAGCAAGGAGAACAACCGCAGCAACCACGTTAAACACATCGCCAACTAACTGAGTAGCTGGCAGTGTCACGATGAAGAAGCTCACCGAGAACATGATCAAGCTTTTCGGCAACCGCATCCAAGGGCCTTTAGACAGGCGCGATGGAGGGTTTAGTCGACGTTTTGCGACAAACAATGCGCCGCAAAACATTAAGCCAAGTGAGCCAAGCAGTACCCAAGATAAGATTTGCGGCTCCAGGTTAAACACGTGAACCGCGAAAATGAGCACAACGGACAGGACAAAACCACCTGCCGTTGCAACGTGAGTGTTAGACATCACTTTGTCGCGCGCTACCACGTGGTGCAGGTCCACGAGGTAACGACGAGGCATGGCTGCTAACCCTGCAAAAAAGGCAACACTTTCGGCTTGCCCTCTCCGCCACATCATAATGCGGCGGAGCATCCCTATAACAGCCAGGGCTCCGGCTGTTATAAGTAAGATAGGAAGTAGTGACTCTAGGAACATAAGCCCCCCTTACAGATCTTTACACAGACGTAGTGCGTCGTAGAGTGCAGCGTGAGTATTACGTTGTGAAACACAGTCACCCAAACGCCACAGGATCATGCCGTCGTTGTCTTGAGATAGGACTGGCTGCGCCTGTGATGCAAACAAGGTTTCAACGTCAATTTGGCCTTTGTTCACAGACTCTGCTTTCAACTCGTAGTACAGCGCTTCATTTGGACGAATACCGTTTTCTACGACTACTTGATCAACAACGCGCTCTTCTTTCGCACCCGTGTATTCGTTCTCTAGGAGAGCGATCAGGTTGTCACCTTCACGGTATACTTTCAGCAGAGCAAGATCCGAAGTCATGATGACTTCTTTCTCATACAGACTGCGGTAGTAAGTTGGGAAAGTCGTACCGCCGATACCAACACCTGGTTTGATATCATCAGTAACAAGTTCAACTTGTGAGCCTTTAGAAGTCAGGTAATCTGCCGCCGACATACCAGAGAATTCACAGATAGTGTCGTAAACCAGAACATTCTTTCCTGGTTCCACTGTGCCGTTGAGGATATCCCAAGAAGACACAACCAATCCTTCTTCTGCGCCCCAGTCAGGGTTCTGCTCGATGAATGGCGTACCACCAGTTGCAAGGATACAAACGTCAGGTTTAAGTTCACGAATCATGTCTGCGTTAGCAGCTGTCTCTAGAATAACTTCAACGCCAAGACGGTCTAATTCCATTGCCAACCAGCGTGTAATACCCGCCATCTGGTCACGTTGAGGGGCTTTCGCTGCGATGGTGATTTGTCCGCCAAGCTCACTCGCTTTTTCAACCAGAGTAACCTTATGACCACGTTCCGCTGCAACGCGAGCCGCTTCCATACCACCAGGGCCACCACCAATTACAACAACTTTACGGATAGGTCCGGTTGTTTTTTCAATGATATGAGGCATACCCATGTGCTCACGGGATGTCGCCGCGTTTTGGATACACAATACATCCAGACCCATGTACTGACGGTCGATACAGTAGTTTGCGCCAACACATTGACGAATTTGGTCGGTTTGACCCAGTTTGATTTTGGTGATTAAGTGTGGATCCGCAATGTGCGCACGAGTCATACCAACAAAATCAACGTAACCCGCTTCAAGGATACGCTTAGCCTGATTTGGATCTTTGATGTTTTGCGCGTGGATAACCGGTACAGAAACCACTTCTTTAATACCAGCCGCCAAGTGCAGGAATGGCTCTGGCGGGTAGCTCATGTTAGGAATAACGTTTGCTAGTGTGTTGTGCGTATCACAACCAGAACCAACAACGCCGAAGTAATCAACCATCTTAGTTGCATCGTAGTACGCCGCGATTTCTTTCATGTCGTCATGGTTCAAGCCATCAGGATGGAACTCATCACCCGTAATACGCATACCAACAACAAAGTCAGGACCAACCGCTTCACGTACCGCTTTCAGTACTTCCATACCAAAGCGCATGCGGTTTTCAAACGTTCCGCCCCACTGGTCAGTACGTTTGTTAACACGTGGAGACCAGAATTGGTCGATCATGTGCTGGTGAACAGCAGACAGTTCAACGCCGTCTAAGCCACCTTCTTTCGCACGAACGGCTGCTTTCGCGAAGTCGTCGATGATGCGCCAGATTTCTTCTTCTTCAATGGTCTTACATGTTGCGCGGTGCACTGGCTCACGTACGCCAGACGGAGACATTAGGTTTGGCCAATGCTCACCATCCCAACGAGAACGACGTCCCATGTGAGTAATCTGGATCATGATTTTGCCGCCATGCTTATGCACAGCATCGGCTAGATTCTGGAAATGAGGAATGATGCGATCGGTTGAAAGGTTAACTGAGCTCCACCAGCTTTGTGGGCTATCAATTGAAACCACACTTGAACCACCACAGATACACAGACCACAGCCACCTTTGGCTTTTTCTTCGTAGTATTTTACGTAGCGGTCGGTCGTCATACCACCGTCTGTGGCATAAACTTCTGCGTGCGCTGTACTAACAACGCGGTTACGGATGGTCGTTTTGTTAATTTTTAATGGTTGGAATAGAATATCGAACTGAGACATGATTTACCCCTGTACCAGCCTCGCTTGCGAACAAGCAAGGCTGTCTTCCTTGACTGACTTACAAATGGATTGATGTTGGTGTTTAGCCGATTGGTGTTACTTCGAAGACGCCGTAATCACACCCTTCCTCAGCACCACTTTGTGTTTGTACCGCTTTGGTTTTCACTGACAGACCCAGGCTCTCAGCGATTTGGTCGATTGCGCCAGCGAACCAGCCTGTAAACATGTAATCCACTTTGCGGTTAACTTTTCCGTACTGGTATACGAAACATGAATTTTCCAAACGAACTCGAGCTTCGCCTTTCGCAATATCAAGGTGCTCAGTGACAAAGAAACCCCAGCCGCGTTGAGATAGGCGCTTCATATAGTGTTCAAATACGGCATCGCCAGAAAGGCCGTGTTCTTCGGCTTCTTTCTCACACCAGTAGTAAGCGGACTTGTAGCCAGCTTTGTATAGAATGTCTGCGTAACGCTCCGCACCGATCTCTTCTTCAATACCCATATGGTTATTTACAAAAAAGTGACGCGGTACATACAACATTGGTAAGGCATCCGTTGTCCAAACCCCTGTTTCGTCATCGACCAAGATTGGCATTTCAGGTGCGTGTGTACTCATATCGTATTCTTCCTTTTATACAATTAACTAACTCGTTATTTATTTATATTTTTATGGTGAAACACTGTTGTTATTCGCCCCAGACTTCGCCTAGTACGCGAAGCCAGTTTTCGCCCATGATCTTGCGAACTTGAGTTTCAGAGAAACCGTGACGCAACAGTGCTTCTGTTAAATTAGGGAACTCACCTAAAGTACGAATGCCTTCAGGGTTAATGATTTCGCCAAAATTGGTTAGTCGGCGTGCATAGCCTTTATCATGCGTTAACCACTCAAAGAAAGGCTGACCGTGACCTTGTGTGAAATCAGTACCGATACCGATTTGGTCTTCACCAACCAGGTCAAAGATGTAAGCGATCGCTTCAACGTAGTCATCAATCGTTGAATGAATGCCGTTTTTAAGAAAAGGTGCGAACATCGTTACGCCAACAAAGCCACCATGGTCTGCAATAAATCTCAGTTCTTCATCTGACTTATTGCGCGGGTGATCTTTTAAACCACTAGGCAGACAGTGTGAGTAACAAACTGGTTTTTCAGAAGCGAGAATGACTTCTTTGGAAGTCTTTGCGCCCACATGCGATAGGTCACACATGATGCCCACTTTATTCATTTCCGCGACAATCTCGTGGCCGAAACCAGACAAGCCACCGTCGCGCTCATAACAACCAGTACCAACTAGGTTTTGTGTGTTGTAACACATCTGAACAACGCCAACGCCAAGGTCTTTAAACACCTGCACATAGCCAAGCTGATCTTCAAAAGCATGGGCATTTTGAAAGCCCATCATAACGCCGGTTTTACCCTGCTGCTTTGCTTTGCGGATGTCGTCGGTAGTGCGAACTTTAATAACCAAATCATTGTTTTCTTCAAGAAGGTTATTCATTTCTACGATATTGTTTACCGTATTCTGGAAGCCTTCCCAAACAGAAACTGTACAGTTTGCAGCAGTGATGCCGCCTTTGCGCATGTCTTCAAACAGTGCTCGGTCCCACTTCGCGATAACCAGGCCATCAATCACTATTGAATCATCATGCAAGTCCGTTGCGTTCATTTTTAAACCCTATTCTTCCCTTTCCTCGTTAGTCTCCAGAATAGGTATTACGGTCGATTAAAAGTGTTCTAAAAACGGCATTCTGAATCCCTTTTGCGTAACGCTAAGCGACAAAATGCAAACCAAAAAAAACCGCCATCCTGCTGGATGGCGGTCTTTTTTTAGAACAAACGGATTAGATGGAGATTGAGCCGTAGGTAGGCTCATGCTGCGCTTCAAATAGCGCTTTCGATGAGCGTAATGGAGCATCAAATTGCATCAAATCTACGATGGTATTCGACTCTAAAGCCGGAGGAGCGACACTTACATTAGCCACCGCTGCTGAATGTGTCCCCAACCTTTCCGCTTTCGGTGAAATACCAATGTGCACGCGGTAACACTTACTAAAGTGTGGTGAAGAAACAAAGCCACATGCAGTTGCGATCTCGATAATTGACATCGATGTTTGTCTTAGTAACTGTCTTGCGCGGTTCAGTCTTAGCTTGAGGTAGTATTTTGATGGTGAGCATTGCAAATATTTCTGGAACAGACGCTCTAATTGACGACGGGATAATCCGACATACACTGCCAATTCATCCAGTTCGATAGTCTCTTCTATATTCGCTTCCATTAAAATAATAGCTTCGACTAGTTTAGGCTGAGCCGTACCAATCGTATGCTTAAGCGGAATACGCTGTGTATCACTTTCACCGCGAATATTGTCGCAAATGAACATTTCTGAAATGCTTGAACCAAGTTCACGACCATAATCTTTCTGGATCATGGTAATCATCATGTCTAACGGCACAGAACCACCACTGCATGTCATTCGATCTCGGTCAATAACGAATAAGTGGTTGAGACAATTAACACGAGGATGACGCTCCTGCAGCGTAGCAAGACATTCCCAGTGAACGCTGCACTGATAGCCGTCCAGCAACCCCGCTTCCGCTAACACGTAAGCCCCCGTACATACCCCACCAAGGCCAACATGTTTACGGGCTAAAGACTGTAACCACGTTACTTGTTTACGCGTAAAACTGCGTGTGATATTTACTCCACCCACAACAATCAGTGTATCTAGTTGGGGAGCATCAGCCATCGAGCAGTCTGGCTGTATGGTGATACCGTCACTAGCTTCAACGTTCTCACCATCTTCTGATATCACATACCAATCATACAGTTCTTTCCCTGTCAGTTGGTTTGCCATGCGCATCGGTTCCACCGCTGATGAAAACGCGAGCATAGTAAAATTATCTAACAACAAAAAACCAATACGGTTTACTTCCTTGTTCGACGAGCCATCGAACTGATTTATTGAGACTGACATAGCGCACTCCAATGTAAAGGAGATTTATTATTAACCGGTAGCACTAGCTATTTTTTGTTTTGGCTTAGCGCACCGAATCGAGCACTTTTGTCTAAGCAACAACCATGCCTACATATACAAACACAGCGCATACTTTTGCAACATCAAGTTTAAAACTACAAGAGTCAATATATCTGCTTGAATAGCTTGCTTATTTTTTGGCAAGCCGGAAACAATTTTTATCTCCGTAGCATCCTAAAGATGCCTCTTACCAATCGACTGCAATCTCACGCACCAAAACGATGCAAAGTTAAACAAACATTCAACATAATTGACCCAATAAAAACCTTACAACTTAGAGGCTTAGAGCAATTATTCGGTTCCATTTAAAACAATGATATAGCTAGGAAAAACCGCAAATGTATTGGCATAACAAGGCGGTAAACTAATTGCTTTAAACGTTACACGCCCGTAACATTACAGTTAATAAAGTGGTAATTCAGTGAATCTGCACACAGAAATAGCCTTCTTGACGAAAAAATTCATTGCACTCCGGGATAAATAACTATGCAGGATGGAAACAAAGAAGCCAACATCTGTGGTCATACGATGCTGGCTTCTTTTAGGGGGTGTTTCACTGGTTTTCAGCCTCAATACTTTAAGGTCAGATATTTCTATTTTGACCTTTATACCTTGGCTTACTTAGTGGGCTGGCTTCTTTCTTAAGCTAAATGCTCCTTAAAGAAACCTTCCATTTTGTCGAATGGAATCACATCCATCTGATCATAAAGATCGGTATGGGTTGCATTAGGAATGATCATCAATTCTTTTGGCTCAGCAGCTGCTTCATACGCCGTTTCACTGAAATAGCGCGAGTGTGCCTTCTCACCGTGGATAAGCAGAACCGGACGTGGTGAGATTTCTGCAATGTACGTCAAGATCGGCATGTTCATAAACGACAGCGGCGTCGTGATGGTCCATGAAGCATTAGAGTTGATTGCTCTTGGGTGGAAACCGCGTTGCGGATCTTTATAGTAAGCCGCGTATTCAACCACAAATTGTGGCTCGCCGCCCTGCAGTTCAAGAGACACAGGACCATAAGCTGGCTCATCGTTTTCAGCGTCTTTCCAGCGCTGCTGACCCAATTGCTCTAGTCCTTGAGTACGTTGTTCAAGAGTAACACTGTCGTTGTAGCCTTTAGACATAACTCGAGTCATATCGTACATAGTGCTAGCCACAACCGCTTTAACGCGCTTGTCAATTGCAACTGCATTTAATGCCATGCCGCCCCAACCACAGATACCGATAACGCCGATTCGCTCGCGGTCAACATTTTCTAGCAAACCGATAAAGTCGACTGCAGCACTGAAATCTTCAGTATTGATATCTGGGGAAGCAACATTACGTGGCTCACCACCACTTTCACCAGTGTAAGATGGATCAAATGCTAGCGTAACAAATCCACGTTCTGCCATTGTTTGCGCATACAAACCAGATGACTGTTCTTTCACTGCACCAAATGGGCCACTCAGAACGATAGCAGCTAACTTGCCAGTGCTTTCTTTTGGCTGATACAGATCAGCGGCAAGCGTAATACCGTAACGGTTTTTGAACGTGACTTTTTTGTGCTCAACCTTGTCGCTTTTAGCGAAAGTTTTATCCCAGCTATTACCTAATTCTAATGTCGTGCTTGCCATGGCCTGGCCTCCTGAAAGCGCACCAACACCTAAAGCAACCGCGCTTGCTCCTGCCATTTTCAATGCATTTCGGCGACTAGCGTCTGGCAAGTCGTGGCTAGCGTTTGTGTTGTTGGTATCGTTGTGTTTGTTCATCTAGTTTCTCCTAGTAAGCCTGATAAGCTTGTCATCTCAGTTTCGGAATTTGCTCAAATTAGTCATCCCCAACTTGAGACAACATGACTAGCTTAAGAGCGTGCACCGTTTAGGAGAGTGTCTCTCCTAACGACGTTTCTGCTATTTATAATGCGACAAGTCACCAATTTACCGTTATCCGGATACTACGAATTCCTTGCACAATCTTCCAAGTTGAACCTTGAGATGTAGGAAAACCCACCTAGACCAGCAAGCAAAAACACCTAAAAACAAACAATAAACACTTGATATAAAAAATAATAAACCTAAATCTCAACCAATGAGCATTCCATTACCTATTGCTTACGTAAACGCTATTTAATGCCTAATTTTCTACTTTAACTTGCCTTAGGCGACAAAAACGACAAAGCCTAGTCAACATGTGACTAGGCTTGTTCTTAACTCACTGATTCGAATCGGTACTATAACGCTTTCTTATACAACTCAATCACTTGATCTTTTGTCATTGGACATGGGTTACCACCAGCGCATGGATCGGCTAATGCGTCATCGACCCAACTCAAGATATCCTCTTCAGTCACACCCAGCTCACCAAAACCTGCTGGTATGCCAACTCGACGGTTCAGTGCATGAAGCGCGTCAATTGCAGCCAAACTTGCCTGTTCTGCTGTCATGTCAGAGGTATCTACGCCCAATACTTCAGCAACCTTGGCAAATTTTTCTACACGGTGCGGGCGGTTAAATTCACTCACGATAGGTAACAAGATTGCGTTACATACGCCGTGAGGTAAGTCTTTATGTGCACCAGCAGGGTGAGCCATTGCGTGAACCATACCTAAACCGGCACTGTTGAAAGAAAGACCAGCAATAAACTGACCATAAGCCATCATTTCGCGCGCGTTAATATCGGTGCCATCATCTACCGCTGCTGGAAGGTTTTCTGCAATGGTTTGTATTGCTTCCAGAGAAATGTAATCGGTGAGTTTATGTGCACCAACAGAGACGTATGACTCTAGTGCGTGTGTCAACGCATCAATACCAGTCGCAGCTGTGGTGGCTTTAGGAATACCCAACATAACGCTTGCGTCATTGACTGAAATTTCTGGAATAATTTTATCTGAGATAATGACGTGTTTTACATGCGTTGCTGTGTCCGTAATAACCGCGTTACTGGTGACTTCTGCAGCCGTACCCGCAGTGGTATTAATCGCATAAAGCGGCGCCCCTAAGCGTTCGACTTTCTCGACACCGTTATAAGCGGCGATTGGTCCTGGGTTTGCGGATAGGATCTTGATCGCTTTTGCCGTATCAATCGAACTACCACCACCAAAACCGATAATGTATTGTGCACCAGAAGTCACATACATGTCATACGCATTTTTCACCGTGTCGGTATCAGGGTTAGGTCTTACATCTTTAAACAAAGTAAGCTCTAACGAGCTCGAAAGTAGTTTTTCGGCAAACCCCAACTCAACAAGCATTGGGTCACAGATAAGTAAACCTTTTTCCAAGCCATGTTCATTCGCTAAACGCTCGACTAAGGCTTCAATCGCGCCTACACCAGAGTAATTGATTTTAGGAAACGCCAGTTTAAATACGCTCATCGTGTTTATCCTTATAAGTTAAGATCTTGTTGAGGGTGCCGATCTTTTTTTGCTATCGATTTACCCTTTTATTTATAAGGTTATTAAAGCGTTTTTTTGCTCCAAATAACTTTGCTTTTTTGCCTGTCAGCGCATGAATAAGGGGATTTTTTTAAGGTTAGAGAGCCGAAGTTCACAAATTGAAAAACAGGCAAATTGCACTTTCAAAGCACACAATATGACTGGAAAATTGTTAACCAAATAGCGTGGCTAAACCAAGACTCTAATAAAGAAAAATACCGTTAAGACCTTCTAACTTTAATTACCTCGAAAATAAAAAGATCTTGATCACATTATTTAGAGTTGTCCTAAAATAAATGTGGTACCACATGAAAAGGAGGTTGAAATGACAAAGGTATTTAAGTGGATTACCACATTAGCGTTTTTGTTCTCTGTAAACGCAATGGCCAGTAGCCCGATAGAAGCCGTCAGTATAGAGTCCAGTGCACAAACCCTAAATTCAGAGCAAGTGCGCGTAGTGCTTGATAAATGGAAAGCTAATGAGTTGTCTAAAATCGACTCAATCAGAATGATACAATTCCAACATGATGGTGCACCGATTGGTGCTCGAGAAGAAATGGCAAGATATATGGTCGAAAGAAAGTATCAAGCTGCGATCACGCAACTTAATATGTAATCGACTTTTAGCCCGTAATATATGTGCTACTAATGCTTTGCCCTATTTATTAGGGCAAAGTTTTACTGCTAGCCCAATTAAATATTAACTTTTAAGCCAGAACGAACATCTCTAGGAGATACATTAAACGTTTTTTTAAACTTGGTAGAGAAATAATTAGAATCCTGATAACCCACGCGATAAGCAATGTCTGTAATTGATCGCTCACTGTATAGTAACTCTTCAAGCGCTTTACTTGCCCGAACGTAATTCAGGTAACTATTGTAATTGAGACCCGTCAAGCGATTGAGTATCTTTGTCAGCTGTTTTGGTGAGATATTCGCTTTGTCAGCAAGGTCCTGTAACCCGTTTGCTTCTGAATAATTTTGCTGCAGATAAGAGATGATAGAAATCACTTTCTCTTCACCGCTGTCTCCAGTAATTTTGCACACTTTTCCACGCGATAACTCGACCAAAAGTAGGTTAAACAGTGACTGACAAATGATGTTTGACTCTGCAGATATCGCGTGTGACTCGGTATCCAGTCTTGCGATAATTTGATTCACATGTTGGCTACTTGCTTCATTGAGAAACCAACCATTAGAATTCTGAGACCCCTTAGGTAAATACTTCTGCAGCGATGAATCTACTGAAAGTTTGGTTTGATCAAACAATACGTTGCTAAGGTGAAGGTCATTAACATTCTCAAATAGATGCCTGTCTTCTCGCTTTACGAAACATACATAATTTTTACTCAAGTTCATCGGCACGTCATTAACAACGTGAGTTCCGCTTCCACCCGAGACAATAATTAATTCTTCAAACGAGTGGGCGTGCTCCGGATAAGCAGACTGTGGCGCTCTTAACTCCGTTGCGATAGGAAGAGCAGAACTAGAAAAAAACTCAGAGGACTTTAGATAAATCATAACCGTTCCCTTCAGACAAATTCTGCATTGAGAAATCTTCCATGAGCCAGGTAAATAGAGGGGCACTACTGCCCCCCTGTTGAACAATCTCGAGACTTAAAGGTTGTCTCCGTTGGTATCAATCACGTCTTTGTACCAATGGAAACTCTTTTTCTTGGAGCGTGACAAATCACCAGTGCCATCATCATGTTTATTCACGTAGATAAAGCCATAACGCTTCTTGTATTCACCCGTGGTGAACGAGACACAATCGATACAGCCCCAAGGTGTATAACCCATTAACTGTACGCCATCTTCCACGACTGCTTTCTTCATCTCGCGTATATGCGCTTCGAGGTAAGCAATACGATAATCGTCATTAATGCTGCCGTCTTCCTCAACGCTATCCAGCGCACCAAAGCCATTTTCTACAATAAATAGTGGTTTTTGGTAACGCTCATTCAGCGTATTTAGAGAGTAACGCAGTCCAACCGGATCGACCTGCCAGCCCCAATCAGAAGACTTAACGTGTGGATTAGGTAAGCTACCTGGGAACCCTGTCAGGCCTTTACTTTCACTCTTATTGCTTGCTGAAACGGCTACAGACATGTAGTAGCTAAGACCGATGTAATCACAACAACCATCTTTCAGGGTCTGCTCGTCACTCGGGTCCATTTCAATGTGATAACCTTTAGATTCCCACTCGGTCTCAATGTAAGACGGGTACTCACCTCTGATATGTACATCACTAAATAGGAAACGGTCACGCATTGCCTGATTAGCAAACAGCACGTCTTCTGGATCGCATGAGTATGGATAGATTGGAATAAACGCAATCATGCAGCCAATTTGGAAATTTGGATTAATTCCACGTCCCAGTTTTACCACTTTTGCGCTCGCAACCAATTGGTGGTGAACAACCTGATACATTGTCTGTTCTGGCTTTTCATCGTCATTAAAGATCACACCAGAACACGCATAACCAAACAGAGGGTAGCTGTAGTTCTTCTGGTTATTAATTTCGTTGAAAGTCATCCAGTATTTTACTTTCTCTTTGTAGCGCTTCATTACTGTTTCAGCGTAATGAACAAAGAAATCGATAACTTTTCTGCTGCGCCAGCCGCCATACTCTTTTACCAAGTGATTTGGCATTTCGAAGTGAGATAACGTGATAACTGGTTCAATACCGTATTTCAGCAACTCATCAAACAGATCATCATAAAATTGAAGCCCAGCTTCATTGGGTTCAATCTCATCACCTTGTGGGAAGATACGCGTCCACGCAATTGAGGTTCTGAAACATTTAAACCCCATCTCCGCAAATAAAGCGACGTCCTGCTTGTAGTTACCGAAAAAATCAATCGCCTCATGGTTTGGGTAAAAAGTTCCGTCTAGTACACCATCTGTAACAACACGTTCTTTATCTACCGCCCCACCACTGAGTACATCAACGACACTAGGTCCCTTACCATCTTTGTTCCACCCACCTTCTACCTGGTGAGCAGCAACTGCCCCACCCCATAGAAAGTCTTTTGGAAATACATTCTTCATTTATAACATCTCTTACAATAATAAAACCAAGCTTTGAACAGCACTTAGAGCTGCTTAATTACGCGTTATGCCTGTAATTTACGATGAATATTGATCAGTTCTTCGATCAGTTCACGTGCTAACATCGATGTCATGATATGGTCTTGCGCGTGAACCATAATTAGATTCACTGGTACCTTGCCCTGACCTTCATCCATACCAATGAGTTCAGTTTGCACACCGTGAGCACGTTTAGCAGCTTCGGTAGATTGCGTTAAAAGATCATCGACATCTTCCCATTTACCTTGTTTAGCACTCATCAAAGCTTGCATTGCCAGGCTTTTAGACTCACCGGCATTGATGATAAGTTCCATTACTGTAGCTTCTAGATCCATAATAACATCCTAAAAATCTAATTAATTTTAATAACTTTATAAATATAAGAAGTAAATAATTCAGTTCATAAGAAGAAGGGCATCATTAAGTATTTTTTCGCCATTCATCAAGCCATAATCTAGAGAGTCAATAACTCCGAAAGGCTTATCTTTCGATTCTGTCTTATTTTTTAATTCTAATAATTTATGTTTAACTTGTGGTCCGAGCAAGAAGCAATCAAATTTAAATATATAGTCTTCAAAATCTGCAATTGATATTGGTTTAATTTCTACATTTACATCTTTAGCAAACGCTGCAAATTTCATTTTATTTACAACCATATTTGCAGACATACCTGAGGTACAACATAGCAATATTCTTTTCATAATATTCTCTATATTTAAATTAAAGCCTCTCACCCTAGAAAGTAACCGGTTACATTTAAAGGTATAAATAATAGTTGTAGCACCGAATCTGTTTAGAAAAGGAGAAAGGTGCCAAACGAGTATCAAAAACTTAAGAGAACAACAAAAGTCACTAACTTGTTGTTATTTATACAAATAAAACCGGTAACATTTCAATAAAAAATTTTAGGCAAGCATTGCCAAAGCTTCATCAAGGATTTTATCGCCCTTCATCATGCCATAATCCATTTGATTGATAACCGCAATTGGCTTCTCAACACTGTCAGCTTTTGCTTTAAATTCACCAAGTTTGTATTTGATTTGTGGACCTAATAAGAAGCAATCGTACTTTGATAGGTTCGCATCAAATTCGTCCAGACCAACAGCATTAATTTCAACTTCGATATTTTTATTAACAGCGGCTTGCTGCATCTTTTTAACTACCATACTTGTAGACATACCAGCAGCACAGCAAAGAAGAATTTTAGTCATGTTATACACCTTTTTGTTTCATTTTATTCTATACGTATATATTACTCTTTTTTATCTAACAGAGAAATAAACTATTTAAATATGATCTTCAAAGTGTGATTTAATTCAAAAAGATCATTTATATATAAAAACACAAATTTTAGTCGCGATAAAAATTAAGATTACAAAATTAATAGATATTAATTTTGTAAGTCAACGTTATTTTATTATTAATAAAAAAGGCCAATGCTTACATAAAATAAACATTGGCAAAAATAGAGCTTAAAATGTAAGTGTTTCTTTAACTTTCAAAAGAGGTCAATGAATACTCAAATGACCTCTTAGTCAGTTTAAGTGTGGTTACTTCTTCAAGTTGTCATCAAGGAAACCAATTACTTTTTCCATGATCTCAGGTTGATACCATAGGAAACCAGCATGATCAGCACCTTGAACCACGTAACGCGTAGAATCGATACCTTTATCGATCAAAGCTTCATGCAAGATTTTGGTCTGACTCGGTGAAACAATTGGATCCTTATCACCATGCATCAACAAAAATGGGGGAGTTTTGTCGGAGATGTGAGTCAACGGATTTGCATAAGCCGCCTTTTCAAGGTTACTTTGAATTGAGCCTCCTTCCATAAACGGAACGCCATTCACTAACATGGCTTCAGGAATCGCTTCCGATTGATGTTTTTTCTGACGTTCTGGTGAAAAATCAGCGGCCACTCGAGTCAGATCAGACAAACCGTAAAGATCGATCGCAGCTTGTACATCACTGCTGTAATCCAAGTTTGCGCCTTTATCGAAATCTTTCATACCGTTCGTTGTCGCGGCAATCGCTGCCAGGTATCCACCCGCCGACTCTCCCATGATAGCAATACGCTCAGGATCGATTCCGAATTTTTGAGCATTTGCACGCATATAACGAACTGCTGATTTCACATCTTCCAACATTCCTGGGAATGTGACCATCGGAACCACGCGATAATCGATACTCGCTACTACGTACCCTGCTCTCGCCATATCGACACGCTGACCAATGAATTTTGTTTTGGGTGCATCCATAAATCCGCCGCCCGTGACAAATAAAACCGCAGGCAAAGGATCAGGAGAGAATGGCTGGATGACATCCATAGAAAGCTTGATCGGGCGACCCATGTTATTGAATGTTTCTGAATAAACAAAATCAGAATTGAGTCGAATTGGTGGAACAGACATGTCTACTGCAAGTTCAATACTGTCTTTTTCTGCGGATACGGCCGCTGAAGAAGAGACTAAAAATGCAGACACCAACAGAAATTGCTTCATTTTCTTCATCATTTTTCCTTATAAACAACAGAAGTTGTTGTTAGTTCGAAGTAAGCTTGGCAATGACTCAGTGACCACTTTGATAGGTGGTCACTGAGCCCTAATAGCGCTTAAAAGAACGCTTCCATGCGGAAACCAATACGCCATTCATTATCAACATCTAAATCTGTGATTTCTTGGTCACCGCCAACATATGCCACACTGAAGTTAGTAATCGGAGCGATCCATGGCAATGTTTTTAGCTGAATAGAAGGACCAACAGCGATCTTATACATATTACCCGTATCACCTTCCACACCATTTCGGTTGCTCATGTGTGCATAAATCGCTTCATATTGCATAGAAAGATGATTAGTTAAAGGTTGATAAACATTTACACCAGCAAAAGCTTTTTGTTCAGTTGCTCCACCATAGTAGTATGATTTTGAAGGAAGATATGGGTTGATATCCATCAACTCAGTGACACCACGCTCGTCTTCTCGATCGGTGTACTCATAAGTTAATGCAGGCTCAATAGTAAAACCTTTAAATTGGTTAATCATACCGTAGTAAGAAGCGCGCATTGATACATCGCCTTCTTCACTCAGTACTGTAATTCGGTTGGTGTTCAAGTATGGAGCAATCACGCCTTTACCTGCTTGAACGATAAAAGTAGAGCTACCGTCCATACCCACATAAGAACCAAATTTGTACTTACCAAATGCACTGAATGCGTCACGCTTAGTTCCGTAATGAGGAAGGTTTGGCACACCTTTATCATCTAAATACGTAAATCTATCACTCAGTTCTTTGACGTAAGTTGCACCAAATTCTGCGTTACCAATTCGATATGCAAAATCAACCAGGTATCTTGAAGGCTCGGCTGTTTTGTAAAACTCATCACTCCAACCTGATGGTTCATCCTGGTTGTAACCAATAGTTAAGTCAAAGTTGTCACTGTTATAACCAAAACCCGCATCTGCGTTAATTTCACGGATGTTGTAGGCAAAAATACGAATGCGCTCACCGGTATATTTGCGTCCAGCCCAAACAACCGCATCACTCGGTAGAAAGTCGAGGCCGCCGTATTGTGCGTAGAGTTGTTGCGCTTCGACGCCTTTGTCTCCGTACCCAACTATTTCAAAAGTCAGGTCAGCCCATTGGCCCTCTTCTGCTACACCTTCCCAGCGCTTATTCATTGCAAGTGCAGTGAACATGTCGTGCCAGTAGCTGTTTGCCATGTCACCCATTTTACCGCGAGGGTCTTGGTTTGGACCGGTTGGATCAATATGGAATGCTAGGTTTTTGGCTTTACCTGTTTCTGCGTGGAAATCACTCGCCACCATTGCATAACCGTGGAATGTGAAACTATCATCAGCAAATGTAGGGACGGAAGCGGTTGCGGCAAGCGCTGCTGAAATTGCCACCACCAAGTTCAACTTCTTCATTTATTATACTCCGTGTTTATATTTATCATTTACGGAATAGCTACTTAAATCGTCGATAGAGTGTATGTATTTCAATTAAATACAATAATCGAGAAACTGGTATCGTAGAAAGTAACCCACGTAAATCTGTTTATATGTAGAGCACACAGTGAAACACCCCTGTTTCTTACTTATATACCCAACACTGATAGTTTCCTAAATTCACGGGAGTATTATTATATCGGTTGTTGCACTCATGATTGTCGGATATTGCGCTACTGCGATAGTTCACATTTTATCCATTTAACAATCTAAGTTTATTTTGTGACTTGAGTGGTATTTAGCGACTAGTTTTCTATAACCTAAGTAAATATCAATGCGCAACATCACAAAACAAAAAGCCCCTCCTAATTAGGAGGGGCTTTCTTAATAGTTAATAGCGTTATTAATCTTCGTCTATCTTGTTGATGTATTCAATCATCGAAGGATCTTTAGTAAATCTAAACTTGTCACGATATTCTTTGATACTGACATTATATTTATCTTTAAAAACTCGGTAAAAGTGAGATGCGTTTTCATAGCCAGTCATGTTAATAACATCGATGATTGCGTGATTGGTGTACTTCAGCAAGTAAACCGCTCTCTCTAACCGTTTCTCAAGAACCAATTCACTGAACGTCTTGCCAGTAAACTTTTTAAGTAAACGACTGATCTTGTAGTTCGGCTGGTTGAGTTTATCAGCTATCACTTTCAGACTCGCGGTCTGGTAGTTATCGTCAATATACTTCAAAACCATTAATGCCAGTGACTCTGAGTAGTTAACACTGACATAGTAATCACTCTTATCAATGTTAGATAAAAGGTCAGTAATCAGTAGCCCTACCAGAAAGTGAACCCTCATCTGCTTTAGCGAGTTGTCACTGTAAATCTCGTTAATGATTTTAAACACGGAGTTCTGAAGATCTTCATTGTCTCCGACTTTGAAATGAATATGTTCGCCAAGTCTATTACGGCCATTAATCGAAGCTAATATAAACTCTGTAATTAGATTTTCATTATCAAATAAAGAAATAAGGCGTCCGATGAATTCCGGCTCAATAATAAGGTTAATTATTATATCGTCTTCACCAGCCGCCTCAATTTCATGTTGAGCGAATTGATTTAATAAAAGAATTTCACCCTGATTTTGTTCAATTGTTTTACCATTTACAACTTGACGCATTTTACCTTGATAAACATAGACCAATTCGATGTAGTCGTGCGAATGTAACGGCACACCAATAAATCGGGTTTGCTTCTCAATAAAAATATGTCTGTCTCGGAAAAACTCACGCTTGACGCGCTTAGTAAATATATGATTAAAATCAGGCCTTTGCTCTAATAATTCTAACTCTTTATCAGTGTATGATAGTAACTTTTCATGCACTTCAGCGTTCAACATGCTCTGCCTTACATCAACAACTCTCTTTGGCGCACACTAAACCAGTATTCAATGTTAGGTTCAACTGCTTAGTGTCAGATATGTCGATGTAAACATGTTTTTCATTTAAGCTTTTGACTAAATATCCGCTGATAGAGTTAGTCTGTGACTTCGGAAGAATCAGTTCACACAAGTCCAAGCCATGTGGGATTTCAATGGTCAGGTTTATGGACTCTTCCTCTCTGTACCAATGACAACTAATCTCTCCTTGTACCGATTTAAAGCTCGCTTTTACTTGAGAGACATGGCCATCAAAATACGGCTTTATTTGTACTTTATTCGCCGCACACGCATCTTCTTTGACAGTGATGCCAGCCAAACCGTTATAAAGCCATGAAACATAAGAGCTAAACATTGCATGGTTGCATGAGCCATTGTGGTTATCACCAAAAAACTCTTTCAACGCACCACTATTATCCCGAAGCATGTGTCTTATGCCAGCCTCACTCTGCAGCCATGGGTAAACAAGATGGTTAAAGTCATACTGGTTAGCGAGCTGATAGAAGAAGCTTTGTCCAAATATGCCACACTCAACGTCATACCCTGCAGAGATAACCAACTTTTCGAGCGACGCTATCAAGGAGCCAGGGTTGTCCTCTAGTTTAAAGTAAAGCGCAAATACATAGCTGGTTTGGCTTCGATCGCCATAACTGCCATCGTCGTTACGGTACACGTCAATCAGGGTTGCTTTTAACTCTGCTACCCGCTTCTGATAACGCTCCAAGTTTGCCGTTAATCCTAAGATTGACGAGAATTCATCGAGTAACAGCAGGTGATAATAGTAAAAACAGGCTGCGGTAAAGCTTAATGCCGGGGAACCTGATTTTACGTTCTTCTTATCCGCAACTTTGCTTCCCCAATCTCCCAGACAGAAGTTGGCGATCTCATCGAGCTTAATGTCGTTGAGGTGCTGTAACTGTTCTTCCAAATAAGGGTAGACACGTTTAACTAGCTCAATATCACCGTAAAACTGGTAATGCGTTTTCAGCAGGTATGGTACCGCTAACTGCCAACCAAGAGGCCCCGCTCCATCACCAGTCCCTTTGGTCTGAATTCCCATAAAGGGTGCCGTCTCTGGAAAACCACCGTTATCCATCCTGTCTGCAATAAAATCTTCAATGGTTTTCTCGTACAGCTTCGCTGAATCAAACATCATCGCCTGAGACTGTGCCAAAGCAACCATATCTCCGCCGTAAGCAAGTCTCTCACGGGCGCAGTCTTCGATCACAGAATGGATATTGTTTAGCTTGGTTATCTTAGCCGCTTGATATAGCTTGGTTAACTCCTTATCAGAGCACTCAAAGTTCCCCGTTTCAGCCAAGTTAGTATGCGCATACACAGCCTTAATATCGTGTAATTGCTCAAGTGTTAACCCCGTGACTTCAGCGTAACGGAACGAATGATAAACAAACTGGTTGGTGTATTCGTTCAGCCCATCGCGACAAATACATTTATCTCGCTGGTCCGCTCGGACAGGCGCACCTTCACCGCCAGGAACAATCACCCCCTCAGCGACTTCTTTGCCGACAAAGCCAGCCAAGGTCGAATCCGTATTAAGAGTGCCATCAGCGTTTATTTCTTCACTGTAGAGCAACTCCACAGACGCGCCATCTTCACCCATAAAGGTTAAGTTAATGAAACCACTCACCATGGCGCCAAAATCGAAGATATGACGCATATTGTCAGTCGATATCACGTTAACTGGCGTTAGCTCTCGACCACGTGTGATTTTCTCAATATAACTCGGTTTCAGAACGCCTTCTGGACTGTGGGTTGTAATTGCATTATCCCATGAGGTATCCAGATAGGCGTTGCTACCTCGAGTTTGTTTTATTAGGCGTAAATCAACGGTTTCACCCAAATACATATTATTGAATAAGTATGGCCCTTGTGCAGTTAGCCAACTTTCATCACTCGAAGTAATTTTCTCTTCACCACTACCTCTGATAATAATATCCGCGAGTAGCTTTGGTTCACCTGTGGTCAAATTTCTGCGCAAGTTATACTTGCCAAATAAAGTTAATGGTGATGGGTTATACCAACCATTTCCCAGCTCAACCAGAACTTCGTTATCACCTTCATGTAGATAATTTAGAATATCGAACGTATCGTAATAAACAATTTTACTATAATTCGTCCAATCGTTATTTAATTCATAATTGGACACTTTATTGCCGTTAATATAAAGGTTGTAGTAACCCAAACCAACCAGGTTTATATACGCTTCATCGACAGATTTTAAAATATTGACTGATGTTTTAATAATAGGATTTCGATGGTAATTATAATAATCATCATCAACTACCCTACTATTTTTAGAAGTAATCCATTTTGCTTCGAATTGACCAAAATTACCGGTGATGAAGTAGCTTAATAAACGTCTTTCCTCACCGTTAGCACCAAAAACAATCACTTCAACTTCATATTTGTGGTTCTTTTGAAGCTCAATTTCTTGAATGGTATAGCAACTTTCGTTGCTAACCATCTCTTTAAAATAGACTGTTTTGTTTTTTTGGCTAACTTGAATAGTAAAATGTGACTGTGTAAATCCTGCCTGCCATCTTAGCTTGATTGGTGTTTCATCTAAAACAGCAGCCTCACTTTTTCCATTTACTGTTAAGTTATTCATGGTAATTAACTCTTAGTTGATGCTTCTGCGAGTTCTAGTGACTCTTCAGCTTCAAATTGAGCACGAGCGCGTTTTTGTTCTTCAATTTGTTGTTCTTCGGCTTTTTCTTCAGCGAATGCAATTCTGTCTGCAACCTTGAAGAACAGATACCAGCCAGCAAACCTTACAAAGAGTGACAAGAACTGGAAGGCGGCTATTTTCCAACTACCCTGCATGAAACCAGAGACAATAACTGGCATGCCCGCTGGCGTCATTACACCTGCGACTGCTGGAAGGATACCTGCAACCGTCAGGTAATAAGCAGCGCCTAGCATTATGCTGTTTAGTAGAATGTATGGAATTGCTAACGCAAAGTTCATAACCAGTGGAACACCGTAAGCCATAGGTTCACCGATAGTGAACACCGCAGGTGCTACAGAGATACGACCAAGAGTCTTAAAGCGTTGGCTTTTCGCCATGAAGGCTAGCATGAATGCAAGTGGTAACAAGTCACCAGCAGTGTACGTCATGAAGAAGGCAAAGCCAGTAATGTTTGGTGTTGGCGCGCCAGAAGAGAATGCAGCAAGCTGAGCAGCGTCCATGGCAAACCAGATTGGCGCCACAATACCCAGTGTAATTGCGTGGCCATGTAAACCAAAGAACCAAAGCGTTTGTGCAAGTATCGAAACCAGAATCACAGAGCCAATTCCAGACCCTAAGTTGGTCAGTGGCGCTTGGATGATACCGTAAATGATGTCATGGACACTGCCTAAACCATTAATCGTAATCGTCGCAGAAAGGACAGTGAAACCCGTTAGGATAATGATGCCTGGTACCAGAGCTGAGAACGACTTAGAAATAAACTCCGGCACACTTTCCGGCATTTTTATTATCAAGCCTTTTTTGGTTATCGCGACGAATATTCGTGCAGAAATAAACGCAACCATGATCCCGGTAAATAGACCCATAGAACCAAGCCACTGACTAGGAATGCTGTATGCCTGACCAAGTGGGCCGAACTCACCTAACTCGTACGGAGTAAGGATAAAGAACGAAATCATGGAAATCAGCCCGGCGGTAAATCCATCAACATCAAAGCTTTTCGCTAAGGTGTAAGCGACAGAAAACGACACGATAACGGCAAGAAAGTTGTTGGTAAAGTTGATAGGAATATCGAAAAAAGGAGCCAGATTATGCTGTGTGATAAAGTCTTGATACACACCGAGAGGAAATACTTTTAAGAGTGTTGCGAACGAGCTCATGATTGTTGCCGGTAACACCAGCATCATTCCGCGCATGATCGCTTGTAAGTATCGGTTTTGTCCGATCTTTTGCATGATAGTCATCATTCTATCTTGCATTACATTAGCATCAAATTTCATAACTTCAGACCATTTTTTTATTAATATCTTAAACACCGGTTTATTGTCATACCATCGACAATAAAGATCAGGGTGTAGTACAGAAAACCCATACTCGAATGTTAGAGAAAAAGGCAAACCTCCAACATATCGAATGTTGCAAACGAGATTGACCATCCTTGCACAACATCAGGCTATTGATGCATTACTGAACACTTTCTCGTTATAACGGGCACAACGATTAGACATTTTCTGGCAAGGTTTGCGGAAGATCGGGCAACAGCATATCGACACATCCCCCTTACAATTAACCTGACGGTCAAACTGACCGCCACTCTATTATCTCGTCATACAGCATTGGCTTAGATGATCTAAGTTGTCGAAAGGATATTCCCGTGCAAAAAAACGTTAATCGATTTTCTTTTGTGGGAGCTTCACTGTCTCTGATGGTGACCTATGTAACTTCCGCAGTTCCTATCCCGCTTTATGGTACTTACCAGCTTCAAGACAATGTTAGCTATCTTGAACTGTCGTTAAGCTCAGTGGTCTACTTTATCGGTGCAGTAACTGCGCTGGTTCTATTTGGTCGGTTATCTAACCATTGGGGACGAAAGAGCGTTTCCGTTATCTCTTTATTACTGGCGGCACTATCCGTGGCTGTATTCGTTAATGTACATAGTGCAGCGCCACTCATTTTAGGACGTTTATTGCAAGGCCTTGCTTGTGGGTTAGCGTCGACAGCGTTGGCTTCGTGGCTGGTTGATCACGCCCCTTCGGTCCCGTCGTGGATTCCTCCAGCCGTAATCAGTTGCGGGCCAATGACAGGCCTTACCTTTGGTGGTGTCGGCTCGGGCTTTTTGATCGAATACGCGCCTTACCCGCGTTTATTACCTTTCGGTATCGCTTTTTGTCTTATCGCTTGCTGTATGGTGTTAGTCCTGAAAAGTCAGGAGACCATGAAACGCAAGCCAGGTGCTTTGTCGTCACTGAAACCAAACTTCACACTGCCGCCTTCCGCTAAAAAAGCGTTTCCGTTGGCGGCGTGCACATTTGTCTGTACCTGGGCTCTGGGTGGATTCTTTCAGGCCTTTGGCCCCGCAATGGCGCATGAACAATTGCATTCTCAGAGTGCGGTAGCGGCAGCATTGGTTTTCGCTTCTATTATGGCACCAAGTTCTATTGGCGCTTCTATTGCAGGCCGGATGACACCATCAAAAGCTCAATTTGCAGGTATGCTTTCATTTACCGTGTTTGTGGGCGGTATCTTGCTAGCTCTGCAACAAGGAATTTTGAGTGCCTTCCTGGCCGCCAGTGTTTGTGCGGGTATCGCTCAGGGTCTGGTGTTAACTGGCAGTATCGGGACGATGGTTTCAGGACTATTACCACACGAACGTGCAAATGTCTTTTCCGTGATTTACGCAACGTCCTATATCGGCGCCGCGCTACCGACATTTATTTCGGGTCAGCTATCAGATCAATTTACTCTGCTTCAGATCGCCTGCGGCTACGGCGTCTTGGCTCTATTTGGCTCAGCCGTCCTGCTAGTTAGCCGTATGACGAGTAACCCAAAAGAAACTGCAGGTGAAACATCTTAAAATAGTTTCTTAAACTACCTTTAAGATAAAAAAGCGAGCGGAAAAACCGCTCGCTTTTTCGTATTCATAATCACATGGCACATCAGATTACTGGATGTACGCACCACCACATACTGGGTTATAGGTTCCTGTAATGTGAGAACTCGCTTCACTCGCAAGGTAACGCACTGTGTTGGCCACATCTTCAGGTGTCGCTACGCGTTGTGTTGGAGTAAATGAGCGGATCATCTCTTTGAATTCAGCTGGCGCATCTTTCGTTGCGTCTGTTTCAACAAGGCCCGGTGCCACAATGTTAGATGTGATACCCAGTGGACCAAGCTCTTGAGCCAGATATTTATTAAAGCTATCGAGCGCACCTTTTGCTGTACCGTGAGCAATAAAGTTCGGTGCAGGAACTTCTGACAAGGTGCTAGAAATAAAGACTAAACGACCAAATTGCTTTTCTTTCATACTCTTCGCGGCTAGCTGAGCTGTCTTATATGCTGCGTGCATTTCATCATTCAGTTTTTGTGCAAACTCATCCCAGCTCTGCTCGATAAATGGCTTAGCGGTAAAGTTCATGTTGGCATTCGAAACTAAAACATCAACACCACCATGCTCTTGCACTTTTTCAAACATCGCTTCAATCTTTGCATCATCACGAACATCCGCTTGAATCGTGTATGCCTCTCCACCCTTACTACGGATCTCTTCGGCTAATTGCTCTGCAACGGCTGAGCTGTTCACATAGTTAATAAATACACGATATCCGTCTTCTGCCAACGCTTTTGCTGTAGCTGCGCCAATACCACGCGCACCGCCTGTCACTAATGCATTACGTTTTGTCATGTTCCTTCCTTATGAATTTACTTAGGTAATAACAGCGTTTTGTGGCTGTCTCACATTACTTTTATCAATCTAAGCTTTCAGCTATTCAGTTGTCTTAAACTGGTAATCACTGTTGATAAATTTTGTTTGCTTGTTTGTAGGTTCGCTTCATCAATGCCCTGTTGAGCATCATGCAAAACACTCGTCGCAATCACTTCACACTGTTCAACAACACCAAGCGATTTCTCAGTCAGAATAACGATTTTACTGCGACTATCGTAAGGAGAGCGCTGACGCTCAATCCAGCCACGTTTCTCAAGTCCGTCTATTGAACGACTGACACTGGACTTTTCCAGATACAACAGCTCACTGATCTGACTCTGAGTCATAGGCTCACTGTTTTTAAGAACCAGAATCACCCCCCACTGCTCCGCGGTCATATCAATGCCTGCGTCTTTAAAACGCATCGTTAATAATCGATTAAAGAGCCGGCTTGCTAAGCCAGTTAAATGTCCAAGTGATTGTTGATGACTGTAGTTGTTCACTTTTACTCACGATCGTTGTTGTTTATATAGTTGTATACACAACTATATAGTTAGTTGTCAATGATTGTCATTTAGTTAATTAGAAGCCCGAATCCAATTTATGGATTCGGGTTAACATAAAATATTAATCAATAGAGATACTTAAAGATTGTCTGATGTAGGTGCCCGCACCAAGCAGCCCAGGATCGGAATGAGTGATCAAGAATACAGGGATAGATTGAAGGTACTCTTTAAAACGGCCTTTATCTTCAAAAGCCACTCGAAAGCCAGACTTGATGAATAGGTCTTGAACTTTAGGAACAATACCACCAGCAATATACACACCACCAAATGAACCATTGGTCAGAGCAAGATTACCGCCAAAACGCCCCATCAAAATGCAAAACAGATAGAGTGCGCGCTCACAATCTTTGCATTCAGATTTAAGTGCTTTCTCTGCAATCTTTGCCGGAGTGTAATCTTCAGGCTCGGCACCACGGTGTGACACCACAAAGTCGTATATGTTTCGGATACCTTGGCCAGACAAACAGCGTTCCGCAGACACACGACCGAACTTGTTACGTAGGTAAACGATCAAATCGTCTTCTTCTGGAGTACAAGCAGCCAAGTCAACATGTCCACCTTCTCCCGGTACACTGTGCCAAAGGTTTCCACCATGGATTAACTGAGCAACACCAAGCCCCGTCCCCGCTCCGTAAACCGCAATTGGTTTATTTGCGATTGGCTCGCCACCACCAATTTGAACTCTGTCCTCAAGATTTAAGCTTGGGATAGCAAAGGAAACCGCTGTGAAATCGTTAATGACTTCCAAAACCTGAAGGTTGAGTTGGGATTTTAATTCCTGAATAGAGAACTCCCAGTGGTGGTTAGTCATGGAAACCCAATCCCCCGTTACCGGACAAGCAATCGCAATACAGGCCGATAAGATTGGAGTGTCATGACGCTCAAGGTATTTGCGAATCACGATTTCCAGCGTTTCATATTCGGCAGCAGGGTAAGTCACGATATCGCTGATCGTCCCTGTCGCTAACTCACAAAGTGCTAGACGCGCGTTGGTTCCCCCGATATCCCCAACCAAGGCATACTGTTCCGACATTACTTCTCCTTAATAATACTCAAAAACAATCACGTGTATTTATGGCGATAAACGCTCTCAGAGCACAACCATGTAACGAAATGAAACGTTACATACAAAACGCAAGTTAGTCAACGCTCAACAATCCGATATCGTGAGCGTTGCAACGTAATAATCGCAATTAAATATAGCAGAGGGAAACAGGTAGTTACGCTGAATGTCTTACCATCAACGAATGGTGGATGATTTTCGATGTTGCAGTGTTGCCTTCAATACGTTGAGTCAGCATTTTCATTGCCGCCTGACCCATTTCGAATGTTGGCTGCTGGATTGTGGTGAGTGATGGCTCAAACATATCTGAAATTGGAATATCATCGAAACCAACTACCGCAACATCTTGAGGTACCGCCTTGCCCATTCGGAATAGCGCTTTCATAACGCCAATCGCCAGCATATCTGAAACGGCAAAAATAGCGGTTGGCGGTGAAGGCAAAGTCAACAAACGTCGCGCCGCTAACTCACCTAATGGATAATCAATGCCGCCCATCGACTGAATGTAACCGTCTTCGATCGTTAATCCGGACGATTGCATAGCGCTGATAAAACCTTCACGACGCTGTTGAGCATAGATATAGCGTTCGTCAGAGTTCACTAACGCGATGCGTTTATGGCCTTTAGATACCAGATATAACACCGCATCTTCAGCCGCTTGTTTGTGGTCAATACTTACGTAAGCAACCTGCGAATCTGGCACATACTCAGAACAAGCAACCCAAGGCAAGTGAACAATACGCTCAGGCAACTCTAACTGCGCAGTCATTGGATCTAGGCTAATAACGCCAGCAACCTGCTTCTGCTCCAGCATGTCCAGATACTTAAGTTCTTCCCATCCATCCCCTTCGGTATTAGTCAGAATGACGGAGAAGTTGTGCTCTCTGGCAGCTGCTTCAATGCCATTTACGATACCGCTATAAAAAGGGTTCTCAATGTTAGGCACAAGTACCATCACGAGTTTTGTCCCGTTTAATTTCATCACCGGATTACTTTCAGGCAGTTGGTAGCCCAAAGTTTCAATGGCTTGTTTCACCTTTTCCCGGGTGTGTGGGCGAATAGACTGGCTGTCATTAAGTACCCTCGAAACCGTTGCTGTGGATACACCAGCATATTTAGCCACATCAGCGACAGATGGACGCATAGATTTTCATACCTATATAAAACGCAATGAAACAAATGTAACACGTAATGCATTTTCACTCTATGTTTTCGAGTGAATAACCCACCGTGATCTAACTCTCAAAGTACTTTTAGTTTGTGATTCAAGGCATAAAAACAAGCAGGAAATTCAGGAATTATTTAGCCACCAATTCATTTTGATATAGCTTAATGTAATGAAATGTAATGTTACACAAGAAGACATAAACGGAGCGTAGAATGAGTAAATCAAGTATTAATGCAGTAATCGTGGGGACGGGAATGATTGCCCATGTGCATTTCCGATCTCTGAAAACTGCTGGAGTGAACGTACTTGGATTAGTAGATGCCAACCCAGAGCAAGCTCAAGCGGTCGCAGAGAAATGGGGCGTGATGGTATTCGACGACTTAGAGCAAGCGTTACAAAGTGAACAAGTAGACGTACTGCACATCTGCACTCCAAACCGTTTTCATCACCCAATGGCTAAACAAGCACTTGAGGCAGGAAAACATGTTATTTGTGAAAAGCCATTAGCCACTAATTTAGAAGACGCCATCGAGCTTCAACAGTTGGCGCAAGAGAAAGACTTAATCACTGGTGTGCCATTCGTTTACCGCTACCATCCAATGGTGCGTGAAGCTAAAGCGCGCATTGCAAGCGGTGAAATTGGCCTATTGCATTTAATTCACGGCAGCTACCTGCAAGATTGGTTACTTGAACAAACGGATAACAACTGGCGTGTTGACCCGAAACAAGGCGGTGCATCACGCGCATTTGCCGATATAGGTAGCCACTGGTGTGACTTAGTAGAATGGGTAACGGGTGAGCGATTCACAGATTTAACCAGCCATTTCCATACTGCGCAGAAAGAGCGTTCAACCAACGCAACTGAGACGTTCAGCGAGCGTACTGAAACTGAAGTATCAACAGAGAGTTCAGCTGTAACCACTGAAGACATCGCTAACTTACTTTTAATTACCGATAAAAGCACACCGGCAACACTAACAGTTAGCCAGGTCTCTGCAGGTCGTAAGAACCGCCTTTGGTTTGAAATTGATGGTAGCAACGCCAGCCTTGAATTTGACCAGGAAACGCCAGAGCAACTATGGGTTGGTCGACGTGATTCGCGCACTTTACTGGTTCGAGATCCGACCCAAGGTAGTGCTGAACAAAAACGCTTGTCATTGACCCCTGCTGGTCATGCACAAGGCTACAGCCACTGTTTCGATGCTTTCATTAGTGATTTCTATGACACCTTACTCGGCCAGAAACCAGAAGGTTTACCGACTTTTGATGACGGTCTTCGCGCCGCCAAACTTATCGATGCCGCTCTGACTTCAAGCAAAGAAAGACGCTGGGTGACTATCGACTAACAGAATAACCAATTTGTGAAACACCCCTACTTCAATAAATGGATAATATTATGAAAAAAAACAATTTTATTGTTCCTCGCTTGCGCGCCATGATGTTTTTGCAATTCTTCATCTGGGGGGCGTGGTACACCTCTATCGCGGTATACATGTCTCAGGTAGGCATGAGTGATCTGACTCACTGGCCATATACGGTTAACCCGCTGGCGGCGGTTATTGCACCATTTTTCATTGGTCTGATTGCTGATAAATATTTCGCCACGCAAAAAGTTTTAGGCACGCTACACCTTTTAGGCGCAGCATTTTTATTCGCAGCCCCTCAGACCATTGAGAATCCAACCCTGTTTATAGTGGTACTGTTGGCTTATAACTTGGCTTACATGCCGACATTAGGCTTGTCTAACTCTTTGGCATTTAGAAACATCGAAGACCAGGAGAAACAATTCCCGACGATCCGAGTGTTCGGTACCATTGGTTGGATCATTGCAGGTCTGTTTATCAGCTTCGGATTAAGCGGTGTGTTCGGCGTAGCCGCAGAGCAAACAGCAATGCCACTTTACACAGCAGCAACGGCAAGTGTGATTCTTGGTATCTTTAGCTTCATGCTACCTGACACACAACCTGCAGCAAAAGGAACAAAAACATCATTCGCCGAAATTGCCGGCATCAACGTATTTAAGCAGCTAGCAAGCCCAGCATTCTTTGTCTTCATGCTGGCTTCGTTCCTAATCTGTATCCCGCTAGCAGCCTACTACAACTTTACTCAGCTTTTCCTAAGCTCTATGGACATGGCGAATATCGCTGGTATCCAGACACTAGGTCAGGTTTCTGAACTTGGATTTATGCTACTGATGCCATTCTTCTTCCGTCGTCTGGGCGTGAAATGGATGCTGGTTGTTGGTATGGGTGCTTGGGTCCTTCGCTATGCATTATTCGCGATCAGCGCTCCTGACTCAGTGGTTTGGATGATCATGGCTGGTATCGCACTACACGGTGTATGTTACGACTTCTTCTTTGTCACAGGCCAAATCTACATTGATAAACAATGTAACGATAGCAACCGCGGCCAGGCGCAAGGTCTACTTGTTTTGGTGACTTACGGTGTCGGTATGCTGGTTGGCGCGCAAATCGCCGGCATGGTTTACAACGAATTCTTACAAGGCGCAAATCAGTTAACACCTGATAACTGGGCAAGCTTCTGGTGGATTCCAGCAATGTTCGCGGCTGGCGTAGCACTGCTATTCATCCTGTTCTTCAAAGAGAATCGCTCTACTTCAACGCAAACTGCAAACGCCTAATTTAAATTTTAAGGTAATTGATTATGCAACAAATTAAAGGTCCTGCTATTTTCCTCGCGCAGTTCATTTCTGACCAGGCACCATTCAACACACTTGAAGGGCTGGCAACATGGGCTGCAGAGAAGGGCTATAAGGCGCTGCAAATGCCAACACTGAATCCTGAGATCTTCGATCTGGAAAAAGCGGCAACAGATAAAGACTACTGTAAGCAAATTGAACTGACTCTTGCTGAGTTTGGTCTGCAAATCAGTGAACTTTCTACTCACATTCAAGGTCAGCTTCTGGCAGTTCATCCTGCCTATGAGCCCTTGATGGACCAGTTCGCTCCAGAGTCGGTGCGTGGTGATGCTACGGCTCGCTCTGAGTGGGCAACGCAACAACTCATGTTGGCTGCTCAAGCTTCTGCCAACCTTGGTCTGACCGCGCATGCGACGTTTTCTGGTTCGCTACTGTGGCCATACGTTTACCCATGGCCACAGCGTCCACAAGGTCTGGTTGAAGAAGGATTTGCGGAGCTAGCAGCACGCTGGCTTCCAATTCTGGATGCATTTGACGCGGCTGGTGTTGATGTTTGTTATGAACTCCATCCGGGTGAAGATCTGTTCGATGGTACAAGCTTCGAGCGTTTCCTGGAGAGCGTTAACTACCATCCGCGCGCCAACATTCTGTACGACCCAAGCCATATGCTACTGCAAGGCATGGACTACTTAGGCTTCATCGATCGTTACCATGATCGTATCAAAGCCTTCCACGTCAAAGACGCCGAGTTTCGCGCCAGTGCTTCGCAAGGCGTTTATGGCGGCTACGCAAGCTGGGTTGATCGTGCAGGAAGATTCCGTTCACTGGGCGATGGTCAGATCGACTTCGTGCAAATCTTCAGCAAGCTGACCCAATATGCATTTTCTGGTTGGGCGGTACTGGAGTGGGAATGCTGCCTTAAAGACTCGGAACAAGGCGCAGCTGAGGGTGCTCCTTTTATCCAACAGCACTTAATTAATCGTACCGAAAAAGCGTTTGATGACTTCGCTTCTGGTGCACAAGAAAAGAATCTAAACCGCAGCCTGATGGGCTTAGATTGAGAATGTAACCAAAGTCATTAATCTTCCGATCCAATTGAAAGCGGCGCTAATTTTAGCGCCGCTTTTGTTTGTCTGGATTGAAATTTCAGTTCTACGCTTGGTAACCATCAACCCCTTTAAATGACGAATAACCGTCATCGGCCATGATAGTGGAACCGTTAATCGCACTCGCTTCCGGTAACGACATTAGGTATATCGCATTGGCGATTTCAACCGGGTTAATAATGCGACCTTTCATGTGCAGTTTGCTGCCAATCTCTTCAATTGGCTTATCAATCATACCTGTCTTAACCCAGCCCGGCGCAACAGATACGACTCGCACACCGTACGGAGACAATTCTCTGGCAAGGGCTTGAGTCACCATTCGCACCCCACCTTTACTGGCGTGGTAGCCGATATTTTCCGTATTCGCTATCGAACCACAAATAGAACCTACGTTGACAATAACACCCGACTTATTCGCTGCCATTACTTTACCGACGTAGTGACATAACTGAATGGTACCCATCAGGTTGATCTGAATGGTGTTAAAAATGTCACTGAGTTCAGCTTCAATCAGAGAGACACGCTGCCCGACAACACCGGCTACATTTGCAAGTACATCAATGGTGCCAAATTTTTCTACCGTCTGCTCCACGGCCAGGCGACATTGCTCTACATCGGCGATGTTACACTCAATAAACACCGCTTCACCCAATGCTGAGAGCTCTGTCATTGCCAGCTCAATCACTTCTGGAGCATCAATGCTAGCGATGACGACTTTGTCACCCTGAGTCAGATATTTTTTCGCGGTTTCAAAGCCAATTCCACGTGTGCCGCCGGTCACCATAACAACGTTGTTCATTCTTTGTATCCTTTGTTATTTTCTTTTTCTATATCAAGCCCACTCCCCCACGGTATTAACCAACGGGATTCGCTTTAATATTATTTAACCTCACTATGAGCATTGTTAATAAGTAAATAAAGAGAATTAAATTCCTATCTGTCTGGAATCAAAATCCATAATAACGGAGTTACTACGACTTAATTGAAAATCATTCTGGTTTCACTCCATTTTCCCTATCTCTACCCGTCATCTAGCACAAATTAATCCCAACAAAAATGATGAACACTCTGGAATATTTTTCCACAATAAGCATTAAAACAGCAAAAATGTTAATGTGATGAGAGATAGCCTTTTAATCTTAAATTATTGTTTAATAAACATTTATATTAAATACAAACAAACTAACACGTTACATGCGCCTACAAACGAGCAACAATACTATCGCTTTTTAACCATATAATTAATGTGGATTGTTTTATTGACGCCATATATTATTTCCACGTCAACGGCTAAGAAGAGCATATTCCCTCTTACTGCTACATATTAGATATTAATTATTTTTTTTGATCTCAGACAAAATAATTAATATTTAATTCTGCGAGACCAAACTATGTTGAATCATGTATTTTCACCGATCTCAATCGGTAATATGGTGGTGAAAAACCGACTTGTAGTGCCTCCTATGGTTTCAAATTACGCCAACGAGGACGGAACTTGTACCGAGCAGTTCATTAGCTATCACGAAGAAAAAGCCAAAGGTGGCTGGGGACTCATCATTGTAGAAGACTACAAAATTAACCCTGAAGCGGGTGGGTTTGTGAAACTACCAGGCCTATGGGATGATTCTCAAATCGAAAGTCACCAACAACTGACTGAGCGTGTCCACCAGCACGGCGCTAAAATAGCGGCGCAAATTTATCATGCTGGTCGTGAAACCTGTGCAGAAATTACTGGTGTTCAACCTGTCGCGCCTTCCGCTATCCCTGACCCAGTCGTTAACGCAATGCCACGCGAGTTGTCTGTCGAGGAAATTCAACAGCTGGTTGAACAGTTTGGTGATACCGCTCTACGTGCAAAAAAAGCTGGTTTTGATGCGGTCGAAATTCATGGTGCTCATGGTTACCTGGTGAACCAGTTTATGTCGCCATTTTCCAACAAACGCATCGACCAATATGGTGGTACCATTCTCAACCGTGCTCGTTTCGCACTCGAAATCATCGCCAATATCAGATCCAAAGTCGGCACAGATTTCCCGCTTATCTACCGTATGTCAGTCAACGAGTTTGTGGAAGGTGGTTTGACAACCGAAGACAGTAAAGTCATTTCCATGTTACTTGAAAATGCAGGCATTGATCTCATTCATGCTTCTAACGGTGTGTATGCCAGCACGGAAACCATTATTCCACCAACGGCTGTTGGTCACGCTTGGAGTGCAAATATCAGTGAAGAATTGAAGAAAGTGGTTTCAATTCCCGTTATTGCTGTAGGTCGTATTAATGACCCATTAATCGCGGAATCGGTATTGCGCTCTAAGCAAGCTGATATGATTTCTATGGGTCGCGGATCATTGGCGGATCCACATCTGCCAAACAAAGCACAAGCTGGTCAGTTTGATGACATCATTCGCTGCATTGGCTGCTTACAAGGCTGTATTCAACGTAACGCGCAGCAACTGCCGATTAAATGTCTTGTTAACCCGATGACAGGTCACGAATCTGAACGACAAATTACTCCAGCATCGCGCGAGAAAAAAGTCTTCATCATCGGGGGCGGAATCGCGGGGATGGAAGCCGCCATTGTTGCCGCACAACGTGGTCATAAGGTAGAAATTTTTGAGAAAAATAGCCGTTTAGGCGGACAATGGGTGCTGGCAGCAATCCCACCGACAAAAGAAGAATTGGGTTCATTCACCGTTTGGCAGGTTAATCAGCTTAATAAACTGGGCGTTATTGTTCATCTCAATACCGAGCTTACACTGGACATGATCCGAGATAGCCAACCAGATAGCGTGATTATCGCGACCGGAGCTTCTCCGTTTGTACCGAATATACCTGGCAAGGATCTAAACCATGTATTGACCGCAAACGATATTCTTCAAGGTAGTGCTCAGGCAGGTAAGCGTGTTGTGGTTATCGGCGGTGGTCTGGTCGGCTCAGAAACCGCAGCACACTTAGCAAACCATGGGCATGATGTCTCTATCATAGAAATGAACAGCGATATCTTTGTCGGTACTCCTTCCGCGACCAAACAGTATCTAATGAAGGATTTGCAGCATCACAATGTAGCGATTCTGACCAACACTCAGGTCAAAGAAATCCATAACGATGCGGTGGTCGTTGAGAATGACGGACAACTTCAGACACTGGCTGCTATTGACAATGTCGTGATGGCTATCGGTTCACGCCCTGTGAGTTTCTCTGTCGAAGATCTAGAGCAACATGTCTCTGAGATCGTCACTATTGGTGATGCACAGAAAGTAAGAAAAGCCATGGAAGCAGTCGAAGAAGGCTATTTGGCTGGATTATCCTTGTAATCTAAGTCTTAGTCCCAACCTTGTAGCCACGGTCTTTTTGGTTGAAGACCGTGGCTTTTTACGATATCAAAACAAATAGGCAAAAATAAAATAAGAATGGGTCTTTATTCTCGACGGTGAATTGATGAGAATAGGCGGTTCAAATTTATGCATATGAATCTAAGATGCGCACGACTAAGTGTCTAATCAATCAGATTCAGCACAATTTCAATGTAACGCCACCTTAAACACGCCTAATAAGAATGTGGAGACCCAATGCGCCAAGCTGAAACTCAAACCATAGAGCTATCGTACCTAAAGAGCAAAAGGCTGTGGCCAAAACTACGCAAGTTACTCAAGGTTATTGTTGCTTTACTTGCTATTGTTGCCGCGGGTATCTACACCTATATGCTACAACCTCAGTTTGCCTCCCCTCAGGTAAAAGTGGACAATTACCAAGGTAAGTATATCGACGGGAAGTTTCACAATATTGAAGAGGTTCCGGTATCCACGTCAAGCGAAGGGGCATTAGTTGGATTCTATCGTTTCTTAACCGAACAGGTTGTCGATGCCGTTCCGGTCACCAATTTGCCTTCGGTAAAGTCGGACTTATTGGGGCTGAATCCGCGTGACAATGTTATGGTCTGGATGGGCCATTCCAGCTACTTTATCCAGTTAGACGGCATTCGCTACTTAATTGACCCAGTCTTCAGCGACAACGCTTCTCCGGTTCCCTACACCAATGTGGCGTTTCCTGGCAGCAATGTTTACACCGCCGATGATATTCCAGAGGTAGATTACTTATTGATTTCTCACGATCACTGGGACCACCTCGATTACCCAACCATCAATGCACTTAAAAATAAAATTAACCAAGTTGTGACGCCTATTGGTGTCGGCTCTTATTTCACGCAATGGGGATTCAAGCCGGAGCAGATCACAGAAGGCGACTGGTATGATTCGATCGCAACGCAAGAAGGCCGAATTCACCTCCTTCCAGCACAACACTTTTCGGGCAGATTGCTAAAGCGAAACCGCACGCTTTGGGCCTCATTTGCTATCGTATCCGGTCAGCATAAGATTTACCTTGGCGGCGACAGTGGCTATGGTGAGCACTTCAAGGCAATAGCTGAGGAGTTTGGCAGCTTCGATGTCGCAGTACTTGAAACTGGCCAATACAACGAAAACTGGCCATTCATTCATATGATGCCGGAAGAAGTCGCTCAGGCAGCCAAAGATCTCAACGCAAAAGCACTATTACCTTCGCACAATAGTAAATTCAAGCTGGCTAAACATGCCTGGTATGAACCGCTAGAGCGCATTACTCTGGCGAGCCAGAAACAGGATTACCGCTTAATGACGCCAATGATTGGAGAAATCGTTGGCTTAGAGGACAACAACCAGACGTTTTCTGAGTGGTGGAAACAGTAATACCCGTCTCAATAGATCAAAATCAGATAACTGGGGGGATTATTTTCGATATTCCCCCAGCCCAAAACATAAAAAGTTGAAAGCGTTTGATAGCAACTTGAAACAACTGGTAAATTGTTTTTAGACCAGTATTGCTTTACATTACTCACTAGTAATTTTTCTTTTTCGAGACTAAAAAAGCATGGCGACAATTTTGGATGTTTCTCGTCGGGTCGGCGTATCTAAATCCACGGTTTCCAAAGTTCTGAATGGTACCGGCCGAGTATCTGAAGCAACTAAAAAAGCAGTGTTTGAAGCAGTAAAAGAGTTGGATTACCGCCCTAATGTACTTGCGCGCTCGCTGTCTAAGCAAACGACCGATACCATAGGCCTTATTATTCCTGACGCGCATAATTCTTCGCAATACATCAATAATTTAATCGACATGACTCAGCGACTTGCGAATAAATCGGGCAAATTTCTGATGATATCTCAAGTCGATGGTAATGATATCGAATCCAGTATTCAGTCGATTCGCAAATTAGTTGATCGCCGCTGTGATGGCATTATCTATTACAAAAGCTCCCGCATTGAAGGCAGCGACATCGGTGACAAGTTAGAAAGCTTAATTGACGAATTACCAATTCCTCTGGTGGTGCTCAACCATCACTTAATCAATAAACCCGATCATTGTGTCTGGTTTGATCAGGCGGCCACTGCACGACTGGCTGTTGACTATCTGATTGATCATGGACACAAAGACATCGCTTACATTGCAGGTAAGTATCAGTTGTTAACCTCTCGCCTAAGGTTACAAGGCTATCAAGAGTCACTAAAAAGCGCTGGTATCGAATTAAATCCTCTTTTGATTGCTGAAGGATTTGATTGTCTGTATCAAGGGGGGTATGACGCTTGTACTAGCCTAGTAGAGCGAGACGTTCCGTTTAGCGCCATCTGTTGTTTCAGCGATGCGATTGCCATCGGAGCAATCAAGGCACTTCGGGAAAAAGGCATTGCCGTGCCAGAACAGGTATCGGTATTTGGCCTAGATAATGACGATGTCAGCAGTTTTATCGACCCACCTTTATCGACTATCGCCATGCCTGTTCATGAGATTGTCGATACGGCAGGTAGTATGTTGTTCAAATTGATGAATAACGATACGCCACCTACCTTAAAAGAATCATTAACGGGTAAGTTGATCGTGCGTGAATCTACGCAAGACCTACTCTAAGCCACGTGAGAACAACAAAAAAGCCACACCCGAGAGTGTGGCAAAAGAGCTAAGAAAAGTTCAGTTGTTTTCTACGTTTGGCATTACCACCAGATATCCGCTTGTACACCAAAGCTAAGCTGATCGGTGCCTCCATCGTTGAAAGTAAAGTTTGAAATTTCGTTATCTAGCGACTCCATGTAGTTTGCGTAGAAGCGGATTTCTGGTCTTGAACGCAACATACTGGTTGCCACTTTGAAAGTATGGAAAGCCGTTACTTTATAACCACTTTCAATGTAGTCTTCTCCATCCAGTACATTTTTCTGCTTGAAGTAGCCCAACTCCACGCCGGTCTGATTGTATTGATCCCAAATGTAGGCTGGACGAATTACCGCACGAACGCTATCTGTCTCTACATTCGCTGCACCACCATTAGCCACATAGGTGTAAAGATCGTCCCCGTGAGTCAGAACAAAAGCATGTGCCATAATGAACTGTTTATCAGCAAAATACATTTCGCCCTGAGAGAAAAAGCGTACCGCTTGCGCCCCTTTGCTGTCGTTCAAAACATATTCAGGGTTAGGTCCATCGATACTGCCAAAAGTACTCGCAATAGAGTTTGTCGCATAGTGCAATCCATACTGATTGAAGCCGCCTTCAGAAAAGTTTTGCGTCAACATCAGTACAGAGCTCAACGCGTCAGCCACTTCATAGCCAACCAACTCTTCGACTTTTGATTCATCATTAGGCAACTGATATTTGGTATAGAAATCAAGTGTCATATTCTCGGTCACTGGAATGGCTTTAAAGCGAATATCCAGCGCGTTGGTATTGAGTGTTTCTTTTTCTGTTTTCATCACATCATGCACAACGTTATTAATATCTACATATGAGTGATCAATAACGCTATTACTTGCATCAAAATCTTCACGTAATAAAGAAATACCTAAGTTCGAGAAACCAAGATCGATATTATCCAGACCTACACCGCCGCCTCCGGTGCCTTTATAACCTTTCCAGTCGAGAAGTTGAATTTCGTAGTCGACTTGTTTGTGTCTGCCCACCCAAAGTGACACATCTGGTGCGCCAGGAATAAATCCAGTTGTATCAACGTAAAGATCAGAAAACTGCAGCGCGCTTTGGTTATCGTAGCCAAACCCTTCCCATGCGTACTCCTGACCGACGTTGCCATCAATCATAGCGACTGCTTTTACGGTGCGGTTGTTTTCATTGTAAACCCGATGAGCGACCTGAAGATCATACCAACCAGCGAATGTGTAACCATTTCCTAATCGACCCAAAGAGCCTATCGCGTATTGCTTTGGTGAGCCTTGAGTACTAGTCGACCAACCACCACGAAAATAGCCAGAATAGACCGTGTTTCCATTGTCGTAATTAGTAAATTCTGGCAACGGTTTGGCACCCATGGATTCCACAGCCACTGCCTGACCACATAAGCCCAATGTCAAAGCTGTCATAGTAAAAGATTTAATTAGAGGGGATTTGACCAAATATAAAGGAGTAGATGATTTCATATTATTACCACTTAGTTTCACTTTATTTGGGTTGAAGGAACCCGCTCCATGCTCAGGAAAAACATGGAGGGGCTCTCTCAACTCTGGGGGATTATTAATTTATTGCTGCTTTAGATAGGGAGGTTAATTATTGACACCGTCCCTATTTCTTTATTTTTATTGCTGTATTCTCCCGATATTAAATAATCATTATTCGGAAGGAATAAGCTTTTCACCTTGCGATTCAATAATCGATTTGTACCAATAGAAACTCTTCTTCGGTTTACGCTCTAACGTGCCATTACCGTTGTCATCGCGGTCGACATAAATAAAGCCATAACGTTTAGCCAACTGCGCAGTTGAAGCACTGACCAAATCGATAGGTCCCCAAGAGGTGTAACCCATCACGTCGACGCCGTCCTGAATTGCCTCACCAATTTGGTATAAGTGATCGTTCAGGTACTGAATGCGGTAGTCATCTTCAACCACACCTTCTGCGTTAAGAACATCTTTCGCACCCAGACCATTTTCCACCACGAATAGAGGTAACTGATAACGGTCGTACAAGAAGTTAAGTAGGTAACGCAGGCCAACCGGGTCAATCTGCCAGCCCCACTCTGACGCTTTAAGGTGTGGGTTTGGCACCATTTCTAACATGTTAGCGTCCGCTTTATCAGAAATTGCTGGATCAGCACTTGCACAACCAGACATGTAGTAGCTGAAAGAAACAAAGTCGATGGTTTCTTTTAACGCTTCTTTATCTTCTTCTGTAATGTCGATTTCGATACCCAGCTCTTTAAACTTACGAGTCATATAAGTCGGGTAGTAACCACGCGCCTGAATATCCCCAAACATTAACCATTCGCGGTTTTGCTGTAGGGTTTTCATCACATCACTTGGATGACAGGTATACGGATATAAAACAGCACCTAAAATCATGTTGCCGATTTTCGCGTCAGGGATCATTTCATGACACGCTTTCACCGCTTTCGCACTCGCCACAAGTTGGTGGTGAATTGCCTGATAACGGGTTTGCTCATCAACTTCACGAGGCAGGCCTGCACCAGTAAAAGGTTGGTGAAGCGTTACGTTAATCTCGTTGAAAGTTAGCCAATGTTTCACTCGATGCCCATAGCGTGCAAACACCGTACGTGCATACTTCTCGAACATAGGAATCACATCACGGCTCGCCCAGCCTTGATACTCTGTGGCCAGATGAAGAGGCATCTCGTAGTGAGACAAGGTCAGCAGTGGTGTAATGCCATATTCTTCTAGTTCATCAAGTAGCTTGTCATAATGCGCCAGACCCGCTTCGTTCGGCTCTGCATCGTCACCATTAGGGAAAATACGCGTCCAGGCAATCGAAAGACGCAATGTCGTAAAGCCCATTTCTGCAAACATCGCAATATCTTCTGGGTAACGATTGTAAAAATCGATGGCAACATCCTTGATGTTAAAATCGCCATCAACCCTTTCTACCGGATCGCCAAACGCGCCTTTAGGTTGTACATCGGAAGTTGACAGGCCTTTCCCATCAGTAACGTGTGAACCTTCTACCTGGTTTGCAGCAATTGCGCCACCCCATAAAAAAGAATCTGGAAAACGAAAACTCATAACGATCTCTCCTCTAATTGTTCTGTAATTAAAATTGGTGAATAACGCTTACATCGCTTGTCACCTGTTTAAGGCAGTGAGGCCGGTGCAAAAACCTTTGTAAGTGGATTGCCTCACTGCTCGAAAATGATTGTGTTGGATTTAGTTTCAGGCTTTAGCTGTAACGGCATTCGCGCCATTCTGCTTTTCTGGGTTTAGAAGCAGTGTGCCGATAAACGCCAAGCCAAAACCGATTGAAATACCGATGACATAAGGGATAACAGGCTCAAATAATGGGATGCCTGGAATACTATGGAATGCAAAGCCAACCATTTTAACTTTCATCGTTGCTTCAAATGCCCCACCAACAGCCCCAGCTACCATCACCACTGGAATCGTTTTTCTGAAACGCATGATGATTCCGTAAATGACAGGCTCTGTTACGCCAGCAAGGAACCCTGACATCGCTGCCGGACCAGCAATTGCTTTAATGTTTTTGTCTTTAGAGCGTAACCAGAATGCAGCCGCAACACCGATTTGAGCGAAAGTACACGGAGCCCACATTGCAGCTATCGGATCGCCGCCTAAACCAATGTTGGCGATGATGATCGGCACAATGCCCCAGTGCAGACCAAAGACCACCAAAAACATCATCGACCCGCCGACAACTGCCCCCGTCAGAATACTACTGTGCGCAATTAGCCAGTTGAGTCCATCGGCAATCCAGTTGCCCAGATAAACCCCGAAAGGACCGAAAATAATCATGGTCAAAGGGACAACGACAAGAATACTGGCCATTGGAACCATGAACATTTGAATACTGTTCGGGCAGACTTTTTTTAGATATTTTTCAACCAAAGACAGCAACGCAATGGCGATAAAAATCGGAAACACACTAGAAGAGTAATTAATTGCAATCACAGGGATTCCAAAGAAATCAGCCGTTCCGCTATCAATTAAGCCGGTAAAATTAGGCTCTAATAATGAAGCACCGATTACCCCACCCACATAGCCATTTGCTCCCAACTTTACCGCTGCTGAAATACCTAAAAGGATCGGTAGAAAATAGAAAACGGCATTCGCGGCAGCAGACAGAATCAAGTAAGTAGATTCGGTTTTTTCCAGCATATTAAACATCACTAAAACGGCAATTAGCGCTTTTAACATACCTGCACCAGCAAGTGCTCCAATCAACGGAGACAAACTTCCCGAGATAACCTCAAAAACTTTGCTAACAACGCCAACCTTTTGCTTTGCTGTATTCGTTGTCGTTTTAGCGGTTGCGTCCGTGTCACTGATATCTCCGGATAACAGTTCCTGAAGAGCAGAATGTACATGAGATACCTGATTACCGATGATCACTTGGAATTGACCACCACTTTCAACAACACTCAGAACCCCTTCCAGGTTTTGAATATCATCTTTTTTAGCTCGAGAATTATCATTCAAAGTAAAACGTAAACGGGTTGCACAATGGGTCAATGCATCCACATTTTCTTTTTCACCAATAAGGTGTAGCAGGTTTTTAGCAAGGTTCGAGTAGTTCACTTCATTACCCCAATATCGTTAGTTTTATAAAAAGTAGGAGCTCCTTTGATGAGTAAACTAACTGAGAAACCGGTTTCCCAAAAGTGTGTAATTTATAATTCGTGACGACTTTCACACACAAAATCATAAGCAAATAAAATACAATGAGTTATCTATCAACTAGAAAACCTCTCTCTAAAAATATAATTTACCATTTAAATTCATATGGTTAACTAAACTTTAGAGATATTTTTATTTTCTATAACTAATTATAAAAAACCAAACAAAGGAAATCGGTTTCTCATTTAATTAATGGTCTGATTTAATTAATAAAAGAGAGAGGCTCGAATTAGAATTTGTAAGAAAAAAGGGCAAAGAGTCAGCCCTTTTTAGTGAGGTGATTAATTGGCTTAAACAATATTTATAAGTGATAGACAGACGTAGGAGACTGTGACTCTTCAAGTAACGCATCAATCACGACGCGTTGACGCGGTTTCAAATAACGAGAGCGCGGCCAAACAGCATGTATCGGCATTTCCGCCCCCGCCCACTGATCCAACACGGTAACCAAAGCGCCCGTTGCTAAGTGCTCATTGACCAGCCACGTAGGCAGTTGACTTAACCCCAGCCCACTTAGCGTGGCATCCACCATTGCATCGCCGTCGCTAAAGTCATAACGACCTCGGATTACCTGAGAAAATGACTCGCCGTTTGGCTGACAAAATAGCCAAGCTGGCTGAGTGCTACGCCTACTACCAATGATACAATCGTGATCGAGCAGCTCAGTTGGCGTTTCGGGTGCACCTTTGCGCGATAAGTAACTGGGGCTGGCACACACCACTAAACGTTGGCGACCAAGTTTCCGCGCAACCAAATCCGCATCATCTTCCAGCGTGCCTATGCGTACCACCAAATCTACCCCTTCGTCGATCAGGTTGATTCGTCTTTCCGTAAAATTAACCGACATGTCCAGACTCGGATAGTCAGTCGCAAGACGTGATAACACTGGTAACACATGTCTTCGTCCAAAGGCCGCCGGCAGGTGAATATTCAAACGCCCCGAAATTTGACTACTGCCCGCAACCACCCCGGATTCGAGGCTTTCAATCTCGTCTAATATTGCCACCCAGCCATCGAAGAACCGTTGCCCCTCCGGGGTTGGCGTCAAACTGCGAGTTGTTCTGTGCAGCAATTTGGTTCCGAGTTTTTGTTCTAAACGGGTCACGCTTTTACCCACCGCCGACCCAGTCAGCCCCAACCTCTCTCCGGCCGCAGTGAAAGAGCCAGTTTTGAGTGTTTCAACATATTCAACGACACCGGAAAATTGAGTCTCATACAATTTCATTGTGGAATCCAAGGACTAAATAAATGGAATTTAAACTGTATTATCATTTTTAAACAAGTCAATAGAATACTTCCATACCAGATGAAATTGCACGGTTTGATTTCCGCAGCAACGGTTCTGAACCTAATTCAACTCGCAGACGGAGATATTCCATGACTGACCAAATTGATATGAGACGTATTCAGGCGCTATTAGATCGTGAAGAAATCAGAGCCTTGCGTTTGCGCTATAGCCAACTTCTAGACGGCGGACAAGCAGAACGTATGGATGAAGTCTTTACTGAAGACGCTGAAGTCAAAGTAACCGTCGGCTCTATGCAGGGCCTGGATGAAATTAAGCAAAGCCTTGCTGACGCTTATAAAATGTTCGACACCAAAGATCGCAAGCACTTCCCTTTCATCCATGCAGTCACTAATCATGACATTACGCTTATCGATGAAAATCACGCGAAAGGCAGTTGCTACCTGCTCGACTTCGTTACAGACAGAGAAAGTGCACAGCACCCATTTTTACTGCTTGGCCATTACTTGGATACATACATTCGCGTAAATGGTGAATGGCGAATTTCCCATTCTGAGCTTGATGTTCTTTGGCCCGACGCTGAGTAATCCTCGCCCGCACTACGAATACACTGAAGGAATTAAAAAGAGACAACCATGACAGAGACACTGAATCCAAGTTTTACGCGCGTGTTTTCCGAAGACAAGCTCACGATCGGACTGCTGACGCCGTTGGAAGGTTATCCTAGCTCACCATTTCCTACATTGGCAGACCACCAGCATACCGCTCAGTTAGCAGAGCAAGCAGGCTTTGCCAGTATTTGGTTACGAGATGTACCTTTTTACGATCCAAACTTTGGTGATGCAGCACAGATGCTCGACCCATTCGTTTATGCGGGATACATGGCGGCAGCCACTAAGTCGATTACACTGGGCACTGCCGGAATTGTTCTCCCATTGCGTGATCCTATTTCCGTTGCTAAACAATCCGCTTCTTTGGATTACTTAACGGGAGGAAGATTCGTACTTGGACTATCTACTGGAGACCGCCCGATAGAATACCCAGCATTTGGTGTAGACTTTGACCAACGTGCAGAGTTATATCGCGAATCAGTTGAAATGATTAAAACACTGCATAGTGACTCCTTTCCAAGGATGCAAAGCCGTCATTACGGCAATCTCACTGGCAATTTAGACATGCATCCTAAACCAGCAAATGGCAAAGTAACGATGATGGCGGTAGGTCGATCTTGTCAGCCAATTGACTGGTTGGCTCGCAACGTCGATGCTTGGATTTGGTCCGTCGATGATGAACGAGCAATCACTGAGATCATCGCATCCTTAAAAGTCGCAGCGGGAGATCGCCCTGCACCTAAATACGGTTACGCAACCTTCTTTGACCTTGACGCTAACCCTAATGCGCCATACCAAAGATTCTACAATGTGGTACGCATTGGTCGAAATGCACTGATAGAACGATTGAAGAAACACAGAGAGTTGGGTGTTCGTCATATTGCCCTGAATCTCAAACCTTCACGTCGACCTGCGAACGAGGTCATAGAGGAAATGGGTGAGTTCATATTACCCGCTATCAATCAGAACTAAAGGCAGTTAAAAATGAGCAATGCACTCTGAATGCATTGCTCATTATTGGAGTCAACCTTCGGCACTTTAGTGTTCAGAGAAAAACACTCGATAAAAAATCAACCACCCTCGATAGCCGCCAGTGGAACTTGATAAACTTCTTTACCATTAATGACCACCGTCCAGGTGTCGCCTTCCAAATCCGCTTTCACTTCTCGGTTGGTTGCGTTTACGTAATCGGTCATAAAGTTAATCGTAAACTGCTCGCCTGCCGGACTTTGCACCACGATACTGGCTTGATTGTCTTCCATGCGTAAGATACCCGCAGGACACGTGCCGAAATCTTCCTGCCCTTCTGCACGGCAACGCAATAATGTTGTTGCATCGTAGTCATCAGTCGAGAAAGGAGACGTCGCATTATTCGTGTCCGGATTTAACGCATCTGTATTCCAGTAAACGTAAACACTTTCTTCAGGGAAACGAAAAATTAAGCCCTGATCGCCCAAATCACTCTGGCGATAAACCATGTTGCTATTCTGATCGGTAAACTCCCCGGGGGTGTCGCCTTTTGGTGAAAGTTCATGCACAACGCCATCACTGCGATTTATTGTTATGTAACCACTGCGCTGACTAAAAGTACAAGCGATCATCTTCTCCGCATTGTCATCGCCTGCTTTGTAGATATCACAACGGCTCTCGGCTGAATCAGCATACGAGATCGAACTCGTGGCTAAGCCAGCTACAAGGGTGAATAACATAAGACCAGCTCTCATAATACCTCCTACAATTTGTTACTTAATCCACGCTAATGACCGATGAGCGCGCTCCCAGAAACAAAAAAAGAATAGTTCTTAGCCTCCTATTGGGCAATTAAACCAAGTTGTCGAGAAAGCCATTTGCATCATGTTTAAAGCCGCTTCTCTGAGATTCATCTATTTACGCCAGTCACTCAGGCTTGGTATAACAACAGAAAGAAAAAGAAATAAAGTTCATACAAGAAAGGAAGCACAGTGAAGATTTGTTTAGACAACGTAATTGCAAAAGGGAACACCTCCAACTTAACCATTGAGCATTGGAAAATAGAAAGCGGACATTGCTGGGGCATTTTCAGTGCCGAAGGAGATATCGGTTCTTTGCTTGGGGACTTACTTTGTGGGGAGCTTTTGCCAATCGATGGCACGTTAGATCTTGGCGGATTAAAAGTAGCCCAAGTCTCTTTGTCTGAACAACAGCGACTGCTCGATTCTGAACTCAAAAAAGATGACACCGACTTTCTCGACCGAATTGACCAGGGCAGCACCGTCTATGCGTTAATATTTGAACGCTGCCAGAATGAAGCGCTGACTCTAAAACTTATCGAAGAGCTCGATCTCTCGCACCTTCAGCAAAGTGGTTTCCGTGTGTTGTCTACTGGCGAAACCAGAAGAGTGATGCTGGCACGCGCTTTGGCCACACAGCCTGATTTAGTCTTATTGGACAACCCTTTTACCGGATTGGATGTCAGTCATCGAGCAGCACTGGCCGACTATTTGCACACATTATCTCAGTCGCTACAAATGCTGATCACCTTTTCTCGTGAATCCGATATGCCAGAGTGGATTGACCGCGTGGCTCTGTTTAACGCTGGCAAACTCGACAGTACCATGGATAAACAAAGCTGGGATCAACACCCAATCATTGAGCAAATAAAATCTCAGTCGGAGAAACAAAGTGAAGAAATGATGGCACTTATACGCCAGCATCAACACGCTACCCATTTTGAAAACCCAATCTTTGAGCTGAAAAATGGTCACGTCGAATATACCGATAAAAAGATTTTTACAGACTTGAACTGGCGCATCGACAAAGGCCAACACTGGCAGGTAAAAGGACCAAATGGATGTGGTAAAAGTACGTTACTAGGGATGATCTTCGGCGATCACCCGCAATGTTACAGCAACGACATCCATATTTTTGGTAAAAAGCGCGGCTCGGGTGAAACCATCTGGGAGATCAAGCAACACATCGGTATGGTTTCCTCCGCGTTGCACCTGCAGTACCGTGTTAACTGCAGCGCATTAGAAGTGATTTTGTCTGGGTTCTATGACTCGATTGGTTTGTACCATCAACCAACACGCAAAGAGTTGGAAGTCGCGAAAGAGTGGCTTGAAATCCTGCATATGAGCCAATACCAGAAAACATCGTTCCGACAATTAGAGTACGGACAGCAACGCTTGTTACTGATTGCACGAGCGATTGTAAAACAGCCAACCTTGCTGATTCTGGATGAGCCATATCAAGGGTTAGACTTTTTAGGCCGACGTCTGGTCAAGAATACCTTAGAGCTCATCGCGCGCGAAAACTTAAGTCAGTTACTTTATGTCTCTCATTATCAGGAAGACCGTTTAGACAGCATTAAAAACGATCTAGAGTTTGTATTCGATAATGATGTGCAATGCTATCGAACTCAAATTCTTCAGTCATAACGAGCACAACAATAGTTCCTGAACTATGGATCCTGAATACAGTATCCGTTCAGGTGACTGGCTGTCGCGCGAGTTGACGGTATGGTAACGGCTTGGAATAGAGGTAGCCCTGATGATATTGAACGCCCAATTTCTTCAGGTGCTCCGCTTGCTCAGGCGTTTCGACACCTTCGGCAATGAGCTTAACCTTTAACTCATCGGCAAAGTAAACAATCGCATTCAAAACTGACGAACTCACGCTTTGGATGCCGATTGTGTCGACAAAGCATTTATCGATTTTCAGATAATCAATGCGCATGTGTTGCAGAAAAGCTAACGAGGTCTGCCCCGTTCCAAAATCATCAATCAGTACATCGATACCATATACTCTCAGTGCGGCAATGCATTTGCGCGCCTCATCATCAATTAACTGACGTTCTGTAATTTCTATTCCCAGAGACACGTTATTATTGTTTAGTTGTCTATGGATAAGTTGGATCTTCCTTATTACGTTTGGCTCGACGAGATATCCCGGAGGAACATTCACACTTAAGTGCACAGGGTGAGTAAATCTCAGTTTAGTGAAATCTTCCGCTGCTTTTTCTAACACAAAATCTGTCAGGATCGATACCAACCCACTCTGCTCCGCAGCGGGAACAAATTTGTCCGGTGCAATAAAACCTTTTTGTTGGTGTTCCCAACGTACCAACGCTTCATATCCAAACACATCCCCACTCTCTGCATCTATCTGAGGTTGGTAATACAGCGTCAAATCCTCTCTTCTTAACGCCTTTTTTAACTGCGAAACCAAGCTACGACGAGGATCAAAAAGCATGCGAACCATATAAAACAACAGATAAATCATTAATATGACAGGCACTGTGTACACCAGATAAGACAGCGTTCTTTGGTTTACAAACAGGTCACTTGCTTCACTCAAGGCTTCATAGTCGAACATGGTTGAAGACTTAGTCGCTATAGGATTAGTGCCGTTTCTTGTGGCATCAGGAGGGGTAACCTGACCATGAATAAATAGCGCTGAGCGTTTGAAACGTAGGTCGTTGTTAAAACCTATCGTCACTCCAAAATAATCTCGATCAATAACTGTCACAACCTGATCGTTATGAGCGCCAAGAGTAACCATAAACAGGAATGGCTCAGGTAAATTTTCTACTCTGCCAAGAGCCAGTTTCTGGCCTTGAGGAAAAGTTAGATAATCAGCCAAAGGCTTGTTTACCTTACCAAGCTTTGAAGAACAAATAATGTCATTTCCTTTGACGATAAGCATCTCATCAATATCTCGCTCAAACATCAAGTTCTGCTGGAGTTGTTCGCAATTTTCCGGGTGAAGTAATGCCTTTCTATTTTCAGTTTCAACCTGATACAAAATTTCATCGGCAATAGAGATGTTTCGATCTAAAAGATGCTCAAGTTCGCTTTGCACACTCTCTCGCGCGAAGTAAATCGCGCTAAAAATCATCAGAGGAATAGGGATTGAAATAATAATGAGTTTGTTTAAAAGCGCTTTATTAAGCATGTAAGACAACCTTTATCAACCGACCCTATCTGGTGCCAGAAAAACCTTCCTTGGAAGATTAACGAAATACAGGTTTTTCATAAGATACTGTGAGTATGCTACTCACCTGGTAGGACCGCAAACAAAACAATGAGTTGATTGTTTATTCGTAAATCAACTCATATCTTGAGGTGATTTGCGGGTAATTACCATTTGATGCGCAACGAATGCTCAGCCGACTCACCTTTGAGACAAAACCATGAGTTTCACCCCGGCCCAAGCTTTTCTCACCCAATAAGAATTGCCCACAAAAATTATTTTTATTTTCTCAGTGATTAAGAATTATAGTTGTCCTATATCATCCAACAAGTTACAACCTATACATGACAACAAGCAAAGCAAACGCTAATCAGGTAAACGAAAAGGCGCTGCAATTATTAATGAAAGTAGCGGTAAGCCAATTCCCAGTATCTGCGAAAACACTAAGTGAGCAATTAAACGTACCATTGAGCAGTCTCTATCGGCATTTGAAACTGCTAAAAGAATGGAATTTGATTGAAGAAAGCGTCCACGACAAGACATTTGTAGTAGGGCCAGCTGCGCTACTTTTGATGCACAGTTATGAAAGCTCACAACACGGTCTTGATATGGTTGAAACCATCTTGGCTCGCTTAGTTCAGCAGACCGGAGAAATGGCGGCCTATATGGTTCCTTCTGGTTATCGGGCATTGTGTGTCAGACAAAAAGAAAGTATGCAGGCGCTACGGTGCAGCTTCGTCCAGGGTCAAAGTCAACCCCTGCTTCGTGGCGCCTCATCCAAAGTGATGCTGGCTTATATGCCTAAGAGTCGTGGCGAGAAGATCTTACGTTACTTCAAACAGGACCATTGTCTTGATGAATGGGAACAAGAGTTTGCCACGATCAGAAAACACGGATACGCCGTCAGTACTTCCGAAATTGACCCAGGTGTCTCTGGTATCAGCGCACCAGTCATGAAAGGAAGTAAACTCGTTGGCGCAGTTTCGGTTATGGCTCCAGCTCACAGGGTCGAGAAGGACAAGCAACGTATCGTTTTACACGTGTTGCAGGCGGCAAGGGCACTACCACCAGAAAGGTAATTCATCATGTTGGGCTTTTTCAAACGATATAAATTTCATCAAACAACACATACACCAGTTCAGCACTACCCATTTTCATTTATGACGGTTTGTGAGCACGTTGCTCCGATGTCAAAAGGCGCGTTTGAATTAGCGAATCAAAGCTTAGAAAGTGCGAGCGAATGGCTTTATCAGCAACATGATCAAACTACAGCTGCGCATTGTGGTCATTTTACTCATGCTCAATTAGAGAACGGGGATTTTCAGGAAGCACTTAGCTTGGCACTTTCCCGTCACTCTATTCCAGTATTGGTAACCAATTGCACGGAAGCCATCTTGTCTATGCTGCCAGTGGTCGCTGCCTGTCAGGATGATGTGGGTATTTTGCATATTGGTCAAAAAATGCATTTGAAGCCGACATTAGAGCCAAAGGTAGGGTCAGCATTTCATTTTGCGCTTTCCCGCTACCCAAACGTTAGGCTGCTTTTTGCGGGTGTTAACCAACATGATACCAAGCAAGAGACATGGGAATATGCTGAGGACCAAGGCTGTGACTGGATCACCGATAAAGAGTTTACTTTTCGACACCGTAATCATGTCAAACAACAAGTAGGCAATTATCTCGACCATTGCGACCAAGTGATTATTTCGGTTGATTTAGGTTCACTTATCGCCAAAAACGACCTTGATGGTGATATGTCTTTAGATATTCAAATGGTACTGAGAACCATCAGGCTATGTTTAGTATCGGGCAAAGTAAAAGCCATACAGTTGGTTGGTGATCGTGACCGTCTCGTCTATTCAAGACAAACGAAAACGATCATTGAGGAGCTGTATCAAATAGCGCCACTTCTCGATCACGCTGCCTGATAGCAAGATGGAACCGATAAAATAAAAGCGCCCTCCAACTGAAGGGCGCTTTTGTTCAACTCATTTCGTCAATATTGGTTATTTCGCTCGACGTGCTTTCAAACGCTTCACCATTGCCAAACGGCGTTCTGCTGACCCTTGGTCGGTTGCAGATTGGTTAGGGTTATTACGACGTCCTTGACGGTTTTTAAATGCCGGTTTGGAGTTCAGCTTTTCGATGTACGATTCACGCTGCTTTGGTTCATAACCAGCGAGTTCAATACGGCGAATTCGTTGTTGAATCAAGTTTTCAACTTGTACAACAGTCAGCTCTTCATCTCGGTTTACGAAAGAAACCGCGTGCCCTTGCTTACCAGCACGACCAGTACGGCCAATACGGTGAACGTAGTCTTCAGCAAGGAACGGCATATCGTAGTTCACAACATGTGGCAGATCCGCGATATCCAATCCACGAGCGGCAACATCGGTTGCTACCATTACGCGTACTTTGCCTGATTTGAATTCTTCAAGCGCACGACGTCGAGCACTTTGCGCTCGGTCACCGTGACAAACTGCCGCTTTGATACCATCAAGCTTCAATTCTTTAACCACTTCGTTCGCGGTTTCTTTGTAGTTCACAAACACCAACACTTGTTGCCAGTTTTTGCGACCAATCAGTTCAGAAAGCAGCTCTGTTTTACGTTCTTGATCAACCGGATAAAGTACGTGAGCAACGGTTTGTGCGGTTGTATTTGCGCGTTCAACTTCAATGCGTTTTGGTTTACGTAAAATGTCTTTTGCTAATAGGTTAAGCTGGCTGGACGTCGTTGCAGAGAACATCATGATCTGCGGATCCGTGTCCACATCAAGCATGATTTTACGCACCGCGTGAATAAAGCCCATATCCAAAATACGGTCAGCTTCATCAAAAACGAGGAACTCTAGATTGGCAACTGAGACATTACCTTGCTCAATGTGCTCTTCCAGACGACCCGGTGTGGCGACCAGAATATCGACGCCGTTTTCAAGCGCTGAGACTTGTGAAGACATTTTACGGCCACCAAAAACTGCCACCACCGATAGGTCGGTATATTTGGTGTACGCTTTGATGTTGTCAGCAATCTGCTCTGCCAGTTCACGCGTTGGAGCAAGAATAAGCGCACGCGCCGTCTTACGTGAAGCACTGTGATCACTGTCTAGCAGTCGCTGAATCATAGGCAATGAGAACGCTGCAGTTTTACCAGTACCAGTCTGGGCTGTAGCGAAAATATCATGGCCTTTACGAGCCATTGGAATCGCCTTCTGTTGAATTGGCGTTAACTTTTCATAACCGCATTCTGCCAGCGCTTTTACCACTTCTGGTGCAAAACCTTGAGATGAAAATGACATTGAGCGTATTCCTTAAACAAACCACTAAAAATAGCGTTAAAAATTCAGCCGTGCACTATACCCGAATTTAAGTGATTTATCTCACTTTTCTCTCTTTTTTCAGTTTTAAGTCTGTGCAAACAGATTAAGCGGCAAACACTAACGCCACATTGCTTGACCGCTTAAGGGAGATAACCAGGTAACTCGTTACTTCTCTATCCCAGAAAGTTTAAGTAAAACACTTTCTAACTCATCCCAAGGGAGCAACTGAGAGTCGATCACTTCTAATCTCGATTCAAACCCTTCAAGGCTGATTTCATTCACCGTAACTACCGCATTCGCGACATTAAATGCGTAACATCCCCGGTCTGTATTCACTACAGCTTTTACTCGCTCTGCCGTTAAGGCCGATAGCATAGAGAATAGCTGATCGAAATCGAACGTATGCTCTGCGCCAAATAGCCAACCACAACTGAAATACCCCTGCCCCTTATTCTCTTTACGAATGAAAGCTTCGCCCGGTGGCAGTTGGAATTGTGGTTCTTGATGCGCGTGTTCATGATGGTGAGACTCAATATGTGAAGAAGCACTGCCATGAACTCGTTCAATATCTAAAACTTCAATAGGTAGATCGCCGTCATGAATCAACTTGCTAAACACTTTTGATGGAGACTGATCGGTGATCCAGTCGCTAAATACATCGATGTCATGGCTAGAACAAAGGTCTACTTTGCTACCAATAACCACATCCGCGCAATCTAGTTGATCACGGAAGTTTTGATTGGAAAGGTGCTTCTCATCACTCAGATTACGTGGGTCCACCAATGCGATGGTCGCTTTAAGATCAACATAAGGCTGATACTGCTCAGACGTTAATGTCGCAATCACTTGTTTTGGATGACCAAGCCCTGTCGGTTCGATAAGCAAACGATCGGGCTTTTGACGCAACAGCGCAGTAATTCCCACCGACATAGGAACGCCTGCGGTACAGCACATGCAACCGCCAGGGACTTCTTTTATCAACGCACCTTGGTCAGTCATCAAAGCGCCATCAATACCGATCTCACCGAATTCATTCACTAAGACTGCCCAATTTTCGTCTGCTGGTTTTTTCTTTAGCAGGTTTAAGATCGTCGTCGTTTTACCTGATCCCAAAAAACCAGTCAGTATATTGGTAGGTACTCGATTTGACATGCTTTTCTCCGACGTTAGTGCATTCATACTCTGGCAAAGTATACGGACAACGTGATGTGCTTCAATAATTTTGTCGCTGTAGAGCAGATACAACAGCGAATCACTCACGTTGATTATATTAATGATAAATATCTCTTCGAAAAATCTTCAAGCGGTAAACGTTAAGCTGTGGTTAGCAAATCTTTCCGCCAGTAACAGTAATATCAGTGTCATGGTGAACAACCACTTGCGCCATCAACCGCAGCGCTTCCACTATGGTATCTAATGACATTGTAGGCTGGTTACCGAGTGTGTTTTGTTCGGGTAACAGTGGAATATGCACAAAACCATGTCGTACTGGCTTATCTCTAAGGTAGTGTTGCAAACCATAAAAAAGGTGATTGCAAACGAACGTTCCCGCACTGTTAGAAACTTGGCAAGGAATCCCTTGTTGTTGCAAAGTCTGAACGATACGCTTGATCGGTAAAGTTGTGAAATAGGCGTCAGGACCATCGGCAATGATGGGCTCATCAATCGGCTGATGACCTAGATTGTCAGGAATTCGAAAGTCATCCACGTTGATAGCAATGCGCTCAGGGGTAATGGCGGCACGGCCAGCCGCTTGCCCAACGGTTATCACACAATCTGGCTGATGCTGTTCTATCGCTTCTATCACTGTATTAATTGAGTCATATCGCGTGACAGGCACGTGGCAAGTGACAATAAAACCTCCATCAATGGCCTCTCCTTCTAACCTCTTGACCGCTTCCAAAGCAGGGTTGATGGCATCACCGCCAAAAGGTTCAAAGCCAGTAATCAATACTTTTTTCATGTGCGTTTTCAATTAATTGGGAATAGCAAAATTATTGCACTCCTGCTTCGCTAGTCCAAATACTAATTTGGTTGGCCTATTCACTCTTAAACATTATGTGAAGACCGTAGAAAGTTTTACCGAAAGTACCAGAAACTTGGTTTCTCGTCTTAACTTAGGTAGAGTACGCGCCACAAAATATCTGCGATTCGAAGAGATTGAATACAATGAACATTGATGATCAAGTGATCGAAACTATTGAAGAGCTGGAAGCCTTTTTGCACCTGGTTGAAAGCGGTGCTCTTGGCCTTGAAGGTGTGGCAGGTATTGCACTTGCTAAAACCAATAGCGATGGCCGCCCATTTGTCGCGGTTCTAGGAGACAACCACCAGCTTATTCTGGGTCGTTGGGTTTCAGCACACGTTTACGAGAACGGTAAAGATATCGTTCAAAACGGCCCACGTCGTACCCATTAATGTGAATATGGCTAACCACTAGCTTGCTTTTGATAAGCAAGCTTTTTTGTATTAACTACGTACTAATCAACTAGTTCACGATAACAACATCAAGATTTAGGCAACTGATCACACAATACGCATAAGATTTTGGGTATAACGTACTAATCATAAAAATTAGGACGTGAAAAATGAATAACTCTTTCGACTACACAATGCCCAACAATGAAGGATTCTTTGGCGAATATGGCGGCAGCTTTGTACCACCAGAGCTTGAGCAAATCATGCGAGACATCAATGCTGCCTACGAAGAATGCTGTAAAGACCCAGAATTTAAAACTGAGCTGGCACGCCTTTACAAACACTTTGTGGGTCGACCAAGTCCGATTTTCCATGCTGAGAATTTGTCCAAAAAGTATGGCGCGGATATCTACCTGAAACGCGAAGATCTTAACCACACTGGCGCGCACAAAATTAACCACTGTTTAGGGGAAGCAATTCTCGCTAAAAAGATGGGTAAAAAGAAATTGATCGCAGAGACAGGCGCAGGTCAACATGGCGTTGCGTTAGCGACAGCAGCGGCTCTTGTCGGATTAGAGTGCGATATTTACATGGGCGAAGTGGACATCGCTAAAGAGCACCCAAATGTGGTTCGAATGAGAATTTTAGGTGCCAACGTGATTCCTGCGACGCATGGACGCAAAACGCTGAAAGAAGCGGTAGACGCAGCATTTGAAGCTTATTTAAAAGATCCAGAGACTCAGCTTTACGCCATTGGCTCTGTAGTAGGCCCTCACCCATTCCCTAAAATGGTTCGTGACTTCCAATCGATTATTGGTAACGAAGCACGAGTTCAGTTTAAAGAAATGACGGGCAAACTACCGAACAACCTCGTGGCATGCGTGGGCGGTGGTTCCAATGCTATGGGTTTATTCAGTGCCTTTTTAGAAGACGAACAGGTCGCGATTCACGGTGTTGAGCCAGCGGGTCGTTCTTTAGAGAAAGTGGGGGAACACGCGGCAACGCTTAGCTTGGGCGAACCTGGCATCATGCATGGTTTTAAATCTTACATGCTGAAAGACGAACAAGGTGAACCTCAAGAAGTTTATTCTGTGGCAAGTGGACTAGACTACCCATCTGTTGGCCCGCAACACAGTTACCTAAAAGATATCGGCCGCGTGAATTACGGTTCGATCACTGATGACGAAGCAATAGACGCTTTCTTTGAACTATCACGAGAGGAAGGCATTATCCCTGCGATAGAGTCCTCTCACGCAGTGGCTTACGCGATAAAACTGGCGAAACAAGGAGAAAAAGGGTCGATTCTCATCAACTTGTCTGGCCGAGGTGACAAAGATATTGATTTTGTGGTCGAAAACTACGGCGCAAAATACGGTATCGAATCGCTAATCTAAACCTTTTTGTATTAACGTAAAGCCACCTAAATTAGGTGGCTTTGTTGTATTTAGCATCTGTGAATAGACTTTTTGGGCTTACATTCGCTTTAGCGGCTTAACGACGCTATCTAAGCCTTCGATTTTTAGCGCTAAACACAACTTGAGCAAGTCCCCAAGCTCACCGCTTGGCCACCCTTTTTTATCGAACCACAGCAAATATTCCTCTGGAAGATCAATCAACACTCTTCCCGCGTATTTCCCAAAAGGCATTTGCATTCTTGCTAGTTTTATCAGGTTTTCTTTTTCTAACATAAGTCGGACTGTGGTTAACGTAATTATCCTTAGGGTATCACTGGTGCGATCTCCCGACCAGTTTCACTGTGCTTTATGCTAAAGTAGGCCGCATTCGAAAATAGAACGAGAAAGTAATGAAGTCACCTTGTCGTGCTGCCTGTAAAAACAATGGCGGCATCTGTTCTGGTTGTCACAGAACGATAGAAGAGATCATCCAGTGGAAAGACAAAACGGATGAACAACGAGATAGTCTGATCAATCAAATTGCCGGTGGTGCGTCTACCCATTCATGCCCAGAATGCGGAACTCAAGCACACTGTGACATCTCAGCAGGAAAAGAGACTTGTTGGTGTTTCGGTGTCGAGACCAGAGATTTACCCAAGCCTGACGAAGGCCAATTGTGTTTGTGTAGAAAATGTTTGGAAAAAAAGCCAGTCGCTTAATCGACTGGCTCTATTTGATTACTTAGCTTTTAGTGCTGGCGATTCAAACTTAACACCATCCCAGCCGCTCACCATAAAATTACGAATGTTCTGATGATCATCGTTTTCTGGATGTTGTAAAACATCTTCACGGTAAAAACGTCCAAAACAGGCCAGTGTGGCTTCCTTGTCTAAGTTATTAAGCAAACCAAATGCAAAGATTTTGCATGAGCCATTGTTTTCACCGGCTCCATTTTCGGTCGCACCATTAGTAAATGCAGTTGGTGTGAACTCGTAGTTCGCCTCTATCACCGCGATGGTCGTTTCAAATTCAATCTTTTCTGGTGTCGACGCTACTGCATCTAAAAATTGTTGTAGTTCCATTTTCATTCCAATTTGTTATGCCATCATACCGATGACATATTTGTTTAATAAAAAGCCAATATAAGAGTCATTAATCATACATATATTCATAGCCTTACCAAAACATACGTCAATCAATGCTTCAAAAGCATTCACGAAGATTAGTGAATATTTATTAAAAAATTATGCATTGAGCCACATTGTATCGGATTGATAAGGAGATATCATGTCCACCCCATTTAAAGCAATAGGTGTTTTAGCACTTTCGTCACTTGCCATCGCATGTTCTTCACAGCCAGAGGATACATTGGCATCCTTCCGTGCTCAGTGTAAAGCGACCACTGCACCGATTGCTGGCGAAACCTCTATTCAAGGGCTGACGCTAGTAGGAACGTCTATCGCGGATACACCTTTTGATACATCAGCAGCAGAGATTGTTAGCTATGATGGGTGTACAGATAAACTTTATGTGGTCAATGCTCAGACAAAACGCATCGATGTCCTAACCATGGACGAAAACAGCCGCCCATCGAAAACCGCGTTTATAGATTTAAATGGCGCCGGTGAAGCCGCTTCGATTGATATCGGTGCTGCCAACAGTGTAGCTGTCTCCAATGGCCTCGTTGCGGTTGCTATTGAGAACAGCAACAAACAAGAAAACGGCATTATCGCGCTTTATCGATCGGATAACTTGTCTCTTGTAACGACCTATCCTGCTGGCGCGCTGCCAGATATGGTCGGGTTTTCCAAGGATGGCCGTTACATCGCAACCGCCAATGAAGGAGAGCCAAGCGGTGATTACCGTGTTGACCCAAAAGGCAGTATTACATTAGTGGATTTAGGCCAAGGGCTCACCAACGCCGAAGTCACGCAAATTGGTTTCGAGCAATTTGATGGTCCTCGTGCCAGTGAATTATCTGATAGCGTGCGTATTTCTGGACCGAACGCAAGCGTGGCTCAAGACTTAGAACCAGAATACTTGACCTTTGCTGACAACGGTAAAATTTACGTAGCGTTACAAGAAAACAATGCCATGGCAATCATTAATCCTGAAAGCAAATCGGTTGAGAAAATTGTCGGGTTAGGCGAGAAATCATGGTCTGACGCTAAATTGGATGCATCCAACAAAGACAAAATAGTCGGCAACTTTAAGAGCTACCCGCAATTGGTTGGCTTATATATGCCAGACACCCTCGACAGCTATTCAGTGAATGGTAAAAGCTACATAGTCTCTGCCAACGAAGGAGACGGTCGTGAGTATGGCATCAAAACCACACAAGAGCGTTGTGAGCAGGTCAACTTTAAGTGGGATGAAGATGACTATCAAGGTACAAGCGACTACGCCAGCAAAGAAGGCACTTGTCTCAGTCACGTTGATGAGGTTCGTGGTAAAAAGCTTAAAGTCGCGAGCGATCATCCACTGGCAGCAGCACTAAAAGACAACTCATTTCTAGCGCGACTAAAAGTCATCAAACCGGAACAGACATTAACTGCTACGGATAATGTACAAGCGTTTGGTGCTCGTTCTTTTTCAATATGGGATGAAGATGGTGAACTGGTTTTCGACAGTGGTGATGACTTTGCAACCATCGCTTTAATGAATGAAGGCAAACACTTTAACAGCACCAACGACAGCAATAGTAGCGGTGATGATCGCAGTGATGACAAAGGTATTGAACCTGAAGCAATCGAAACCGCAGAAATAAACGGACGTCACTACGCATTTATTGGCCTTGAGCGCCAAGGCGGGATCATGGTTTACGATATTAGTGAGCCAAGCCAAGCGGTCTTCCTTCACTATGTGAACCACCGTAACTACGAGCAGCCGGTTTGCACACAAGTGGAAGAGAGCGAGTGCGCGAATGATACCTACAATCCAAAAGCTGGCGATCTCGGACCAGAATCGATTAATTACTTCACCCGTAACAGTGGTCACTTTATCGCAGTTGGGAATGAAGTTTCTGGCACGACTTCTGTCTATCGTATCGAGCTCTAAGGCCCAATTGCTCTAAAAAAGACGCCCGAACTTATGTTCGGGCGTCTAGTATAAAGCTAAATACCTCTTATTCGGTAAGAGCTAAACCATCACATTTCGATGCGCAGATAAAGTCGTTCTTATGCAGCCCTTTTATTGAATGGCTCCACCATGTCACCGTGACTTTACCCCACTCTAGTAAAATCGAAGGGTGATGAAATTCATCTTCTGCCAGTTCAGCAATTTTATTACTAAACGCCCAAGCCTGTTTGAAGTTTTTAAACTTATACACTTTTTCTAACTGAGGAATCCCCTCTCTTTCAAAAATCTGCCAATCAGTAAGTTGCAGCAGCAGTGACTGTTGCTCCTCTTTACTCAGCGCAATGGCATCAAGACTACAAGCTTCGCATTTTTGTTCATTCAACATGAGCAGGTTCCTTTGGTTCAAATAGTGGTGGCAACAATCCGGCCCCAATAGCCATATCGGCTTGCTTTAATAGGTTTAATTGACTGATTTGATAAAGCTGTGAAAAATCGTCGATTACATAGTATTTCGGTTGCATGATATCGATGCGATAAGGTGTTCTCAGGACGGTTTGTAAATCGAAACCTTCACGAATCGCATCTTCACTTTCTAGCGAATAGATGGTTTCTCCCGGAGAAGAGAGAATGCCTCCGCCATAAATCTTGGTTTGATCGCCTTCTTTAACCAGGCCGAACTCGACGGTAAACCAGTATAGTCGTGCAAGATACGCTCTCTGTTTAGGCGTCGCGGCTTGGCCCAACTGCCCATAATGCTCAGTAAACGCGGCAAAATCAGGGTTGGTCAACATGGCACAGTGGCCAAATATTTCATGGAAGAAATCGGGTTCTTGCAGATAGTCAAACTCTTCACGACTACGCAGGAATGTCGCAACGGGGAAGCGTTTATTACCTAACAGATTAAAAAAACGATCGAAATCGATAAGTGCTGGAACAGGCTCTACCTGCCATCCTGTCGTTTCCATCAATACACGGTTGATATCAGGAAGTTGTGGCACATGATCCTCGGGCAAATCGAGCAATGTCAAACCTTGTAGATAAGCCTGACAAGCGCGGTTATGAATAACACTCATCTGTCTGGTGACTAAATCTCGCCAAATTGCATCTTCTTCGAGGCTCCATTCTACCCTTCCATCCTGGTCAACGGGTTTAGAATGATATTGCGTCATGACCTTTCTCCATTAACAAATCCTTTACATTAAGCCTATCTGTACTCCTGACTGCTTCCAATCCCTAAACCATTTTCGCCCACGCATTTGAGTGTAACAAATTATTTACATTTACACGTAAGACTATGATATTGCTAACATCAAATACTTTCACGCAAGTTTGACATTGTTAGTGATTGCTTTCAGACTTAATGTGTTACCAGCTTGTTATAGAAGGAACCTATGCGCGAGTACAACAAATTATGGCAACCGAGCGAAAGCCGCATCGAAGAAGCCAATATCACCCAGTTTATTGAACACATAAACAGGCAAGGAAATGACATAAAAAACTATGCCGAACTCCATCAATGGTCACTGGATCATTCCGAACAGTTTTGGCAAGAAGTCTGGCTGTTTTGTGATGTAATCGGAAACTCGGGTGACACGGTAAAATGCCAATCTGAGAGTAAATGGCAGCAGCCGGTTCCTAACCGCGACACAAGCTGGTTTCCTGACGCCCAAATTAATTATGCGGAAAACCTTCTTAGTTTTGCCTATCACAACCCTAATGATATTGCGATTTGGTTTGAGAACGAGCGTGGAGAGAGACAAACTTATACTTGGCAAGAGCTGTGTGATGAAGTCTCTAGCATACAGCGATGGCTGCAAGATTGCGGTGTAAGAAAAGGCGATGTGGTTGCTGGATACCTTCCTTACCTGCCTCAAACCGTGATTGCAATGCTAGCCACGACCAGCCTTGGTGCGACTTGGACTGCGACATCGCCAGACTTCGGCATAGAAAGCGTTTTGGAACGATTTGGCCAAGTAAAACCTAAAGTTCTGTTCACTTGCGATGGCTACACATTTAACGGCAAAGTGTTCGATATGACAGATAAAAACCATCATATCTCCGATCACTTGGATGGTCTAAAGCACGTTTGCCAGATCAACTATCTCAATCCTCGCAGCTACGAATGTGATGTTTGCACCCAAGACTGGCAATACATATTAAATCAATACCCACCGCAGCCCGTCACTTACACGCGTATCAACTTTAATGATCCCTTATTCATACTCTACTCATCCGGCACAACTGGGAAACCAAAGTGTATTGTGCATTCTGTAGGCGGCACCCTGCTTAACCATGTTAAAGAGCATCAGCTTCATTGCGATATTCAGCCAGAAGATCGCGTATTCTATTACACCACTTGTGGGTGGATGATGTGGAACTGGCATGTTTCCACCCTAGCCAGTGGCGCGTGTTTGGTCATTTTTGATGGCAGCCCGATGTACCCAAATTACAAGGTGTTGTGGGATTTGGCTAAACGCGCTGATGTATCACTTTTTGGCACCTCGGCAAAATACTTGGAAGCCATGGAAAAAGCGGGCTATTCCAATCAAGGAAGCGACCCGCTTCCATCACTAAAAACCATATGTTCCACGGGCTCTGTACTTTACCCGGAGCAATTTGATTACGTTTATCAACATTTGAAAGAGGACGTTCATTTAGCTTCTATTTCTGGTGGCACAGATATTTGTGGTTGCTTCGTATTAGGTAACCCAATCTCCCCGGTTTACCGTGGCGAATGTCAGTGTGCAGGTTTAGGTGTCGATACAAGAGTCTTCAGTCCACAGGGCGAAGATATTATTGGTAACCGAGGCGAGCTAGTGTGTGCCAATTCCATCCCTAATTTCCCGGCTAAATTCTGGGATGACAGTGGTGAGCGTTACCATAACGCTTATTGGGACAAGTTCGAGAACGTTTGGCACCACGGCGATGATGTTGAAAGAAATGCATCAACGGGCGGTTATCTCTTTTACGGGCGAAGTGACACAACGTTAAACCCTGGTGGAGTTAGGATTGGCACAGCAGAAATTTACCAGCAGGTTAATTCGATTGAAGGCATTGTTGACTCAATCGCGGTCGGAAAAGAGGTAGATAGAAACGAGCAAATCTGGCTGTTTGTTCAGCTAGCCACTACCGAAAAATTGAACGATGATATGATCGCGAAAATTAAAGCTCAGTTGAAATCTGCCTGCTCAGCGAGACACGTTCCAAGTGAAATTTTTGCCATCAGTGACATTCCTAAAACGAGATCTGGTAAATTAGTCGAGCTTGCTGTCAAACAAGTTATCAATGGCAGAGAGGTGGAAAACATTGGTGCCATCGCAAACGCACATGTTTTGGAAGAGATAAAAAAGCTGGTGTCAGCCTGATTAGGTCTTAATGGAAAGGTTGCAAGCAAACAAAAAGCGAGCCTTGAAGCTCGCTTTTTGATGTTCTTATTAGGGATTACCGGCGCCCAACACCCATTATTACTGACATCGATTTACCATCTGATGTGATTTCAAACACATTCTTTGTTTCTACGTCAGTAAAGCCCGCTTTAATGAGGGCAGCTTCTGAACTCGCCTCTGTAAAGCCATCTTGTCCGGATTCTGATACAAAATCAAAATGAACGAAATGACCACCGTGGTTAAGTAATGAATGCGCAATGCTTAATGCTGAATCGGCATCATCCAAGAAGGATAAAACTGATGATGCAACGACCAAATCAAATTGCCCACGGAACGCAGGATGCTGCGCAACAAGACCTCGAGATAAGGTATCAACAACTGGCTCTACATTCGCCAGCTCTTTTTTATCTAACTCTTCGATCATCTCTTCAGATGCATCTAGTGCCACGATATCTTTAACCAATGGAGACAATAACTGGCTTAACTGCCCGGTTCCGCATCCGAAATCTAGTACTTTAATGCCATCAAGCTGAGTTAACTGTTGTAACTGTTCAAACACTGACTGAGCAAATTGCGTGGTTGCGGGATTTGATTCCCAACTCTTTGCTAAGCCGTCCCAATCTTGTGCCATCGTGGCCTCCATGTTCACTTCTGATATCTCACATCTCACCGTGTGACGCCGAAAGTGCTTTAGTTACAAAGAGAACGGTTCTATTCTCTATTACAAAGCGAAAAACACTTTTAGCGTGACACAAGAAGTCTAACAATGATTGACTTCTTTTGAGCGTCAGACCTATATCAACGCATACTTGGTATAGGGTACCCCAAAACCACAAAAAGACCATAGACTTATCTGGCGAAATCGTGTTTTTTTCGTTAACCTTTCACAGCTTTGGGAATCGATCTGTACCGTATCCCTTTTGATTTCAAATTACTTTTCGGTTGTGTCAAATCATGAACTTAACGCAAGTAGAAGCCTTCTGTACTATCGCTGATTGTGGATCGGTGTCCGAAGCTGCAAGGCAGTTGGACTGTAACCGAACCAAACTCAGCATGTCGATAAAAGCGCTGGAAAAGGATCTCGATGTCGAATTGTTTACCCGAACCGGCAATCAACTCACGTTGTCTGAAGCGGGAAAAGCGATTTACAAAGACTGTGAATACCTTTTAGTCATAGCACAACGTATTCGCAAAACGTGTGGCCAAATTTCAGAGGGTTTCAACGCCGAGGTATGGGTTGCACGAGACGACTCCCTACCCGACGACCTGTGGCAAGACTTATCACACAAGCTGAACAACCGTTACCCTTCCACCACATTTAACATCATCCTCGCATCAAGTGGTGACTTAGCCAACCTGGTGAGCACGCATCAAGTGGATTTTGCCTTTGGTGTTGATTACGAGCGAGTCGACGATCCCCATATCGTCTATAACCCACTAGGTAAAATACGCATGATGTCTGTGTGCAGCGCCGATCACCGTTTAAGCAAAATGCGTCGCGTATCGGATGAAGAGCTGCGCAGCCAAATGCAAGCGCTGATGGTTTACTTAAATGAGAAAGACAACCCAGAACTCCAGCCTTTCTCAACACGCTACATCGGCTTCTCTAGCTTCGATTACATGTTAAATACTATCTTAGAAGAAGATGCATGGGGCGTGTTACCTGAGCCCCTAATTCGTCACTATCTACGTCAACAAAAGTTGGCGGTAATTAAACACACCTACGGTTTAACACAAGAAGACTACTGTATGTTTTCTACAAATGGTCAAATTGAGCACCCTGCTATGACGTGGTTAGCGGACAAACTCAGCGATTATTTATTTGACTTCTAAACACTTTGCACTGAGTGTCAATTTTTGTGACAGCAAGATTCTGCTGTATCATATTGTTTTTATTATAAAATATTTTAAACCCCTCTCACTCAACAAGTTACTGGTCAAATTCTGGTTGCCTAAATAGCCTTGTAAGCAAAGAATATAGCGGAACAAAAACTACAAGGTATATCTCATGTGTGTCAGGACAAGCAGAAACGAAAACCATATTTTAACCATTTCAGCCCTTTTAGCTTCAGGCTTCGCTGCTGGTGGTATGGTACTAGGCTTGCTTGTTGGCTCAATTGTGATCGTTTTTGATGGTGTCTACTCTTTAGTCAGCTTACTGTTAACATTATTGTCACTGGCAGCCTCTTATTACATTAGCAAACCATCGAAGTCAGTGTTTCCATTTGGTAAAGCCGTACTAGAGCCAATCGTTATTGCGATCAAGGCAACAGTTATTTTGATTGTTGTGCTATTTTCTCTTTACTCTGCGATTTCCGCACTGATGACAGGCGGTAGAGAAGTCGATGCGTCTATTGCGACAATCTTTGGTGTTGTAAACGTTTTGGGTTGTGGTTACGCATGGTGGTTTATGGCGAAAAGAAGCCGAAACTACTCATCAGGTCTAATCGAAGCAGAGACAAAACAGTGGCAAATGGACACCTTGTTAAGTGTTGCTGTCACGGTAGGTTTTGTGGCCGCGTGGTTGGTGTCGCTGTCTCCATTCGCTCAATATGCGGCTTATGCTGATCCACTGATGATGCTGTTGATGGGCTTCTACTTTTTAAAAGTACCGTTTGATATGTTATGTGGCGCACTACGCGAGCTGCTGATGATGACACCGAGCAAAGAACTTTGTCAGGTGGTTGGTAACGATGTACTAGAGATCGAGAAAGTATCAGACCACCAGCTAAAAGTTGCTGGCATCACCAAAGTTGGACAAGAGCTACGAGTAAACATCGATCTGCATGTCGACGATGACACGCTAGAGTTGGATACGTTGGAGAAGACGCGTAAACAGCTAACAACACGCTTGTCGAAGCACAGATTCAAGCTGCAGCTACAGCTAAACGTCGCTTAGAACAGATAAAGAAAGCTCCCTAATTTGGGAGCTTTTTTGTATTTACGGGGTCGATATTTTCTTCCACTGCAGAGGCTCGCTTCTCTTTTGTAACTAGCCAACACAATAATGAGCCAACCGTTACCATCATCACACCATGCCAAAAGCTCTGACTCAAGGTCACTCCAAGAATGACGGAAGAAAACAGAGCCGAAAAGATTGGTGTGAAGTAAGAGAGTGTCGCAAGAAACACCATATTTCCGCCTACAATCGCAATGTTCCACAACCCATAGCCTCCCGCCATCAAAGCCGCAGAAGCTAGCAAATAGCCCATTGCCGACCAAGAGAAAGTCATTGCTGGTTGATCCGTTACTAAAAATTTCACCCACAAAGACACTGCCGTGGCAATAAAGAACAGCGTAATCGCGTTGTGTTTGGACTGTTGCTTTTGAGTCAGGTTACAGTATACCGCCCAGATCACTGCGCCAGTCAGAGCCATAAAGTAAACCAATGGATTACTGTTAACGTTGTCTATTATTTGCTGCACTGATAAGCCGTTATCCCCACTCACCGTCCACGCAACGCCTAAGAACGCAAGGGTTACGGCTGGATAAAGTAACCAGCTTGGCTTTTTATTACTGCTTAACACCGCAAATAACACCGTCAATGCAGGCCAGAGGTAATTTACGATGGAAACTTCAATTGCCTGCGCCCGTGAGTTTGAATATCCCAGCGCCAAAGCGAGAAAAATCTCATAACAGACAAACAGTGCTCCGCCGAAGATAAGATATTTAGCAGAGAAGTTAGAAAGCCTTGGGATCCCCACCACAACAATCAGAAAAATTGAGCTGACAGAATACAACATGGCTGCCCCTCCGACTGTTCCCAGGCTTTCCGTCACCAATCTGGCGATACCCAGTAAACAGCTCCAGGAAATAATGGCGATACAACCATAAAGAGTGAATTGAAATTGCGCAGATTTCATGTGACCTACAGCTTATGAATGCGAAAGTAGCCATCAGATTAACGCAAAAAGGAGCGGCTACAACAGTCAATCTTATAAAAAATCAGTATAGAAATTATTCCGTTACGAGTTTGGAACAAATATAAAACACTTTTTACAAATTCTGCTTAACCCCTTTTTAGTCAGCGACTATGATGAAAAGAACTCACAAGTGAAATTGTGGAGAATAATCAGTCTGTAAATGCAAGAGCAACAGACAGAATACTCAGACTAAAGGGACTCTCAAATGAAAAAAATTGCGGTTATCTTCAGTGGCTCTGGTGTTTATGATGGAACAGAGTTGCACGAAGCTGTATTGGCACTCCACGCTATTGAGAAAGAAGGCGCTAGCTGGCATTGTTTCGCTCCTAATATCGACCAGTTGCATGTGATCAATCACCTGACTGGCGAGGAAATGGATGAGACCAGGAACGTAATGGTGGAATCAGCACGCATTGCGCGAGGAAATATTGAAGATGTGGCGCGATTGCATGTCGAAGATTTCGACGCTTTACTTCTACCTGGTGGTTTTGGCGCAGCAAAAAACCTAACTGACTTTGCGGTATCTGGGGCGGAATGCTCAATCAACACACACGTTGCTCAAGCCTGCCGTGCATTTGCTCATGCCAACAAACCCGCAGCTTATCTTTGCATCGCACCTATCATTATCCCAATGATTTATGAGCAGGGTGTAAAAGGAACAATAGGCAATGATGAAGCGACTTCTGCCGCCTTTAATCAAATGGGTGGTGAGCACATCGAATGTACCGTTGATGAGTTTGTTTTTGATGAGCAACATAAGGTTCTTTCTACACCGGCTTATATGTTAGCCGAGAATATCTCTCAAGCAGCTTCAGGCATCGAAAAACTCGTATCTAAACTTGTCGAAATAGCATAATTATTGATAGATAAGTTAAAAACACTTCATTCATCCCCATTGATAAATCTAATATCAATGGGGATTTCTTATACTTTAGTCTAATTTAGATATAAATCATCAATAGATCTTCATTATTAACAATTTTTTACGTTACTAGTTTCATATTTAAGCTACGTTATATTTATGTTGCACCTACATGCTGTGCAACAAGATCGCTGTCACAGTTCCTGTAGTGAAACGAGTACCAACTGGCTTAATTTGTTCTGGATCAAGTTGGAACCCGAAAAAGGTGTGCGACAGTAATTCCCAATTAATAACAACTTATAAAGAACGACGGAGCAATCCAATATGACTAGTGCATTTTTTATCCCTACGGTAAACCTCATGGGCGCAGGCTGTCTTAAAGACGCCGCGGACAGTATTCAATCACAAGGCTTTAAAAAAGGGTTGATCGTTACCGATAAAATCCTTAACCAAATCGGTGTGGTTGAGCAGGTTCAAGGCCTTCTTAACGAAAGAAGCGTCGCAACCGTAGTGTTCGATGGCACTCAGCCAAACCCAACGATTAACAACGTTAACGACGGCTTAGCACTATTAAAAGAAAACGAGTGTGACTTTGTAATCTCACTTGGCGGTGGTTCACCACACGACTGTGCGAAAGGTATCGCACTTGTGGCTGCAAACGGTGGACACATTTCTGACTACGAGGGCGTTGATCAATCTGCAAAACCAATGCTGCCACTTATCGCCATCAATACGACTGCGGGTACTGCATCGGAAATGACTCGTTTCTGTATCATCACCGATGAAGAACGTCACATTAAGATGGCAATCGTAGATAAGCACACCACGCCATTGATCTCAGTAAACGACGCTGAGTTAATGCTTGCAAAACCAGCGTCTCTGACCGCTGCAACGGGTATGGACGCGCTGACTCACGCCATTGAAGCGTACGTTTCTATTGCGGCAACACCAATTACGGATGCAGTTGCGATTAAAGCGATTGAGTTAATTCAAGCGCACCTGCGCACAGCAGTGAAAAACGGTGAAAATCTGGAAGCTCGTGAACAAATGGCGTACGCGCAGTTTATGGCGGGTATGGCGTTTAACAACGCTTCACTAGGTTACGTCCACGCAATGGCTCACCAGTTAGGTGGTTTCTACGATTTACCACACGGTGTGTGCAATGCCATCCTGCTTCCTCACGTACAACGCTACAACGCGCAAGTCTGCCCTGAACGTCTGACTGATGTGGCGAAAGCAATGGGCGTTAACGTGGAAGGCATGTCAGCAGAGCAAGGTGCAGCAGCCGCGATCGACGCGATCGTTACACTAGCGAAAGACGTGGGTATTCCTGCTGGCATCAAGGAGCTTGGCGCGAAACTAGAAGATATTCCAACGCTGGCTGATAACGCACTTAAAGACGCGTGTGGTTTCACTAACCCTAAACAAGCGACTCACGAAGAGATCTCTGCAATATTCGAAGCGGCAATGTAATCGAATCAGAGTTCACTCTCGCAAAGTCATACAATCCCCGATCTCGTGTCGGGGATTTTTACATCTGTATACAGTTTAACGCCTAACAAACATAGGAATTCAGTGTTAGCTTTAAATACAGACACGCTTTAAATTGGACACCGCCATGAGAACCGTTATCACCACCCTGCTCGTTTGTTTTACCTTTTCCAGCCATGCTGCCGACTATGAGGCAAAAGAAGTGGCGAATGGATTCAATGTTCCTTGGGGAATAGAATTTATCGATGAGAAGCAGGCCGTCGTTAACGAGAAAAACGGTACCATTTCTTTGCTGAATGTCGAATCGGGTCAACGTGAAAAACTGTTTTCAGTCTCAGGCGTGAGCACGACTGGTCAAGCGGGCTTACTTGACGTTGCCCTTGCACCCAATACAGATAAAACCCAGCCAACGCTTTTCTTTACCTACAGTAAGCGAACCAGCAAAGGAAACACGGTGGCTCTCGCGACCGCGACTTTACAAAACAATCAACTGACACAATGGAAAGACCTTTTTGTCGCTGATGCGATTACTGATACCGGACGACATTTTGGTAGCCGTATAGCGTTTGTCGATAATAAAGTTTACTTCTCGATTGGGGATCGAGGGGATCGTGATAACGGGCAAAACAGACAAACTCATGCAGGGTCAATTCTACGTTTAAATCTGGACGGCACTGTCCCGGCAGATAACCCTTTCACAGAGTCTGACGTAAAGCCTGAGATTTGGAGTTATGGTCATCGTAATCCTCAAGGTTTGTACTTCGACCAAGCGACGAATCAGCTTTGGTCAATCGAACACGGTCCAAGGGGTGGCGATGAGATTAATCTGATAAAGAAAGGCTCGAACTACGGCTGGGCCAGAGTCTCCCAAGGAAAAGAATATTGGGGCCCTCTTGATGTCGGCGAAGCGAAATCCCTGCCGGGTATGGAAGATCCCAAACTGGTTTACATTCCTTCTATCGCCCCAAGTAACCTAGTGGTATACCGCGGAGACAAATACCCTGACCTAAACGGAAAAATCGTTGCAGGAGCTCTTAAACTTACGCACCTCAATGTGGTTTCTATCGAGAATGGAAAACTAACCGAATATCAACGCCTAATGGACGATCTTGGCGAGCGAATCAGAGACGTCACGATCAGTCCCGATGGTTATCTCTATTTTTCGACCGACACCGGGAAAATATTTCGTCTGGAGCAGAAGTAAATCAAATTTAGCTTATAATTAAGCTGTTGTTTTAAAGTTATTTTATGAGGTCAGAATGGTTCCTTTTCCACTAGTCGTCGATAAAATTAAAGCCGTTATTTTTGATTTAGATAACACCCTTGTGAGCTCCGATATGAACTTTCAAGTTCTGCGCCAACAACTAGGGTGTCCGCAATCGGAAGACTTATTAGACTTTGTAGAAAAACTGGAACATCCTCACCACAAAGAGCATGCGCACAATGTGATTTTTGATCACGAAATCTCCGATGCCGAGCAATCTGCACCCATGACAGGCTGTCACGAACTTTTGGCTTTCCTGAATCAAAAAGCGATGAAAACAGCCATCGTGACACGTAATTGCCTGATTGCCACCCAACGTAAACTTGAGCATAACCAAATCGAAGTTGAGCGAGTGATCACGCGCGAATGCTACCCGCCCAAACCCGACCCTTTGTCTTTGCAAGTTTTAGCAAAAGAGTGGCGGTTGATGCCCGATGAAGTACTTTACGTCGGCGACTACTTATATGATTTACAAGCGGCTTATAACGCACAAATGCCCTCTTGTCTTGTCCATCATGGAAACTTAACTGAGTTTCACTCTTGCGCGTCTATTGCGGTAAAAGAGCTCACTGATTTGTTGATTTACTTAGAATCATCCCTTTTAAGACAAAGCAGTTAGCCCACTTTACAAAAATAAAAAAAGAGCACCTCAGTGCTCTTTTGTCTTATTTCCCGATTCTTATTCACGCCTTATTGAAGGTAAGCGTTAAGCATCCACATCAGTTTTTCTTGCTCACGAATGTAGTCGCCCATCAATGCAGCCGTACCTTCATCTCCCGCTTCGCCAGCGTTGAATAGAATTTCACGCTGATTAAGCAGAAGGATGCCGAAGCCATCAACCAAACCTTTGACGCAATCGTCACCCGATGTTGCGTTTTGGTGCTCTTTTATTTCACTTGATTCCAGATAGTGGCTGAATGCATGTGCTGGCGTGTGACCTAATGTCAAAATACGCTCTGCCAGTTCATCGATTTTTACTTGCAGTTCGGTATAAATTTCTTCAAATTTCACGTGTAGCTCAAAGAACTGATGTCCTTTGATATTCCAGTGATAACCGCGTGTGTTCATGTACAACACTTGGTAATGGGCAAGTAGCTGATTCAGCTGTTGTGCTAGTTGCTCAGAGTGTTCGCGATCTAGACCAATTAGGCTTACTTGTGTGCTCATATCTTGCTCCTGTACGTAATTAAAAATATATTTGCAGTGATTTCTGCTGATGGAGTTATATTAGATCGAAGCATTGAGTAACGAAATTCGGTTCTAGCTATAGCTTTGATAAGTAAATTCTATAGTTACCGCAGCCACATAAAAAAGCCCAACCACTTAACGACAAAGAGTAAATGGTTGGGCTGCTGTTTAAGTATGTGCAGATGGCTTGAATCGTTACACGGTTTTGAACGCTGCCATTTGTTGATTAAGCTCTGTTACCTGCTCTTTAACCTGAAGCGAAGTTTTAGAAGCATGATGACTGTTGCTGGACACCTCATTAACGGAATGCGTTATCTCATCCATCAATCCAGTAATTGAGTGGGTGGCGTGAGATTGTTGTTCAGCTGCTGCAGCCAGTTCTGCCATCTGTCCGTTTAACGAGTTGATTTGCTCTGTCGTCGAGATTAACTTGATCACTGCATTCTCGATATGTTCTGCACCAGTTTCTGCCAGTGACTGACTATGCTCAATTTCCTGAACAACCGACTGTGTTGAGCGTTGAATGGCATGGATGATATCGTTTATTTCCGTAGTAGATTGCGTGGTTCTGGTTGCCAGCATTCGCACCTCGTCCGCGACAACTGCAAAGCCTCGACCTTGATCTCCCGCTCTTGCTGCTTCAATCGCTGCATTCAGCGCCAATAAATTGGTTTGCTCTGCGAGACCTTCGATCACTTCGGTCACCCGACCAATTGCATCACTTTCTATACTTAGCTGCATTACTCGAGAGCTTGCGTTTTCAATGCTGCCATGCAGGTTTTCCATCGTCCCTTTATTCTGCTCTAACGCGTCATGACCTTGTTCTATTTCACCTTTCGAGTCAGACAGTTTTTGTACAGACTGGTGTGCTTGTTCAAGAGTATTTCTAGCGGCAATAGCGATCTCTTCAAGTTGACGTCCCATTTCAACGATGTTGCTTTGCTGCCTCTCAACATTGGTTGATGTAACCTGAGCGGACTCCAGTAACGCTACCATGTTGCTGTCAACTTGCGACGCTTTGCTGCTTACACCTACAACGATATTGGCCAGAGATTCATTCATGCGGTTGATAGACTCGGTAAGGACGGCGAGTTCATCATTTCCGACAACGTTAAGCGGAGGTTGTGAAATATCACCAGAGGCGATGGTCTGCGCACGCTGTGATAAATTTTTCACTCTGCGACCAATCGTGTTGCCCATATATTTTGAGATCACGACGGCAGCAACAATGACAAATACTGCCGCTATCAGTACTGAAGTCAGTACATTTTTAATCGACTGGCTGATGCCATCACCACTTTGACTTGCCCGACGTTGTTGAACAGATACGATGGACTCTAAACTTGCGTCGAGTGCGTTCGCTGCTGGTAATAACTCATTCGCCATCATAAGGTTGGCTTCGTTCCATTCTGGAGAACGTCGCAATGAAATCACCTGCTCGGCGAGCGGAAAGTAAAGTGCTTGCATCTCTTTGAACAATGCCCATAACGACTTGTCGTTGTCTGAGAGCATGTCGAGCTTGCCATCAATTTCAGCGACGGATTGATTATGGAACTTGAGAAGGTCCTGATATTTTTCAAGGTGATATTGCTGGCCGTACAACAGGAAGTCACGCAATGCCGATAATGCGTTCGCAAGTGACGTGTAACTATCGGCGTAGACTTTGAAAAGTCGCTTACGTTCGCCACCAAACTGATTTCCTGACTCTTCATTTATCAAGCTTTGGATCTGATCAAGCGCCACTTCTGCAATCGGGGCGGCTTCGTTAATAAATAAACTGTGTGCTGGCAGGTTTTCTTCGCTGTGACTTAACTCAAGCAATGTATTCAGAGAGGCTTTCATTGCCTCCCATTGATTTTGGATTGTGAGAAAGTCTTGCTCAGGGATCAACGCTTGCAAAGTTGGCAAAGATTCATCGGTGGAAGCCATGATATTTTGTACATCTTGACTTAATTGTGCTCCGGTCGTCTCATTGGCCCCGAGTAGCATATAAGCACGAATAGAAGATAATGAAGCCTGAACAGATTGCTGAATACCTCTACTGGTATCCACTGTCGGCAGATCGGAAGTAAGAAGCGAAGAGACATGCTGCTCGACGGTAGTGATATTTCGATAAGTAAAGATCGCAGACGCAATAAAAAGAACAGCCAACAACATAAAACTCAGCTGTAACTTTCCTGAAATCGTAAGGTTCATCCATAAACTCCTTTTAACGATGAACCACAAATATAACGACTTTTACAAAAAGATTAACCCTAATGGACGAAAACGCCATAAAAACAAGGTTTTATTTGCTATTAACAAAAGTATTTAGAGACAATGACTAGATGAATGCGCTTGCTAGAAGCTGTAGCGAATGTTCGCAAACAATAGTGTCGCAGGCGTCTCACCAAACAAGCTGTCACTTTCACCGGTAAAGCATTGAACAACCGTGAGTAACTGCCAGTCATTAGCAAGTGAGTAATTACTCGAAAGACCCGCAAAATAAGAGCCATCATCGTAATAACTTACGGATGCCGTCAGGCGATTAAGGGAAGTCAGATCAAAGCTTACATCAGCATAAAGTGTGTGCTGGGTAAAACTGAGGGTTTTCGCATCGAGAGGTAAGTTTAGATAAGCGACGGCACTAGAAGCATCAACTGGCTCTGAAATGAATAACCACGCCACACGCCCAAGCCAGCTCCGTTTTCCTCCAAAACTGTAGTCCGATTCGAGGCTTCCTACCATGGATGATTGAGTCAATTCGCCTTGGTATTGCTTTTCTATCGGATCAAACCAGGATAATTCACCACGTAAACCCGCTTCGTGGATGTCCGTTGCAAACCCGGCTCCAAGTACAAAGTCTCGTTTTGTCCGCCCAGCAATCACCTGATAATCCCAGCCTGATTGATTGGCAAAATAGCGTAGCGAAATACTATTCTTATCTGGCGACTCCGCTGGCGCGAAAATTAAATCGATGCCATCGGCAAACCCTAGCTTCTTGCTTACCATTAGCGCATCGGTACCTGCGCGCTCTTCATAATCAAAGTCATAAATAGAGTAAGCATTATAGATATCGTTTGGGTTCCAGATCGTGTTCATCGACCAATTGACACGAAAACGACCCGCCGTTGCGCTCCAGTCTTCCTCACGCCAGGTGATATAAAGTCGATCAAACTGAGTATTGAGAATTACGCTGTCATCTCGCCAGTTTTTGCTCAGATCAAAGTATCCGTTATCCAATGCGACCAGATCTGCATATTGGTCGAAATCGAGTGAATCCCCCCACAAAGCACGGTTTCTCATCCCGACATTAATACGCCAGTTTGGTGAGAATCGATATTCAAGATTGAAGCGATTATGAATCAAGTGATCGAGCGTATTACTGTGACTATCCGGAATGTTATAAGTGGCCATGTACTTAATATAACCATCGAAGTCCCATGCTTTTTCAGGCTCGACACCCGGAATCGAGGCGGAAGTTTGCGAGTTTATAAACAGTAAACTCAACGCAAGATAGCGGCTCACTTTGATATTCGGCTTTGAACCGTTTGACCTCCACCTAGGCATGAGATCTCTCCGCATGATTACCAATATTACTGAAATCTCTCGCTAAACGCCCATCTTCAAAAACGATAATTCGATGCGCCCGCTTGATCACTCTGGGATCATGTGTGGAGAAGATAAACGTCGTGCCCTCTTGTTCACTTAACTGCTCCATGATATCGAGAAGTTCTGCGGTACTTTTCGCATCTAAATTAGCCGTTGGTTCATCCGCCATAACAAAGCGAGGTTTAGGTGCGAGTGCTCGTGCGACGGCCACACGTTGTTGTTGCCCGCCCGACATTTTGCTCGGGCGTTTATGCATTTGCTCAGCCAATCCAACCCGCTCAAGTAATGAAGAAGCACGCTCGCGGCACTCTCTTTCGCTTTTCCCCTGAAGTTGCATTACGAACTCGACATTTTCTAATGCCGTTAACACAGGCAATAGGCTGTAGTCCTGAAAGATAAAGCCAATGTTATCCCTGCGATATGCAATCAGCTCTTTCTCCGACATTTCGGAAATAAGGCAACCATCAATTTCCACTCGACCTGCAGTCGGTGCATCAATGCCCCCAAGCATATTGAGTAGCGTGGTTTTTCCCGAACCAGACGGCCCCATAATAGCGACAAACTCCCCCTGTTTGATTTCCAAATCAACACTCTTAACGGCATGCACCGGAAAATCACTGTCGGGATTGTAGGTTTTGGTTAAATGTTCGAGTTTAATCGTCATCAAGTTTTCTCCGCCATGGCATCCACAGGTCGATGTTTGAGTATTTGTCGCGATGGGTACCAAGCAGCAAACAGACTCGCGACAAAAATCGCCACAATGATCATCTGGTACTCATAAAAAGACACTCTTGGGAACAGCAAGGTATCCACACCATAAGCGCCTAACCCGTCGGCAAGGCCACTAAGCGACAACCCTGTGATACTCAAAATTTTCAGCATGATGGCACTTCCTATCAATCCAAACATGCAGCCCGACAGCCCGAGAAACAGCGTCTCTAAAATGATAAGTAAGCGGATTTTGTGTTGCTGCATGCCCACAGCCATCAGCACGCCAAATTCTCTGGTACGCTCGAATACTGACATCAGCATGATATTGATGATGCCCAACATCATCGCCAGCACAAACACCACAAGCATGACCTGATTCGAAATGTCCATGGAACTCATCATCGTAGAGAGTAAAGGCTGTATCTCTTCCCACTTCCTCACCACTAAATTATCTTTCGTTGTGTTAGACAGCAGCGTCTGTGTAAACCGTTTTGTTTTCTCTAACACTTTCTCGTCGTTTGAATTAAGAAGGATAGAAATTTCGTGGGCGCCTTTTAACCCTGCGACTTTCTCTAAATCCAGTTTGCGCACATAAGCGTTACCATCATCAAACGTACTCGACGGTGTTTTGAATATCCCTCTGACGCGAAACGCCGCTCCCGAGACATCCCCATTAATATCGGAAAGCGTCACAATCACTTTGGAACCGACACGCAGATTTAATCTCTTGGCGGTTTTCTGGGAAACTAAAATAGGATTTCTACCGTCTTCATCCAACCATTGCCCTTGCTGTATGTGTTGCGCCAAAGGCGTGATTAATGGCTCTTGCACAATGTCGATACCATTGATGCGAATACCGCGTGTACTCCGAGCAGAGGCGATCATTCCGTCCACAAGAAAACGTTCAGCCACCGCTTTCACTTGTTGCTGATTGGCTAAGGTCGCCGCGATCACATGAGCGTCTGGAATGGTCTGCTCCAGTTCAGGGTTAACCAAGTACTGGTTTTGATGGATCTGCAAGTGGCTGGTTTGCCAGGAAATCGCATTTTTGATCATGCTATCAACCAAACCATTCATAAATCCGATCATGGCAATCACACCCATCAGACCAAACACCATTGCCCCAATCATGATTGATGTTCTGAGCTTGTTTCTCCACAAGTTCCGCCACGCCAACTTAATCAACATGCGAGCCTCCTTTGAGACCACTTGCGATAGGAAGGCGTAATAAGCGCGCCATAGGGTATAAAAGACATAAGAAGAGGATAAAAAGCACAACCATAATTTGAGTCATTGCCAAATGCGGGTCGAGCGAAACAGGCACGATTGGCTCAAACCCCGTTTCTAGCATCACCTCAGCGGCCTCTCCGGTAATTTCAATCGGGTTAAAATAAAAATAAGCCAAAATCGGGGCACTGATCATCAAGCCAAGCAATACGCCAATGACCGATATAAACAGAGACTCAATAACCAGTAGAGAAACTAGTTTGCCTCTGAGCATCCCGGTCGCCAACATAACCGCAAACTCACGCTGCCTTTCTAACGTGGTCATCAGAATTGTGGCAAACAGGCCAAACCCAACAATGCCGTAAAGGATATAAATTAGAAATATTCCCCCAGCTTTATCGAGCGCAATCTGTTGCGAGAGTTCAGGCGATAAGGCCTTCCAGTCTTTCACCGCGACATCTCGACCATAATCCCGGCGCAGTTGATCAACAACACTCGATAAACCACGTAAGTTTTCGGTATTGAGAACCCAAGCTGTCACTTGCTTATCCAGGGAATACAGAGCCTGAGCGGTATCGAGCGGCATGTATACTAATTGAGAGTCGAGTTGCTGCAGCGGGAAATGCAAAATACCCGCGACTCGATACAAGCCCGCTGCGGTTTGCCCATGATAGCCCATGCCATACAAAACCAATTCATCACCAACGTCTAAATGTAGGTATTGGGCCAGACGTCCCCCCACCAGCACTGAATTTTCTCCAGCAGCGATATAAGTTCCTTTGACTATTTTGTCACTGATACGGGAATAGTCGTCTTCGGCTTCGGGGTCTACTCCCAACACCAAAGCCCCTTTTGAATGTTCATCTTTAGCAGCGAGAGCAAACGACTCAACTCTTGGCAGAACAACATCAATGTTTGGGTTATCTTTCGCAGATGAGATAAAGGACTCGGTTTGTGGCAAAACATCATCAATACTCAAAGTGTCGCTGAACACAGGATTTTGTAATTGGATCAACCCCGTATAGAACTTTGCCGCATTTTTTATGTTCGACGTATAACTGCCTTCTTGAAAAGCGCGTGTTATCAAGGAAAGGAAAAGTACTAATGCCAATGCTGTGGCCGTTAGTAACGTCCGCCGTTTTTGCCGCCATAAATTTCGCCAAGCAAGTTTCATCAGCATACGCTATTGCCGTCCCTACTCATGCACACGACCTAATCCCGGAGTAACTTCATTTGCTGTTGAGAGAAAAAGTCATCATCAATCTTAAAGTCGAACTGGGCTTGATGTGTAGTCAACACGGTTCGGTTACCCGGCTTATCAACTGGACGCATTTCCAGGCGGGTAGCAACCTTTCTTCCTCCTAAGGTTTTGATATCAAAAGTGGTCATGACATTGACTAGATCATCAAACTCATCATAAAACTCGATTTTTCGCTGTAAGTAAGTCGCCTGAGAAATCCACAAGGTGACTTTATTCCAGACGACTGGCGCGTCAGGCTTAGCTAAGGCATCAATCCGCCAAACCTTATCTCCGTCAAAGGTATCCTCTCCGAGTAGAGTATGTTGGTAATCTACAACGATAGAGGATTGGTTAATGAGATCGTCATTCGTGAAGTCAGAACCCATCCACGACTGGCTCAACATCGATGGCGCAATCTTTATAATTCGTTCAATGCTTGGTACCCAGTTCCACATCTCCCGGTAACGTTTGAGTGATGCACTGCCTTTATCTTTTGCTGGAGCAGTCACCAGCACTAACGAAAGCTCTGTTCCTTTAGTCCAGCTCTTCATCGTCATTGAGCGCCGCCAATCTGGCCGGATAATCTCCATCGTCGCTTCACTGTAGCTCGACTCACCTCGCATGGTTTGATCCGACTTCTGAACTATCTCAAACGCAGTTGCCGCCAAAGCCAGCGGTGAAGTGATAATACATAGCAGGATCACAAACGCTTTAAACATAATGCTCCTCTCACTCATATTGGCTTTACGTCGACAACACAAATAACAATAAAAACATGAAATTCAATTGAGTATAGCAAGGAACTCATTGCGCTTAGGTGATGTGAAGTAGAAAAACTCAGGTGTGTGATATGTAGTGAGATTAGGACGAAATAGATAATAAGAACGAGAATCAACAAGCATCAATAATCATGCAGAATCAAACCTAATAACTTGAGTGCAGGTTATTAGGATAAAGAAAAAGCCCTATTCAAAATCCACAATGTGAGTACTTTGAATAGGGCTCTTTGCCTCTATGCTTCATTTTCCGACTGAAGCTGCCTTTACCTTTTTTGGCGTTAACGATTCTCGTTTTAAATAACTGACTCGTAACAACTGCTTTAAGCGCATTATCTTTTATTTTACCTCTGCCGAATTCGGTATCATGCTGAAACTCATTCGACTGAGGACTAGCTTTTAACTTTGCCATAAATCCTCCTTAATGGTCGGGCCAGATTGGACAATAATTAGAAAAATAAGTCAATTTAATTGAGTAAATTAAATTTTATGCGTGAAAAATTCACAGCGACGTCATTTAATTGAAAATTACTCTAAAACAAGCAGATTAAATAGTGACTGCATACAAATATTTCCCCTTAAAGTACTAATATCTGTTGACTCTTATCGTATTTAACCTAGACTCAAACACGGCTAGAAAGAAAGTTCTTTGTTTTCACATTTCGTTGGATTACTTGTAACTCCGTCGTCCTGTGGTACGCAATAGCAATTTATTTTTCCACGCTATAAGCGCCGTTGAGGCGAAAGATTACACAAATTTAGATATTTAGGAAAATAGACATGTCTAACACAGCTACTGGCACAGTTAAGTGGTTCAACGAAACTAAAGGCTTCGGTTTCATCCAACAAGAAAACGGTCCTGACGTATTTGCTCACTTCTCTGCAATCACTGGTGACGGCTTCCGTACTCTAGTTGAAGGCCAGAAAGTAGAATTTGTTATCTCTCAAGGTCAAAAAGGCCCTCAAGCAGAGCAAATCAAAGTACTTTAATTCTTAAAGAATTTGATACTGTAGCCAGCTTTTAAGCTGGCTATTTTTTTATCTATAACGAAATTTTCTCTCCGGTCACCGATAACAACATGGCGCTAAAACCAACCATTTATAAGTTTCGTATCGATATTTCCGATATGAACAACGACTATTATAATTCGCACAAACTGACCATCGCTCTTCATCCCTCGGAAAAACCACAACGTATGATCGCCCGCGTCTTGGCTTATTGCCTCAATGCGACGAGCGATTTAGAGTTTACAAAAGGGTTATCAACCATTGAAGAGCCTGACCTTTGGCACATCGAAGACGATCAAAGCATCACACACTGGATTGAAATCGGTGAACCAGACGCAGATCGAATCAAAAAAGCCACTCGCCTTTCAAAGCAGGTCAAAGTCTACAGCTATAACACTAAGGCTTCGGTATGGTGGGAGAAAGTATCAGGCAAGTTTTCCATGCTTCCGGTAAGCGTAGAAAGTTTTGACTACGACTCCATTGACACAATTTGTCAGCACCTTGACCGTGGCGCAAGCCTTTCTGTTATGATCACTGGTACGTCTATATTTGTTGATATTAACGATCAACATATCGAAGTAACGGTGAGGGAACTGCAAAGTCATGACGCCACTTAATACACTGTTTCAAGAGATGGGATTCAAAACGATTCCCTTTGTAACCGAGCATAAGACGGCAAAGAAACGTTGGCTGGACGAACAGAACGCGCTATTCACTAGAGTGTGTGAGAATAAGCCATCAACAGCCCCGGCACTTCATCTGCTGGGATTGCTGACTAAATCACACATTGAAGCTAGTGCTAGCTACGAGCAAAACGCGCACGCTAGCCAACAAATGCAGATAGCGATCAGTGAGTCAGTGGGTGACGAACACGCGAGCAAGTTCACCAATCAATCTGCTGAAAACCTTATTCTGATTACCCACCTGTGGCTCTTTACGCAAGGGTATCTGAATATGGATTTCAGCCTGGCTCACGATCATGCAGAGCAAACTCAGAACACGCTCCAACATGAACTGGTGATTCAACGTATTGATGTCGACGCGTTTAGAACCGAGTTGATGCGTAGCTTTTATTTGGGACGAGAAGCAAATCCAGCCAAAAGTGGCGGCTTTTTAGGTTGGTTCAAACGACTCTTTTCCATATAAAAAGCATGGTTTTATCTACAGTAAACAACTGATAGACTGCGTCTCCGGCGCGACACTTGTCGTAATTGTATTCGTAAAGGACATCATCCTTTGAACATCAGGGACTCATTATGAAGTTTATTCGTTGGTTTTTAGGAAAAATCATATTATTGCTTAACGCTGTTTTTTCACCTCGTGGAATCAAGCGTGATGCTAATGAACAAATGAGCGTTGACGACAAAGCGAAGCAATATGCGCTTTATCAGTTTGAAGCTTGTCCTTTCTGCGTGAAAGTTCGCCGTGCAATGAAACGACAGTCGGTAAAAATCGAACTACGTGACGCGAAGAACGACCCTGCTCATCGCCAAGATCTCGAGCAAGGTGGCGGTAGAATTAAAGTTCCTTGTCTTCGAATCGAAAAAGATGGTGAGACACAGTGGCTTTACGAGTCTTCAGACATCGTCGCACATATTGAAAAAGAATTTGCCTAGTTCCCCCTAAGAACATTGGCGGATGTAAAAGAGGCACCAATCAATTGGTGCCTCTTTTCTATTTATCAGAACAAATAACGACGATTAGTCGCTGACGATCAGCATCAGTTCCACACGGCGATTACATGCTTTTCCGCTGGCGGTCGCATTGCTGCATTGGGGAGCATGCTCACCAAACCCACGCGAGAAAACCCTTTGACGTGGAATACTGGTTGCCAGCAACTGCTTTTCAACTTCGCGAGCTCGTCGTTCGGACAATGTGTCATTAAAACTTGCCGCCCCGGTGCTGTCCGCATGCCCATCGATCACCACGTCAACATCAGTACGTCCTGCCAGATAGTGCCCTAGACTGCTCAGCCAGCCTTGAGATTGTGCGGATAATTGGGCAGAACCAGTCTGAAAGTGAACTTGATCTTTCAAGCGTACCATCAAGTGTCCCCCACTGATGGTTTCATGGGCAATATTGTGCCGATCTAAAAACATCTCCAGTGAAGTTATGGAATAGGATTCGTTCACAGCAGCGTTCGTAGTCGGCTGAGCAGCGATGTTCATGACACTCGATGAATTACCATACCCCCACTCAGGGTGTCTTAGCTCTGTGTTCGTCTTCGGGGCTGTATCTAACATGTTCCCACCAGGCACTATGTCTTGACTGATACTGCCGCACCCTCCAAGAATGCCACAAACAATTAAAAACCACTGCTTCATACCGTTCCCAACGTAGAAAAACTCTTATTCATTATGTCGACTCAATACGCATTGTCTTTAGCGCTTTCGTCAGTTCAATATCAGGCATAACGTCAAATGACATTAAAACATCGAAACAAATGCACTGTTCGTGCCAGCCATATGATGCTTTTAGCAGCGAGTTTGATTTCTATTTGGGCATTATCATCTCACTTTAGTGTAACAATCGGTTTTAATGGTTTTAGTCGTCATCGTTAACCGATAAACTAGCGAAAATTTCTCAATCGAGCGTTAATATGTTCAAAAACATTTTGAAAGGATTTGCTTTTTTTGCCGCAGTGACAGCACTCTCAGCATGTGACAACGGCAATTCACAGCCGCTACAAGGCAAACAGTATGAAGTGCTGCCAGCCTCACTTCAGGAGTACCAACTCGCTCCTGTTACCGAAGCTTTTTCTCTGACCTGCGGTCACTGTCGCTCGATGGAAGAGTTTGTCCCTCAACTGGAGTCTCTGACTGAGCAAGACGTTGAAAAAGTGCATGTTACGTTTAACGAAAGTGCTCAGATCAGCGCTATCATTTTCTATACGGCGGTAATGCAGCTAGAGGCGACTCCAGATAAGGCATTTATGGCTGACCTGTTCGCTGCGGTTCAAATGGCACCTGAAGCCACCGCTGATGAACGCCAAGCTGCGGTAGAAAAAGCGTTTGAAGCTCGTAACCTGATCAGCCCTTATCAACTTGACGAAGCACAGCAAAAACAGCTTTTCGAGTACATAAACAATGCTGATGCAATTACGACTAAAGGGCAAATCAACTCAGTGCCAACCTTTATCGTCAACGGTAAATATCAGGTGATTAGCGGCGGTCATGACAGTATTGAAGCTATGGCTGAAACAATTAACTACTTACTAAAGCAACCTAAATAGACAAGGAGCCAACGTGTCTAAATTTTTGTTTCCTATTATTATTTTTGTTCTTGCGGCATTTTTCATTTATCGCACTTGGACAAACCATAAAGTGGCCGATGAAAACTTTGCCAAGGGACAAGCATTCCTACTAGAGAACGCCAAGAAAGACGGGGTCATCACAACAGAAAGTGGCCTGCAATATATGGTGCTAGAGAAAGGTACGGGTGACGTTCACCCAACAGCAACAAGCAAAGTAAAAGTGCATTACCATGGCACACTGATTGATGGTTCGGTATTCGATAGTTCAGTAAACCGCGGCGAGCCTATCTCATTCGGTCTGAACCAAGTGATTAAAGGCTGGCAAGAGGGTGTTCAGTACATGGTAGAAGGTGAGAAGATTCGCCTGTTCGTACCAAGCACTCTCGGTTACGGCAAAGGTGGTTCGGGTCCAATTCCACCAGCAAGTGTGCTGATCTTTGATATTGAGTTGCTAGAAATTCAATAAAAAATTAAAAACGCCGGATGACTACAATCCGGCGTTTTTCTATTCAGAATGTCACAAAGGTTCACATCATTGATAAATTGAGGTTGTGATCTGCAAGTAAAGCGATAAACAACACAAAAAGATGATAGATAGAAAACTTAAAGGTTTCTATCGCGCTCCGTTCTTCCGGTGCAAACTTCAGCTTCCAAGCGTGGTAAATAAATCCGGCGTTAAGCAGAAGTGAGGTAAATAGATAAATAAAGCCGACCATACCAACCAGCACTGGCATCACACATACCAAAGTAAGCAGTACGGAATACAACAGAATTGAGGTTTTGGTGTATTCGATCCCATGCGTGACAGGAAGCATAGGAATATCCACTTTACGATATTCTTCCACTCGGTGAATCGCCAGAGCCCAAAAGTGGGGTGGCGTCCAGATGAATATGATCATCACCAAAAGCCATGCATTACCGTGCAATTCGCCAGTTACCGCTGTCCATCCTAATAGTGGTGGCATCGCACCAGCTATGCCGGCTATCACAATATTTTGTGGCGTAGCCCGCTTGAGATACATGGTGTAGACAACCGCATAGCCAAGCAAACTCAATAGTGTCATCCATGCGGTCAACGGGTTTACCCAAGCGTACAGCAGAACAAACCCTACTGCGCCTAAACAAACGGCAAATGTCACCACAGACTTCGGGTTGGTGTCCCCAGAGGGCAACGGACGCTTATGAGTACGAGCCATTCGCGCGTCTATATGACGATCGATCAAATGATTAAATGCGGCAGCAGAACCTGCCATCAAACCGATCCCGACTAGCCCTATCGCAGCTTGTAGCCAAGGGAAAACAGTCACAGGCGCCAGGCTCATACCAACAACAGCGGTCACCAGCATGAGTGCGACCACTTTTGGCTTGGTGAGTTTTAGGTAAGTAGAACCAATTCGCTTTTGTCCCTCTAAAGACAATGCAATTTCTTTATTCATAGCGAACTCCTTTCGCTTGATGACTCCACTGTGTTTTTCCTTGCCACAAGTAGAATTGACTCACACAAATCAAGCTCAACATAATTGCAGCGCCCAGTGTGTGGGCCACTGCGACGTAGATAGGCAACTGAAACACGACATTGCTTACGCCGAGCATGATTTGGCAGATAAGCACAATGCCAATCCACAAGCCTGACGCCCGAGAGTAATGAGAGCCTTGTTTGAACAAAAGTACGCAATACGATGTAACCACCAGCGCCGTCACAATGGCTCCAATTCGATGGCTCACGTGTATGGTCATTCTTGCCGGATATTCCAAAACACCAAATTCGTAATTTTCGAATCCGGCTTGCCACAATGAAAATGCTTCTTTCCAGGATAGGTAACTCATCCAATCGCCTTCACAAATGGGCAATGTGGTACACATCAACGCGGCATAGTTTGAAGAAGTCCAACCGCCCAGCAGCACCTGCAAGAGCACCACTGCAAATGCGACCATAGAGAATAAACGCACCGTATTGGTGGAGGGTGAAAAATAGAGATTGCCTTGCGCCTTAAGCTGACAATGAAATACCGCTTGCAGTGCCAACAATGTGAAACCACCGAGTAAATGAAGCATGACTACAACAGGCATCAGTTTGAGGGTAACCGTCCACATACCCAACATCGCTTGCCCAACAACCAGTATGCAAAGCATGATCGGTATCGAAGCGTTAACCCGTTCTGAGCGTGATGCAATAACGGCCATCGCTAAGATGATGATTCCAAGCGTCCCAGCAAAATAACGATGGATCATCTCCAGCCACGCTTTTTCATGATCGACCGCACGCTCAGGAAAATTCAGGTTGGCTCTTGCGACATCATCTTCGTGATGCGGAACCGACAAATGACCATAGCAACCCGGCCAGTCAGGGCAGCCTAGGCCAGCATCGGATAAACGAGTATAAGCACCGAGCATGATCACCACCAGAGTAAGACACAAGCTGATTCTCACTAGTCGAATTAGTGTCATGGTTTCCCCCTATCCCACTCGGGACAACTTAAGCAGTTTGCGCAAATCAGCCAGCATATCCTTGCTAAGCTTAACCAAATCTTCATTTTGCTTTGGTGTGTAGGACATAACTAACTGCCCCAAAGGGTCAACGATGACCACTTGCCCTTGTTCAACTTTTTCTGCCACAGACGCGTTTATTACCATCCTCTCCAGCGATGTATCTACCGAGTCTGACGATTCCAATGTCCAAAGCACAGGCACAACACGTTCTTGATATTTTCCTAAGGCGATATGACTTTGTTTAAGCAGATGCAACTGTTGTTGGCACTGCTGCTCACAATGATTGGGCACCACATACGCCAATTGCCAACCATGTAGCGTTTGCGGGGCTGTTTGACCTAACTGTTCGAGCGTAGTGTAAGGTTCAATGAGTTTACCTCGGTTAGTCACGCCACTCTGATACCAACCCTGACTCAAGATCAACTTTGCAATTAACGCAGGTAGGGCGAACAAACACACTAACGAGATCAAAACTAGACGCCCTCTTGTTACTTTCGAAGTCATTTTTCACCTCCATGTGATGAGACCGCTCTTAACCAACGAATAAAGACCACGACAGTCAGTAGGAGAAAGACACCCGCCATGACAAACCATTGTACGGAATAGCCAAAGTGTTTAGCGCTTGTTAGTGGTAACGGGTTCCACGGGAATTCATATGGCCAGTTTTCTAAATTATCTGGCTGCAAAACCGCTGGCATTAACTCGACATTCATCATCTCGTTCAATTGAGAGATATTAATATTTTGCACACGAATGGCATCGCCCAGCTCGGGCATCAACTCGGAACTCAATGGGTTCATTGATTTGCGGTACAATCGCCCTGTCACCATAGCTGGCGTCTCTAACTCTTTGACAACTGGCAATACAGAGCGGGAGCGCTCTCCTTCCACAAAACCCAGTTCCATAAGTGCCAATATGTTCTGTTGCTGGCTAACAGAAACCACCTGATACGCCAGATAACCCACTTTTCCGTTGTAGGTTTGGTTGTCCAACAAAATCACAGGCAAAGGTTCAGGGGTCACTTGCGCCTCGACCTTAACGCCAATGACACTTTCTTCACGCCAATCGTTGTTATCGAGTACGACATGCATTGCCTGATAAGGCTGGTCAGAACGCGAGAGAATGGTCTGCTCAAGGGCTTGTTTCTCCTCGCCTCTCTCTAATTGCCAAAAGCCCAGTTTGACCAACAGACAAAACACAGCCACAGTTAAACAAACCGCACCCCAAAACCGCTTCGATAAAAGTAGTGTTGAAACCGGAGGTTCCATGTCCACCGTATTCTTGTTCAAATTGACGCTCATCCTTTTGCTGCTATTCATCATATTCAACCTCGCCAAAGCCCTTATCGAAATGGTTCGTGAAGATCCTGATAATCCCGACCGTGACCATAAACCGATGAGTCACTATTTGGGCCGACGAGTCATGTTTTCTGCGCTAGTTGTTATCCTGCTCCTTATCGCACTGACGTCTGGATGGATAGACCCTAACCCTCGCCCCTACTAGCTTCAGGTGGGGCGTTAAAGCACGTAAACGAAAACAAACAGGCACAACCAAACCACATCAACAAAGTGCCAATACCAACTGCCCGCCTGAAAGGCAAAATGGTTGTTTGGAGAAAAGTGATCCTTCGCGATTCTGAACAGCAATACGATTAAGAAAATCGTTCCAAGACAAACGTGCATGCCGTGGAAACCCGTCAGCATAAAGAAAGTATTACCGTAAACCCCGGACTGCAAAGTCAGCCCCATTTCCTGATAAGCGTGGATGTACTCTTCCGCCTGGTAAAATAGGAAGAAACCCGCCAGCACAATGGTGATTTCCAGCCAGACAATCAGCGCAGTACGTTTGTTTTGTTCCAAACTGATGTGAGCCATATGCAATGTGATGGAAGAGAGCAGAAGAATGATGGTATTGGTGAGCGGAATGCCTTGCCACGGCATCGCTTGAGTGGTATCGCCACTAGGCGTAGTTGTCAGTGGCCACATCGCTTCAAAATTGGGCCAGAGAACTTCATTAGTCATGAAGTTATTGTCCGCCCCACCCAACCATGGGACGGCGACCATTCTTGCGTAGAACAGCGCACCAAAAAATGCGCCAAAGAACATCACCTCTGAGAAAATGAACCAACTCATCCCCTGACGAAAAGAGCGAGTAATTTGAGAGCTGTACTTACCGGTCAGCGACTCGGTAATCACGTTACTAAACCAGCCCGCTAACATGTACAGCAGAAACAGAAATCCCGCGGCCAAAACAACACGACCAATCGATCCGACCGGACCTTCACTTTGAGTCCCCTGTACGGTCATACCTGCACCGACAGCGACTAAGAACAGAGCAAACGCGCCAAGAATTGGCCAGCTGCTTTGAGCAGGAACGTAATAAGTCCCAGGTTTATTACTCATAAGTTCTCTCCTTACAGACGTTAATTGGTCTGCGCTCTCTATGAGAGGCTAACTCCCTTCCTGTGGAGGCAGTTTGTAGAGTGTGTAAGACAGCGTTAACGTATTTATTGAGTCGGGAATATCAGGCTCAATGTAAAAAATCAGTGGCATTTGTGCGTGTTGATTGCCTTCCAACGGCTGCTGGTTGAAGCAGAAGCACTCAATCTTATTAAAGTAAGCCGCGCCATTGCCTGGCGACACAGACGGAACAGCCTGTCCAACCAATTTGCGTCCGCTCTCGTTAAACGCAAGGTATTCAGTTTGTATGACCTGACCGGGATGAACATCCATAGAAATGACTTTGGGTCTAAATTCCCATGGCATATCCGGATTAACGTGCGCCATAAACTCCACTCGAATCGTGCGGCTCATGTCCGGTTCCATGCCTGTGGGCTGAATGGCGGCCACATCATTAGTTTTGCCGTTAATGCCCAACGCATCGCACATCACGTCGTACAAGGGGACCAAAGCAAATCCAAAGCCAAACATCAGCACTGTGGCTATCAGTAGCTTGATGGTCAGTTTCTTATTCGATGGATTAGATTGAGTCACGCTTGCCTCCTACATTTAATCGACTTTAGGAGGTGTCGTGAAAGTATGGTGCGGCGCAGGACTTGGCACTGTCCATTCCAGCCCTTCTGATCGCTCCCAAGGTTTCGCGGTTGCTTTCTCACCACCACGAATACACTTGATAACCACCCACAAGAAAATCAGTTGAGAAAGGCCGAAGGCGAAGCCACCAATAGAGACGATTTGGTTTACATCAGCAAACTGGATGGAGTAATCCGGGATTCTTCGCGGCATACCGGCTAGCCCTAAGAAGTGCATCGGGAAGAACAACACATTGACGGAGATGAGCGAGCACCAGAAATGCCACAAACTTAACTTGTGGTCATACATGTTACCCGTCCATTTCGGAAGCCAATAATAAGCCGCCGCCATAATGGAGAAGACTGCCCCGGAAACCAGAACGTAATGGAAGTGCGCAACCACAAAATAGGTATCGTGATATTGGAAATCGGCTGGCACGATAGCCAGCATCAAGCCTGAAAAACCGCCAATGGTAAACAACACAATAAACGCAATCGCAAACAGCATTGGTGTTTCGAACGTCAGTGCACCGCGCCACATGGTCGCAACCCAGTTAAACACTTTCACCCCGGTTGGCACTGCGATCAGCATGGTGCAATACATAAAGAATATTTCGGCAAACACCGGCATCCCTGTGGTAAACATATGGTGAGCCCATACAAGGAATGACAGCAGAGCGATACTGCACGTCGCGTACACCATAGAATGGTAACCAAATAGCTTCTTACCACTGAACGCAGGAACAATTGCCGAGATAATGCCAAAGGAAGGTAGGATCATGATGTACACTTCTGGGTGACCAAAGAACCAGAAAATGTGCTGGAACATAACCGGGTCGCCCCCACCAGCCGCATCAAAGAAGCTGGTGCCAAAGTACTTATCGGTAAGAACCATGGTTACCGCGCCAGCCAATACCGGCATCACCGCAATCAGCAGAAATGCAGTGATGAGCCAAGTCCAAACAAACATTGGCATTTTGAACCACGTCATGCCCGGCGCACGCATATTCACGATGGTTACGATGACATTAATCGCCCCCATGATCGAGCTTATACCCATGATGTGGACAGAGAACACAAACAACGCCGTACTGTCCGGGCCATACGTGGTTGAAAGCGGTGCGTAGAATGTCCAGCCAAAGTTGGGCGCGCCTCCTGGCAAGAACAGAGAGCTTAATAATATGAGAAACGCAAAAGGTAGAATCCAAAAGCTCAGGTTGTTCATGCGTGGTAAAGCCATATCTGGCGCACCAATCATCATCGGTATCATCCAGTTCGCTAAGCCCGTAAAGGCAGGCATCACCGCACCAAAGACCATAACCAAGCCATGAACTGTCGTCATCTGGTTGAAAAACTCAGGTTCTACCAATTGTAAGCCTGGTTGAAACAGCTCTGCGCGAATGACCATCGCCATCGCACCACCGGTCAGGAACATGGTGAAACTAAACCAGAGATAAAGTGTGCCGATGTCTTTGTGGTTGGTCGAATACAACCAGCGAGTAAGTCCTTTTGGCGCGTGATGAACATCATGATCATCATCAAGAGCAATGGTTGAATTTGCCGAAGTTTGCGCTTCAATCGGCGCAGACTTTATCGCTTTTTCTGCTGGCTTACTCATATTTCCTCCTTAGCACTCTTTTGTGCCTTAAAGGCATTGACGTCAGATGCTTGAACGGTATCGCCCGTATCATTACCCCACGCATTTCTCTGGTAGGTTATGACAGCTGCGATCTCTTTATCGCTTAACTGGTTGGCAAAAGACTGCATCGCGGTTCCCGCGCGACCATTCACAACCACTCCAATATGCTCAGTTACATTACCTGTGGCCACAGGGCTGCCTTTAATTGCAGGAAATGCGCCTGGAATACCTTCACCATTCGCCTGATGACACACTGCGCAACGCGAGGTGTAAATCGCTTCACCTTCTGCCATCAGCTCATCCATGGACAAGTCTTGGGTTAATGCTTCTTGAGCGGCGGCTTTTTGAAGGGCTAATTCTTCTTTTTTACCCGATAACCATTGGTCGAACTCTTGCTCTTCCATCGCATGTACCACAATCGGCATAAACCCGTGAGCACGACCACAGAGCTCGGCGCATTGGCCGCGGTACACACCAGGCTCATCAATTCTTGTCCACGCTTCATTGATAAATCCAGGTACGGTGTCTTTCTTCACTGCAAAATCAGGTACCCACCACGAGTGAATCACATCGTCTGACGTGAGGAGAAAACGGACTTTGCGATTGACCGGAAGAACCAGAGGTTGATCCACTTCAAGTAAGTAATGAGCGCCTTTGGCTTCGATTCCGTCAATCTGCTTCTGACTGGTTGCGAGCAGACTAAAGAACTCGACGTCTTGACCAAAATAGTTGTAATGCCACTTCCACTGAGAGCCAGTGATTTTGATAGTGAGATCCGATTGGCTGGTATCTTCCATTGCAACTAAAGTTTTTGTTGCGGGAATCGCCATTGCGACAAGAATGATGATAGGGATAACAGTCCAAATAATTTCCACTTTGGTGCTTTCATGGAAATGAGCGGCAACTGCTCCTTTTGACTTGCGATGACGAATGATGGAATAGAACATGACACCAAAGACCACAAGGGCAATCGCACAGCAGATATAGAAGATCAGCATATGCAATTCATACACTTGCTCACTGATCGCTGTGACCCCTTTGGTCATGTTGTAGTCGTTGTCTTTTGACCATCCATAAGAGGAGAATGTGATTAAAATCACATTCAATGTTAAGGCAAGAGTAGTCGCTAATCTTTTCAAAAGATCTCTCCTCTGCTCAGCCGCTACGCTTACGCGAGCTTCCTTGCGTCCCGATGCAAATATCGAACAAATTTACGAAAAATCGCAAAAACTGCGATTTCAACATGGTTTGTTATATTTATGTTAAAAGGCTAGTTATAGTTCTAAAGTTCTTCAAGAAATAAAATGCGAATAAATTTTGTTCGATAATTAAAAAATAAATTCGGTTTATCGATTGCCCTCTTTGAATTGGAATTGATAACCATTTACATTAATTGCAATTAATGACGTAAAGTCGAAACAGGTAGGCCCCCACACCTAAGGAAAGACAGACATGACCGCAATAATTGATCAATGGCTAGCACGAGACCCCGATCCTAAAACTCGTGAAGAGCTGCAACACCTCGTCGACACAAATGATCAGCAAGAGATCAACGACCGATTTGGTTCACGCCTTGCTTTTGGTACCGCAGGATTACGAGGAAAAATCGGTGCGGGTCCAAACCGTATGAACCGCCTCGTTATTCAGGAAACTGCAACCGGACTTGGCCACTACTTAATTGACCAGGTTCAAGACGCAACATCACGCGGCGTTGTTATTGGATACGATGGTCGACCAGACTCAAAGCAGTTTGCGCACGATACTGCATCTGTACTGACCGCACTTGGCATCAAGGTTTATTTGACTCATAAAGTGGCTGCAACGCCAATCGTTGCCTTTGGTGTACGTACACTGAACGCTGCCGCAGCTGTTGTCGTAACAGCAAGTCACAACCCGCCGGAATATAATGGCTTTAAAGTCTACTGGGAGAATGGTGCGCAAATTATTCCACCGCATGACTCGGGGATTGCCGCTGAGATCGACCTGGCAACGACCAAGCCTCTACCGCTGATGTCGTTAGACGATGCGAAACAACAGGGATTACTGGTTTGGCTGGAAGATGACTACTACCAGAGTTATCGCCAAACCATGAACGAAAATGCGTTGCTCACACCAGATTCCAACACCGATATTTCTATCGCTTACACAGCCATGCATGGTGTCGGTGCCGATATGGCAGAGACGCTTTTGGCTGATGCCGGATTTAAGAAAGTGGCGAGTGTAACAGAGCAGCGTGAGCCGGATGGTACCTTCCCAACGGTTAACTTCCCTAACCCAGAAGAAGCAGGTGCAATGGACATGGTGATGGCTCTGGGTAAATCAGTAGACGCCGATATCGCCTGTGCTAACGACCCAGATGCAGACCGTTTTGCAGTCGCGGTTAAACGTCCTGATGGTGAGTATCAAATGCTCACTGGTGACCAAGTCGGCTCACTATTTGGTGATTACCTGCTGGAGCAACAACCAAACTCGCTGGTGGGAAATACCATCGTCTCTTCTCGCCTATTAAGCAGCATTGCCAAAACGCATGGTGCACAATACTACCAAACCTTAACGGGCTTTAAATGGCTGACCAACATCGCCATGGAGAAAGAAACAGAGCAACACCCATTCTTATTCGCTTACGAAGAGGCTCTGGGTTACACAGTTGGTAATAAAGTCTGGGACAAAGATGGGCTCTCTGCGATCGTTGCCTTCTCTCAGCTGACAGGAAAACTGAAAGCTCAAGGCCAAACGCTATGGGACAAACTGGAAGCGCTTTACCGTCAGCACGGATTTTACTTCAACGCACAACGCAGTATTGCTTTGGATCCAAAATCGCCACCTATCGGTGACAAGCTACGTGCAACGCCACCAAGAGATATCGCAGGGAAAAAAGTAGCAATAACAGAAGATTTAAAAACATCCGTAAAAACGTATGACGACGGCTCTGAAGAAGCGATCGATTTACCTTCCAGTGATGTATTGATCTACCACCTCGAAGACCAATCACGCGTGATCGTTCGTCCTTCAGGCACTGAGCCTAAATTGAAATGTTACTACGAAGTCATCTCTGATTTTCCGGACAACATGAGCTATGAACAAGCCCAGCAAGCTACAGAAGCGAAGATGAATGAACTTATCGACGCCCACCAAAAAAGCTTGTAAGTAAAAATCTCTAGACGCAAAAACAAAAACAGCCAGCAATAATTGCTGGCTGTTTTCTTCGCATTTGAAAGGTTACAGAACGAAACTGCTCAACATCCACAATGCTAATATCACAAACACCAATCCCATTAATTTATGTTGGACCATGCGGAATTTGTCATTTTCAATCAGCCCCTTACCCACACTGCCAGCCAACGCGACAAGTAACAGATTAAACAGAAGGCCCATAACGTTAAGTAACAAGCCAAGCGCTAGCATTTGCTCACCCGATGTGGCCGTAATGTTGCTGGAAACAAACTGCGGCAAGAACATAACAAAAAACACTAATGCTTTTGGGTTGAGTAAGTTGCTCATCAAAGCGCGCTGATAATAGGTCGTCGCCATTTTACTCATTTGATCAAGCTCTGGAGCCGACGAAGCTTGCGCTCTCATACAGTCCCACCCCATTTTTAGCAGGTAAGCACCGCCCAGCAAGTGCAGCACCTTTAGCGCAACCGGACTCATCGCGACAAGCGTGGAGACGCCCATCGCAGCCAACAGGGTTAAAATGACGCCTGAGGTCGCATTTCCAAGGCTGGCAAACAGCCCAACTTTTTTGCCATAGCTCATACTTGAACTGGCAATCAGTAACATATCAGGACCAGGCAACATCAATAACGCCAGAACAGCAGTCAGATAAACAGGGAGTACAACTAAATCAATCATGGAAGAAAAGGTGTGCAATAAAAAAGGAGGCGGATCATATATCAACGAGACAACAAAAAACAATAGATATATTCCGTGATAAAGGTGTTCACCAATACATTAATTCACAAAGTTATAACGTAGCAACCTATTAACCTTTTAGCGCCTAACCAGCAGTTTTTAAAACACATAGCAATTTTGTACAAAAATAAGCACCATAGATCCGTTACACTCTCCAGCCTGAACTCCTGAGTAAATGAGGCATCATGAAAAAAAAGAATAAGGAAATCGCGACATTCAAGATTGCTCAAGAACTCGGAGGCTTAGAATTGCTCGATGCGAAGTACGAAAAGCAGCATTTTTCTCGCCATAGTCACGAAGGTTATACCATCGGCGTGATTGAAAAGGGCGCGCAAAAATTCTTCCGTACTGGGGGGAACCACATCGCGCCGCAAGACAGCATCATTTTAATCAACGCTGATGAAGTGCATAGCGGCCACTCTGCTTCAGAAGGAGGATGGGAGTACAAAGCCATGTACCCAGTCCCGGACCAGTTTCAGACTCTAGGGCAAGAGCTTGCGTCTCCTAACATTGCCCTTCCCTACTTTCCTCAACCAGTAGTGTACGATCCGGAACTCGCTGGTCAGCTACGGCTGGTATTTGAGACATTAGAAAAGTCGGACAATAGACTGCTGAGAGAAACGCTGGTGTATGGCACGCTCATCAAGTTAGCGAGTAAACACAGTACCCACCGCTCGCCACTGCAGCAGTCGACCAAAGCACAAAAACAAGTATCATTAGTGAAAGAGTTTTTAGAGGATTTCCCTCAAGCTGATGTCTCGCTGGAAGAATTAGCCAAACTTGCCGCGCTAAGTCCATTTCATTTGCTCAGAGAGTTTCAAAAGCAGTTTGGCTTCCCACCCCATGCTTTTCAAATTCAGCAACGTTTACGAATGGCGAAGAGACTGCTAAAGCTAGGCGGGAAGATTTCTGATGTCGCTCAAGAATGTGGTTTTCATGACCAAAGCCACTTACATCGTCACTTTAAAAAAGCAATGGGTGTGACACCAGGCCAATACGCTCGCTATTGTTAATCTCAGCAAATTTGTACAAGGCGTGGATTCATATTCACGCTACTTTCAGATTAAACCTGAACTCTGAAAAATAAGAAAATAAAATGGAAAATACTTTGCCTTTAGAAGCACAATCAAAAGCCGCACTGTTTTGGCAAGGCACGATAGCCATGATGCCACTCAGCATCGCTGTCCTTCCTTGGGGGCTGCTCGCGGGCTCATTTGCAATCGATACCGGCCTAACTCCGCTTGAAGGACAAGCGTTGTCGGCGATCCTATTTGCAGGCTCCGCACAACTGGTCGCGATGGGGATGATAAAAGCAGGGGCTGGATTAACAACCATGTTGTTAACGACTTTCTTTATTACTTCCAGACACTTTCTGTATAGCGTGTCTATGCGCAGTAAGATCTCACCACTTCCCTTAAAGTGGCGTCTTTCACTCGGATTTTTGCTCACCGATGAGCTGTTTGCCATTGTTGGCCATCACTCGGACAAGCAGTTTAACCGATGGTATGCACTTGGTGGTGGTTTAAGTTTTTACCTTTTTTGGAATGCGGCCACGTTAACAGGCATCGTGGCGGGAAGTATGATCCCCGAGCTCAATGAAATGGGGCTTGAATTTGCAGTGGCTGCAACGTTTATTGCGATCGTCGTACCAACCATAAAAAATGCAGCAGTACTGGCCAGCGTCGTCATTGCGTTGGTAAGTTCCGTCGCTCTTGCCTATTACCAAGTCGAAGGCAGTCTGATGATTTCAAGCATTTTGGCAATGCTAACCGGATACTTTGTGGAACAGTTTACGGAGAAAAACTCATGATTATGTTATCGATCTTACTGATGACGGCGCTTGTATTCACCAGCCGATACTTGTTTCTTGAGCCAAAACTGCCAATTCGACTCGGCGTACGCACGCAAAAGATTTTGAGTTACGCGAGCCCAGCAGTGCTGACAGCAATTTGGGCTCCTATTGTTTTTATTCCGGAAGGTGAACTCGGATTAAGCTTACAAAATCCATTTTTGCTCGCCGCCATTATCGCCGTTTTAATCGCTTATCTGACCAAAAACGTGTTAATGACGACGATTGTAAGTATGGTCGCATTTCTCCTTCTAAGAGTTCTGCTTTAATCAGCAACCCACTCAGTTTCAAACAAGGTGACGTCGCCACATTTTAGGCGTCCGAGAAAAACGTCACCTTGATGAACTTCTCCAACACCTTTAGGTGTGCCCGTCATGACCACATCACCATCTTCTAAACGGGTGTAGCTGCTCAGTTCATCCAGAATAGTAAAAGGAGGATATAGCATCTGCTTTACGTGCCCTTTTTGTACATGAACACAATTGATCAAAAGTTCGAGATTCAGATCGTTAATATCTATCCCTTCAAGAGGAACAAAACGGCTGAACACAACAGAGCCATCAAATGCCTTTGCTCGTTCCCAAGGTAGCCCCTGCTTTTTCAGAGTCGATTGTAAGCCGCGCTTAGTCAGATCTAACCCTAAACCGACCGCAGCGTATTGACCATTTTGAATTAAAAAACAGATTTCAGCTTCGTAATGCAGTGTTTCTTGATGAAATGAATGCAAGGTTGCAGAAATGGATGAGGAAGGTTTATTAAACACCACCATCTGTTCTGGTATCGCATTATCAAGCTCATGTATGTGCTCGACATAGTTTCGACCTACGCACAGCACTTTACCCACTTTAACTTTCTTTTCTTCGACCTGAATTTCACCCATTGCTCGTCCCTGCAAAACAAAACATACACAAATTCTAAGAGTTAACGACACTTGATCGCATACCCGCTTTTTAAAATCAAGCAATTCGGCTTATTTTGAGTTTTGTGTCACCAATCTGAAGCAGAGCGTTTTTGATTCAGGCTGTTGAGTTTGAAGGGCGATGTTTGGATATTGAGTAAAGTGATGTGCTGATATTGATTAAAATATAGAAAAGTCAGCAATTTATTAGCAATAAAACTGAAATCGAATCATCACACAACAGAAATCTATCTTTCATTTTCACCGTTTACCTTAGCGTCATCAACACATCAGGCAAGAAAGCCCATTTATAACAAATAAGGTATTAAGATAATGAAAAAAGCAGCACTCACTACTGCAATTCTGTCGGCATTGGTAACAGCACCATCTTTCGCAGCAACCGTTTACTCAAACGATGGCACTGAGCTAAAAGTTGGTGGTCGTGTTGAATTTCGCGGTGACTTCATCGGTTCAGGCGGTGAAGAAGTAGAAGGCTCAATGAAAGATAAAAGCCGTGCTCGTGTAAACCTTAAAGGTAAAACAGACATCGGTAACGGCCTTTCAGCATTTGGTGTATACGAAGCTGAGCAAGATACAGGTTCAAGCGAGTTTGAAAACCGCTACATGTACGCTGGTGTAGATTCAAATGCAGGTGCTTTCTCAGTAGGTCGTCAAGATATGGCTGCTGTAATCATCTCTGATATGACGGATATCACTGAGTTTTCTGGTGTTCAACAAGTTATCGATTCATCTTCTGACAAGCAAGACAGCGTATTCGCATACCGTGGTGAGTTCGATGCTCTACAACTGCAAGCGACTTACCAAGCAAACTCTGATGATAACCAAGACAAATATGGTATCTCTGGTATGTACTCTCTGCCAATGGGTCTAGACCTAGGTCTTGCATACTCGGGTGGCGATGTTGACGCAGACAACTCTGAAGACCAAATCCTTGGTGGTATCGCTTACTCTCTGGATAACCTTTACCTTGCAGGTACTTACTCACAAGGTCAACTATCTGATTCTGAAGACTTCACTGCTTACGAATTAGTTGCAAGCTACAAAGTTGCTAGCCAGGTAACGATTGCGGGTATGTACACTTTCCAAGAAAACGATCCAGACGGCGCGAGCAAATACGACGCAACTGATGGTTTCGAACTGGTTGGTTACTACAAACTAAACAGCAACTTCCGTACTTACCTTGCTTACTACTTCAACCAACTTGATGAAGTGAAAGATGCAGAAGGTCTAGTTGTAGAAGGTGAAGACACGCTACGTCTAGGCGTACGTTACGATTTCTAATTCTCTCTTGTCCTAGAGCGAGTCCTTGGCCGGCACCTTTGTCGGCCATTTTTTGCTTCATCAAAGTAGTTTTCCCAATCCTTCCTTATCTACTTTCATTCACTTACGCGATTTATTCCCACATATTCTTCCTCTCCCTGCCCTGTTTTAATGCAATTTTTCACAGACTTAGTGCATACCTCCTAAGAGGTATAGAGCCTAAAAATAAATATGCTTATATTTCAACAGGATAAAAGTTGGCACGCGAACTGCAATATAGATATTGCAAATGCATGGCAGCGTTTGTGCTTCTCGTTCTTTGTACCTGTTTTAACAGGCACGTCCTTTGAATTGGTAATGTGGCCTCCCTATGGGAGGCATTTTTTTTATTGGCGCTTTTTGTTGGCGTAAAGACCAATAGCGCGTATGCTCCACAGTTCAATCAGCAGAAAAATCCATTATAATCCAGTGGCTTCACAAACAATCGCCGCACCTTTAGCCTAAACCACAGGTTCAAACAGTAAAAATACCCATTGAATTGAAAGAAAAACCCCGCTTTTGAGTTCTATATTTTCAGAGAAGGAAATGAGGAGCGTCGCATGACACTACCAATCAAAATCACACTCTATCGATGGGCAGGAAGCTGGGGACCTTTCAAAGTGAACATCCCTTGCGGAGAATGCACGCTAACCCACGATATTTTAACCGATACTTTTGAAAATGAGCTGTCAGATGTGCCTGTAGAGCTGGAAGTCAAAGATTGGTTATCCCACTGGTGGGAACCCTTAAAGAAAGGCGCCTGGCACGCTCCTATTCTGATAGTAGAAGGTAAGGTGATCAGCCAAGGTGAAGCATTAAACCGAGGTGTATTAATACAATCGGTTATTGCTGAGTGGGTTAAACGAGATAGCCTCAAAGGGAATATTGTTTACGGAAAAGCTACGTGTCCACATTGTAAGATGGCCAAGCAACTGCTTGATGATGCAGGTATCACATACCAATATTACGATGTGGTGAAAGACAGTGCCGCACTTTACAGAATGATCCCGGAAGTCAAAGCCATCATAGGTGAAAAAACACCCGTCACTGTGCCTCAGATCTGGCTAGAAAGTAAGTATATTGGAGGTGCTGATAGTCTGGAAAAGTGGTTAGTAGCAAAGGGGCTAGATAAAGTCCCGAATAATGTTGTAGAGATACCGAGTCAATCTGCATAGTCTGGCATTGGTCTTAAACCTTTACCTATGCTATTTCTGTCACTGACTGTGATTGATATTGTTTGTAGAAGCGCTGAAGTAATTATGGAAACAAAAAGCCCTGATTAAGTAATCAGGGCTTTTTGTATTAATTCGCTAGCTTTTTCACTAAACGAGAAAGAGCAGAAGCTTTTTTCTTCTTCGCTTTACCGTGAAGTGCTTTGTGCATTGCATCTTTAGCAATCATTTGGCCAATGTAAGCGCCACCAAGTTCGTTTGTCATGACCTTCTCCTGAAGTTATCCTTCTTGTTTATGTGGTAATATTACACCACAAAAGGACAAAAACAAGATATAAATCACATTTTTTTGTAATTAAATTTCAACCCTAACTAACCTGGACACACATTTAACTCAGCGTTTTGGTTGTTGGTAGGTTTTACCTGCAGCAACATAAGTATCTTTCTGTTTGATTTCAAAGAAGGTTTCAAAGAACCAAGCGGCAAACTTGATTAAATGATCGCCTTCATTCATGACATGTTCCACATACTCTTGCTCTTCACCAGACTCATCTTCTTGAGTTGTCATATGGTAAATACGCTTTTCACCATCGACTTCCGCAAGGCCAAACTGACCTGTAAGAGACTGAGCCGCTTGCGCGACCTCTTCTTCTTCACAAGCTTTTAGTATCTCAAGTGCTTTAGGCATGTTTTCTTGCTGGATAATTTCTTTTACCAGCGTTTCAAATTCGTTTTGTTGCATTCTTTCACCTAACGATTAAAGACGGTTTGCTGCGCATTTTAGAAAGGTGGTGTCTCCCTTGCAAGAAGATTCAAACCGTTGCGCCTGGCCGGTTCTAATTAGGGAGCAGCCATTCTTCCCGCCAAAGGTAACAAAGTTCCCCGCAAGATAGTGATTTAGACACGCTCTCATACGATGACAGCCTTGTCCCTTACAGTGTATATTTCGACACGCATAGTTGATAATTGGTTCAAATCGTGATGAATTAGTTCTTAGGAGGAAGCAGTGGATTGGATTCAAAGTGTACAAAGTTATATTCGTGTCGTTGAAGAAGGCAGCTTTAACGGTGCAGCACGAAAACTCAATACCACCAGCTCAGCCATCAGCAAGCGGATTCAATGGCTTGAGGACAAAGTCGGCGTGCAGCTGCTCAAACGCACGACTCGTTCAATCAGCCAAACGGAAGCTGGTGCTCTATTCTATGAGCGAGCCAAAAGTCAGCTAGACTCCTGGCAGTCCGTTTTAGACGAAACTCGCTCTGTGAACCAATCGCCGGCAGGGCTTTTAAAAATTGGCGCAACACTCGCAGTAGGTTCGAAGTTTCTTGTCCACTATCTGGATGACTTTCTCGAAAAATACCCGGACATCACACTACAACTGACGACCACATTGCCCGGTCAACTCCCTGAGTTAAGTTTGGACCTCTTTATCAGCCGCGAGTTAGATCAGCTCAACTCACTCAGTTTTAAGGCTAGCCCTCTGTTCAAACACAAAGCTCAGTTTTATGCTGCCCCGAGTTATTTAGAAAAGCACGGCACACCAGAACGCGTCGAAGATTTAAGCCAACACAACGTCCTTATATGGGGTGAAAAACCCTCTAGAGAAATTAAGACCAATAAGAATCAACGGATAAGCTTGTCCGGCAACTTTGCAACGACAAATCCAGAAGCTTTATTTCATGGCGCTAAGCGAGGGATGGGTATACTCATGACCAACAACGTCATGATCAAAGATGACCTAAAATCTGGAGCATTAGTGCCTATTTTGCCAGACATTACGGCTGATGAAGCGATCGTCTACGCTTACTACCCTAAATTAGACTATCAACATACCCGAACTCAATTGTTTCTCGACTATCTAAAATCTCGATTAGAAGAAGAAAAACGAGAATAATTTCAGATAACTAACAACGCTCCATTAGCAGTCCCTTGCTTGATGAAAAGTAATCAAACACTGGCCTGGCGAGGTAAAAATCGTGCCACTGGTTACACTTACAGGTAAACCATACTGTAACTTAGTCGCTGGCAAAGTTTGAAAAATCCACCTAAGTAAACGATAGTTTGTCTGATACGTTTCAAATTAGTCAGAATCAACGCCACACGATATAGAACAAACAACGCTAGGTGACGTGTACAATGGATCATGTACAAATCAGTTTTCAAAAGCTTGATGAGATCTTGAAGCTGAGTGGTAGTGCTCTACTAAACAGGGTGATTTTAGATATTCATCAACAGGTGAACACGCACTGTACCTGTATTGTCGAGGTGGCTCATCTCCAGCACTCAGCTCATACAATATCGGTTGCTAGAAACGATAAAATCGAAGATCACCTTGAGTACCCACTTTCTGGCTCACCATGCGAGGAAGTGGTTAACGATATCGGTGAGAATATCTTCTTTCAAGATCATGTATATCGTGATGTATCCGAAGATAAAATGTTTCGCGAAATTGGCATAGAAGCGTATTTAGGATTGCCACTGAAAACACAAAATGGCGATGTACTCGGTATTTTGATATCTACTTTTACCCATCTCTTTTCCGCACTAGAAGCGCAAGCATTGCTCGAACTGCATCGCTTCTACGCCAATGTCATCATCCACAGTTTACGAGAAAAATGGGTCAGTGAGCGTTCGGATAAACTTCTAAACCAGCTGAGTTACGAAGTTTCGCACGACAATCTGACAGGACTACTTAACCGCAGTTGCCTGGCTGATACTCTGGAAACTTTAACACAACAGTCGTCGCGCCCTTTTAACCTTGCTTATCTGGATATCGATAACTTCAAGTCGATTAACGATATCAACGGGAACTATATTGGTGACCAGATTATAAAATTCACGGCAAATGCGATCCAAGAAAGCCTGTCCTCCCCAGAAAACGCGTTTCGGGTTGCTGGCGACGAGTTTGCATTTATCACCTATGACGAAGACCCTGTTGCGGTGTGCCAGCAGATTCTCGACATCATAGAAACGGGTTACATTGATAAATCGAACCACATCTCGTTCACAGTGAGTATTGGTATTGCGCGAGCCGCCAATCACAGCCCAAAAACAGATGGGCTTATCCTAAACGCCAGCCTGGCATTGAAAGATTGCAAGAAACACCGAGAGACGCGTATACAGCACTATGACACGCAGCTTAGTGCCCTTTATCATCGACAAACGCAACTTATTGAGGTGATACGTCAGCAGCTGAAAACGAGCATTACAGACAATCATGAACTGTATGTCGTTGTTCAACCGATCGTGGACATCAACGCTGACCAGTGGGATTACTTTGAAATACTCTCCCGCTGGGAAAGTGACACATTGGGCAACATCGCCCCTTCTGAGTTTATAGAAGCAGCCGAACAATCTGGCTTAATCGTGGAACTCGGTGAGCGCATTATTGAACTCGCTTGTATTGCCAAACAAGAGTTGGAATCTCAACTAGGTCACAGCGTAAAGTTATCGATAAATTGTTCTGCTTATGAGTTGGTGGACTCTAAGCGCTACATCAACCATTTAACGTCCATGATAGACAAGTACCAACACTCGACCTGCGACTTTGTTATCGAACTCACCGAAACCGTTTTGCTGTCCCTAAGTGGGCAAGAACAGATGGTTCTGAATTCATTACGTTATCTCGGGTTTCAAGTCGCCTTGGATGACTTTGGTACGGGCTATTCAAGCCTGAACTATATTCACAACTACCCTATCGACATCATAAAAATTGATGCGACGTTTGTGAGAAATATGCTTTCGAACAAAACGTCTGAACAAGTGGTTTTATTGATCGTGCAACTTTCCCAATTGCTCAACGTGAACTTAATCGCAGAGGGGGTGGAAGATAAGAATGCCTCAGACAAGCTCATTGAGATGGGATGCAATTACATACAAGGCTATTTCTACGCCAAACCAAGCCGTGTAAGCGAGATGCTCACGCTGATTAATAAACGACAAGTTAAAAGCGCATAAAAAAGTGAATAAACAAAAGGCCAAGCAATGCCTGGCCTTTCAAGGTTAAATTTTGCACAAAAGGAAAAGCGAAGTGTTATAAAACCGCTTTCTCTTTATTCTTCAGAAGCTTATCCATCGCATCACGATTAGCAACAAACGTTGCCATTTCCTTCTTAGGCACCGAACTCGCCATTGGAATGTTCGCTCTCATGGCGTTGACTGGTCGGCCATACTGGATCAATTCATAGTGCAGATGAGGGCCAGTTACACGGCCTGTTTTACCAGATAGACCAATGCGTTGACCACGTGACACTTTTTGCCCTTTCTTCACCAGGATCTTACTTAGGTGTAGATAGCGGGTTTTGAACTTACTACCGTGTTCAACCACCACGTAATTACCCGCGTATGGGTGTTTACGTGTCATGATAACCGTTCCGTCACCTGTCGAAACCACAGGCGTTCCGATTGGTGTTGCGAAGTCGGTACCATTATGTGGCGCGACACGGCCTGTCACGGGGTGATGACGATTAGGATTGAACCCAGAACTGATTCGCCAACCACGACTAACAGGATAACGCTGGAAAGCTCGTTGTAGGCTCTCACCTTTCGCGTTATAAAATTGACCATCGGTATGCAGGTAAGCGGTAATTTCACGACCGCGATTATAAATCTTTATCGCTTCAATTTCGTTCTTACCAGTAGAGACACCATTGATGCTCTGTGAACGTCGAACCACTTCAAAGCGATCGCCGGCACGAAGATCTTTGCCAAAGTTTAATTGCTCTTTCAGCAAGGTCACAACCTGACTGATTTCAGCCGAAGTTAAGCCAAGACGACTCGCTGATGAAGAGAAGCTGCCTTGGATCACACCAACCAGTGGTTCTTGATTCCATACGCCAGGAATTGAAATGTCGGTAAAGTCATAATTGCCGTCACGGTTCAGCTCATAAACCACTTTGTCTGCAATAGAAAATTGCAGTTCCATTTTAAGCAGTTCACCTTCGATATCGTCACGCCAAAATCGCAGTGTATTGCCTGGTTTTAGCGTATCAAGCGCAAGGTAGTTTAAGTCCGTTTCCATGACTTTCATTAACGAGCTGTAGCCGAAACCAAGCTGACTAAAAATGGTACTTAGATTGTCGCCTGCTTGGATTTGATACTCAAAGTTCGGTGGGGTGACAACTTCTGCAGTCGTCGCATCAAGAATTCTTTCAACAACCTGCGATTCCGGCAGGTTTAAAGCGATGGTTTTCGTTAATGGTGACTCTTTGAGAGAGTGGGAAACACCAATCGCGAACAAAACAGGTAAGGAGTACAACAGCAGCGCTCTACGACCTGTCAGATTCGGCAACCGTCTTGTAATTTCATTTGTAGACACGGGAATTACTATCTCCTTATAAACAGGCCTAATAGCTTATTCATTCCCGCATAAGAAATCACTAGGAAATTTCGAGATCTAGCTCAGAAAACACCTATTTTTTACATAAGTAAAATAAATTCATCTTTGTTGCATATGTAGGAAATTGCCTACACGCTTCAGCGATACAGAATTTAATTGTTTAGGCACTTCAGACATCGCTTGATTTTCATCGTGCGTCAGATAGGAGGCATCGATAATTGTATCGTCTCGCCATTCCAGTTGATTAAATTTAATACGATCGCCAATGAATACACTATCAAGTAATATAACTCGGCTTGGAACAGCATCAAATTTAAACAGACCAATATAATAAAACGATCCTGTTCCCTGTGAGGTAACAATCATAGGGGCAACAATCCAAGGCACGTCTTCTATCTGGTGTTGAACAATAAATTCAGTCGGTAACAAAACCTTACCTTTCGTCGCCCCAGCATCGTATTGACCAATCAAATAACCAAGTTCTTTATCCCACTCATCAATGAAACTCACTGCATTTTGTTCGGGAACCTGAATTGTCCACGGATTTGAAGATTTGATATTAAGCACGTCCGAAATAATCGTATTAGTCTGAACTTCGCTCTGCGGAAACTTGGCTAATATTTCGTCATCAGAGAGACTAAATCGGTAAACACCAGCAACAATCACGATGATTAATAATACAACGGGAATAAGAAGGATAAGTGGAATAGGCAGAATTCTATTGCGGGCCATGAAGACTTCCTTGATTTTATATTTTATAAATCGCGCTCGGAGTATATACCAAATAAAGAGCCATAGCCGTAAAACAACCTTCTAATCAATACATCAAATGTTTCAAAATAAAACTGACTTGGCCTGCCTAAGTTCGTCGAGTTTTCGTTGGAAAGGTGATCGCTGCCATGAGGTATTCGGCCTTAAATGTCCTAAACTGTTCTCTGAGAACTTGAGAAGATTTAGCCCCGCGTGGCGCTAACCATTCGATCGCCAGTACAGGTGCTTCACGGGACATGAAGACAGTTTGAGGTTATTTAATTTAAACGATGCCAAAACCAAACAGAACCCACTCATGTGAGTGTGCGTGTGGCTTGATTCAGCTTCGCTGCTTAGGTGAACCCATGCGTACATCGATTTGCCATTGCTTTGAGTGTCAAAAGCGAACTGGCAGTGTATTTGGCGTCCAGGCTCGCTTCGCCAAAAAGCACGTCATTTTAGATGGTGACGTAATTAGCTATACCAGAATCAGCGATGACGGGAGCGAAGTCCGATACGAATTTTGTCCTGCCTGTGGCACCACCATGCGCCTGTTACTCTCCGCTGCACCCGACATTAGTGTTGTGCCTGTTGGACTCTTTAGTGACAAAGAATTCCAAGAACCGACCATTTCTATCTATGAAGAGCGAAAGCATGGCTGGGTCAGTTTCGAATGCACGATGGAGCATATCGAATGAGTGGCAACCTTATTTAGGACGGTACACACTTTTCAAAAAGTAGCTTGTTATCAAGCGTTTTTCCGACACGTTTTCTTATCAATCATTTGTTGTGATTGGCCTAACCCTGCTTTTTTGAGTTTTTTTTGAGAATGATCAACCGAGTTGTACTGTAAGGGGTTTCGTATCTCAGTGTGAGCGCTATAATCGGCTCCTAACATTTAGTGGGGTTTTATTGTGATTTCCAGACTTCCTCGTTGGGTGGAATATGGCGCGTTTCTACTTGCCCTTCTTGCAGGCTGCGTCAATGCCGTAGGTCTTCTCGGCTTTCAACATCAAGCGATAACACACATCTCCGGAACCGTAACTCAGCTAGGGAATAGCTTACTAACAGGTGTGGACAGCTCCATTCACCTGCTCTTCATCGTATTTAGCTTTTTGATTGGTGCTGCGTTCAGTGGCTTCTTTATCGAAAGCAGTGCATTAAAACTTGGACGTCGTTATGGGGTCGCACTGTGTATAGAAGGCAGCTTACTTCTTCTTAGTTTAGGCTTCTTGGTACAGGGCAACGTTTATGGCCAATATTTAGCTTCCGCTGCCTGCGGCTTGCAAAACGCGATGATTACGACGTTTAGCGGCGCTGTAGTCAGAACCACTCACATGACCGGTATTATTACTGATCTGGGCATTATGATTGGAGAAAGCTTGCGCGGACGTCAATTTGACCGTCGAAAGGCCCTATTGTTCTTATTCATCTTTTCCGGATTTTTACTCGGTGGCGTTGCAGGTGCCGCGCTTTTTACTGTGTATGGTCTGCATACATTGATATTTCCAGCGCTCTTAGCGTTCGGAACCGCCATCATTTACTGGATGTATTTGTACAGGCTAAATCATAGCCCAACGTCTTGATAATTCAAACAAACCGTCAAGTAACAATGGCACAGCAGCCTAAGTGCAAATGGCTTCATAACGCTTAGGCTGCAAGCAGGAACTCAACTGAATACCGCCACAAACACGCCGCTAAACTCCAATCCTAAATCTGACGACAATCCCTCACTTTGCCTTTCCCGTGTTCAACACTCAAACTTGCCGAGAGTCAGGAGAAAGTCCTTATGTTAAGAAAGTGTAATGGTGAAAAATCCCGCAATTGTTGCGTGATTTAAATCACACTTAGCCGCGTTTTTACTATTCCAATCACACTGCTTCTCAGAATTACCTTCACACAAGCCAATTAATGATACAATTTTCTAACACGAGCAACATATTCTTATACAGAAATGTATTATTCAATCAATTTTCCGACAAATCGACTGAATAAGTAAATGTATTTAATGAATAGTATTGCAATGGATGTAGTTTGCGGGTACCCTCCGCAACCTGCGATTAAATACGGATGTTTAGTGAATATTTATGTCATGGATTATGGCAAGTATTGACTAGTAGTAACACGAGACAATTATGCACAATAATACTAATGCTACTGAAGCACCTAAAGGCAACTTTTGGATGTTCCTGATTCCATCCTTAATCGGTCTTCTGCTTTTTATGGCACCAATCTCTTACGATGGTGATCTTACTATCCCAGTTGCGGTCATGGCTAAAGTCATTCCTGCTGTACTTGGCGATACATTGATTGCCATTATTACCGTTATCATCTCTTTTATGGCTGTCGCTTCTGTTCTTTGCAAAATTTTCCAGCCTGCTGCGATCCTTCGTAATGGTTTCCTTAACGGTTTGTTTAACCCATCCCCACTTTGGTTGCTTGTTCGCTTAATTGGCGCAGCTGCCGTGTTGATGACTTTCTTTGAGATCGGCCCTAAAGCGGTCTGGGAAGAAAACACAGGTGGATTGGTTCTGACAGGCCTGTTACCGACACTGTTTGCGGTATTCATCTTTGCTGGCCTATTACTGCCTCTGCTGCTTAACTTTGGTCTGTTGGAGCTGTTTGGCGCACTGCTAAGTAAAATAATGCGTCCAGTGTTTAACCTACCAGGCCGCAGTGCTATCGACTGTATGGCATCTTGGTTGGGTGATGGCAGTGTTGGTATCTTGCTGACCAGTAAACAGTACGAAAATAAGTTTTACACGCAACGTGAAGCTGCGGTAGTGGGTACCACTTTCTCAGCAGTTTCGATTACGTTCAGCTTAGTCGTCATCGCTCAGGTTCAACTTGAGCACCTGTTCTTGCCATTTTACGGCACCATCTGTCTTGCAGGTATTGTTGCTGCAGTGATCATTCCACGCTTACCACCACTAAGCCTGAAAAAAGATCGCTACATTGATGACAGCAAGCCAGACAAAGATGCAGATGCAGTTCCTGAAGGCCATACAACGTTCTCTTGGGGTATGGATCTGGCTCTGAAACGCGCGTCAGAAGTGACATCGTTCCAGTCTGTATTTAAAGAAGGTGTTCACAACGCAATAGACATGGTGTTTGGCGTACTACCTGTAGTAATGGGTCTTGGTACAGTTGCTTTGGTCATCGCAGAATACACGCCAGTATTTGAGATCTTGGGCCAGCCATTCATCCCTTACCTCGAATTGCTGCAAATCCCAGAAGCGGTTGCTGCATCGCAAACTATCGTCGTCGGCTTTGCTGATATGTTTATCCCTGCGATTCTGGCAGCATCAATTGACAACGAAATGACGCGCTTTGTTATTGCGGCTATGTCTGTAACTCAGCTTATCTACATGTCTGAAGTGGGCGCGCTGCTACTAGGCAGTAAGATCCCGGTCAACATCGTAGAATTGTTCGTTATCTTTATTCTACGTACCCTAATCACACTACCTGTGATTGCTGGTATGGCGCACTTGATATTCTAACGTCAATTGCTCTCATAAAGGCTCTGCTTCGGCGGGGCCTTTTTTGTTTGAACACAACGCCCCTCGGCCTCCTTATTTCCAATCTTGGCCAACAATATCAACCTTAGAAAAGAGTAATTTCTCTTGTTGCCGAGATGCGTTTTTTCTCATCAGACCAGTCTTGATATTTTCCCCTCAACGAGCACTACCCTCTAACTCATTCATATACAAGCAATAAATAACCACTTTATTTTTCATCCATAACCGGAGTGTCAAATTACGCATTTTTCCATCCAAATCACGCATGTTTGTTTTCAAGTTTTTCACAATATTGTCGATAAGTAATGAAGAACCAAACACACCGGTTTCTTTTGCTGTCAATTCACCCGAGTAAGCAGAGGTGAAAGCAGGGATAAGCCATAGGGATACTCAGAGGAAAACTATGAAATTCAGACACAAGGTTGTCACCGCCTCTTCAATTTTATTGCTCATTACTGTGTCGCTACTGTCGATAGAGCAGGTCATAACGATCCGAGCTCAAACCAGCGAACATATCGATTCTAGCGTACAAGAAATCTTAACGAGCGTAGGGAACACGGTAGAATCAGAAATGTCAGCCAAGAAGAATCTCGCTCGCGCCACAACCGAGATCATAGAGCTCGACCCAAACTCACAGGACTATGTTAAGAGCATTGTCGAGAAACCAACCCTAAAATCCAGCTTCATCGCCATTGGTTTAGGCTACGACCGTAACGGAGTGGTTGTCGAAAACGACGATGGCTGGGAGCCAGATGCGACTTACGATCCGCGTAAACGTCCTTGGTTTACAGCTGCAAAAAGCAAAGGCGACTTGGTAGTGACCGCACCGTACGTTGATGTCTCTACAAAAAGCGTAATCATCTCCGTTGGGACGCCAGTTAAAAACAACGGCCAGTTTACAGGTGCTATGTTTTATGACTTAGCACTCACAACACTTTCCGATTTGGTCAATCAAGTAAACTTGTTTGATGCGGGCTATCTATTTCTTGTGTCATCAGACGGCACCACAATTGCACACCCTAACAGCAAGCTCCATGGCGAGAAAATCAGCAGCTACTTGCCGCAAGTAAAACTGGAGAGCACAACTCAGAAGATTGAAATTGATGGCAGCCCATACATGGTCAGCCTGGAACACATCCCGAGTGAAGACTGGTATCTGGGTGCAGTGATCGACGAAACCATCGCTTATGCGGATGTGGCCGAGTTACGTAACAGTGCAATCATTTATTCAATTATTGCGATTATCGCGTCAATTATCGCGTTAACTCTGTTGATTCGCACATTAATGCGCCCGCTTGATACTCTCAACAACGCGATTAAAGATGTGGCATCAGGAAAAGGCGATCTCACTCAACGTCTGGAAACCAACACCGATCCAGAGTTTTCTGAGCTTGCAAAAAACTTCAACACCTTTATAGAAAACTTACAGCACCAAATCATTGAATCGAAGAGTATTTCTGACCAGATCCTAAGTGGTACGCAAATTACCGCCAAAGGTGCTGAAGACTCCGCAGGCGCTATTCAAACTCAGTTACAGGAACTTGAACAGTTAGCAACGGCCATGCACGAAATGTCGGTTACAGCAACCGAAGTGGCGAACAATGCTCAAGGTGCCGCAAGTGCAGCGAAAGAAGCCGATCAAGCGACGGTAGAGGGTTCAACAGTCGTAAGCGAGTCGACACAAACCATCAACTTGCTTTCAGACAGTATCGATTTGGCCGTCGAAGAAGTTCATGTGCTTGAATCGGCAACGGCGAATATAGAAACGATCCTTAAAGTGATTAACGATATCGCGGATCAAACCAACCTACTGGCTCTAAACGCAGCAATAGAAGCCGCTCGAGCGGGTGAGTCTGGCCGAGGTTTTGCGGTTGTTGCTGATGAAGTACGTACGTTGGCTCAGCGCACACAAGAGTCTACAACGGAGATTCGCAGTATGATTGAGCAGCTTCAGTCTGGCGCTTCATCTGTTGCCAGCGCAATGCACCAAAGTAAAGGCAGCGCAGTTGAAGCCGTAGAAAAAGCTGAGTTAGCTAATAACTCATTGCAACGTATTCGAGATGCTATTCAGAGAATTTCGGATATGAACTTACAGATCGCTTCTGCGGCTGAAGAGCAAAGCTTGGTTGCTGAAGAGATCAACAACAATACCGTTAATATTAAAGACCTGTCGACTCAGGTCGCTGAATCAGCGAATCGAACTAACGAAGCGATGCGAACTCAGCAGGAGGATGTTCATAAGCAAGATGATATCCTCAACCGATTTACGGTATAACGTCATCTGCAACAAAAACAGCGAGCTAGGCTCGCTGTTTTTGTTTCATCCACTTGTAAATTCAGACTAGAGTCTTAAATCAACGTGAACATAACGATCATTTGAACGACGATAATAGTGATCATCGACTTTTAAATAGGTCAAATTACCAATTTGGATAAAGACACTATTACTAGGAACGCGATCGCGGTAATAGTAGTGGTGTCTTGGTGGTCTATGCTCAACCACTATTACATCTCGATGTTTATGCTTATGTTTACGCTTGTGCTTATGGTGGTGACGATCATGGTCATGATCATCGTGGTAGTGATGATGCTCACGTTCATAGCGATGCTTATGCTTCGGATCCGCCATCGCGTCGGCACTAAATATGCCTAAAGTCAGCATAACGCCAGCCATGGCAACAGATAATTGTTTTGACACAACAGTTCCTCTCATCGAAATTACCACTCTAATCTTAGGCAGCAGCTATCCTACTCATGTCAGACCACCGCTAAGGTTTTTCACCAAACCGTCAGAGTTTTTGCCATATATCAGGTTTACGTCAGAACAATTACTCTCCTTATGCATCCCCCACTTTAGCCACACATTTCATAACCAATAAAAAAGCCGCGCTGTTTTATCAGCGCGGCTCTATTAAATTTGACTGTAAAAGCTTACACAGCTTGAGCAACCAGCAAGAAGCAACCAAACAGGAACATCATGCTCATTCCCATTACGCCGCCACCAGCTTCATAAATACTGTTATCTTCTACTGGTACACGACGAACTTTCATTGTCATAGACAAAGGAACGAATACCGCAAGGAATACCAGAATAATACCTGCATAGCTAAGGATGGCTAAGAAGTGCTCTGGTGCAAACACGGCTCCCAGTAACGGTAAAATAAACGTGGTGACAAATACCACTGGCTTACCCGCTTGTAACAAGTCTGCATTTTGATCGTAAAGGGCCATCGCCACCCCTAAGAACGAGGTCAATAGCGCCAAACCAGTAAACATAGACAGAATAAACTCCAGACCAGAGTACTGCTGACCAAGCACCGCAATCAATTCCGTCACATTTGAGTATTGAGCCAGCTCCTGAGGGGGTAAATTGCCCACAACTGCAAGTAGCCATAGCAGGTAACAAATAAGAGGAATGGTTGAGCCAACAATGATCATGTTTCGCAACTGCGTTTTGCTCGCTTCTTTGTTGTAACTAACCAGAGACGGAATCACGACCATAAAACCAAAGCTCGTAAATAGAACTGAGCTAGTTTTAATCAGCGCTACTTTGTCTTCGCTCACGACTTCATCTAGCCCTTCAAACGTCACGCTTGGCATAAGAGCGAAAAGAGTAAGGATAAGTGCGGCGATCATACCAATGAACAAAGCGCGGTTAAGCTTATCAACAACGCCTGTGCCTGCAGAAACAACGATGCCAACCAAAAGAGTGAAGCCAACTTGGCTTGAAATTGTCGAGATTGGTAGTCCCATCGACGCAGTAACTTTTTGTAGCAAATCGCCAGCGCCGATAATGTAAGCCATGAGTAGACAAACAAGCAGCGCATAAAGCAGGCCGTTAGTAACCAACTGACCACCTTTACCAAGCGTTTCGCGAGCAATTGCATTCATGCTAACGCCACCACCGACTTTACAGCTCGCTTCAAGAAGAAGCAGCGCCGCGTAAGTAGTTCCGGCCCAGATGAACAGCATAAGAAGTGTGCCCCACAGGAGGCCAAATTGAGCAAGCACCATAGGTATAGCAAGCATACCGGCGCCAAGAGCAGTACCTGCAACAATCAGGGAGCTGCCGACAAGTTTTAGATTCACGGTTAATACCTCTAAATTCAATCCGTTTTTGTTTCGCCCGCCGTACTTAATCCAAAGTACAAGCAACAAAACGTCCCCTATGTGCAAAAATTGGCCGAAAACCGGCGTCAATTAGCAATAACATGCACTGAAAAAACAGAACGCACTCTGATTTCATCGGCATGTAGGCGAGCATTTTTGGGCGATATTCTGATTGATGGGATGCCCACATTTTGGGTTCGAAGCAAAATAGGTCATCTAATTCATCAATCTCTCACTCGAAATAGAATGAGATTGGTTCGGCGAGATTGTACGGCATAACCAGGAGAAATGAAAAGTAAAAGGTCAAAGTTTCAGCCATATATTTTAGTGGTTGCAACTAAACACCTAACATGTGCGGTTAAAATAACCAGTAAAGAGAGGAATGTCTGGCACTCCCACGGGAATATATCGAGTGTACACTTTTATTTACAGCTTGTGAGAAGACGTTAAATTCCAATGCCGTAGCCTAGATCAGACAATATCGCTATTATTCGCTGCGTACCGACATCGTTCGGTTCACATACCTCTAAAACACTGAGTTACGGTTCGAAAATTTGGTAACTTAAGTGGCGAAATGCTGGGTTCGGTTCCCCAGCATTTACATTTCCCTTGGTATTAAACCAAATCTATACGACACATAACGCTTTGAGTTTATTAGTCAGCTTTCGTCTAAAGCCTGGATCATATACGTCAAAGCATGAATCCCTTCATCTGCAATCACTTTTTCGGTTTTGCTCATGCTCTTATAAAGGGTTTGCAATTCTTCTTCACCAATCGATTCACGATGTAAGTAAAGTTCCTTGTAGTTCATTAATCGCAACTGAGATTCACGCGTCAACGCCAACACACTTCTCCCGAAAGTCTGCTGTTTGTCTGCAATTTCACTACGTAACGTATCTAAAATGCGTTGCATTTTGCGAATATCTGTTTCATTCGTGGTTAAATGATAGGACTGATAATTTTCCATTTTTATAGCCAACTGAAATATATGTATTTTTTAGGTCGCCATTCATATACCTAATTATCAATAAGATAAAGAGCAGCTGGTTAAACTGGTCCACAAATTGCTTTAATTAGGTCAAAACAGTCCTGTCTGGAGAAGCTATGCATGTCGACCCTATTATTGAAGCACTGATCAAAAGACGAAAAGAGATGGGTTTTTCCCGCGAACAAATTGCCAAAATGGCAGGGATGAGCGTAAAAACCTATCAAAGAATTGAGCGCGGTGAATCTGATCTCAAGCTTTCACAATACCGTTCAATCTTAAGATCAATGCAGCTCACTGATCTTGATCTCTCTCTCGACGTCAGGGGCGTAGAACATGTGACAGAACAGGACCTTGCTTCTATCGCACGCTTACTATCCCCTGAAGCTCAATCCTTATTAGTACGTCTTTTGTCTCTCGTACTCGAGCAACGGAAGAACACTTCCTAAGCCTGATGCTCTGTTATAATTAGGTATGAGTATATTTGCTCTCCAATATGTAACGGAGACGTTTTATGAAACGCGGTTTAATTAGCAGATGGGTTGTTACAGCCTTGACGTTTTTCCTTATAGGCAGCACATCGGTGTCGGCTAAGCCACACAACGAACATTCCGTGCGCCCAATTACTCAACCAGGGAATAAGCATCAGACCCGTCCGGTGCAACGTCCAACAGTAAAGCCAACTCATCCACCTTCTCAGCATAGACCACCAAGCTATCATCGTCCTCCGAATGTCAGCAGACCACCGAGTTATCATCGCCCGCCGAGTTACCACCGGCCTCCTGTGGTGATTAGACCGCCTAAACATCATTCGACTTATATTTATGTACGCAGTGGGCATCGTTACCCACCATACCGCGGCCATTATTACTACTATCACCGAGACTTAGTCGATATCGCGACGTTCGCGATTTTTGCTGGTATTACTTACGCAATTATTCAGGACGCTTATTACAAGAAAAGTGGCGATCGCTACGTGTACGTAGAAAGTCCACCGGCGGGAAACTACACAGTCATCGATGGAAACGAAGTGGTAAGCTATTCCGGTTCAAATAGTGCGACCGTCACACAAAGCTCCAGCTCGACTTCAACTAATGTGTCCCCGAACAGTCCATTCAAAAAAGGAGAGATTGTTGATTCTTTGCCTAGCACTAAGAAAACGGTTGTGGTGAATGGACAAACTTACTTTCAATATCAAAACGCTTGGTTTCTCCCTTTACGAGATCAGCGTAAATATGTGGTTGTCGAATCACCGTTGTAGCGCGTATACGATCTCGAGCTAACGCTAATCCGCTGACCACACTGAACGTATGTCTGGCCAGCCCCAGTTAGTCAGCGCTACGTCTTCGAGTACCCCCTGAAAACGTAGCGTTTGGGTGTGATGAAACATGGGTGCAATCCAATATTCACTGACCAGCGTTGAAGCAATCGGTTCTAGTGCTTCCAAATAGTCTTCGAGCTGAGTATTTGCCCGAAGTCGTTCAAGTTGCTCATCCAGCCACACTGCATTTTCTTGATTCAAGGTATTGTGCAGAACGGTATGCGTATAAAAATTGCTGAAAGCCGATGCATGCCGATTGTCATCCAAATTGATATTGGTCACCACGAGTGTTTCATTCAGCGTGCCATTACGTGCTCGCTCACTCAACTCTCGATATGAGTACATCACGGTCTCTACTTTACAACCCGTACTTTCTAATTGGCGTGAGATAGCACGAGCGCACCGCCGCAAAGCCGTATAGTTATAACCAGCAATACTGATGTGTTTGGGTAGCTTGGTTTCTTCACCAAACGGACGGAGAACCGGTCTCCAGGTTGGCAATAAATTGAACGCAGGAATGCTACTGAATACGATATTTTCACTTTTCATGATTTCAACCAAATACTTGGGTTGAATCAATTCGGCGATATAACGACGTTGTGCCAAAGACAACGCGTGCTTCGCCCGGTGGTTAAACAAAGCAAACAAGCAGCCGTCTTCGATTCGGCTTCTTTTATTTGCCGCATATGTCTGTGCATCACTCATCGACATATAGTGAAGACACGCGCCATCATCCGTATTAGCCTCAACCAGTTCTGAGTTTGAAGATAAGGAGGGATTTTCCATCTTTTCGTCATCGACAATCCATATGGTCACTTGGTCGGTCAGCACTCGACAAGAATAGTAGCCTTCAAACGCCTGTAGCTTTAAACGGTTTTCATTATGTTCGATCACCGAAAAAGGACCACTCCCAACAACGAGTCGATTATTTGCCTCATTGACCTGACTCGCAGGCTGGATGCCATATTTCACCCCGGAAATCAGTCCCGCAAAACCCAAATCAGGCGTGTTCAAAGTAAAAATCACCTTGAGCGGATTCGGGGCAGTTATCGTTTCGACATGGGCCAAATCTTTTTCGTAGTAATCGAGAAGCTTTAACTTATTAAACAGGCTTATAACCGTATCTGCATCGATGGGGCTGCCATTATGGAAAGTCAGTCCGGGACGAAGATAGAAAGTCCACTCGTACTTGGCCTCGTCATATCGCCAATGATGTGCCAGTTCCGCTTTAACCTGGCCATCATTGTCGCTAGCAACTAAGCAACAGTATATTTGTCGCAGCAAAAATCGTTCACTGCTTCTCTGAAGTTGATGCGGCACCACACGCTCAAACGTCCGCTTATAGGTCAGCTGTATATTGAGTTGGCCTTCTTGAAGTGAGGCACCAGAAGTCGTTTTCAGTAATCGCCCAAAAGCCGCTTCGTCTTCATCTAATATGGAAAGCGCTTTTTCGTATTTTCCTGACTTAATTCGCTCTCGTGCGAGCGTTTCCTTCAATGCACTCAGCTCAACATTCATTAATAAGGTAGAACGATGATTTCGGCCTGCTTTAGGCTGCCAGCTCAACCATTCATGCTGCTGCATTTGAGCCAACAGACTTCGCGCATGACGAGGCGACACAAACAATAACTCAGCAATCTCATGAAGCGTGGTTTTCGTTTCCTTACCAACTTCGAACGGCATTAAACGTTGGTAGTAACGAAACAAATTCAGATCAGACACGGAGCTTTTCCTTATCTTTTGATGAGGCTTTTGGGAATGGAGTATTTTACTGAAGTTAGGAGAAACAAAATAAGAAAATCTCGAACTAATGAGTTCCTCTTTTCCGCCTTTTCTCGCGCCAAAAAGCCCTATGTCCGCTTAATTTTAGCCTTAACAGGAACAAAAATAATAAATTCACTCTGTTTTATTAATCCCCTTTTCTCAACATACTGAATTTGTCAGCACCAGAAGGAGAAATAAATATGATGTCAAAACCAGATAAAGCACCGATGGCGAACTTTTTCCAAAAACGCCTCATTCAGTCGCACAGCAAACTAGAAGTGATGGCTCTGGTCCACCTCAACGAGATGTTCCACTGGTCATAATTCCCCCTTTGCAAAGCAGAACCTTAGCTCCTGATACCCCCAATGTCTTTAGGTTCTGCTTTCTTTCTCTCCATACTTGCTATCCTCAGGATCAACTTGCACAACCCACTCGTACCACGTACACTTAATCGCAATTCGACGATTAACTATAAAGACCGACAGATGAGTGATAAATGCGATAATACCTGCCAGGTTTCTTTTGAAACGACTGAGCAACAACTGAACAAAGAAAAAACCTTGGCTGCACAGGCAAAAGCATTGTCACACCCTGCACGTATACGTATCCTGCATATCCTCCATAAGTTAGACACAATGGACAACTGCTTGAATAGTGATTTAGTCTCTGAGCTGGGCTTGGCGCAATCCACCGTTTCTGAGCACTTACGAATTCTAAAACAGGCAGGCTTTATTACTGCCGAGCCAAATCCACCAAAAGTTTGCTACCGTATTCAGCGAGAAACACTGAATAGTTTCAGCACTGAATTCTCAAACCTTTTCAACTAACTAATTCCGCCTTACACGTTAAGATGAATAAGCGCAAACTCAATAATCGTCTTTCGACGATATACGAGGAAGACACGATGACCACTGAAGTTTTAAGTAGTGCCAGTAATAAAATGAGTTTTCTGGATCGATACCTCACAGTATGGATCTTCGTCGCAATGGCAATTGGTGTCGCTATCGGTGCCGTTTTCCCTCAAGTAGCCGAGTGGAACGAAGCCATGTCAGTCGGCAGTACCAACATACCACTGGCTATTGGCTTGATCCTGATGATGTACCCGCCACTGGCGAAAGTTGACTACGGCTTGCTGGGTACGGTGACGAGAGACAAAAAAGCCATCACACTTTCATTAATAATGAACTGGATTGTTGGTCCGATTCTGATGTTCATTCTTGCGCTGACATTCCTTGGCGATCATCCAGGCTATATGGTTGGGATAATCCTGATTGGTCTTGCTCGTTGCATCGCTATGGTTCTGGTGTGGAACGACATCGGCGGCGGTAACAAAGAGTATGGGGCCGCGTTGGTCGCATTGAACAGTGCTTTTCAAATTCTGACTTATAGCGTGATGGCATGGCTGTTTATTACGGTACTGCCACCCTATTTTGGCTATGAAGGTTTCATCGTTGATATCTCTATGGGAGATATTGCTGAAAGCGTTCTGATTTACCTTGGCATCCCTTTTCTCGCTGGCTTTCTCAGCCGTAAGTGGCTGGTTGCAGCTAAGGGTGAGCAATGGTACAAAGACGAGTTCATTCCGCGAATTTCACCGATCACGTTAGTCGCTCTGCTTGCAACCATTGTTTTGATGTTCAGCTTAAAAGGTGAAATGATTTTAGAGCTTCCTATGGATGTATTCCGAGTCGCAATTCCACTGGCTATTTACTTCGTATTGATGTTTTTTGTTAGCTTCTTTATCGGTAAAAAAATCGGTCTTCCATACGACAAAAATGCTTCTATTGCTTATACAGCGACTGGTAACAACTTCGAACTCGCTATCGCAGTTTCTATTGCGGTATTTGGTTTAAATTCAGACCAAGCGTTCGCTGGTGTGATTGGCCCACTGATTGAGGTGCCCGTGTTAATCGCGTTGGTTAACGTCGCACTCCGAATGAAAGCCAAATACACAAGCTAATTAGAAAATTTAAACTGATATCCTTCAAAACGCCTTCCCTTTTCGGAAGGCGTTTCAGTATAGTGAGTATGAAACTTCGTTTGAGCTCGTGGAAAAAGGGAAAATAAATGGAATTAGATATTTATGTTGTAGACGCATTCACAGATGCACAATTTAAAGGCAACTCTGCCGCTGTCGTCCCTGTTACTGAATGGTTAGCAACTGAGCTCATGCAAAATATCGCAGCTGAGAATAACCTCTCTGAGACCGCATTTCTCAAACAGATTAACGAGAATCAATATGAAATCCGCTGGTTCTCGCCACTGACAGAAATTGACTTTTGTGGCCACGCAACACTTGCTTCAGCCATGGTTTTATTCGACCAACTCAATGTCGACGGTACTATCGAATTTCACACACTAAATGTCGGTAAACTCAGTGTTGTGAAAAATGCTTTGGGCAAGATCGAAATGACCTTCCCTGCCCGACCACCTGAACCAGTCAGCACTATTCCTACACAACTGATAGAAGGACTGAATTGCAAAGTAGACCGAGTGCTATTAAGCCCGCAAGCGTACTTTGTCATATTGGAAAACCAACAAGAAGTGCTGGACGTTCAATATCAATCTGAGCAGCTTAAACAACTTGCTCCTTATGACGTCGTCGTTACCGCCAAAGGCACTGATTATGACTTTGTTTCGCGCTACTTTTGGCCTGCTAACGGTGGTGACGAAGATCCGGTAACGGGTTCTATACACGCAGGACTCGCGCCATTTTGGGCAGAGGAGCTTGGCAAGACCTCACTTGTTGCCTATCAAGCCTCGGCTCGAGGTGGCGTATTGCACTGCCAAGTAAACGATAACAGCGTTGAAGTTTCCGGTGATGGTGTGCTTTACCTGAAAGGAAAAATTTTCGTTTAACGTAACGACAATAAACAATCTAAATACAGCCCAGCCGCGGTTGGGCTTTGTTCTCAAAAGACGTTATATCGACAGCCGATTAATTGCTGGCTTACTCACTAACCGCACCTGCGGATACATCATAAAGAAGTACAAAACTCGATCATGCTCTCGATTCTGCACACTAACCTCTTGGCATTTCAGTTGCGAACCTAAGCCTCTAAATTTTAAAAGAATAGTTTCTTCATTCCATGCTAAGCTGTAGTAAAGCTCGTTCACTGCTGAAATGTATCCAGTAATTTCAGAGCATCAAAATGACTTGTCTAAACATCTTTCAGGGAAGCACCGCACTATGAAGCGAATTATCTTTGGCACCTTAATTATTGCTCTACTGACTGCATGTTCAAAAGACAACACACATCAGGCACTTGGAACACTAGAGCGTGACCGTGTCACTTTCACCGCAACTTCAAATGAGATAATTCGCGCTCTACCCGTCAAGGAAGGCAGCCAAGTCAGTGAAGGTGAAGTCCTTGTGCAACTGGATACCAAGAACCAACAAGCGGTGCTCGCTCATACAGTAGCCGAGCAAGCCAAAGCCGAAGCTTATCTCTTGAAGTTAACTAACGGTGAGCGTCCTGAAGACATCGCTGCCGCCTCGGCAAAAGTCGCAAGAGCCGAAGCGCAACTCACAGAAGCGCAGAAAAGCTACCAGCGCACAGTCGAACTGGTACGCAAGAAGCTTATCAGCCAATCGGAGAAAGACTCCGCACTGGCGGCAAGAGATTCAGCTCGGGCTGAGTTGAACTCCGCCAAAGAAGAGTTCAGCAAACTCACTGCCGGCTCTCGGCCTGAAGATATTGATCAGGCTAAAGCGGAATTGATGGCAGCGAAAGCAGATGTTGCGTTGCAAGAGCAGAAACTGGCAGAACTGACCATTACCGCCACACGCGATGGAACGTTGGATAACTTACCCTACAACCTTGGGGAGCGAGTGCCAGTGAATGGTATCGTTGCGGTAATACAAGCGAGCAGGGTCCCCTACGCCCGAGTTTACGTTCCTGCTAAATTTCGTCTTAGTTTTGTCCCAGGAAAAACCGTTACGGTTAACGTGGATGGGCTGGCAAGTCCTTTACAGGGAACCGTACGCTGGGTAGCTACCGAGCCGTCATTTACGCCTTATTTCGCGCTCACAGAAGAAGAACGTTCGCGTTTGATGTACCTGGCTGAAGTCGATTTACCTGAGTCGGCAAAATCGCTGCCTTCTGGTGTGCCAGCTCAAGTTGACCTAGTGGAGTAACGCGATGACGGAATACGCCATTCAGGCTAAGAATGTTGTCAAGAAATTCGGTAATTTCACGGCGATCAACGACATCACACTGAACGTTCCCAAGGGCTCTATCTACGGCTTTTTAGGTCCGAATGGCTGCGGTAAGTCGACGACTATTCGTGTACTGACAGGTTTGCTCAGCCCTACGGAAGGCAACGTCGATGTTCTCGGGCTGGAGATTCCTAGGCAGTCCGAAATGCTGCGGCTCAAGATCGGTTATATGACTCAGAAATTTTCGCTTTATGACGATCTCTCGGTTCAAGAAAACCTCGAATTTATTGGCCAAATTTTTGGTCTGGGTAGCAAAGCGCTTAAAACCCGGATTGAAGAACAATTGAGAACCTATGGGTTAGATCAGCTACGAAAGCAACGAGTCAGCGGCATGAGTGGCGGGCAAAAACAGCGTCTTTCTCTTGCTGCTGCAACAATGCATAACCCCGAACTTCTGTTTCTTGATGAGCCTACCTCCGCCGTCGATCCTGAAAACCGACGTGAGTTTTGGGAGCAGTTGTTTGATTTATGCGACCAAGGCACCACCATTTTAGTAACCACACATTACATGGACGAAGCCGAACGTTGTCATCGCCTCGCTATTATGGAATCAGGTGAAATTCGTGCCGATGGCGAGCCGGAACAGTTGATGGAAAATATGGGCGTGAACATTATTGAAGTCAAATCAGACAAACTGCGTGAGTTAAAAGAAAAACTCCTTCAACGTGATGAGGTTCGTTCTGCCGCTCAGCTGGGGATTCGTTTGCGCATTCTGATCCACCAGCATGTTGAGCATCCAATAAATTGGCTCAAACAGACATTTCCGGAATTAGAACATGCCGAAATGAATCATGCACGACCAAGTCTGGAAGATGTCTTCGTCACTGTAACAGGGAAAGGTCGCCAATGATCAAGCCAATAGCCCGAATGAAAGCCGTGATGATCAAGGAAATTCGTCAACTTTCCCGAGATAGGATCACCTTTGGCATGGTCGTGATGATCCCGCTTATTCAGTTACTGTTGTTCGGGTTCGCAATCAATACGGATATTCGCAATATTCCGGTTGGTGTCGTCGATCAAAGTGGCAGTACGGCCGGGCGTATCATTGCTCAGTCTGTGGAAGTCACTCAGGTTGTCGATATCAAAGAGACCTATGCCACTGCTCAAGAAGCAGAGCAAGCCATCCAGGACGGGCTTGTGCGAGCAGTGCTGATTTTACCGAGCGACCTTACGCAACGCATGATGCAAGGGCGCGAACTGGGCCAATGGATCGTCGATGGTTCAGATACCATGATCAGCTCAGCGATATTGTCGCTGCAAACCATGCCTCTCACAGACTTTGACTTCGAGATCCGATCCAGACCAACCAAAACGTTTGAGGTTGCGCTTTACTACAACCCTAGCCGCCGTTCTGCGGTAAACATTGTTCCGGGATTACTCGGCGTCATTCTCACCATGACGATGATCTTATTTACCAGTGCGGCTATTGTTCGGGAACGAGAACGAGGTAACTTAGAACTTCTCATCACGACACCAATCCACTCTATTGAGTTGATGATTGCGAAGATCGTGCCTTATATCTTCGTCGGCTTGATTCAAGTCTTTATCATTTTAGGTCTCGGCCATTGGATTTTTGGCGTTCCCATCAACGGTGCCATCAGCCAAATGCTGTTTGGGACATTGCTCTTTATCGCGGCGAGTCTGACCCTGGGCCTGATGATATCCACCATCGCAAAAACACAGCTTCAAGCCATGCAGATGACCGTGTTTATTCTGCTGCCATCCATTCTGTTGTCTGGTTTTATGTTTCCCTATGAAGGAATGCCAGTGGCGGCACAATGGATATCGGAAGTGCTTCCCGCTACCCACTTCATGAGAATGATTAGAGGGATTGTGCTACGTGGTGCGGACTTATTCGATTTATGGCGAGATACGTTATGGCTAGTCGGATTTACCATACTCGGTCTCTTAGTTGCTTCTCTCAGGTTTAAGAAGTCGCTCGATTAACAGCTTACCAAAAGCTGTGCATCGTTTAATAGTACTCGCCCATAGAGCAGTCACGTATTTGAGAAATTGTGTAGTTATTTAAAGAGTCTATCTTAAAATCAAACACAACTTCTTTACAGACCATGCCTTGGCGATCGCTGTAGGTGATAAAGCCTTCACTATAGGCTCGATTGCCATCGGAAGATTTGATTTGTGCTGCAAGCTCTAAGTAACCTTTGTGTGCATCAACTCGGTTCATCACTTCGAACGCATCCAGCCATTCTTCTCGATTTGCCATCTTAAGTAGCATTGATTCGGCTTGAGATTCCAACTGCTTTGGGTACACATAAAATCGGTTGTATCCAAAATATGCGCACATCAATAAAAAAACGACTGCTAATGAGGTTGTTCTTGTCATGCAAGTGCCTCTTGTTGTTATAAAAACTCAACGTTGTAGTCTGAGTATAGGAGCTCAGCAAATTTTAGGTTATAGAACTTGCCTGAATAACAGAGGGCCGTCAGAAACAGTCAATTCTCTGACAATCTCGCGTCCAATTCACATAAAAAAGGGCAGGGATCATATTATGATTCCTGCCCATTTCTTTTCGAGGCTCAATGCGAAGCCCGTTTTATCCTGTCTGCCTAATCCGTATGTACGTGTTCGGTAGTTATACTCTCAGTCTTAACGGGTTCTACTATTTCAACTTTTACCGCCGCAACCTTAAATTCTGGGATTTTCGCATGCGGATCCGTTGCCGTAGTTGTTAAGCGGTTAACTGGCGATTCAACAAAGTGGAAAGGAATAAACACCACCCCTTTTTGCATTCTCTTGGTTACAAACGCATCAATTTCGATATGACCACGACGTGTCGATATTTTCAGGCGCTGACCATTGCTGATCCCCAAAGCTTCGGCATCTTCGACGCTGATCATAGCTCTCGGTCCCGCAAGATTATCCAACCCTTTCGTTTTTCTCGTCATGGTCCCGGTATGGAACTGCTCCAGCACTCGGCCAGTTGTCAGTACCAAAGGATACTCTTCATCTGGAAGTTCAGCCGCATACCGGAACGGAATGCCGACCATTTGCCCTTTACCACGGGTAAACTGGGTTTGGTGCATGATTCGCGTGCCGTTCGGGTTATTCTTGTTGCTCGGCCATTGCACACCATTTGGCGTGATAGCGTCCCAACGTAAACCCGCATACTGAGGCGTCACACGAGCAATCTCGCTGGTAATTTCAGACACGCAGTTATATTTCCAGTCACTGCCCATCGCGTTAGCCAGCTCTTGAATGATCCACCAATCCTCTTTGGCCTCTCCCGGAGCGGTAACAACAGCATTCACACGCTGTACCCGACGCTCAGTGTTAGTGAAATGCCCTGATTTTTCAGCAAATGAGCAAGAAGGCAGAACCACATCGGCATACTGCGCCGTTTCAGTAAGGAAGATATCCTGCACAACCAAGAAATCCAGTGCCTCTAAGCCTTCAATGCCATGCGCTTGGTTTGGGTCACTCAATACTGGGTTTTCACCCATGATGTACATGCCTCGAACTTCTCGTTTGCATGCGGCATCAATAATTTCAGTCAAAGTTAACCCTTGCTCTGCCGACAAATCGGGCGCATTCCATTCTATGGCAAACTTTTGTCGTACCATTGGGTTATAGACTTTTTGATAGCCCGGATAACAGTTTGGCAATGCCCCCATGTCGCACGCCCCTTGCACGTTTGACTGACCGCGCAATGGGTTGATGCCTCCACCTTCGATACCAATGTTTCCACACAACAATTGCAGGTTAGCAATCGAACGAACGTTATCATGCCCGGTGGTATGCTGCGTAATCCCCATCGAATAATACACAGCCGTGCGCTTGGCAGTCCCAATCATACGTGCCATGGCGAAAATATCGTCGGCTTTCACACCCGTGACCAGTTCTACTTTGTCCAGGTTGTAAGCGGGTGACATCACTTCTTGCAGTAAGGTATCAAAGCCATCAACTCGCTCTTCAATGTACTCCTGATCAAACCAGCCATTCTTAATAATCAGCTGCATTACGCCATTTAGCAGCATGACATCCGTACCCGGACGATGTGCTAAATAAAGCTCTGCGTGCTCAACAATATCGACACGTTTTGGATCAGCCACCACCAGACGTGCACCATGATGACGAATAGCTTGCTTGATATGAGATGCGATGATTGGATGCGCAGAAGTGGTGTCTGAACCGATAATAAAAATCACATCCGAGTGTTTGATACTCGGAATATCATTGGTCATTGCCCCACTGCCTAATGAGGCTTCCAGCCCAGTGACGCTTGATGCATGACAAAGTCTCGCGCAATGGTCAACGTTATTGGTACCGAGTTCGCGGCGAATGAATTTCTGAAACGCGTAATTGTCTTCGTTGGTGGTTTTTGCTGAAGAGAAACCCGCCAGCGCATTGCTGCCAAAATCTTGTTTTATAGACGTAAACTTAGACGCGACTAATTGAATAGCTTCTTCCCAACTTGCTGGTTGCAGCCATCCATCTTTACGAATAAGCGGCGTGGTTAACCGCTCTTCGCTGCCAATGAAGTCAAAACCAAAGCGCCCTTTTACGCACAACATACCTTGGTTAACCGGTGAGTCAGCACCTTTGACATAGCGAATTTTATTCTCTGCCTCGTCAACAAACATGGTTAACTTACAGCCGACACCGCAGTAGGTACAGATAGTGTCAACGGCTTTCAAATCCTCAGTTCGGCCTTGTGAGCGATCACGGCTGTCTACCATTGCACCCGTTGGACACGCTTGTACACACGCACCACATTGCACACACTTGGAATCACCCATTAGCGTTAAACCACTAGGCTTATTCCCTTTTTGTTCTGAACGGAATCGAGGTCGATCATCCGGTCTCAGTGCCGGACGGCCATTAGCATCGCTCACAAAACTGAGCACGCCATGAACGGCTTGCTCCCGACATGCCTGAATACACTGACCACAACTGATACAGCGGTTGGCATCGAATTCAATAAACTCCGAACTTCGGTCAACTTCGTATTTATGGCGAAGATCTTTAGCTCGCAGGTCAAGCCACCCTTGATGATCGACGACATTGGTTGCTTTAGCTTGTAAGGAATCACCGAATTTCTGCTCAGCTTGATATTCCGTTGAATAATCTCGTAAGGCACAGTCTGTGTTCGCCTGACAGCCACATTCAAGACAACGTGCCGCTTCTTTCATTGCCTCTTCATTGTCAAATCCGAGTTCAACTTCGGCAAAGCTCTGCTCACGCTGTTCTGGGGTTAACTCCGGCATGATCGTACGAGCGACTTTTTGGATATTTTCAAAGTGAAGCGGATCAACTTGCGACAATTTTTGCTCTTTACGAGAGTTAAAAGCCGGTGTTGGCATATCTGCCATGTCGCCATTCAGGAACAGATCAATCGCTTTTGCGGCAACTCGTCCATCTCCAACCGCTTCTACCGCTGTCGCAGGCCCGCGGCGGAAATCGCCAATACTGAAAATATTGCCTGTACCGGTATGCATGGTTTGCGCGTCAGATTCCGAAGTGTTCCAACGAGTTACGGGAATCGACAACGCATCGTTGTCTAAAAAACTTAAATCTGGCTTTTGAGACACTGCAGCGATCACCGTATCAAACGCTTCGGTGAAGAACTCCCCTGTCGGTTTTGGGCTGCGACGACCTGATGAATCTGGTTGCCCCAGAGCCATTCGTTCTAAACGAACGGCATGAACGCGCCCGTTTTCATCCGCTAAATTTTCCGCAGGATTGGTCAGAAAGTGGAACTTCACGCCTTCGTGTTCAGCTTCAACAATTTCGTAGTCTTCCGCTGGCATTTCGTCTCGAGTTCGACGGTAAATCAGCGTTGTATCAGCCCCTGCTCGTCGCGCCGTTCGGGCACAATCGATCGCGGTGTTACCACCACCAATAACCGCCACTTTTTTACCAGTAACATAGCGTTGTTCGGTCACGTAGTCTTTGAGGTAATCTACCCCCAGGTAGCAACCTTCTAGGTCACTCCCCGGATAGTTCATCTCCACCGCTTGAGATGCACCGACAGCCAAACACACTGCGTCATAATCTTCAGTTAATTGGGAGAGCGTAAAGTCAACGCCAAGCTTTTTATTGGTGTTGATCTGCATGCCATTGCGACACATCAGTTCGATTTCTTTATCCAGAATGTCCTTTGGAAGGCGATATTCCGGAATGCCATAGCGTAGCCACCCGCCCGCTTTCGGCATCGACTCAAAGACTGTAACGTCATAGCCTTCGTTAGAAAGATAATAGCCGGTGGTTAATCCCCCCGGGCCACTGCCTACCACCGCGATTCTAAGGTTCTTGGTCGGCTTTTTCTCCGGTACGTAAGCGCCATAAGAAGCCAAATCGGTGTCTGCCGCGTGACGCTTAAGTTGACGAATGGCAATAGGCTCATCGACTAAAGAACGGCGGCATTCACTTTCACAAAAGGCCGGACAAACACGTCCAATTGATAGCGGCATTGGCAGCGTTTTTTTGATCACTTCAATCGCTTTTTGGTGATCATTCTGTGAGATAAGGTAGAGGTAAGACTGAATATCGACACCAGCGGGACAAGCCGTTTTACACGGAGCTTCGCAGTCAGCGTAATGGTCCGTCATAATTCGGTTAAGGGCTTTTCTTCGGTGTTCACTGAGTTGCTCTGACTGGGTAACGGCGTTAAGTCCTCGATAGACTTCGAGCTCACACGCTCGTTTGGTACCACCACTTTCTATCTCAACGACACATAAGTCACATGGCACTTTCTCGTTACTTTTGTTCATGCCGCAAAGCGACGGGATTTCCACCCCACATACTTTTGCCGCTTCAAGAAGAGTTTGCCCTTCTTCTACAATTCGATACTTCCCGTCGATGATAATTTCGATCATACGCTACCCTGAGCTAGCCACTTAACCCTTACTTAATTTAAGGATAAATCCTACCGCGGGAAGTTCATGTGACAAAATGCTCACTAACTACATTTTTATTGTCAAATATTAACTATTGACTTTCCCCCTAGGGTAACCTTTACTATTCAAGGGTTATTAACGAGATACATTCATTTTACTGGAACGAGTATGCACCTTAAATCCTGGCATACAATTTGGTTGACTCTGCTGACAACGCTGATCCTTTTGGTATCGAGCGTGGTAAACAGTGCACCACTAATGAACCTAAAAATGATGTCAGATCAGACAATCACTCAGCAAGATGAGCACTGTGGGTCACACAGTATGGATATGAGTATGGCGATGTCTCATAGCTCAGCCCCTTCCGACATACCAATGAGCTGTGCGGACAACTCGGGTATGGTTCATAACTGCTGTACAACGTCCTGTTCGTTTGTTTTTGTTTCACTACCCGTTCCCGAAAACAGACTTTCTCCGCTGGCACAAAGAGCCTCCTTCAATATTGAGAACCATGACCCTGTCGTACAAGTCAGTCACGATCTCTACCGACCTCCTATCGTTTAATTCAATAAAAGCATTCGACCCTGCTTAACCTTGCAGGTTGTTTAATTGCGCCCGACGATTGGTCTATTTACTCAAATAACACCTTACGATCTCAGATTATTTGTATCGTCAAAGAGCTGAAGTAATCACAACGTCCAAACGTCCGGCAATCACCAGCTTTCGCATCGATTCACACTATTTGTGCGTTTACGAGCAAGTCTGGTATTAATTTGGATGAAAACGATGGAATTCACCCCAAATCACTTAGTGACATCAATAGGCTCACTAGCCCTGATTGCTTTGCCTGCATTTAATGTGATGGCACAAACGCCCTCACACGAAAAAGCAGTCAATGTATCTCAAGCACAATCGACCCAAGAACTGGCAAAGCTGATTAATATTGCCCTTGAAAACGATGGCAATCGCAAACAGTTCTTTGCTCAATCGGAAGCCATGCGTGAGACCGGCATTGCAAGCGCGACGCTAATGGATCCGAAACTAAAAGTGGGTGTTGGCGGACTACCTGTCGACAGTTTTAAGTTCGACGAAGACCCGATGACTAATATCTCAGTTGGTCTAATGCAGCAGTTTGAGCGCGGTTCTACCCTCGACCTTCAACAGAAGAAAGCTAACCAACAAGCGGATGGTTTATCTCTGCAAGTGCATGCAAGAGAGCTGGATATAGCGAATAACATGACTCAACTCTGGCTTGAGCTTGGCTATCAACAACAAGCAGAACAGATCATGTTAGAAAACCGCCGCTTGATGAAGGAAATGGAGAACTTCATACAAACCAATTACTCAATTGGCAAAAGCGAAGCTCAGGACCTCCTTAACGCACAGCTGCAAGTAAGCAAGCTGGATGAAAAGTTACAGGCTAATGCTCAAATGCAGCGACGTTTGGTAGCCCAGCTTTCTGAATGGCTAGGCTCTGACTGGTTGATTAATCATTCTCAACAAGGTACTCCATCGCTACAAGCCAGCAACCAACTTAACTGGAATAATCTAAATCAGGCCCTCTCCTCTGGGGCTGATTCTACGCAGCACTATCAACTACTTAGCCAGCACCCAATGGTGAAAATGGCCGATGTCAGCATTTCAACTAATGAAACTCAGGTTGAAATTGCCGAGCAAGCTTATAGTCCGCAGTTTGGTGTCGAAGTTGCCTATGCCTATCGCCAGTCAAACAACATGAAAGGTGAGCCGGCTTCAGATTTAGTCAGTGCGTATTTAACGATGGATATTCCGCTATTCACTGGCAATCGCCAAGATAAAAACCTCGCAGCGGCGCAGTATCAGGTAGGAGCAGCGCGCTCACAGAAAGACACATTACTGACGCAAATGAACGCCAAAGTGAACACGCTTTTGGTCGACCGCAGCAACTTAAGCCAACGCCTGGAGCGTTATCAAACCACTTTACTTCCTCAGGTCAAAGCTCGGATTCGGGCAGTGGAACGGGGATACCAAAATAACACCGCGCAATTCAACGATGTGATTTTGGCCAGTACCGATGAGCTTGCTCTGCAGCTCGAGCAACAACGTTTGATCACTGATTTAAATATCGTCAATAGCAACTTGGCAACCTTACTAGGTGGTTTTGAATATCAAGTATCAGCACCGGAATTAAGGAAGTAACAATGAGTTCGAATTCTATCAAAATCGCCACCATCGCTTTAATAGTAGGTGGGGCTTTAGGCTTTGGTTTCAGCCATTTTAATCCGAGTGCCAATCATGAACTAATGGCGGCTGAGGATAGTGCGTCAAATAGCTCAAACGATCCGCTCTACTGGGTCGCCCCGATGGATCCTAACTACAAACGAGATAAACCGGGCAAGTCACCAATGGGGATGGATTTGATTCCTGTTTATGCTGAAGATCTCGCCGGAGCACAAGATAAGCCTGGCACGGTCACCATTGACCCTTCTGTCGAAAACAATCTTGGGGTTAAAACCGCTCAAGTTTCAGTAGAGAAGTTATCACCGCGTATTGAGACCGTTGGTTACATTGCCTTCGATGAGAGTAAGTTATGGCAAACTAACGTTCGTGTTGCTGGTTGGGTTGAAAAGCTCTACATCAACGCCGTTGGTGAAAAAGTAAGTAAAGGTGACGTGCTATTCACACTCTACTCGCCTGAACTGGTTAAAGCTCAGGAAGAGCTGCTCAACGCGTACCGTACTGGCCGCAGTGGCTTAGTCAAAGGCGCGACTGAACGTTTGGTCACGCTTGGTGTCGATCGCTCGCAAATCAAAGCCATAACTCAGCGCGGCAAAGCTTCCCAAACCATCGCAATTAAAGCGCCAGACGACGGTATTATCGCCAGCTTAAATGTGCGCGAAGGCGGTTACTTATCACCTGCTCAAGCCGTGATTAGCGCTGGTCCACTGGAGAATGTTTGGGTAGATGCAGAAGTGTTTGAGCGTCAGGCTCACTGGATGAAAGCTGGCAGCAATGCAACTATGACGTTAGACGCGATTCCGGGTAAAAACTGGCAAGGTACGGTTGATTACGTCTACCCCATTCTTGATCCAAAAACCCGAACCCTGCGCGTGCGCCTAAAGTTCCCAAACCCTAATGGCGAGCTTAAACCAAACATGTTTGCCAACATTGCGCTACAACCAGTCAGTGACGATGCCGTGCTGACTATTCCTAAGTCTTCCGTTATTCGCTCTGGCGGTATGACCCGAGTTGTCCTCGCTGAAGGCAACGGAAAGTACCGTTCTACCCGAATCAAAGTCGGTCGCGAAGCCGATGACAAAGCCGAGGTATTAGAAGGCCTAAGCCAAGAAGATCGTATTGTTACCTCCGCGCACTTTATGCTGGACTCAGAATCAAGCCAAACGGCCGATCTTTCTCGTATTTCAGCCCCGCGGGCATCCGCTGCGGAAACGGCTTGGGCGAAAGGAGAAATTACCGATGTAATGAAAGACCATCGCATGCTCACCATCAATCATCAACCAGTACCGGAATGGGATTGGCCGGGCATGGTGATGAACTTTACCTTTGCCGACGGCGTGGAAATGCGCGATCTGCAAAAAGGTCAAAACATTGAATTTGAAATGCAGAAAACCGATTCAGGCCAATACGAAATTATTGATTACAAAGCAGATGGCAGTGTCGTTGCTACCGATGTATGGCTTACGGGTGACATCAGCATGCTCATGGCTGACTTTGGCATGATCACGCTAAATCACATGCCTGTTGCAGAATGGAACTGGGATGCGGGTGAAATGAACTTCACAGTAGGTGACGAAGTCAGCTTATCTGGTTTCAAGGAAGGCCAAAAAGTTCGGTTTCTAATCGAGAAGCAAGGCACTGACTACGTATTAAAACAACTCGAAGCGATTGAGGGCTAACTATGATTGGAGCAATAATCCGTTGGTCTATCAACAATCGCTTTATGGTGTTAATCGCCACCTTAGTGGTTGTGCTATCAGGGCTTTACAGCGTAAAGAATACACCTGTTGATGCTATTCCCGATCTTTCTGATGTTCAGGTGATCATAAAAACCAGCTACCCAGGCCAAGCACCGCAAGTCGTTGAAGATCAGGTCACTTACCCGCTTACCACAGCGATGTTGGCCGTCCCGGGCGCAGAAACAGTGCGCGGCTATTCTTTCTTTGGGGATTCGTATGTTTACATCATTTTCAATGATGATACTGACATGTACTGGGCGAGATCCCGTGTTTTAGAATACTTAAGTCAGGTAGCGCCGAAATTGCCGCCAAGTGCAAAACCGACACTAGGTCCGGACGCGACAGGTGTGGGCTGGGTTTACAGCTATGTACTGCAAGACAAAACAGGGCAACACGACCTTGCTGAGCTTCGTAGTTTTCAGGACTGGTTCTTAAAATACGAACTTCAAACCGTTGATGGGGTTTCTGAGGTCGCCACTGTTGGCGGGATGGTCAAACAATACCAAGTCCAGATCGACCCGGCCAAACTGCGCGCGTACAACCTCACTCTGCAGCAAGTCAACATGGCTATCCAGAACGGCAACCAGGAAACGGGGGCGTCCGTTGTGGAAGTGGCAGAAGCGGAACACATGGTTCGCACAACTGGCTACTTAACCAGCATCGAAGATATTGAATCTCTGCCAATCAAAGTGACCGACAAAGGTACGCCGCTCCTACTTGGAGACATCGCAGACATCAATCTCGGCCCGCAAATGCGTCGCGGTATCTCTGAGCTAAATGGTGAAGGGGAAGCCGTCGGCGGCGTGATTGTGATGCGCTACGGTGAAAATGCCAGCGAAGTCATCAGTAAGGTCAAAGAGAAGCTGGATGATTTGCAGCGAAGCCTGCCTGATGGCGTAGAAATCGTATCAACTTACGATCGCTCAACGTTGATCAACGCAGCAGTAGACAACTTATGGAAAAAACTCGCCGAAGAGTTCATCGTGGTAGCGATTGTTTGTGCCTTGTTCTTGTTCCATATCCGCTCTTCTTTAGTCATTGCACTTAGCTTGCCAGTGGGTATTTTGGCTGCCTTTATTGTGATGCACTATCAAGGCATTAATGCCAATATCATGTCACTCGGTGGGATAGCTATTGCCATCGGGGCGATGGTGGACGGCGCAATTGTGATGATAGAAAACGTCCATAAACACATCGAACGGACGCCACTTACAAACAAAAACCGTTGGCAGGTAATTGGTAAAGCAGCCGAAGAAGTGGGTGCTCCCCTATTCTTCTCGCTCCTCATCATTACATTGAGCTTTGTGCCGGTGTTCGCGCTGGAAGGGCAAGAAGGCAAAATGTTCTCGCCTCTCGCCTTTACTAAAACGTACGCGATGGCCTCGGCGGCGGCTTTGGCTATCACGCTAGTGCCAGTATTAATGGGTTACTTTATTCGCGGTAAGGTACTTCCTGAACACAAAAACCCGGTTAACCGCAGCTTGGTGGCACTTTACCGTCCACTGCTGAACCTGAGTTTGAAGTATCCAAAAGCGATGATCGTGCTGGCTCTTGGGCTAATGGCATCGGCCTACTACCCGACCAGTAAACTGGGCAGTGAATTCATTCCGCCTCTGGATGAAGGCGATTTGATGTACATGCCGACCACCTATCCGGGTATATCTATCGGTAAAGCACGTGAATTGCTCCAACAAACCAATAAGTTGATCAAGACCGTACCGGAAGTGAAAACGGTTTGGGGGAAAATTGGTCGTGCAGATACGGCAACCGACCCTGCCCCGCTGACGATGATCGAAACGGTTATTCAATTTAAACCACGTGAAGAATGGCGTGAAGGCGTGACAACAGAATCTTTGCGCAAAGAGTTTGACCAGCTGGTGCAATTCCCTGGATTAACCAACGCCTGGGTTATGCCGATTAAGACTCGTATCGACATGCTGGCAACTGGCATCAAAACCCCAATCGGGATAAAAATCGCCGGCCCTGACCTGAAAGAGATCGAGAAAATTGGTGCGCAAATAGAGCCAATTCTTAATAACGTCTCTGGCACCTCATCGGTTTACGCTGAGCGTGTTGCTGGCGGTCGCTACGTCACCATCGATATCAAACGCCGTGTTGCTGCGCGTTACGGTCTGAATATCAAAGATGTTCAACAGGTGATTTCCACCGCAGTGGGAGGCATGAATGTCGGTGAAACTATCGAAGGTCTGGAACGCTACCCGATCAACGTTCGTTACCCGCAAGACTACCGTGATTCGGTGGTGAAACTGCAGAACCTACCACTAGTAACACCAAACGGTGCACGTATCGCACTCGCTGATGTGGCCGATATCCGCTACGAAGATGGTCCACCGATGATCAAAACAGAAAACGCGCGTCCAAATGGCTGGGTGTTTGTTGATATCGACGGACGAGATCTTGGTTCGTACGTGATTGAAGCACAGCAAGCCGTCGCGGATCAGCTGGTTTTACCTACAGGCTATTCTATTGCTTGGTCGGGGCAGTATGAGTACATGGAACGCGCGAAAGACCGACTCAGTGTGGTCGTGCCGATCACTTTGGTGATCATCATGATGTTGCTCTACTTCAGTTTCCGTCGCATCGGAGAAGTCTTGATCATCATGGCGACGCTGCCATTGGCGATGGTGGGAGGCTTGTGGTTAATGTACAGCCTCAGTTACAACTTCTCGATTGCTGTCGGGGTTGGCTTTATTGCCCTTGCGGGTGTCGCTGTTGAGATTGGGGTCATTATGCTGGTTTACCTCAACCAAGCATGGCACCACAAAAAACTGGATGCAGAAGAAAAACGCCAGCCACTGCGCTTAGATGATTTGACCAATGCGATACGCGAAGGGGCTGGTCTACGTGTGCGTCCAGTGATGATGACCGTACTCACCGTCATTATTGGTCTGATTCCAATCATGTATGGCGACGGTACAGGCTCACAGGTAATGCAACGTATCGCTGCCCCGATGATCGGTGGTATGGCATCTGCCTTACTGCTAACTCTACTGGTACTGCCAGCGATTTTTATGCTCTGGAAACAGCGCGAAGTAAAACCTAACAAAAACACAGAGAAATAAACATAAAGCGCTATGGTTCCGATGACCATAGCGCACTACCTCATTGACGATAAAGGAAACCGATATGAAAAAGACACTGATCACTCTTGCTCTGACCTTAGCCTCTGGCAGTGTATTTGCTCAGATGGATAATTCAACCATGAACCATGACAACATGGATCACGGCTCTATGCCTATGGAACATGCGCAGAACGACAGCATGCCTATGGACCATTCCAACATGGATCATTCTAGTATGGGAGGCATGGTAGCAACGTCTGCCGTCGGCATGCCTGCAAATGGAGCGAAACCGGATAAAGTCGTGCACGTTCTTTTAAGTGATGACATGAAAATCACCTTTAAAAAAGAAGTGAAGATCGAACCCAATGACGTTGTCCAATTTGTGGTGATGAACACGGGTAAAATAAATCATGAGTTCACCATTGGCTCAGCCAAAGAGCAGCTAGAGCACCGTGAAATGATGAAAAACATGTCTGGCAATCATATGCATGATTCTGATAATGCCGTAACGGTTGAACCAGGCAAAGCTAAGCAACTCTTGTGGCACTTCCACGGCGACAACAATGTCGAGTTTGCGTGTAACATCCCGGGCCATGCAGAAGCTGGCATGGTGAAAAAACTGAAGTTATAACCTTCAGTGACGTGACCATCCATAAAACAAAAGGAGCGGATTGCCGCTCCTTTTATTCTTTCAAACGGATTCTTACCTCATCACAAATAGCTCTTCATGATAGTGATGCTCGGTGTCGAATCGATACTCCATCAACTGTTGCTTCAATGCTGAAGAAAATGCTTCAGGCCCGCAGAAATAAAGCTCATAGTCTGCCAAATTACCACACTGCTTAACGATGTGTTGTGCGTTAAGTCTTGGCGAAACCTGAGTATCAATAACACTCAATTCAACGTCCGCGTGATGAGCACAACGCCATAACTCATCCACTAGTTGACTATCCAATCCTCGCGTGCAATAGAATAAATGTACTGGCTGATGCGATTTACGCTCTTTTAATGAAGCGAGTATTGCAAAAAAGACCGCAATACCAACACCACCCGCTATCCAGATCTGAGGTATGGATACATCAAACTCTAATCGACCATAAGGCCCTTCCAGAGTGACTTCATCGCCTGCTTTTACCCTTTCACATAAACCTGTCGTAAAGTCACCTAACTCTTTGATCAAGAAACGTAACTCTGGTTCACCATTAGCGGAGGCGATGGTAAACGGATGCGGGTCTTCATCGCCAAATCGTATATAGGCGAATTGTCCTGCTTTATGCCCCTGCCAAGAATCTGTTGGGGTGAGTACTAATTCCATGACTCGAGCCTGTGGGAAAAAGCGCGTCGATTTCACTTTCATATTGTGACGGTTAACTCGGCCAACTAAACCCAACAAGCTATAGATAGCCGCAGCGCTGCCAATTAAGGCGAATGCGATAGAAATATAGTAAATCGGCTCCCCCCAATAGGCTCGCTTGATCAACAACACAGAGTGAACCGCAATCATCAAATAGACCGCCGCCATCATACGATGCGAGACTTTAAAGGGCTTGTACTTCACGACAGTCCAGAGGGAAATAACAAATAGCACAACTAATAAATAGAAGCCCCATTCGCCAAGACTAAGGCCAACATCACGCAAGTCAACAATCCAGGATTCCAACGCGGTTAAGTTATTCCCACTAGGCCCTTCCCCGGTATGTTTAAGCGGTTTTTCCAGCATTCCAGACTGGACTAACCATTTGGGCACTTGATAAAGCAGCCAATGCACAATGCCTAAACTCACTCCCGAAATACCCAACCACTTATGAACCCGGTAGGCTTTATCCATACCATTCACCCATTTTTCTACAACAGGTAAGCGCAGTGCTAGCACCATAGCAATAGACATTAAGGCGAGTGATACAACACCAGAATACTGAATCAGCGCTGAGCGCCAATAGAAAAACTGAGTTGATGAAAGCAGCTGTGGTTCACTCAAACACCATATGACCGAAACAACTGCAATCACTAGACATATAGAATTCCGTACTGTTTTCATGTTCACTACTCCACCACTGACGACAATTCTAGTTTAGTGCACCTTACGTAAAGCAACGTAAACAAAGGTAAAGCAGAGAAAAACGCATCACTTGAGAGGAATTCTACAAAAAATCTACAGGGATTTAACAGTCGTTAGCGCACTCCATCGCTATAGTCACGGTTGATTTCGCATCAATGCGAACCAGAAAAATTAATAAAGATAATCACTCATGAAAAAGTTATTTTTTTTGCTTGCGCTGATGGTCGCCTCACCTTTAAGTCACGCATCGAAACTACATGAAGACGTTTCTCTTCTTGAGCAACAGATCTCCGGACGCATTGGGATCGCCGTCTGGGATACTCAGACCGATAAACACTGGGCTTATCGTGGTGACGAACGATTTCCTTTAGTCGGTACCTTCAAAACGCTAGCTTGCGCAACCATGCTGAGTGAGATGGATACCGGTATCCTCAAAAAAAATGCCACCGCGACTGTAGAAAAACGAGATATGGTGATGTGGTCTCCCATCATGGATAAACTGGCTGGGCAGAATGTCCGTATCGAGCATGCCTGCGAAGCCGCGATGTTGATGAACGATAACACGGCGACGAATCTCGTACTGAGTGAAATCGGCGGGCCTAAGTCGGTCATGCTTTTCCTGCGTACCATTGGAGACAAAGCCACCAGACTCGACAGCGCGGAACCGAGCGTCAACGAAGCTATGCCGGGCGATAAGCATGACACGACAACGCCTAACGCTATGGTAAACACTCTTGAAACACTGATCGATGGTGATGCGCTCTCTTATGAATCTCGCATTCAATTAAAAATTTGGATGCAAGACAGTAAAGTGTCTGATCCACTCATGCGTTCCGTTTTACCGTCGGGTTGGTCTATTGCCGATCGCTCGGGAGCAGGTGGCAACGGTTCACTTGGCTTTAACGCCATCATCTGGAAAGAAAACCATAAACCGGTATACATCAGTATCTATCTGGCCGAAACCGAGCTGTCGCTTCAGGCAAGAGAGCAACTCATCGCCCAAATTAGCCAACTAATTTTGTATAAGTACCGAAACATCTAGCAACGAAAATGCAGTGCCCTTCCCTCCCTTAACAAGGGCACTTTTTACGCTAAGCTATCCAAGATTTCTCCTACGTCTACCTTCTTAGTAGTATTTACAGTCACTCTACTCCTACTGTATACATCTTTCGGGTTATTAATTCCTATCACCAGATAAAGTGATTTAGTTCTCACTTTGCGTTAACACTAGGGTGAAATAGGCGACAAATTAATCGCATGTTATTCAGCGTTAATATTTTTCTTGAAAATATCTAAGCGTTACTTATTGTTTATATTAAGGGAATGCCCGAGGAGATGGCTATTGAGACTTGAAAGAACATTTGCCCCCACTGACCTATCGACGCAAAACATGGAAAGTCCGATATGTTTGCCGATCGGCTTTGTTCACTTTTTGGCTCAGTCACAAACCTTACAGCAGGTACTTGATACCGTCGCAGAGTGGATTCACCGAATCTTTGAGTCTGATCGTGCAAGTATTACTTTGTATGAAAATAGTGACTTCTTGAAGGTCTACTCTTTTTCTGGAAACAAAGCGATCCCGACAGATTTTCTCGTGCCAATTGCCCAGTCTTTCGTTGGCCGAGCTTTTGATACTCAGCAATTGATCATTTGTGACGACTTAAGCCAATCCGATGAAATCGATTGTGTCATGCTGTCTTCAAGCGGAATGGGGACGTGTATGGATGCGCCCTTGATGCACGGCAAGGCTTGTTTGGGTACGCTGAATGTCGCCCACAATCAAACCCACTTTTACACTAAAGAACAAGCCTCGCAGCTGCAATGTATCGCGAACTGGATTGCATTGAATATCGCTTTACATATTCAGGTCATGAAAATGGAGCATCTTGCGAAAACGGATGATCTTACGGGAATACCAAACCGCAGAGAGTTCATGCGTGAGATTGAAAACCGCCTTTCAGACTACCGTACTCAGGGAATCAAGTTCCACGTAGCTATTCTGGATTTAGATCACTTCAAGAAGTTAAATGACAAGTATGGGCACGATGCTGGCGATAAATCGCTGATTCACGTAGTTAATACCATAAAGGGTCATTTGCGTGACTACGATTTACTTGCGCGAGTTGGAGGCGAAGAATTTGCGATTGTCCTTAGACGACGTTCATCTCAGGAAGCACTTGATACATTAGAGACCATCCGCAACGCACTAGAAAGCACCGTCATGAAACACTCTGGCCTTGAAATGCCGATAACTGCCAGTATTGGGGTTACTCAAGTGTGCAGTGTTGATAATTCGTTTGAGCCACTAATTAAAAGAGCTGACTTAGCGTTATATAAAGCAAAAGAAACGGGTAGAAACCGCGTTGAAATAAACCATGAAGCCCAAAATAAAAAAAGGTAGCGACCTAAAACGCTACCTTTATCCCTACTCGCGCTGACTCCAGACTTACTCAGGCACCAGCGAGAGGAGCAGATTCAATTATGCTTTCTTAAGATCTCTAGTTGGGTAAGTCAAAGCCGCGCCTTCTACTTTTACGTGAGTGTAGGCACCGCCACCGCTCACACCTGTAACGACCATTTTACCTAGGTCAACACCCTTAGTTGCAACTACTTCTTCGCCGATTGAAAACATATAAAATACCTTTTATTCAGATTTAGACAATGAGTCAATGCGAGGTATTTAATATGAAATAGCATCGTTTACCTAATCAGCTTTTTTGTCGTTAGGATTAAGTTTTTTACTATTTCTCCCCCCCTCTCCTTGCTATTTTTCGACACGGATAAACTTCACTAAATCATAAAAAAACAAGTAATAAAATTCCGTATAGTAAGTTAATATTTTCACACATAAGAATAGGAGCAACACCTGCTCCCATTGGAGAAGTATCATGACGAAAGGGCTTAAAATGCGTGCGTTAGAACGATCGGACCTTCGTTTTATCCACGAGCTAAATAACAACCGCAATATTATGGCTTACTGGTTTGAAGAACCTTACGAATCTTACGATGAGCTAGAGGAACTGTACCGGAAGCACATTCATGACGATGCAGAAAGGCGCTTCGTTGTAGAGGATATTGACGGTATTGTTATCGGCTTAGTTGAGCTTATCGAGATAAACTACATCCACCGAAGCGCAGAGTTTCAGATCATCATTGCGCCGGAGCACCAAGGCCGTGGCTACGCCATGGAGATGATACACAGAGCGTTAGACTATTCATTTTCTATCCTCAATCTACGTAAAATTTATCTATTGGTCGCAGTAGAAAATGAAATTGCTATCCACTTATATAAAAAGTGTGGGTTTATAGAAGAAGGCCACTTAATTGAAGAGTATTTCATTAATGGTGGTTATCGAGACGTTAAGCGTATGTATATTCTGAAGCATCAATATCAAAAGTCGATGGAAGAAAAGAAAGAGAGCAATTAATTCGTCGCAGCTTCAGCCTCCCCAATCAGCTATAAATAAAAACGCAGTTCAATCACTGCGTTTTTATTTCATCTAAACTCGGGGTACCGATTAATTCTTATTATTGATTTTTCCAGCTATAGCCGAAGCTTAGGAAGTACAACGTAGGGTCTTTGTATCCGGCTAGCTTCGTACCATTCGCCAACGTCGATTCCGACGAGTCAATGATGACAGCTTCAAATGCGACGCTTACTATATTTTTCTCATCCCACTTGTAATCAACGCCTGTGCCTAGTCGGTATGCATCACCAGTAGGAACAGTAATGTCGCCCTTCGACTGATCCTCATACATACTGCTATCAAACGCCACACCAGCATTCCACATCACTTTGCTATTCACCTCATACTGAGTACCAAAAGCGACCTGATAAGTATCCTGAGTATCGACATTCAACGTGGTTTGGTACTCGCTCCAGTCTTGCCAGTTCACGTTACCCATCCACGCAAACTTATCATTTATCTGCTGATAAATACTGAAGATCACTTGTTGAGGTGCAACAGATTCTGAGTTTTCAAACTCAAACTTAGTCTCGCTCGAGTAAGATAGGCCGAAACGCGTCCCTGGAACCAACTCGTACAGAACCCCAAAGCGACCATTGACCTGAACATCGGTATCATCATCTTCGAATGAGAAATTATTATTTGCCGAGCTGGCGTTCGCTTCCACTTGATATTTACCATACTGAATGCCAAGCGCAGCCCCCACCGACCACCGGTCATTAATTCGATAAGCAGCACTCGGCTGGACAGTTACCGCTTGCGTAATCGCGGTAGGAATATCTAGTTTAGCAACGGTTCTGTCCACCAACCCTTCGTAGCCCAGTCCAAGACCATAGTTTCCATATAGACCAATACCCAACGTCCATTTTTCGTTCACTTTCTGACTATAAAATGCAGAGCCCATAGGAACAAAACCAATTACGTTACCCGCATCTCCCGCTAATGTATCCAGCTGTGCATCGCCATAAAGACTGATTAAGTGACCAGAGAAAGATTGACCTGAAACATTTGCCAAACCAGCAGGGTTTGCTGCCATAACTGACGCATCCTGTGCTCTTGCAGCCATCCCTGCAGATGCGAGACCGATGTCCGTTGTATTCGTTTCGTATAAGTACAAACCAGCTGCTTGAACCGTCGCGCAGCTTAATAGCGAGCCTGCAACGATGATTTTTGATAGATTTTTCATAACAAAGCCTATTATTTTTAGATAGAACCTATGCCACAGTGAACCGATGTAGGTTATTGAAAAACACTGCCGTTGTTACAAAGCATAGGTCTCAATGAAGTAGAGCGCGAAGAAAGTATTGAATCGATAGTCCAGATTTACTTTTGCTCTCCCAAACCTTACTCATATTGGTATAAGGACACGCGATGAAACTGCATGCCCTATAAGATTGTCAGTGTAAAAAACGGTCCTACTCTGGCCGTTTAAAGCCAGTCTATTTTCATTTGCTATTTACTAGTGAAGAGTAAACACAGCGACAAAAATCAATTTCTGTCTCAATATTTATACACATGAAAGCACTCTGTGCCTCCGCCTCACGCTCTTTCCGACTAAACCGTGAATAAGCAGCTATCATGAGGCTCAGTGCATCGTCGAAAGCAAAATTAGTGAGCGAACAGTCAATACTAACAAATCACTCCAACTCATTACTTTTATTGATCTTTATTTACACATTTAACTGGTTTCGCGATCTTGTCGACACAATTTTTTGTCAAGCCATACTATGCTTAGGGTGAATATAATCCACTTAAGGGCGTGGTTATGAAATACAAACATATTCTTGTCGCACTAGAACTTGCTGATGAAAGCACAGTGCTGATTGATAGAGCAGTAGAAATGGCAAACTACCTCGACTCCGACATTTCATTCATCCATGTGGATGGTACTCATGGTGAAATTTATCGCGAGCTCGTGGATATTAAAGCTAACCCAGATCATGTACCGCTAAATGAGCATTCGATGGAGTGTCTAAAAACGTTCAGCGATTATATGGACTACCCACTAAAACACTTCTTTGTGGGTACTGGCGATTTAGCTGACAAACTAGAAACAACCATAAAAGAGCAAGAAGTCGACTTACTGATCTGTGGTCACCATCAGGATTTGTGGAGCAAACTTATCTCCTACTCTCGTCATCTAATAAATAAGTCACCAGTCGATATTCTGGTTGTGCCTATTCACGACTAGTATTTTCAAAGTTCCAGCGCGGATATGTACGATGCATAAAACAAAAGCCAGTAGTTTTAAACTACTGGCTTTTTATTAAGTACATCCACATAACCTTGATTCTATCGACTAAGCAGATCCGATCCCTCTAGAGAGACGCTCCTCCGCACATGACCAGTTCCTGACCTGTAATCGCGCTAGCATGCGGTGAAAGAATAAACTTCACGTACTCTGCCACTTCGTAAGGAGAAATAAATCGCCCCATTGGTGGAAGCTTTGGTGGGGATGACTTTCTGTCTGGGTTTAGCAGCATCGGCGTTTCTGTCGCGCCAGGAGCAATGATGTTGGCGGTAATACCTTTCGGCGCTAATTCAGCAGCCCAACTGCGTACCATGCCAAATAAAGCAGATTTAGTCGCGACGTATTGCGAACGACCAGCAACCCCTTTCGACGTGCGGCTGCCAATAATCACAATTCGCCCACCATCGCCCAGTTTTGTCGCAAAGTGGTTGGCTAATATTTCTGCTACGTGTACGTGAAGGTGCCAGACAGACTGGCTCTCTTCGATATTCAACTCACCTAAAGGGGCTGCGACCATTTTCCCCGCGGCATGGATAACCGCATCAACTGGAGGTAAGTTTTCCAAGCGACTAATTAAGCTATCAGTGTCAAACAAATCGACGGTCTGACTGACAAAATTAGGATTCTCATGTTCAACTTTGGAACGGCTTAACCCAGTAACCTTCCATCCTTCGGAAAGTAACTTTTCAGCAATTGCTTGTCCGATACCAGAGCTTGCGCCTGTAACGACGGCATGACGACTCATGATCATTCTCCCAAGATAGATAGAGGGACTTTGAAAACGGCTTTTCGGATTTGCTTAGGCTCTGAAACCATACACAAAGCCTGATGAGGCTCACCTGGCATGAAAATAGCGAAGTCGCCCGGTTTGAGGTGCACCGATTGAGCCAGCGTTGGATTTGTTAAAATTAATAAATCCGGTTTCTTTTCTTCCGCTTCTTCATCTGAACAATCAACAACACCGTAATTAATAATTTCTTCACCTTCCAATACAACCTGTATATCGGCATACAGATGATGAAACTCTGTGTGTCTTACTTCTTGTTTTTGTGTTTGCGCCGGACCAATATTAACGAACCACTCTTGATCAGATAATTGAACTTTTCCGTCATCTGATTGAATAAGCGAATCAAATAAGCATTCTGGATGAGATAAAATATCTTTAAACGTTTTCGGCAAACCAGCAGTGTTTAGTGATAATAGATTTCCACATATCATAATAGTATCTCTTAATAGCCGGTAGCTCGATATATCAGGCTACCGTTTTAGTTGCGTCTATTTTATAGGTGATTGATACGTACATATTTAATTGCTTGGCGGAAATATGTATAGGCAATATGAATAGCGCCGTCGCTAGATTGAGTAATCGTCGGGTATGAGAATTCACGATTGAGTTTTTCTTGTGAATTGTTGGTCATACAGAAGCCATCACCCTCGTCGAGGTTCGCAACGATTTGCCAGCTTGCGCCGTCATCTTTAGAGATAGCCAGTGACATTGGTGCACGAGGTGCTCCCCAGAATGCACTTTTTCCATCGATAATTTCAGGTTCTTTTGCATCGCTATCGTCTTCAATTTCATCATACAAGGAGCTACGACGATCCGTTGCACCTTCAGCACTCATATTATTAAAGACCATCGCCAGGTCACCGTTGTTCAACGCGGTAAGCTGAATCGAAGAGTTATTGTTTGGCAGCTCAGTCGGAACTGGCGCACTCCAGGTCTCACCATTATCGTGGGAGTAGCTTTGGTAAATGGAGTCAGCCCAACGACTACGGTATACCGCGATTAGAGAGCCATTTTTCAAAAACGCTACCGACATGTGCACGCAACCCAAGCTTTCTGGTACGTCTACGTCTCTCCACGTTTGACCCTTGTCTTCCGAGATCTTCACGCTGCTGGTGTCGTAGTTACCCACCCATTTCTCGCCCGGTTTGATCGTGCAGTTAAATATTGGAAGTAACCAGTTACCATTAGGTAAAACAACAATAGGCTGACGGATAAACGTTCCAGGCTTGTCGATTAACACATCGATATCTTGCCAGGTTTCACCCAAATCAAAAGACTTACGGTAACGCACGATAGCTGTATCTTGGTTACCCGCAAGTTGAGCTGTCCAAAGCAACCAAAGTGTGTTGTCTGGATCCAAGAATAATACTGGGTTTTGTTCAGAACGCTCTGGGTCATTAGACAGTTTGACTGCCGGTTCCCACTCATTCGAATCTTTACGTAAGCGTGAGCACAAAATAGAAATATCAGACACCCCTTCCTGAGTTCCTGCAAACCAGGTACATAGCAAGTCACCATTTGGTAAAACAAGCAAATTCGATGCGTGGTTTTGAGGATAGTCTGAAGGTAGCATCGCGTTATAGTATTGCTCACGATGCTCAACTGGCACTACTTTACCGTCACGTTCTACAGTAATAGCTTCTTGATTCATTGAATTTGCCCTATAAATTAAAATTTAAAACTTGAGTAAATACAGCTCTCTGTTGTTAGAGAGCTATATTCGTAACCGAGGAGTTATGCGAGGGTCGTTGCTGAACTAACCTTTTTTGCAGAAGACTTCCAGCACCATAGAATTAACATGGTCGCCATACCGATAAAGAAGAACCAGAACGGTGATGCAGAGTTATCTAACACAATACCTAAGCTAGCAACTAAGAACAGTAATCTTTCCACAATATTCAGGTTTTTCTTCAGCCAGCCTTGTAGGAATACAGCCCAGCAGAATGTCGCCATAAGCATACCCATGAAAGCAATCAGAATGAGATACCAACTACCTTTCCAAAGCACGACAGGGTCTGTAATAAAGCTAAACGGTACTAAGAAAATAACCAGTGCATAAGAGAATGCGATAAAGCCAGTTTTCGACGAGTCACTATGACCGATTGCTGATGCCGCGTAAGCACATAGCGCAACTGGTGGCGTCACCATTGACAGTACGCAGTAGTACATGATGAACATGTTTGCAGCCAGCACATCAACACCCATTGAAATCATTGCCGGAGCAAAGATAATTGAACCGATGATGTATGCCGCAACCGTAGGCAAGCCCATGCCCATGATAATACAACCAACAATCACCATAACCAGCGATAGGTAAAGGTTGTTCTCACCAACAGAACTCAGTATTTCTACGAATTTAAACGCTAGGTTTGATTGAGTAGCCAACACCATGATGATACCAACAGATGCAAGAGGCACAGAAACCCAAGACATTTGCTTAGCCACATCCATGATCATCGGGTAAATAATCTTATAGCTGTAGCGAGTATGCTTTCTGAATAATGGTGCAATCAGAGCAAACACCGTACCGATGAAAGCCGCGTATGGTGCAGAGTATCCAGAAATCAGAGCAATCACCAAGAACGCTGGAGAGATCAATAAGTGCAGGCGTGGAAGAATCGGCTCAAATTGTAGATCTTCTTTAGAGATATTACCTGTACCTGTTTTTCTCGCACGTAGATCGATGATAATGAACAGTGCAAAGTAAAACGCAGCAGCCGGAATAATACCTGCAGCAGCAATCTCAGCGTAAGGAATGCCAAGCATGTCAGCCATAACAAACGCGGCGATACCCATGATAGGCGGCATCAGCTGACCACCAGTTGAAGCAATCGCTTCTGTCGCTGCAGCTTGTTCTTTACTGTAGCCAGAGCGCTTCATGATAGGAATCGTAAGTACACCTGTCGAGGTTGTATTTGCAACCGCAGAGCCGCTCACCATACCAAACAAAGCAGAGCCAAGTAGTGACATTTTTGCTGCGCCACCAGTAAGAGATGCAGTGGCCTTCATTGCTAAGTCAATAAATACGCTGCCGCCGCCAGTCATGGTGAACACACTACCAAACATAACGAAGAAGAATACAAAGTTAACAGCGGTACTTGCAGTGATACCGAACAGACCATCAGCTTGCATACTGATTAACTCTGTCATTGTATCTAAAGAAAAGCCTTCAAACGCAGTCCAGCCTGGGAAGTATGGACCTAAGAAACCGTAGGCAACAAAGACAATAACAACAGAGAGAAGAGAGAAGCCTACTGAACGTCGAACTGCTTCAAATAGCATCAAACAGCCAACAATAAACGCGTATTTATCAGAGAATAATACATCGTCGATCATTTCCAGGCGAGTTTCTAACCTTGGGATTGACGTATAATAGTGGTAGACCACCGACAATGTTAATCCGATAAAAATAAGATTAATTATTCTACCGAGATATAAAAACGCGCGGTTTTTAAACTCAAGAGGTTGAAAACATAAAACTAAAGCTGTCGCCGTAAAGACATGAATACTTGCAGCCGTTAAAGGTGATAGCGGATAAAAAAACTGTCGAAGTAAAAACACGATATATGCGATACCAATTACCGCAGTTAGTGCTTTCATAAAGTTTTTGTAGTTCATAACAATACCCTACTTACTAAACTCATTAAGCAAAGCTTAATTAAAGCTTTAGAGAAACAGATGCATATATTATTTATATATGCATCTGTCTTACTCAAACTAGACTTATTTAATCCAGCCTTGTTCTTTGTAATATTTAGCTGCGCCTGGGTGTAGCTCAACTAGTTGCTCTGCTTGACCAATCTCTTCTGGGTGCCAGAATTTTAGAGGTGAGTGTGACTTCTTAATTTCAGCCTGATTTTCAACCAGTGATTTAGTTACGTTATAAACAACGTCATCACTCACTTTCGAGTTAGTTAAAAATACAGTAGCACTAACTGGGTTAACGTAATCTGCCGTTTGGCCATCATAAGTACCAGAAGGCATCGTGCCTGTTGGCAGACCAACTTTCGCCAAATCTTTAAGCGTCTTATCAGAGTAAGGGATATAAGTTACATCACTTGTTAGTGTCATTTCAGTCAAGTTAGGGTGCATCGCTGGAACGTTATCAATATAAACATCGATTGCGTTATCACGCATCATTTGGCTTGCTTGACCACTGCCCATTTGAACAATCTTACCTTCTTTCTTTAAGGTCTCGAAATCGGTACCTAAAGATTCAAAGATGTAATCAGCAATGATAGGAACCTGAGAACCTGTTGGCTTCATCGCGATAATGACTTTATCGGCGTTGATGATTTTTTCCCAAGTATCGTTACCAGTCTGATCAACCCATGCTTTACGAGCCACAGTGATGGTGTACGCTTGTTGAACATTATCTAGAACCATACGCAGTTCTTTGTTCGTGCGGCCTTTATAGATGTCTGTCAGACCATCGCGAGCCCAAACAGCAGCGTTAGATGTTGCGAAACCAAAGTCAGCTTTCTCTTGGTTTACAACAACAGGGTTTGTCATACCGCCGCCACGAGGGATAAGTTTGATTTTGTACTCATCGTTAGTAGCACGAGGAATTAATTGTGAAAATGTCGTGCCATACGTGTACCAGCCGTTGCCTGGTGGCTGAGAAATAATACTTGCGGTAGAGGCAGCTTGTACGCCTGCAGCAACAAGAGTTGAACACAATACAGCGGTTTTGAGTGCAGATTTAAGGTTTTTGTTAAACATTACTGGGGATCCTTATTATAAGTATACGTCTGGCTATGCCTTGACAATAGACAATATCTTGTCGGTATCTTCCTGAGTGAAATAGACCGGGTAACGGCTCTCTCCGACTTTTTCACCGAGTAAATTCATCGTTTTCTTAACAACAGCAGGAGCAAATGCAATTGGGTATAGGGTCGCACGTAAATGATTTATCTTTTCTTGTGCTTGATTTGCTAACTCTTGGTCGTCTTGTACGAAACCTTGATAAACCTGGTTAACAAGCTCAGGCACAATATTCGCGATACCCGAAATACAACCAACAGCACCAAGGTTGTAACCAGTCAGAATCAGTGAGTCCGGACCAGTCAGTACATCAAAGTTTTCCGCTTCTTCACTAACAGCAAGAAATCCCTGTAGGCTTTCCAATGAACCTGCGCTGTCTTTGATGCCATAAATGTTTGGATGCTTCGCCAACTCGGCAGCAATCTCTGGCGTGATCGTGTTTCCGGTGCGAGCAGGAATGTTGTACAGGTAAACAGGTACCGGCACCGCATCTGCAACTTGTTGGAAATAGCGAACTAGCTCTTGTGGACGTAACGCTGAGAACCAAGGCGTAATCACGGATACAGCCTTAATACCCATCGCTGCAACGTCTTTACCATGTTGAATGGTTTGAGCAAGGTTCGTTTCACCAATATGAGTAACAACCAGGCTGCTATCTTTTGCTTCATCAAGACAGATTTCTGTTACTCGACGCTTTTCGTAATCACTCAAGACAAAAAATTCGCCATTCGTTCCATTACAGAAAATCTTATTACCGTTTGATAGCTGTCTGCGAACTTGTGCTCTTAGCGCAGCTTCGTCCAATGTACCTTGACTGTCGAAAGGGGTGACAACAGCAACGTGTGGACCTGTTATTGGGCTGGTCATAGTTTGTCCTTACTTAGTGATGCTCTGATAAAGCTCCAAAACATCTTGTTCAGAAACTTTAACTGGTGAATGGTTAAGTAAACGGGTCACTTGCATTGCGCTCGCTGCCAACTCAGGCAACTGTTCGCGCTCAATGCCAATGTCATTGAGGTAAGTAGGTAGGCCTAGCTTTTGTACTAGGTTTTCTAAGTAATCTACCAACGCGGATGCCATTTCTGCTTCGGACAACTCAAGGTTGGCAGAAGGCAGTAGTCGGTAGACATTCGCTAACTTTTCTTCGCAGTGACTGTAGATATGCTTCATAACTGGCACTAGCAACAGTGAGTTCGCCAGACCATGTGGAATTTTATATTTGCCGCCAAGTGGGTAAGACAACGCATGCACAAGGTGGGTACCAGAATGAGAAATGGATGCCCCGCCGTAGTACGAAGCCCACAAAAGGTTAAGTCGAACCATTAAGTCTTCTGGTGTTTCAATCACTTGCTCAATATTCGCGAAAAACTTCTGCATGCCGATCAGCGCGTAGTTATCGCCAACTGGGTTCGCTACGCTCGCGGTGTAACACTCGATTAAGTGACATAGCGCATCAATCCCCGTTGAAGCAGTAATGTGCACTGGCATAGAAGTGGTCAACTCAGGCACCAAAGCAACATAATCAGGAAGCATCACTGGAGAAATGATGCCCACTTTTGTTGCACGCTCTGGGATCGCGATGATTGAGTTTGGCGTTGCTTCTGCACCAGTACCTGCTGTAGTAGGAACAAGCACTAAAGGAATTCGTGACTCTGGTGTTTCACCTTCTAATAAGCGGTTAAAGCACGCAAGGTTCTCTGAAGGTGATGCGTAAAGCACCGAAATCAGTTTCGAAATATCAAGGACACTACCGCCGCCGATACCAACAACAGCATCTACGCTCTCTGGCAATGTATCGAGTAGGCTTTCGACATCAAGGTTGGTCGGCTCTGCAGGTAAGTCGCTGACTAACGTATAGTGGTATCCCTGCTTATCAAGTGAAGAAACAAACGACTGAACCTTGTCCAGCTTAATAACGTTGCTGTCTGTCATTATTAACAGATTCTGTTCACTTGATAACACCTGAAACATCTGTTCGATGCCACCACTTATCACAGTTGTAAAAATATTCATTCACTTCCCTTATCTTTCGCTAGGACTGATTATTTTCAATCATCGCCGTTATTAAACTTGATATATTTATACATAAAAATTCTGACCATCGACGAGATTTAGCTCACAAATAATCATTTTGATTAAATTTAATCAAAAAGTTCTTTATTTGAGCGATTTTTTGATTACAATAATTTTAGTTGCAAATCTTGGAGTAAGAATTTCGTCATGAAGGAAGGAATAGAGAAACCTGTTTACATTGTTGCTGACGATTTCACTGGCGCAAACGATGTAGGTGTCGCATTAGCTTCATCAGGAGTAGAAACGCAAGTTCTGCTTACTCCTGAAGTACTTAGTGATAAAGGCACTGCCGTTCGCATCATTTGTACTGACTCCCGAGATCTAGATAAGCAAGACGCGAAAGCTGAGCTCGCTCAGATATCAAAACGCTTTCATCTAGCTGAACATCAACCACTGCTTATAAAGAAAGTCGATTCAACTTTGCGTGGCAATGTTGGAAGCGAAATCGAAGCATTAATTGACACCGGTTATGATTTAGCCATCGTCGCAATCGCCGCCCCAATCGCTAAAAGAAAAACGGTTAACGGCCTTTGTTATGTCAACGACACTCCACTGTCAGAGACAGAGTTTGCTTCTGATCCGAAATCGCCGATTACTTCCTCAAGAATCGTCGATATCTTGGGCTCACAAACTACCAGTGAAATGAGTGAATATCTTCAGTCAGATCACAATAATGATCCTCACCATCAACATTTCAATAAATTTTATGAAAGCGGTACCAGAATTGTTGTCTGTGACGCAAATTCAAACAAAAATTTGCTTGATCTCTATCAGGCAGCGGCGAAGTTATCGATACCAACGGTCTTTGTCACCACGGGGGAACTGACCCAGGCAATCGTCGACAATACAAGCACTCCAACGCCAGAAACGAATCACACTCAAGGGCCTGTGTTGGCGATAATTGGGTCGATGAGCCAAACCACTTTCAAACAAACACAGTTCCTAATTGAAAATGAAATCGCGCAAGTTGTTGAACTGGAAATAGAAGCGTTGTTGTCTTCTGAGTTTGAGTCGTACTTACAAGCAAAATCATCAGAAGCCATCCAATGGCTGAACAGTAATCACAACTGCGTAATAAGAAGCTGCAAAGACCCTGAGATTCGACATGAACTCAGCGCGATAGCAGCGCAACACAATTTATCTCAAAAAGCACTGGCTGAGCATGTTCGTAACTGCTTGGCGGAGTTAGCGACACAAATTATTGCAATAACCGAGTCCACTCAAAAGCTCGGAGGCATGATTCTTTGCGGGGGTGACATTGCCATAGCTACCGCGCAGAAATTGAACGCCCCTACCTACAACATCGGCGGTATTGTCGCTGATTGCGTGCCATGGGGAACACTTGATAGCGAATTAACCCAATTTCCTATCTTCACGAAAGCAGGCGGGTTTGGCGACGCTAGCACTTTCTCTAAAGTTATTCAGCATTTAAATAAAGAGGTCAAATAATGAAAGGTGTAATTGGTATTACAATGGGCGACCCTGCAGGTATCGGCCCGGAAATCATTCTTAAAGCACTAGCCGAAGATTCGCTATCTGGAACAAACTGTGTGGTAATCGGTAGTGTTGAAGTTCTTGAGGAAGTGCTTAAGCAAGATCTTGCCCCATCTCAAGAAATCAATGTTATTAACAAGGTTAGTGAAGCTAATTTTAGTACTGGCGTTGTGAATGTTATCGATATTCCACTGGAAGACATCGGTTCATTTAAGATCGGCACAGTGCAAGCCCAAGCAGGTGACCTTGCCTACCGTTGTATCGAAGTAGCAACTTCGCTAGCCCTAGATGGTGAAATCAGCGCAATTGCCACAGCGCCTCTGAATAAAGAAGCGTTGCACTTGGCAGGCCATAATTACCCTGGTCACACAGAGTTACTGGCGAAGCTTACGGATACTAAAGATTACGCCATGGTGCTTTACACCGATACACTACGTGTTATCCATGTAACCACACACATCGCGTTGCTAAAATTCTTGGAGACTCTGAATCAGAACCGCGTAAACACTGTGATTAAGATCGCTGACGAGTTTATGAAAAAAGCCGGTTTCGAAACCCCTAGAATTGCAGTTGCAGGCGTTAACCCTCATGCTGGCGAAAACGGTTTGTTCGGTACCGAAGAGATTGAAGTTCTGAACCCATGTATCGAAACAATGAAAAAAGAAGGCGTTGACGTTTATGGCCCATGCCCACCAGACACTGTCTTCCTACAAGCGTCACAAGGCCAATATGATATTGTCGTTGCCATGTACCACGATCAAGGACATATCCCTCTGAAATTGATGGGCTTCTACGACGGTGTTAATATTACCGCTGGTTTGCCGTTTTTCCGCACCTCTGCAGACCATGGTACTGCATTTGATATTGCATGGTCAGGTAAAGCTAACCCTGAAAGTATGATTAAGTCCGTCGAATTGGCGGTTAAATTGAGCAATGTATGAAAAAACACCGCGTTGAGCAAATAACTGAGTATCTCAAACACCATAACCTGGTGACCGTGGATGATTTGGTCAAAGTCGTGGCAGCATCACCTGCCACGATTAGACGAGACCTGATCAAACTGGATGAGCAAGGTGTCATCACCCGAACTCATGGTGGCGTATCTTTAAATCGATTTGTCGCCAATCAGCCAACTACTAATGAAAAAATGCTACGCAGTATGCGAGAAAAGCAACACATCGCAGACAGAGCAGCGGAATTAGTTCAGGCTGGAGATTCCATCGTGTTGGATGCCGGGACCACGTCAATGGCGTTGGTCAAAAACCTTACTCATCTACCACTTCGAGTTATTACGGTTGATCTGCACATCGCGTTGTTTCTGTCTGAGTTTAAACAGATAGAAGTCATTGTTACCGGAGGCGCTGTGGACCATAGCAGCCAGTCAACCATTGGTGAGCATGGTAAACAGCTACTCCGCTCTATTCATCCAGATATTGCCTTCCTAACTTGTAACAGCTGGAGCTTGGAAAAAGGTGTCACAACACCAACCGAAGAAAAGGCGTCTTTGAAAAGAGACATAATTCTAAACGCCAACAGAAAGGTGTTGATTGCGGACAGTTCAAAGTACGGAGCTTATTCGCTCTATAAAGCCTGTGATTTAGTCGATACCACGCATATCATCACCGATAGCAGTCTCGAAGCCGATACTCAATCCCAAATTCGAGCAAAAGGTATCGAACTCATTACTGTTTAAAACAATTTAAGCCTTAAACAGTGCGTTATCATCAATCATTAGACTGCAGGTTTGTCCTTAATTTCATAGCTAACCTATCTCAACATATGGACGAACATCGACTCTTCAAAAAGAAAGCCAGTAGCTAAATCACTACTGGCTTTTTAGTTTTATATCAAGCCTAAACGCACTCCAAGAGAGTGCTTTAAGTGCGCCTTGATCGAGACTCTCATCCGTTTTGCCTAACAGCACTATATCGCTGCCTAGCAACGCTATTCTATATGGGTTACATTTTTACATGACCCACGCCTAACTGTTCCTCGTAGCCAGTTAGGTTAAGCAGCTGGCAAGGATCCCCATGACCAATAAAAAAGTATTAATTCTCTTTGCTCACCCTTCTCAACATCGTTCAGAAGTGAATATAAAGCTATTTAAAGAAGCTCAAAAAATACATGGCGTAACATGTGTTGATCTTTATGGTGAATATCCGCGATTTAATATCAATATCGATCGTGAACAACAGCGCTTGCGCGACCATGACGTGGTGATTTTTCAGTTTCCTCTATATTGGTACTCTACCCCATCGATTCTAAAAGAGTGGCAAGATCTGGTTTTAGAATATGGTTTTGCTTACGGGACCGATGGTACTGAGTTACAAGGCAAAACCATGCTTTGTGTGCTTTCTGCTGGCGGCAAAGAAGAAGCCTACAAAGCGGAAGGCTATAACCATTTCACGATTCGTGAGCTGCTGGCTCCTATTGAACAAATGTCCGCTCTGACGGGTATGAACTACGTCGCCCCTCTGGCAATGTTTGGAGCACGCACGGCAGCAGAAGAAGGCCGGATACCTCGGCATGTGGAACGCTACAGAAAGCTATTAACCGCATTGGTTGAAGACAGGCTTGATATTGATGCAGCTGCTTCACTGATTAAACTCAACAGTGCTCTGCCTGAACTGATTAAGGAAGCCTCATGACAGGAATATTTTTACAGGCTTTTGTCTACCTTTTTGCCTCAGTCATCGCTGTACCGCTCGCTAAGCGGTTTGGTCTCGGTTCCGTCTTAGGCTATTTAATCGCGGGCGTTGTCATCGGCCCAATTATTGGTTTAGTTGGAGAAGAAACAACGACCATACAGCACTTCGCTGAATTTGGCGTCGTGATGATGTTGTTCTTAGTCGGCCTGGAACTCGAACCTAAAATGCTTTGGGCAATGCGTAATCGCTTAATGGGTTTAGGTGGCCTTCAGGTTGTAGGAACCACAGGCGCTATCATGGCGATTGCCTTGTACTTTGACCAGCCATGGACCATTTCCCTGGCGATAGGTTTGATTTTTGCCCTTTCTTCCACGGCGATCGTACTGCAAACTTTCAGCGAAAAAGGTTTAACGAAAAGTGATGGTGGGAAAAACGCATTTTCCGTGCTTCTTTTTCAAGATATTGCCGTTATCCCAATGCTGGCTTTCATTCCACTTCTCGCATTACCTGAACTCGTGGAGCTCGCTCAACAAACTGCTCAAACTGCAGCGCAGCACCACGACGATTTAAATCTCGTCGCCGATTTACCAGGCTGGGCGTACGGGCTGGTGATAACCGCTTCGATTGCTATCGTCGTTGTTGGCGGACACTATTTGAGCCGTCCTCTACTCAGTTACGTTGCCAGCTCAGGGCTGCGCGAAATCTTTACCGCCACCGCCCTGATGTTAGTGATCGGTATCGCTGCACTGATGAGCTTGGTTGGCCTATCGCCTGCGCTGGGAACCTTCTTGGCCGGAGTAGTGTTAGCCAACAGCGAGTTCCGCCATGAGCTTGAATCCAACATCGAACCATTTAAAGGACTATTGCTGGGCTTGTTTTTTATCACCGTTGGCGCGGGAATTAACTTTTCCGTTTTGTTTGGTGAGTTCTGGCTAATTTTGGCTCTGACACTTAGCGTCATGGTGTTAAAAGCCTTAGTGCTGTTTAGCCTTGGGATCATCTTCCGAGTTAAAGGCAGTAACCGCTGGTTGTTCACTCTGAGCTTGGCTCAAGCCGGTGAGTTCGGTTTTGTACTACTCAGCTTCTCAGTACAAAACCACGTGATCCCTTATGAGTTATCACAAACCCTGTCTCTTGTTGTCGCGATATCCATGTTCCTGACGCCAGGACTGTTTATTTTGTTTGATAAGGTCATTCTGCCTCGATTCGAGAGTCAGTCTAATCAACGAGAAAGTGACACGATTGAAGAAAAAGGAACGGTAATTATTGCGGGAATCGGGCGCTTCGGGCAAATAGTGAATCGCTTATTGGTGTCCAATGGGGTCAATACCGTGGTGCTGGACCACCAAGCCGATCAAGTTGATAACCTGCGCCAAATCGGTACTCGTGCCTATTTTGGTGATGCAACTCGTCCAGACATGCTTCATACCGCAGGCATCGAAGAAGCAGCAGCATTTGTCGTCGCTATCGACAATCGAGAAGCCAGTGTTGAGTTAGTCAAATACGTAAAACACACCTACCCGAAGGTAAAAATTCTCGCGCGCGCTTTCGACCGAGGCCATGGCTACCTTCTGAGGCAGGCGGGAGCAGATATCATTGAGTCAGAAACTTATCACTCAGCGTTAGAATTGGGAGGGCAAACAATGAATGTTCTCGGCATTCACCCTTTCTATGTCGAACAGCAAAAAGCGACCTACAAACGCGTTGAGGAACGTAAATCAGAAATGCTGTACAAAGCCTGGGAGGACGACTCGGAAGGCAAACGCTTTGATAACAACTATCGCCTTCTATTTATTCAGTTAGAGGAAAAGATGGCAGAGGAAATGGGCAAAGACCGCCACGACAATCTTTCTCGTTCTGAGCGTGGTTGGACTCCGCCACCTAAAGAGTATGCAGATACTTTTGAAGGTGAAAACGTTCACGAACTGCACCTTCCCAAGGAAGAAACCCAGTAGTTTGCTAAACAAAAAAACCTCCCTGATTTAGGGAGGTTTTTAATATTTAGAACACCACTACACGCCGCTAGAAGTCGAAATCACATAAGATCATTCATTAAAATCTCATATTCTTCACTCGCTTCCTCGACTAAATGAGAAAGCTCTCTAGCGTCAGAAACCGCAAGCTTGAATTGCCAAGGAGTCGCGTTGTCTTTACCGCAAATTCGCGTCTCGTTGCCGCGGCTTTCAAAAGACAAATCGTCAAACGCGGTCGAGTGACACTCTTGAAGTTCGACGATTTCGACTTTTAATTTACCGACTGGGTTTACTTCTATATGCGCGTGTAAATCCGGGCGTCTGGATAAACAATAGTCTCGATGAACTGCAATCATAGCCGTCTCCTTGTGCCTGCCGATTCAACAATAAGTGTAGATGACCTAATGTGACCGACAGGTGAAAAAATGGTTAAGATTGATCTGTCTCATCAGATCAAACAAGTTTTCTCCCAAACCAAAATATCGGCATGAAACTCTCCGAATGCACGGGCGATGAAAGCGAAATTCTGGCTGCGCTTGTGATTAAACCGATAAGGATGAAAACGCTACTCGCTGAACTGGTATAAATATCACATTTCTCAATGCTTCCCCAAAATGCACAATATTTCTCCGAAATGCAAAGTGTCGACGCGCTGAAATCTTTAAAGTCATCTGTCAGAACCATCTTACAACTGTGTTCTTAGGTTCATTAGGTAAGAAACCTCAAATAACAACAAGGAAACCCTATGTCTGACTTTAAAACTCTACCAAAGCTAATCACCGTTGCTGTCGCACTGGGGTTAGCAGGTACTGCGACTGCAGCTAACACCAAAGACAATCTACAAATTCAGGACAGTGGCGTTAAGTACACTAAAAAAGCAGAATCCATGCTGAAAAAACTTAGCCTCAGCGAAAAACTGGATATCTTGTCTGGCCCGGGTATGGACTTAACCACCTATCAAGGTCAGGACGCGATTAATCTCGATCCTGAAAAAGATGTGACAGGTGTAGCTGGCTACATCAACGGTGTTAAAAACAAGAAATTGGATATTCCAGCAGTGAAACTGGCTGATGGTCCTGCTGGTTTAAGAATTCAACCATTACGTGATGGTGACAGCAACACGTATTACGCAACCGCGTGGCCAATTGGCTCTTTGCTTGCTTCAACATGGGATACCGGACTGGTTCAAAAAGTAGGTCAAGCTGAAGGTAACGAAGTCAAAGAATATGGCGTCGACTTTTTGTTAGCACCAGGCATGAATATTCAGCGTAACCCACTTCTTGGTCGTAACTTTGAGTACTATTCAGAAGACCCAGTCTTATCAGGCAAAATCGCAGCGGCGATGGTGAACGGGCTCCAGTCCAACAATATTGGTGCGACCATTAAACACTTTGTCGCAAACAATGCCGAGACCAACCGATTTTTCAATAACACAGTGGCTGATCCACGAACCCTACGTGAAATCTATCTGAGAGGTTTCCAGATTGCCGTGGAAGAAGCGCAACCATGGGCAATCATGAGCTCATACAATCTGGTTAATGGTACTTACGCTAACCAGCGTAAAGATCTGATGACTGATATCCTGAGAGGTGAATGGGGCTTCAAAGGACTGGCAATGTCAGACTGGTTTGCAGGTAATGTATCTGGATTGAGAAGTGACTTCACCGGCCAAGTCGAGGGCGGACGAGATGTAGAGTCAGCGGCCAAGCAAGTGAAAGCTGGCAACGATTTGATTGAACCAGGCGGTGTAAAAACGGATCTTCTTAACTCTTATAATAACAGTACGCTGACACTAGAAGAGATCGATAACAGCGTTGTGGCAATTCTTGCGCAAGTGCAGAAAACCCCTTCTTACAATAACTACAACTACTCCGATGCACCGGATCTTGATGCTCATGCGGCATTAGCCAGACAAGCCGCCGCAGAAGGTATGATTCTACTTAAAAATACAGATTCTGCCCTTCCACTTGCGTCAGGTAGTAAAGTGGCTTCATTTGGTACCACTCAAGTGAATACCCTCAAAGGAGGAACGGGTAGTGGTGATGTGAATGCTGCTTACATCGTAGATATTGCCTCGGCGCTAGCGAACAAGTTTGAGCTTAACCAAGGACTTACAAACTACTACAGCGACTACTTCGAAGCCAACAAACAATCGACAGGAGCGCTAATCGGTGCTTTTGAATTCTGTTTAGAGCCAGAAGTTGATGCTAGCTTGCAAGCACGTGTCGACGCCGCGGCTGAAAATGATGACGCAGCCGTTATCACAATTGGCCGTCAGGCTGGTGAAGGTGGTGACCGAAGTGCAGAACAAGGTGATTACCGCCTGACAAATGAAGAGTTGGCGATCATTGATGCCGTATCCACAGCATTCCACGAACAAGGCAAAACGGTCACAGTGGTCCTCAATGTAAACGGCCTTGTTGAAACGACTGGTTGGTCAGAGAAAGTAGACTCTATTGTTCTTGCCTACATGGGTGGCCAGGAAACCGGTAATGCAGTCGCTGATATACTATCTGGTGCCGTTAACCCAAGCGGTAAACTTGCGCAAACTATGCCAGTAAACTACGCAGATGTTCCATCAGCAGATACGTTCCCAGGCGCTGATACCGATGGGGACGGTCTAGAAGATGAGTCTCTATATAACGAAGGTATCTACGTCGGCTACCGCTATTACTCTTCGTTTGATAAGGCTCCGGCATACCCATTTGGTTACGGCCTGTCATACACGAACTTTGAGTACAGCAACCCATCGATTGTCTCCAATACGTTGACCAAAGGTGGTGCATCAGGCTCTATTACCATCAGCGCCACAATTACAAATACCGGTAGTGTGGCTGGTAAAGAAGCGGCTCAGGTTTACGTAAATGCACCAGAAGTGAAGCTGAAAAAACCAACCATCGAGCTTAAAGCCTTCAATAAGACAGATCTGTTGAACGCTGGTCAGTCTGAGACATTGACTTTCAATATCCCAGCTCAGACCCTCGCTAGCTTTGATGCGGAAAACAATCAATGGATCGTTGAACCAGGCGCTTACACCGTCTATGTCGCGCCGTCTTCAGATGTGACTGGCACCGAAGCACCATCAGTACAATTTACTGTGAGCAGTGAGATTGTTGTAAGTCAAACAACTCCGAACGCGCTTGCATTAGAAGAAGGCGTCACAAAAGAAGATCTTCTGACTATTAAAGAGTAATTCACGTTTACCGATCAAAGCCCGAAATTTTATTTCGGGCTTTTTTTAGTTCTTATGTTGTCCATACGTTACCTATCCACATCAATCGATCATCAGAAGTAAGAATCTGATCTCGATTCCTATTTTTTCACGAAGTAAAATATATTTTTAGCAGTAGATCACTAATTCATTTTTCCGTAACGGAAAAATATCAAAAGAGATATACCATGTTAATGATTGGGTTTTGTTCATTTATAATATTAATAAAGGACGAATAATGAATGGCAGTGTCTCTAATGTATTAACATCTACAATGCTTCAACAACTATCTGTATTAGGGCATGATACAGATAAAATTATACAAAGTTGCGGTATTAACAAATATGAACTCAATAAAAAGAATGGACGAATCTCTTCGGCTGCGCATTATGCTCTTCTTGAAACGTTTATGCCTTATCAAAAGCGATTCTTTAAAGATTCTGGGTTAGAGGGCATGTATTCATTATTCCCTGATTTATTTAGTTTATGCATTAATGAGTCTTCTGCAGAGTCGGCTATGAGTAGCTATATTCAGTACCGCGCCGTCATTGGCAGTTGCGACCGGTGCGAAGTACAAGTAGATCAAGATACGATGAAGATAAAATATACTGATACTGGGCCGAATAAAATGATTTCCAGTGCATTATCAAACTTTGTCTTTATTCGTGAAATTATTAGCCAGTATATTTCAGATGGAAAATACTCTGTAGGATTAACTCATACGAATTTGATTCCGCATCATACAGCAAACGAAAAACTCGATACTAAATGCTTGTTTGGCCAAAACGAAAACTACTTAATTGTAAAATCTCCGCAAATTAAAAAAAGAAATGCCTTTTTTAACGAGAACCTCTACAGGCTACAAAAAATAAATTTAGATAAAGTCAATTATGAAATTAATCAAAGTAAGTTTTCATTCATTGTTGAAGATATTGTGAGTTCTTTAGTATCTGAACAACTGGTTTTTTGCGATCAAAAAATTTTGGATAATGTTTGCGACAAATTAAAAATGAGTCGCTGGACACTTAATAAAAAGTTAGCGATAGAAAATACGTGTTTTACCGATATTTTTAATAAAGTCCGGTTAGATAGAGCCGTCAAACTTCTCACCGAAACCAATAAGAGCATGAACGAGATCAGTGAACTGACTCGATTCTCTTCTCAATCAGTATTTTCCAGATTTTTCCGTTCGCACACCAATATGTCGCCTAACCAGTACCGAAAACAAGCTCGTCACGCCTGAGCTAAGGCACGATACTGTTGTTCGAAGCAATCACAACACATAGATAGCTTGTTTAACGCCTTGATTAATCGACGTTAAACAAGCTTAAAGCACTACAACTGGGCCAAAAGTAGCATCGACGACTTGGCCGGTACCTTGATCTCATCTTGCGACGAAACTAAGTTTCCAGTCATCATATCTAACCAATTTCCTTCTGTTGCAAGCGACAAAGACTGCGGGCGAGATGATTTATTGAGGACCACAATACCTTGATCCCCTCGCTCTAACACCAGCATGTCGTCGTTACCTTCGAGAACCTTCATAGGTTGACCATGAACGGCGTTGTGGAACTTAATCATGGTGGCCATCCGAGGATCACTCCATGCGCCTTTCCATCTTGGTTTGCCATTTTTACCTTTAATGCCACTGGTGTCTAAATCGGTGTAAACCAGAGGCACACCGCCATCTCGACCCAATATATACGCATACGCCAGCCATTCGTCTTCTTCATCCATAACTAAGTCGAGGAAAACATCGTTATTTGGAATGTCGTGCGTCACAGCAAAAGTAATGGCTCGCCCCGGAGACAGTGCCTCACCGAAACAATACGGATCAATTAACGTCTTAAAACTGCCGTTTTTAGAAAACGCTTTAAAAATGGTGGTAAACAACGGGAAGTCATAAGCACCTAAGCGAGTTTCTTGTAAATATGGCTCTAGAAACAGCTGATACTCTTCGACGGTCGCCCCGCCATCTGTAATGATCTCGCCAAAAATGTGCACATCTTGGGTAATATCGTCGGTCCAGACTAGCTTAAGATGCTCAAGGGTCATATGTTTAGCCGCATCAATACGGAACCCTTTCACCCCGATCATTTTCAGTGCTTTTAAATAGGCTCGTTGCTGCTCAACAACATGCTCACAAACACGCAAAGTCGGTAAACCGGGATCCGCTGGTCCTCCAGTAATTCGGCCATTTTGTACTTGCCATTTGTCTTTCCAGTTCTTAATACCGAACGCTTTCACAAAATCTTCTTCAGTGAATAGCGGCTCAGATAGGTCCCCAAACAGCTTGAGCGCTTGGTATTTCTCTGGATTCGTTTGGTATTCCTGTAAAATTTCTTTGCTTGGGTATTGCAGATCTGGGCGCATGTGCGCTTCATTCGCCATATGGTTGAACACAACGTCTGCGTACACAAGTACACCAAAACGGCCCAGTTCATTAACCATATGGATAAAATCTTGAGTGTTACCAAGGGCATTGTCGATAACACGATAATCTTGAGGTTGATAGCGCTGCCACCAGCGTTCGTCGTTAGCGCTTTTCATTGGTGGAGAGACCAGAACAGAACCATAGCCTAGCTCATGGATCTCTTTTGCACGTCGGGCAATGTCAGCATACTTCCAATCAAAAGCATGCAGAATCACATTCGCACCAGATGATTGTATTTCCTGTAAGCCACTCATGTTTTTTCTCCTACTAGCTTCCACTTACTCGTTGCTGCTTGTTTGGTTTTCGATTCACAGTAAGCGGATTCAATAGTAAAAATTATAAGTGCTATCGCTAGGAGCCCCTCACCCTTTGAGGTTTTACTCAAGGATGAAAATAAAGGCGTACACCCTACTCCTTTCCCACACATAAAGGCTTACTTTGCTCTTTACCGTGTGACAGCTCTTATAATAACGCTCCCCTAAAATACGTAATCCTTTGTTTTATAATCAAATTTTAATCATATAAATACAAAGCTCACATACTCCCTCATTTCACTAATCTTGATAAAACAAGTACTTCCAATCCTCTAGATAACAAAAATTAAACAAAATGATTCTGGACACTGGATCACATTCGGGGAGAAATAAAACCGTTCTCAATTAGAGTAAAACAAGCACAATTCAAGCCAAAGAGCCCGATAAACAGCCGTTTTTCCTATCGCGTTGGTGAGCAATGCGTAGATATAGCCGCTGAAAGAGGTGTTAAATAGAGAATCAAATTTAAGGTGAGACGGTTGTAGTAGGAGCGTACTTCCCCAGACAGTTTAAGGAAGTACGAATAACCTAAACACGGGTTAAGTTGTTAGTCGGCAACAAAAATTGCCAACAAAGCTGTCGAGTATATTATCAAGCTAAGGTAACCCGTGATTTACTACGACAGGTAGTATTTATAAAGCGAGCTTTAATATCTCCACTGCATCCTCAGGCGTGACGTCTTTATGCTCACCCATTGCCAGCATACCGTGTTGAATCAACTTGTCTTTAACGGCAGGAATGTCGTTATCACCCAAACCGTATGCAGATAGCGTGGTGGGATTCCCCATTGCGGCAAAGAACGCTTCTGTTTTTTGAATGGCAGCATCAATTTGCTCATCTTCTGTGCCAGACGTGATGTTGAATACGCGCTGAGCATATTGCAGCAATTTGCCTCGTTTTTGTGCTTTTTTATATTTCCACATGGCAGGAAGAACGATCGCTAAAGTCTGCGCATGATCCAATCCATACAGTGCGGTCAGCTCATGGCCAATGGCATGCGTTGCCCAATCCGTAGGGACACCACACTTCAATGTACCATTAAGCGCTATCGTCGCAGTCCACATCAGATTTGCACGTACTTCGTAATCGTTTGGCGTTTCAAGAGCCAATGGGCCATCTTCCAAGACATTAAGCATCAGACTTTCTGCGAAGCGATCAGACACTTTAGCATTCACTGGGTAAGTCAGGTATTGCTCCAAAATGTGTACAAAGGTATCGACAGCACCATTGGCAATTTGTCGTGCCGGCAGAGAGTACGTGGTTTCAGGGTCTAGGATAGAGAAGGACGGGCGAACATACTCTGAGCCAAAAGACAGCTTATCTTGTGTTTCTGCGCGGGTAATCACGCCGTTTCGGTTCATTTCAGATCCTGTCGCAGGCAACGTCAGCACACAGCCTAACGTTAAGGCGCTTTCTACACAGCTTCCCCCCGTCGCGATGATGTCCCAGTAATCGCCTTCATAACAGGCAGCAGCACTAATGAACTTACTGCCATCAATAACGGAGCCTCCGCCTACAGCAAGAATGACATCAATGTCTTGTTCCTTGGCGACTTCCACCGCTTTCACTAATGTCTCGTAATGTGGATTAGGTTCGATTCCACCAAACTCAAACACGGTGTAACCATCAAGAGCAGCCATCACTTGCTCGTATACTCCGTTACTTTTGATGCTGCCACCACCGTAGGTGATCAGAATTTTGCTACCGAGTGGCACTTCTTCTGTAAGCGTCGAAATTTGCCCTTTACCGAAGTGCACTTTGGTAGGGTTGAAGTAGGTAAAGTTGTTCATATTGCGTCCTGGGAATCGATGTATTGTTTTGGCTATCGATAAATCCTCAACGATTCAGGCACTACAAGTCAAGGGCAATCGACATTGATATCAGTATGAATACTGACTTTTCAATCAATTGAAATATGATAGAGTTTCAACAGCTTTACATAACGTTAACGGAGTAATAATGCAGTACGATGTGATTGTTGTCGGTGCAGGATCGATGGGCATGTCCACAGGCTACTTTCTAGCTAAACAAGGGAAAAAAGTACTACTTCTTGATGCTTTTGATCCACCCCATTCACACGCCAGTCATCATGGTGAAACCCGCATTATCCGCCATGCATACGGAGAAGGTGAAGAATACGTACCATTGGCGTTACGAGCGCAAGAATTGTGGGGCGAGCTAGAACAGTTATCAGGCAAATCTTTATTCCTCAAAACAGGTGTTCTTAACATTGGTGATGAACGCTCGCCTTTTATCTCGATGCTGATAGCCAGTGCAAAAAAACATCATCTTCCGCTTGAAATTTTAAGTGCCGATGAAGCGAACCAACGCTTCGAAGGCCTCAACCTGCCACCAGAATATATCGGTTGTTTTGAGTCGACGTCAGGCGTGCTTAGAGTGGAAGATTGCATTCAGGCATACCGTGATCTCGCCCTTGCTCACGGCGCAACACTGCTTACACACCATAAGGTCTCTGGCATTGAACGCCTTGAAGATGGCGTCAGGGTTACAGCAAACGGCAATACATTTCAGGGTAAGAAATTGGTCGTCTCCGTTGGTGCATGGTCAAACGACCTGCTGGATATGCTAGGCGTAACCTTACCAATCAGCCCTATCCGTAAAACATTTGCCTGGTACAACGCACCAGAAGCTCTTTATGGAGAAGGAACTTTCCCTGCATTTTCCTTTGTGACGCCAGAGGGTATCTATTACGGGTTCCCAAGTATTGACGGCGCAGGATTAAAAATAGGCCGTCATGATCTAGGTGAAGACCAAGATCCCAACGCAGAGATCACGCCTTTCGACAACCAAGCAGATTCAGCAGACCTTCAACAACTACTAGATAAACACATGCCCCACGTTGAATCGCTGAAGTTTGGTAAAACTTGTATGTACACCCGAACGCCAGATGAAAACTTCATTATCGATAAGCACCCTGATAATGACAATGTCGTGCTAGTGTCTGGCTTTTCCGGGCATGGATTCAAATTCGCCAGTGTGATTGGCGAAGTGGTCGCAGATATGGCGATTGATAAACCGGCTAAGTTTAACTTGTCGCTGTTCTCAGTGGACCGGTTTAATTAAATCCAGCGCTATTAAGGAAATAGCCAGGTCGAATTTGAACATGGTTGATTATATACAACCATGTTCTTTTGACTGGTTTCTAGGCTTGGGCTGTTTCACCAACCAGCGTGGCATCGCCAATAAAGTAGCCATCTTCGCCAAACCGCTTGATAGAATCGCCATCCAAAATAACCGTTACTCTGCGTACATCCGCAAATTGCCAGTTACGCCACTGGTACATAAAGTGATTATTTTCAATCCACCAGTAACCTTCATCCGCGTCATTCGGTCTATCCGACACCCCTGTCATCTTGCCATCCGCCTGAAAGGTGATTCGGTATGGGATATTGAAGCAATCTCTTGTCAGAACGACCCTGTCAGAAAGTAACTCTCGTATACGCTTGCCGTTTAAGCGAACGCCTTCTGCATCTTCTACTCGCGGAATAGGTAGTATTTTCTTTGCCAATTGAGCGAGCTTCTCAATACCGCTGCGAATATCGGAATTCTTTATCGACTGGAAGCTGAGGCGGAAACTGTTATTACGTTTTTCACACGTATAATACTTGGCACCGTTGTTTATCAATATTCCATGAGCCTTCGCCAATTCCTCAAGTAAACCGGCATCAAAGTCTTCACGGTAATCTATCCAAAATGCGGTTCCCGCGAGCGAGGGAATAACGCCGGACTGAGGAAAATAAGTGTTTAACGCTTTTTCCATGGTTAACCACTTCTCACGATATTTCTTCAACATCTTCTGGATTAACGAATCGTAATAACCAAGGCTGATGAAAAGTGCCAGCGTCTGGCAGTTGTTCTTTGGCGGTAAACTATGCATCCGCTGCTGAACTTGCCTTATCTGCTTAATAAGCGGTGGCGACGCCACAATAAACCCTAACCTTAGGCCCGGTGCGATAATCGAGGAAAAGCTAGAGATATAAATAATACGCTCACTCGGGTACTCGCTACGAAGCGCCGGGCACTTGTCGCTGATAAAGTTGATGTCATGCTCAAAGTCGTCCTCAATAACGAGCAAATCTTCCTGCTCAGCCTTGTCCATCAATTGCTTTCTTCGTTGCGAAGACATTCTAACCGTCGTAGGAAACTGGTTACTCGGTGTCGTGTAAACAAGCTGACAGGAGTTCAGTCTGTCGTCGACAACCATGCCTTCTCTATCGACTTCTAAAGGTTGAACGTTGGCTCGCCTTGCTCTGAACTGCTGAAGTGCTTCTGGGTATCCTGGATTTTCAAAGCCGACTTTTGTATAACGTGAAACCAACAGTTTGGAGATTAAATACAAGCTGTTCTGACAACCATGAGTTAACGCTATCTGATCCGCATCGACAAAAATTCCGCGATTCGGCAGTACCCGGGTTCGAATCTGCTCAATAAGATCGTGGTAGTCATTATCGTCGGAAGTCCAACTTTTGTGATTGATCTTATTCAGTGATTGAATGCTGCATTTACGCCACTCGGATACCGGGAAGAGATCCTCATCGACCTGACCATGAACAAAGAGGTAAGGATAATTCTTGAGATTATTCGCGGCGGAACCATGCGCTTCATCGCCTTCTATCAGGTATTTTTCCCAATCCAGTTGCCTTTCAGATTCAAGTACGCGTTCAGGGGCTTTTTTTTCGGAGACTTCTAACTCAGGATTAACGAAGTAGCCTTTTCGCTCTACCGAAATGAGTAAACCTTCATCGGTGAGTTGGTCATAGACTCTGAGTACAGTGTTCCGAGATACAGAAAGGGACTGAGCGAGCTTTCGTGATGATTCAAGGCTGCGGTGTTTGGAAACAAAGCCATCAAATATCGCCTGAGAGATGCTGCTTTTGATTTGTTCTTGTAACGTACGAGAATCGAGAGGATCGATGTGAATGTAACCCTGGAGCATAAATGACCTAGCCTTTACTGCGCCGGTCATTTACACATGCCCAGCTTCAACTACTTAACCTGAATTCAGGTCACTAAACCATACCACTCAAAAGCAGCACGTTAAATGCCGCTTTTGAAGGTTTTATCAGCTATCGAGTTAAAGCCTGCAACTCAGATTTGATGATATCTAACCCTTTACAGATCAGTTCATCTTCAATCGTTAGCGGTGGCAGGAAGCGGATAACGTTTCCTTTTACGCCACATGAAAGCAATACCACGCCTGCTTTATTTGCACTTGCAACCAGCTTTTTCGTCAGTTCAGGTAATGGCGCTTTAGTACCAGGGTCGTTAAATTCGATTGCGATCATTGCACCAACTTGGCGAATGTCACCAATTTGGGGCACTTCTTTCTGCATCTCAGATAACAACTCGGCGAAGGTTTGGCCAATCTGCTCTGCTCTTTCACACAAAGATTCTGACTCAATAATGTTAAGAACTTCAATACCAGCAACACAAGCCAAAGGTGAACCTGCATAAGTACCACCTAAACCACCTGGATTTGCTGAATCCATGATCTCAGCTTTACCAACAATACCCGATAGCGGGAATCCACCAGCGATACCTTTTGCCATTGTAGTGATATCGGGAACGATTCCAAGATATTCTGAAGCAAACATCTTGCCAGTTCGAGCAAAGCCTGTCTGAATTTCGTCACAGATAAGAACAATGCCGTGTTTATCACAAATCTCTCTCAGCTTTTGTGCCCACGAAGCAGGTGCCTGGTAAAAACCACCTTCGCCCTGAATTGGCTCAAAGATCATCGCCGCAACGCGAGTTGGTTCAATATCACACGCGAACAAATCATCCAATGCCTCTAAGCTCTGTTGCTCAGAGATACCATGATATTCATTTGGGAACGGCAAGTGATAGATTTCGTTAGGAAAAGGGCCAAAGCCTGCTTTGTACGGAGCTACTTTACCCGTTAGGCCCATACACATATTGGTACGACCATGAAAACCACCTTTGAAGGCAATCACGCCACTACGGCCAGTATGAGCGCGTGCCACTTTCACTGCGTTTTCCACCGCTTCCGCACCCGTGGTTAAAAAGGCAACTTTTTTCTCACCTTCACCCGGAGCAACATCGACGATTTTTTCTGCCAATTCAATAAAACTGCTGTATGGCGTCACCATTGAACAAGTGTGACTGAACTTTTCTAGTTGCTCTTTTACTGCTGCAATAATTTGAGGGTGAGAATGCCCCGTGTTCGTTACTGCGATACCAGCGGCAAAATCGATGTATTCTTTGCCTTCGATATCCGTCAAAAGTGCATTTTTCGCACTCTCGATGTATACCGCGCTAAGGTTTGCCATGCCCTTAGCAACTACTTTTTCTTTACGCTCTTGCCATTGTGAATTTGTCATAGCCTTGTTCCTTTAAAACTATCGTCAGTCTGTTGTTTATTACATTCCGCCGAGGCAGATGTATTTAATGTTCAAGTATTCATCGATACCTTGTTTTGCACCTTCGCGGCCAAAACCAGATTGTTTAACGCCACCAAACGGAGCGACTTCATTTGAGATGATCCCTTCGTTCACTCCCACCATTCCGTATTCCAGCTTTTCGGCGATAGAGAACGCGCGAGTTAGCGTATTGGTGTAGAAGTAACTGGCTAAGCCGTAAATCGTGTCGTTGGCGAGCGTGACCAGCTCTTCGTCATTGCTAAAACGGATAATTGGAGCAACTGGGCCAAATAGTTCCGTCTGCACAATATCCATATCCTGAGTCACATCCGTCAGAATCGTTGGCTGTACGTATAATCCACCCAGGTCATCGCCACCAAAGGCTACGTTCGCGCCTTGTGCGACAGCTGTTTCGATATAACCCATCACCTGTGCTTTCGCTTTGCTGTCGATAAGTGGCCCAATTGTTACGCCAGGCTCAATACCGTTTCCGACTTTGAGCTCAGCCACAGCGGCTTTGAATTTTTCAACAAATTGGTCGTATACGGCATCCTGCACATAAAAGCGGTTAGCGCAGACACAGGTTTGACCCGCGTTACGAAACTTAGAGGCGATCGCACCTTTAACCGCTTCATCAATATCGGCATCATCAAACACAATAAATGGCGCGTTTCCGCCGAGTTCCATGGATGTACGCTTGATGGTGTCAGCACACTGTTTTATCAGTTGGCTACCCACCCCAGTCGAGCCAGTGAAAGACAATTTTTGAATATCTGGGTGTTGGCAGAAAAGATCGCCAATCGCAACAGAAGAGTGATTGTTCACCACAACCAGCAACTCTTTCGGCAGTCCAGCCTGATAAGCTAATTCAGCGATAGCGTAGGCAGAAAGCGGAGTTTGATTTGCTGGTTTGACAATAAAGCTACAGCCTGCTGCCAATGCTGGCGCAGCTTTACGCGTGATCATCGCAGTCGGAAAATTCCATGGTGTAATCGCTGCAGCAATACCAATTGGCTGCTTGATTGTCATGAGTCTTTTGCTACCCGCTGGTGTCGGAATGGTATCGCCATATGTGCGCTTCGCTTCTTCGGCAAACCACTGAATAAATGATGCGCCGTAAATAATTTCACCTTTCGCTTCAGCTACTGGTTTGCCTTGCTCCAAGGTCATAATGCGGGCGAGATCATCACTGTTTTCGATAACCAGATCGTACCAACGCTTTAAAATGGCTGAGCGCTCTGACGCGGTTCGATCCTGCCATAATTTCTGAGCTTGTTTGGACTGCTCAATTAGCCCTTCAATTTGCGCTGGCTGTAGTGATGGAACATAGCCAATCACTTCATTTGTTGCTGGGTTCACAACAGCAATAGCGTCATCGCTTGCATCACACGTTCCCTTTAACAGGGATTGGTTCGAAACCTTGTCCATAATTCACTCTCTTACTTTCGTCTATGAGAAGAATGCTATCGACAAAAAAAACGGCGCCTAAGTACCAGTTTGAAAATATTCATGGTACCAGCATAAAAATTTAAACTGGTACCATCGTATGTCACCGACTGGTTCTATTCCTTTAGCACTCGACTCTTAATATGAGTATCGAAAACGGAATCGAAAAACATTTAGAAGAGGACTTTCTATGCTAAAGGGAAAAGGTAAAAAGCTACTGAGCAGTATGCTTGCAGCGACACTGGGATTGGGCGCTATGGCTACTTCAGCGGCAAGTTTTGCTGCAGAGCAGAACTGGCGCTTTGCCAACCTTTATGGCCGTGGAACGGCTTATGGACAAGTTTACGAAAACCTGGCAAAGAATATTGAAACCATGTCTGACGGTCGAATCGCTGTACAGGTTTTATATTCAGGCGAAGGCGTTGGTACTAAGGGTATTCTGGGCGCTGTTAAATCTGGCCTGATCCAGATGGGGGCACCATTTCAATCTATGCACGCGGGTGAACTCCCAGCTGGCGTTGTCGAGATTGGCTTACCGGGCGGTACTGATGATGTGGGCGAACTTTCGACCTTGTTCCACGAAAAGGGTTGGTCGGAAGTATTAAAAGACGCCTATGGTTCTCAAAATCTGGTGTGGTTGGATCCTTACATTCAGCCTCCGGTATACATCATTACTAAAGAAGAAATTAAGTCTGTTGAAGACTTCAAAGGCATGAAAATTCGCGCGCCAGGTGCTTACGGCAAGTTCCTGAGAAACCTTGGGGCTTCACCTGTTTCACTCGCTTGGAGTGAAATCTACACCTCTCTGGCTACAGGCGTCATCGACGGTTCAATTGGCTCTAACATGATTGACCACCGCGACGGTAACCACGTTGAAGTAGCGAAATACATGTACCCGCTACCTCTGGCTGGCGCACAGGTACTGCCGATTGTGGTCAACAAGAAAGCATGGGCAAAGCTATCTCCCGATCTACAAGCTATCGTCAGCGCTGCTACCACCGTTCACGCACAAGAGCAGATGACCAAATCTATCCTGTGGGAATCTCAGGCAATCGCCGATATGGAAGCGAAAGGTTTGAAATGGAGCCCAGAACCATCTGAAGCAGACAAAAAAGCATGGGAAGAAGCGGGTAAATCTCTTGCAGCAGAATACGCAGCAGCAGATAAGTACTCTAAACAGCTTATCGACATATTGGAAAAACAGTAACAAAGAATTGAGAGGTGGAGTTCGCTCCGCCTCTGTTTGTCTGTTTTGCAAGGAGGCCACATGATTGAAAAAATTCTCATAGGATACTGTCGAGTCGTTCAGAGTGTAGTTAGAGGTATTGGGCGTTCTGTTTCCTACCTCCTGCCAATACTCGCTGGTGTCGTCGCTTACGAAGTGTTCGCAAGATATGTTCTGGACCGCCCGACCATTTGGGGATACGACACATCGTTGTTTCTCTTTGGTTATATTTCAGCTCTGGGTGGCGCTTATGCTCAGCAGAAAGGCGCTCATATCAATGTAGATATTATCCACGCTAAGGTTTCCGAAAAAGTTAGACGCTGTTTCGATTTGCTAACCGCCGTATTGGCGATTGGCTTCTTAGCCGTAATGGCCAAAGTGTGCGGCGGCATGTTTTTCGAAAGCCTGGAGCTTAACTACCGAACTCAGAGTGAATGGGCTCCACCGTTACATCATTTCTGGCTGATGATTACGGTATCTTCAGGGGTATTTATTGCCCAGTACTCGGTGCAAATCATTTGCAACCTGTTCTATCTGCTGACATCCAGAGAACTTCTGAAACCATCGAAGCACGACGTACCCTCTTCGCTTGAAGAGCAGCCGTTCAAAGTAGATTCAACAAAATTTAATAAAGAGCAAAACACAGAGGAAGTGGCATATGGAGATTGAAGTACTTACAGGGGTGTTATTGGCCTGTATCCTTACCGCTTTTGCTTTAGGTGCACAAGTCGGACTCGCATTAGCGGCAATCGCCATGGGCGTTGGCTACATAACGTGGGGCGAAGGCCTATTTAATATTATTCCGACTACCGTAGAGAGCACCTTTTTCAACTTTATCCTTTTGGCGATACCACTATACATTTACATGGGCCAGATTCTGACTCGCTCAGGCATCGGGGATGCCATGTTTAACGCCAGTCAGTTAGCTATCGGGCGAATTCGCGGCTCATTGGCGATCAGCGTTATAGGCGTGTGTTCAATGATTGGCGCTATGGTTGGTATTATCGGCGCAGGTATCATGACGTCGAGCAGCATCGCATTAAAACCGATGCTAGAACGTGGCTACGATAAACGCCTGGCATTGGGTGTGATCATGGCTGGCGGCTCTCTAGGTATCCTCATTCCGCCAAGCATCCCTATGATCATGTTTGCATCCGCGACCCAAAACTCGGTCGGAAAGATGTTTCTTGGCGCTATGGTTCCCGCGTTGATTACCATTGTGCTTCTTATTAGCTACGTAGTGATTTCCTGTAAACTCAATCCGGATCGCGCTCCGCTAGACACTGATAGCGACAATGACATCGAGATCCCGAAAGGTTATGAGTTGTTCAGAACCATTCGTGACGGCGCATCTTCTCTGTTACTCATTGTTGCTGTGTTGGGCAGTATTATCGCCGGTATCGCGACACCGACCGAATCCGGTGCAATCGGTGTTGTAGGTGCGATTATCCTGTCTATTTTGTTTAAACGCTTTAAGCCAGCAATGGTTCAGAAAGCCGGACTACAAACGGCAACCTTAGTCAGCGTCGCAATGTGGATCATCCTTGGTGCGTCAGTATTCAGTAACTTCCACCTTCTGATGGGAGTACAAGGCATGGTTTCAGACATCACAACCAGTCTCGATCTTCCACCGATCATGATCATCATCATGTTCCAGATCATCATGCTACTTCTGGGCTTCATCATTGATGAGTTCATTATTGTGTTGATGTGTGCGCCGATCTTTACACCTGTCGCAGTCGCATTGGGTTACGACCCTATCTGGTTTGGTGTTCTGATGATCCTTAACATCGTTATCGCAGTACAAACTCCACCTTATGGTTTCGCTCTGTTCTACTTAAAAGGCATCGCGCCAAAAGGCATTACCATGCTGGATATCTATAAATCAGTCACCCCATTTATCCTGGTGCAATTGCTGGTTTTATGTATCGTTATGGTTTTCCCAGATTTGGTCACTTGGCTACCAAACCAAGTCATGGGCTAGATATTAGAGAAAGGAAAGGCTGTTGCAAAACAGCCTTTTTTATTGCGTTCAAGATGTTAGCCACGACTGAATTTTTTCCGCTTGAGGGACTCCGCCAGAATGCACCAACTCTTCGTCCATCACCACGGCTGGTGTAGACATCACTCCGTAGTTCATGATGGTTTCCATATCAGTGATTTTCGTCACTTCAACCTCAACACCTTGCTCCGCCGCAATTTTTTCAATCAAGTTAGCGGTATTAACGCAGTTCGCACAACCTGACCCCAACACTTTAAAAATTTTCATCTCCAGCTCCTAAAATCGCCACAGTGGTAAATTAAATATCCATCCCATCATCGTAAACGCGAGCAGCAACATACCGAAAAGCATACCAAGAAGCCGCCACTGCATAACTTGTTTCAGCATTACAAACTCAGGAATACTCGCCGCAACAGTACTCATACAAAATGCTAATGTTGTACCGATTGGCAAACCATTTTGAAGTAAGCTTTCCATCACCGGGATCACACCAGTCGCATTCGAATAAAGAGGAATACCAATAAGTACCGACGCCGGAACCGACCACCATTGACCGGATCCCAAATGTGTTTCTATCCAACCATCAGGAACGAAGCCATGTAAGCCTGCTCCAATGCCGACCCCAATAAACACCCACTTCCAGACACGACCTACAATCTCGACCATCTCTTGCTTGGCAAACGTGTGTCGCTCTGACAACGTTATTCCCGCGCTTCCATTGCCACTTAGGGTTTCATGACTCTGTTGCGGAGTTTTGGCGTTTCGCATCGCCTTTGATGCCAGTGGCTGTAACCAGCGCTGTGCGCCGATCACATCAAGGATCCAGCCACTCACGATGCCGATAAGCATCCCTATTACGACGTACATGACGGTGAACTTCCAGCCAAGTAAACTGAATAGCAACAACACGGCGATTTCGTTAATCAATGGCGAGGTGATCAAGAAAGCCATAGTGATACCAATAGGAATACCTGCAGAGGTAAACCCTAAAAAGATTGGAATGCTAGAACAAGAGCAAAATGGTGTGATTGCGCCAAAGAAGCTGCCCGCAAGATAACCAAACCATCTACGTTTTCCCGCTAAATAGTGCCGCACTTTTTCGACATTTAACGAGGCTCTAAACAGCGCAATCACATAAATCATGACGACCAGCAGCACCAGGATTTTACTGACGTCTTCAATAAAAAAGTGAATAGCATCCGCGAGCTTGGTATTGGGCTGAAAAGAAAAAAGCTGGTAAGTCACCCAATCAGCGAGACGTGTAAAAACCTCAAACATATCGAATCCTTATACTTACTACGATGACCAGTCTGATCATCGATATTGCAAGTAAGTCAACAGCGTGAGACAAGGCACTCTGATACCTTGAGAAATAAGTTCTTTTACTCTAATTCTAGTCTATATCTTCAAGCTAATTTCATTTAACAGCACTATTTCACCTTTGTTTTTTAATCTTTCACGACAAGCATTTAATAGTCTTATTGGCTAGAAAACACCAAGTTAAAACCTTCGACATCATCATTGCCGAATCCTTAGCTATAGTTAGTCACAGATACAACGATCAAGGAGTTGTAAAATGAACGATGAGACAAACCCGAAAGATAAAAGCAACTGGGCTATTGGCGGTGGAACACTACTCGGCTTAGGGGTGGGAATGATCTTTATTCAGCATTCTGCGCTCGCCTTTGTCGGCTGTCTGATTGCTGGCATCGGGATGGGGTTAATCATTGCGGCCGTCATTAGCTGCAAAAAGTAAATTCGATCGCGTGAATGATAAACAGATAAGGAACATTAGGTACTTTTTAAATTAATCAGGAATCTTATCCAAAGATGAACCATTATTAATTCATAGGTTTAGCGCAGCCAATAAGACGTCCAGTAAGTATGAATGTTCCTGATATTTTTATATCATCGATCTTAGGTATCGTATTGTTAATCACGGTATCCGTGGCTTCGTCCCTGATTGCAAGAGCGCTGCGAGTCCCCTTCCCAATTATTCTGGTGATGTCTGGTGTTTGCCTTACACTTCTACCCGAACTGCCAGCAGGCATCAGCATATTCTACGAACCCGATATTGCAGAGAAGACCATCTTATTCGTCTTCCTACCGTTATTGGTGTTTGAGGCCGCCTATAAATTCGATTTCGCTAAGTTCACCGCTAACTGGTCCGCGATTATGATCATGGCCATTCCCGGCGTCATGTTCTCAACGTTAATCATTACAGCGACACTTGTTTTTATTGGTATTTTAACGCCTCAGACCGCCCTAATCCTTGGGGTTATTTTAAGTGCTACCGACCCCAGCGCCACGATCGCTATTTTTAAGGAGTCCGGCGCGCCTAAAGATCTCATCACGATTGTAGAGGGAGAAAGTTTATTTAATGATGCAACCGTCATTGCTGCATACAAAATCGCGGTGCTAATTTTTGCCATGCACCTAACCCCGACCGAAATGGTACTCACGGGGCTTTGGCAATTCACTTGGGTCTTTTTAGTCGGCGCACTTTGTGGCTATGTCACGGGTCACCTGCTTCTCTGGCTGATGAAGGCGCTGCCCGACGATCCTTATATCGAAATAAGCATCAGCCTTATCACTGCGATTGGATGCTTTGTCGCTGTTGAGCAGTTTGTCCATGCCAGCAGTATTGTCGCTTTGACTATTTGCGGTTTGGTCTTGGCAAAAAACACACCATTGCCGATAAGTAATGAGTCCAATCAGTATCTAAATAGCTTCTGGACCTACTTATCCGATCTCGCTAAAGCCATGATTTTTATACTGGTGGGGTTGTGGTTAAACTTGGAGTTGATCGCGTCGCACTGGTTAAACACTCTGCTGGTGATCATTAGCATGCTTGCCGCAAGGGCGGGTTTTGTGTACTGGATTTTGCCATTTTTCGGGCAACTTAGCCGCCTGTCTTACTCGCTGCCTCGATCATACCAGCACATCTGCTTATGGGGTGGACTAAGAGGTGCGGTCACTCTTGCACTTTCAATATTGGTGATTACCGATACCTCATTATTTGCTATCGAAGAACGAGAAACCATGTTAGCCGTTGCAATGGGTGCGGTGTTCTTTACCATTTTAATTCAAGGGCTGACGTTATCTCCTCTTGCGAGCCGCTTAAAACTGGATGAAACCAGCATTGAAGAGAAGATTACAAAGAAAGAACTTATGTTATCGGCGATGAAAGCCAGTGAGAAAGTGTTGGCACATCTGGCTAAAACACCGTTAGCCGACAGCGGTGCTCCTGATGAAATCATGCAATCACTTAAATCGCATGTGGATGAAGAAAAGCGCGACTTACGCCACCTCTACACCACAGCAGTGGACACTCAAAGTTTGTATAAGAAACTCATCATGGAAGGCCTGAGCATCGAAAGTGAATATCTCTATCTACTTTATGATCAAGGCTTGATATCAATGGAAAGTTATCAAAAGCACAGAGAGTTTTTTGATCAACAAATGGACGCGGCGCGCCATAAATACCAGCAGCCAAATTCTCAACATACTCACAAGCTATCGCTTTTCCGTGCGCTTGATAAATGGCCACATAAGCCAACATCCGATGTATCCACTCAATACGAACTCGCTTGGTCGCGATTACTTACTACCGATTTAACGCTTATCGAACTTAAAGCACTGCTAAACGACTACCCAGTTGAACCCGCTTTGAAAAAACAAGTGCTTCAGGTTTGGGAGTCTTGGCGCCAGCAAAGCGCAGATACCGTCAGTCAGTTGGACAAAACCTACCCCGTGATTACGGCGACAGCCCATAGAAAATGGCTACATCATATGCTGAATACGGTTCAAAAAGCGCACCTTGAGAAGTTTGTCAGGCAGCGTCTGATCAGTGAGTCGGACAAAGAGCAGATCGTAAAACAGCTGATGCATACTACCTCATCCTTTTATAAGGATTCGGTTGATAACATTCGAACTGGCCGTGACTCAACCCACTCTAATGACGACTCTAAATAGCGAAACCAAACCAAATCTTTCTAAGGCTTGAACCCTATTAATCATTTGATTAAGCAGGGCTGGTTGCAACTAAACTTCTACGTACGTTTTGCGAACTCGCTTAGTCAGTTTGATTACGAGCTCATAGGGAATGGTACCTATGTGTTTCGCGACTTTTTCAATCGGTAGATTGTCGCCCCAAAACTCGACGGTATCGCCGACAGCATCACGTGCATCAGGCCCAAGATCCACAGTAACCATATCCATAGAAACGCGACCAGAGATAGGAACGATTCGTCCGTTGATATAGACAGGTGTACCTACCGGTGCATTTCGTGGATAGCCGTCACCATACCCCATCGCGATAACACCAATGTTGGTATCACGTTCTGAAGTCCAGCTTTCACCATAACCGACCGGTTGATTCGCCTTATGCTCACGTATCGCAATGAGCTTTGAGTTCAGCGTCATTACACAACGTAACCCATGCTCCTTACCCGTTTCATCTTCATTTGGGCAGATACCATAAAGAGAAATGCCCGCTCTCATGTAATCGAGGTGAGAGTCAGACCAATACAGAATGCCCGCTGAGTTAGCTAGTGTTTTAGGTCCTGGGAAGTCGGCGGTTTGCGACAGAAACAGATCGATCTGCTTTTGCGTCGCAGGAGAGGATAAATCGTCAGCACAACTAAAATGACTCATGAAACCAACCGGTCCCGCGAGTTTGTTCGTCGCTTCGATTTGTCGGACGTAGTCGCTGAGTTCATAGGGGTGGATCCCCAATCTATGCATCCCAGTATCCAGTTTTAGCCAGACCGTAACAGGGGTAGTGATATCAGCCTGTTTAAGATCTTCCAACTGCTCTTTGCAATGAATCGCCGTATGGAAACCTTCACGTGCAGCCGTTTCCAGATCGGCTTTACAAAAACAGCCTTCCAGCAGCAGTATTGGCTGTTTAATACCTTCGCTTCTTAGCTCTAGCGCTTCTTCGATACGAGACACAGCAAACATGTCGGCTTGCGTCAGTGTTTTTGCAGTTTTTACTGCGTTATGCCCGTAAGCGTCACCTTTTATCACAGCGACAACAGATTTATCAGCGCATTTATTTTTAAGTACATCGTAGTTATCGCTAAGTGCTTTTAGATTGATAACAGCTTCAGCAGTGATCATTAACTCTTTCCCAGTGATATACCAATCGGAGTAAGTTTTTCATCATTCTTGCAGGTTAAATTCGCTGATGGTTGAGTAAGAGATCGGTAATTAAAATAACAAGTTAATGCTATCGATACGTTGCTCTATGCGATTTATCCAACGCAATGAAATGACTATTTCCTCATTCAAATTGGTATTGAATTTCTTCCATGTCAGCTCTACAAACACAATTCATTGGATTGTATCTGATGAGCCGATTAATAACGGTTCTAGCTCTTGTTTTGCGATAATTTACGGTCTTTCTACACGAGTTGCCTAAGCCACCAAATAAACTCAACGCAAATATGCTCAATATCAATTAAGCAATATACAGACCATCGTTCCAATCAGCACATACACTCAGCCATTAAGCCTTTTACAGTGATATACCCTAAATAAACGCTCATGGTATAAGTTCCGAACTGGAATTCTAAAACCTGTATATTATTTCGATATAAATCAAAATATCAGATTAATATATAAAAGCAAGCACCAATAAAACCATAAAATAAATATGGGATTATTGCGATAAAAATAAGACAAGAATGGCAAACTACGCACCAATTAGGGTCAATATGTATTATTTTGGTGCATTTCGATGAATATTAAAAAATATCATTGGGCTCTAATTATAAAACCAATCAGGAAAATTTGAATTACATCACAAAATAGAATCATCTATATATTAATTTAAACTCAGTATAAATGACCAATGAATAAGTCATGGCTTATTTTATAGATAAGACGCGTAATTCACTAAGTACTAAAACAATCTGTTACTGACATACACATAAACGACATTTAACGCGCGACGCCAAGGTCAAAATCAGAATATTATGAAAACAAAATTAAGTGAATAGATATGCATTAAATGAATTTTATTTGAATATATATTGCATATTTTTGAGTTTCATTGCTTATACTTTAAATATTCTCACGTATCGACTGATGTTGATGTCACGAATTTTGCACTGTAGTTTGTATTGAGAAGCAAGATTAAAAGCTAGTAAGAAATCCAATTCACGACATGGAGTTAACACAAGATGGAACTTAAACAACCTTATCTATTATTTTTAGGCGATGCTGCAGATGCTTTAGCAGCGAAAGTAGCACAGGGAATCAAAACGTGGCGACCAGAACATTGTGTTGGACAATTACGCCTTGAGGGTTGTAATGCTGATGTTGGTCTTGACGATCTAAGTGTGGCACAAGCTGTTGAGGCGGGCGCCAAAACATTGGTTATTGGCGTTGCTAACCGAGGTGGCGTGATTTCTGAGGAGTGGATTTCGGTCCTGATCGAAGCACTTGAATCAGGTATGGATATCGCTGCAGGTTTACATAATAAATTAAGCGACATTCCAGAGCTGGTAGAGAGTGCAAAGAAAAACGGCTGCAGCCTTTTCGATGTTCGCTATCCAACACAAACCTACCCTGTCGCAAACGGTAAGAAACGTTCAGGCAAACGCCTACTAACGGTAGGTACAGACTGCTCGGTAGGCAAAATGTATACCTCGCTGGCGATCGAGAAAGAAATGAAAGAGCGAGGCATCGATGCTGATTTTCGCGCCACCGGTCAGACGGGTATTCTGATCACTGGTGATGGTGTGAGTGCAGACTGTGTGGTCGCCGATTTCATTGCCGGTGCTATTGAAACCATCGCGCCAGAAAATGATCCACAGCATTGGGATGTCATAGAAGGCCAAGGATCGTTATTCCACGCTTCATTTGCAGGTGTTACCACAGGTCTTATCCATGGCTCTCAAGCAGACGCTTTAGTGTTGTGTCATGAGCCGACTCGCACCCATATGCGTGGCCTGCCTGATTATCCATTACCGGATATCAAAGCTTGTATGGAAGCCAATATTGCCACTGCAAAACTCACCAATCCAAATGTCCAATTTGTCGGTATCTCAATCAACACTTCAGGCCTGTCAGAAAGTGAAGCAATGGAATACATGGATAGCGTTGAGTCTGAAGTAGGCTTGCCAGTTGTCGATCCATTCCGTCAAGGCGTAGCGCGTATTGTCGATAAATTAGCGGAGCTGTAATGAAGGTTAGTCTTGAAACAAAAAATTGGCCGATTCTCGGTAGTTTTACTATCTCTAGGGGTAGTAAAACCCACGCAGAAACCATCATTGTTGAAATAGAACACCAAGGCTTGAAAGGACGTGGCGAATGTGTCCCATATGGCCGATACGGTGAATCTATTCAAAATGTGTTGGCAGAGATAGAAAGCATCATCCCTGATATTGAAGCTGGGATAAGCCGAGAAGAGTTGCAACCATTATTACCATCGGGCGCAGCGCGTAATGCCGTCGACTGCGCTCTGTGGGATTTGGAATGTAAAACCGCAAACCAGTCTATCTGGGAAAAAATTGATTTGGCAGCTGGTGAACTAACCACAGCGTACACCCTCTCTTTGGATACCCCAGAAAATATGGAGAAAAAGGCAATTGAGCATTCTCATCGACCACTGCTTAAACTGAAATTAGGTGGTGCAGAAGATCTTGAGCGTGTTCAGGCAGTGCGCCGCGGTGCACCCAACTCTGCGATCATTCTGGATGCCAACGAAGCATGGACGTTAGATACCTATAATCAGCTCATACCTGAACTATTAAAGCTGGATGTTTCAATGATTGAGCAGCCGTTTCATGCCGATGGCGATCATATATTGGATGACCTTGAACGACCGATAGCAATTTGTGCCGACGAATCTTGTCATGATCGAATGAGTCTACCAAAGATCATTGGCCGCTATGACATGATCAATGTAAAGCTCGATAAAACGGGTGGCTTAACTGAAGCTCTGGCACTGAAAGAACAGGCTCAAGCGGCAGGTCTACGTATTATGGTCGGGTGCATGGTGGCCTCTTCATTAAGTATGGCGCCAGCATTTGTCGTCGCCCAGGGAGCGGAAGTCGTCGATTTAGATGGCCCGCTGCTGCTCAGTGAAGATATCGAACATGGCTTTGAGTTCGAAAACAACTCTATGCTGCCTTTCGACAGAAAATTGTGGGGATAAGGGGAAAGTAATGGAACGAATTGTATACCTCAATGGAAAGTTTCTCGCTGAAAGTGAAGCAAAAATTTCCGTATTCGACAGAGGATTCCTCTTTGCAGATGCCGTCTATGAAGTAACGGCGGTATTAGATGGTAAATTGATTGACCACGAAGGTCACCTTGCCCGCTTAGAACGTTCGGCTAAAGAGCTTGGCATTAAGATGCCAGTCACTGGTGAACAGTTGATGGATATTCAGCGCCAGCTCATTGAAAAAAACAGTTTAGTGGAAGGGGGAATCTATCTTCAGCTAACTCGCGGGAATGAAGGTGACCGCGACTTTTCATACAGTGACAAGATTGAACCCACACTGGTGCTGTTTACTCAATCACGCAATCTGATTGATAGTCCCAAAGCTCAGACAGGGATTAAAGTCATTTCGTTTAATGATATTCGCTGGCGTCGACGTGATATTAAAACCACCAGCTTGTTACCCGCGTGCTTAGCGAAACAAATCGCACACGAAGCTGGCGCGGAAGACGTTTGGCTAATTGAAAACGGTTATGTTACCGAAGGTGGTTCAAGTAACGCCTATATTGTTACCCAAGATGATGTGCTGGTCACTCGCCCGCTAAGCAATGATATTCTGCACGGTATCACCCGTGCATCATTAATGACGCTCGCTAAAGAGCTGAACTTAACCATTGAAGAGCGTTTCTTCACCATCGAAGAAGCTTATCAGGCAAAAGAAGCGTTTATCAGCTCTGCAACAACCTTTGTGTGGCCTGTCGTAGCAATCGATGATAAGCCGATTGGCAGTGGCAAACCTGGTGAAATCGCATTAAGGCTGCGTGATATTTACATTAAGACGTCAAAAGAACTGGCGGTTTAACTCCAACATACTATTCAACTATTGTGGCCAAACAACCTTGGCCACGGTTGAATCTCTTTTCACACCGATGAGTTACACGATAACAATCATTGTGCGGCTGCCGGATAGGTAAAGAAAATTAGATGAGCAAAGTTAAACAGAAAATGCGCCAATACCGCACACCATAATCGGCCAGTCACGTAGAAAATCAACCCATAGCCTAACCCTGCAAGCGTCGCGAATAAGACAAGTAATCCGCCACCAGCGATATGCGCGACACCAAACAACACACCCGCAACTACCAAGCCAACTTTCCAGTTAAAACGACGGCCCAGAGATTGTTGAATCAACCCGCGAAATAATGCTTCTTCCGCAACGCAGGTAATCATCAAGTTATTAACAGCAAATAACCACCACCAGCCAGGTAGGCTAAGTTCCACCTTCAGCGCTCCCAAAAAACTCGCTATAGGCAGTAAGCTGAGCAACGGAACCAGTATCAATAAAATATGCTTAAATTCGATTCGCTTTGTTTCCCCCAATAACTTCGGGTAAGCGAGTAGAAGTGCAAAAAAGGCGAGTGGTTTATCCAAATTCAAATACATTGAGAAGGGAATACTCTGCGGGCCCGATTTAACCTCATCAAGCACTTGGAGGTTGTTAAATCCCGGCATAGCGTGGGTAAACAGCAACGCACACCAAATCAGAACAAGTGCCCAGCCACTATAGTAAACCCACCTACTCTGTTGGTTGCTAGCAAGACTGGGTAATTGGTAAGCGGTAGCGAGCACAAACAGTGCCGTAATAAACGCGATAAACTCAATGCGGTCAACGATAATAGCACATACCAGAGCCACGAGTAACAGCAATATCGCCGTCAATTTATGTCGAGTGAAAGCTGTAGCTGTCGCAAACAAAAGGGGTAGCCATACCCAGACGGTGGCATCAAGAAGCATGAAAAAGTCCTTTTTTATAATTGTGCTTCAGTAAATCAGGGTTGAATTGTAAAGGAAATAAGTACAGACAGTAAGAAGGCTACCGTGAATCTTGGTAGCCTTTGAGATTTGATGAGATGCTACGTGATGCTTTAACTTTACTTTGTCGTATTCGCGGTCAAAAAGCTTGAGAATGCTTGCCAAGACTTTTCATCCGCATCTTTACGATAACGACCGGAGTCCCACACGGTGAAGGCATGAGGTGCACCGCCGTAAGCCACCATTTCATGTGGAACTTTGTTTTGCTCGAGTTCATCAGCCAACTGAGCAAATTCGCTCATTGGTATTGCAGCATCAGCCGTACCATGAAGAATAAGAACCGGAGCTTTGGTATCTGCATAGCTTTGACCTTCTGGCGTTTTAAGGCCACCATGGAAAGTGACGAAACCTTTCACATTCATGCCAGATCGTGCAGACTCCAATACTGCCGCACCGCCAAAGCAGTACCCCATCACAACCGTGTTATCTAAATTGCCACCCAGCTTACCCGCTTCTGCCAAGCTAGCGTTCATTAGCTTTCTCAGCTTTTCCCTGTCCTTATAAAGCTCCCCGGTATGCTGCCTTTTATCTTCCACTTTAGTTGGGCGTACTCCTTGACCAAACAGATCAGCAGCAAATACGTTGTAACCCATGTCGTTAAGCATTTGCGCTCGCTTTTCTTCGTACTCGGTCAGCCCGTCCCAGTCATGGACCAACAACACGAGCGGAGCATTATCGTCAACTTTAGCCCAATACCCTTCGTAAGAAACATCGCCAACTTGGTAAACCACGTTCTCACCAGCAGAAACAGAGCAGCTGCCAGCCGCAGCAAGAAGTGCCAACCCAATGAGCTTGATTTTCATAACAATTCCTTTTTGTATTATGTTGATGGCTGTCTAAGTAGCTTAGTACATCCTCAAAAAGGAACGGTTATTTGAAGATGAAACTTTGCGACTCGTTCAAACAACTTATACCAGCGAGGAGAATGAAATGATCAGGTTATATGACACCATTAAGTAGCTAACTATCAATGATCTGGAGAGACACTCCAAACTATTTCCCGCCCCCAAAGAATAGAAAAGCCTCACTGAAGAGGCTTAACATGAACGTAGCTTAAATGGAGATTAGCTCTCAGAATAAGCTGGGTAATCAATCAACCCTTTTTCGCCGCCACCAAATAGAGTGTCAGGGTGATGAGATGCCCAAGGGTGACCATGTTTAATTCGGGCTGGTAAATCTGGGTTTGACACAAATGGTCTTCCAAACCCAATCATATCTGCCAAACCTAAATCCAAAGCTTGAACTGCTTTTTCCACGTTGTATTTACCCGCATAAATGATGGTACCAGAGAAAACGTCACGTAATTCCTGCTTGAAAGTAACAGGCATCAGAGGGGCATCTTCCCAGTCTGCTTCTGCGATGTGTAAATACGCAATGTCATGTTGATTGAGCAATTTTGCTGCCGCAACATAAGTTTCAGCAGGGTTCGCATCCACCGTTCCATTTAATGTTGTCAGCGGTGCCAGGCGCACACCAACACGGTCAGAACCAATCGCGTCACACAATGCGGTCACCACTTCGTCAAGAAAACGGAGTCGATTTGGTAAACTGCCGCCATACATGTCCGTGCGATGATTCGATTCAGAGTCGATAAACTGATTGATAAGGTAACCATTCGCAGCATGAAGTTCGATACCATCAAATCCGGCTAGCAACGCATTCTTTGCTGCTTGGTGAAATTGACCAATGACCTGCTGAATATCTTCTTCTGTCATGGCTCTTGGCTCAGCAGTATCAACAAAACCTGGTGCATCCGTACCATTATCAATAAAAACTTTAACCCCTTCAGCACGAATGGCTGATGCTGAAATAGGTTGTTCGCCAAGAATGTTATCTGGATGAGTAACGCGCCCCACATGCCAAAGCTGCGCAAAAATGACACCACCTTCAGCGTGCACGGCATCTGTCACTTTTTTCCAACCCGCGATTTGCTCTTCACTGTATATACCAGGCGTCCACGCATACCCTTTACCGTTAGGCGCAATTTGAGTCCCTTCGCTGACGATCAGGCCCGCACTCGCTCGCTGAGCATAATACTTGGCCATCAACTCATTTGCCGCATCATGTGGTTGAGTCGCTCTTGAACGAGTCATTGGCGGCATAACGATACGGTTAGCTAACTGGAATCGACCTACTTTGAGCGGTTGAAATAATGCGTCAGTCATAAGAGCCTCTATTGATATCTAAATACTTTTTAGCGGAGTTTAACAACGCAGCTCACATCAATTAAGCAGCAAAAGGACAAAACATTTTTGCAATAATTGCAAAAGTAATAGGAGAAATGACAGATGGAACTAAAGCGTCAGACGTGGCTTGATAAAGTCGATGAACGCCGATATCCGGCGAGCGACGTGTGAAGATTTGTAATACACGGCATTGATCAACTCACGCTCTGAAGATCGAGTCATAAACGAGTCCAAAAGCACCACTAATCGCCCTGCGGCAATATCCTTCTTTACCATATATCCAGACAGACAACTGACCCCATTTCCACTGAGAACAAGTTGTCGAACCGTTTCACCACTGCTACACGCAATAGTAGGTTCAATATAATCAACACCTTGCACTGGCCAGACATTTAACGCCCTAGGCGAAGTGAAGCCGATAATATCGTGCTGTAAAAGGTCTTCGGGCGTAAAAGGGAAGCCTTTTCGAGCGAGATAATCGGGAGATGCCACCACGAACAACGCACTCTTACCCAAGAATGATGAATGTAGCGAAGAATCGGCGAGTTTACCGATTCGAATCGCGATATCTGTGCGCTTCTCAAGTAAATCTACGTAACCTTCGTTTGAGGACAATTCCAACTCAATATCAGGAAAACACTCGTGAAATTCCTGAGTGAGCGGGACCAATTGATTAAGCATAAACGGACTTGCCGCATCCACACGAAGCTTGCCTTTAGGGAGCACCCGGCTGACGAGCAAATCCTCTTCCGCCTGACGAAGGTGTTGCAAGCCAAATCGAATCGATTCAACAAAGCGCTTTCCTTCTTCCGTGAGTTCCAAACGTCGCGTCGTTCGATTGAGGATGGTAATACCAAGTTGTTTTTCTACTCTACTAACCGAGCGAGAGACTTTGGCGACTTGAATACCTAACACTTCGGCGGCAAGCGAGAAACTGCCACTATCGATGACATTAACCAGTATTTCCAGATCATCCGATCGTGTAAGCATTTCAATTCCGTTTTATTGCAAAAATGACAAAATTAGTTCCACTATCATAGCGAAACTAATGAATATGAAAAGTACAGAGTCGTCATGTCCTCTAAAGAAGGAAAATGCCTGATGGCAGTTCAACAGCTCAACTTAGGTTTTTCTGAGTGGACAAGTAACGTGCCTAATTTTGCACTTTTGAGCACTCACGCTCACTTAATGACACAGTTGTGACCTTGATCTCAGCATCAATTTTCTTATCTCAATCACGTCGTAAACGCACCAAAATGCGGCGTAATGCGACATATATGTGCATTAGGTGAGCGCTATTCTCCGACACGAAAGTTAAAGAAAAGCACCAATAAATCTTAGCTAACATGAGCCGAAATGCTGTTGTCACCAAGGACTAAAATCGCCCTAATGGTTTGATAAATCTGAGTTTTAAAGCTGTTGTCATCGTTAACGGATTTCACTGGTAAAGGAACCACTAGAACTATAATAAGCCTCAACAAGGAGACCTTATGTCCTACGAAAAATCAAACCGCGCCGTTGTTTACAAAGGCCCGGGCAAAGTTGCTGTCGAGTCAATTCCATACCCAGAACTCGCATTAGGCAATCGTAAGTGTGAGCACGGCGTAATCCTTAAAGTGCTGACGACCAATATCTGTGGCAGCGACCAACATATGGTACGTGGACGTACAACCGCTGAAGAAGGCTTAGTACTTGGTCACGAAATCACTGGCATCATTTTAGAAAAAGGCCGCGATGTCGAGTTCGTTGATGTTGGCGATATCGTTTCAGTACCGTTTAACATTGCTTGTGGCCGATGCCGCAACTGTAAATCAGGCATGACTGGTATCTGTCTCAACGTAAACCCTGCTCGTCCTGGTGCGGCATACGGTTATGTTGATATGGGCGGCTGGGTTGGCGGCCAATCGGAGTACGTAATGATACCGTACGCTGACTTTAACTTGCTTAAGTTCCCAGATCCGGATCAGGCAAGAGAGAAAATTAAGGATTTAACACTTCTTTCTGACATCTTCCCAACGGGTTTCCACGGTTGTGTGACCGCTGGCGTTGGTCCTGGTTCCACCGTTTATATTGCAGGTGCAGGTCCTGTAGGTCTGGCAGCAGCAGTATCGGCTCAACTACTTGGCGCAGCTTGTGTCATCGTTGGAGACATGATCCCAGATCGTCTAGAGCAAGCACGTAGTTTTGGTTGCGAAACCATTGACCTACGCGAAGACGGAAGCATGGAAGATAAAATTGAAGCCATTCTGAATGAGCGTGAAGTTGATTGTTTTGTTGACTGTGTTGGTTTCGAAGCGCACGGATGTGGCTGTGGTGGTCATACTCAAGAAGCACCAGCAACAGTACTGAACTCTGCGATGCAAGTAACGCGTGCCGGTGGTTCGATTGGTATTCCTGGTCTTTACGTTACAGACGATCCGGGTGCGAAAGACGAAGCTGCGAAAGAAGGTGCACTGAGCATGCGCTTTGGTCTTGGCTGGGCGAAATCACATTCTTTCCATACTGGCCAATGCCCGGTAATGAAATATCACCGTGGTTTGATGCAATCTATTTTGTTCGACAAAGTGAAAATTGCTGACGCCGTAAACGTACAAATGATTTCACTCGATCAAGCTCCTCAAGGTTATGCCGACTTTGATGGTGGTGCAGCTAAGAAATTTGTTATTGACCCGCACGGTGAATTTAGCAAGTAATACTATTTCATAAAATACCTAATTTTTAGGGGATTGGTTATTAAATTAACCGAAATCAACGATAATAACTGCGATCGTTAATGTGGGCTTGACTCCCCTGCCGCGGGCTGAATTCCAGCCCGCTTTTTTATTCCTAGTAAATTATTACCATTGCTCTTTTTATACTTTTTATTTTTAAACTTAAGATACCACATACAAATAAAGATAAATTCGTATTAGATTAATTGAATAAAGTAGCAACCAGCACTGTATTCATCTTATTTATTAATTAACCACTGTTTAATAACTTTCATCTCAGAGCTAGACAGCAAAAAAAACTAACTATCTGTCCCATTTTTAGAGCATACATTTTATTGTATCGCCTAATTAAATATTGATAATATCAGCCATACTAAACCAGAAAGTCATTACTTAGGTGTATTCATGGATCTTGCAAGTAGACTGGAACTACTACTCGAAGTTTCTAAACAGGGCTCTTTCGCAAATGCTGCGGACGCGCGTGGCATCGATCGCTCGGTATTATCCAAACAGATAAGAAAGCTAGAAGAGTCGCTTGGTCTCAGGCTACTTAATCGCTCTACACGCTCACTGTCGCTTACTCCTGCAGGTGAAGAAATAGTAAAGCAAGCCCAGCAAGTTAGCGACGCTTTAGAAAAGACTCGTCAGCTTGCGGATACGTTCAGTGATGCGCCTAAGGGCCATCTTAGAATATCTTGCCCATCACTCTTTGGGCGGAAGTACGTAAAGGAAAGTGTGGTCGCTTTCCTCAAAAAGTACCCGCAAGTCAGTGTCGAAGTCATCCTCAATGATAGGAGAGTCGATCTTATTGGAGAACGTTATGATGTTGTATTTCGAGTCGGTTCTCCCGTAGACTCAAACTTAGTGGCGAAAAAACTCGCCAATCATCAGCTGCTATTACTTGCATCAAAAGACTTTATCGCTGAACACGGCTACCCTGAAACACCTCAAGAACTCGCAGCGTTACCCGCTGTCATTTATTCCAACGGCTCATACCAAATGAATAAAGTGCAATTATCGTCAATGAAAGATGAAGAAGCACATCCTGTCACCATTACGGCTCAAGGTCGCTACCATGTCAATGAGGTGGAGTTATTAATGGATGGCGTGCAATCGGGTCTAGGCTATGCCATCGTGGGCCAACTGATGCTCACGCAGAGTATCGAAGAGATGCAGCTGGTTAGATTATTACCTGATTATGAAATCTCTTATACCGGTGGTTTGTACGCCTTGTATCCACACCGCAATCAGCCTCCACTGGTCAAACTGTTTATTGAAACGATACAAAATACGATTGGAAGCCCACCGATATGGGAGAGTTACATGACGTAAACTAAACAATATTTATATTTTGATAAATATTCAATTTACGTCAGTATCAGATTTATTGGCATTTATTATTGGGGGAGTATTATGTCCCCCGATACAATTAAGATAATATTTTAGATGTCGATGTTTGACTAAATAAGCCATAACTTAGTCATGTAGTCTCATTGCGTTGAAGTGGTAATCCACATTTAGAACTGCTCGATATTGAATGTCATCACGAGCGTAAGCCACTTCTTTAATAATCACTTTACTGTCATCGATGTTGATATTATTTACATTAGTGTATCCAAATAATCCAAATTCACGTCGTAACTCTGATTTAGACATTGATTTTAATGAATCTGACAAATCAAAGCCTGCATTGAGTGCTTGCTCTCTGCTCTGATAAGTACCTGCATCCATATTTGTATGTTCTGTAATTGTAATATTTGAAGCAAATACTGATGAAGCCATAAGTAGACCAGTAGTTAGTACGAATAATTTTTTCATAATAAAACCCTTTAATGTATTAATTAATATTGATAGGAACCTATCTCGTTTTGTTGGGTTTATTATTCATGTTTAAACTGGGAAGATAAAGGGAGGTTTCAGAATTTCACTATGGGCAAAATGGCACTAATAAACCGTATGGCTAGCGCTACTGAATGTGTAGATTACACCCGAAAACTGACTTGGCATTATGATTGGGATCAAAAGACAGACACTTACCCTTGGGTCTAATTTCATCTCTTATAACCCTACAGCACTCTGGGTTAGGCACTTTGCTGTTAAAGTTAACACTAATTGAGAAATAAACTGATGCTGCTGGGGATCCTGCCTGGTTAAACATTGACATGTTGTTCTATCAGAGAAGATTGCTATGCTAACTAAATGTAACAAAATGCAAATAAAGTACTAAGTAGAGAATGAGACAGGTCAACTATTCACTCATAAGAATGATGGATTGAACTCATTAACTACGAGTAACGTTAGATAGCAGGAACAACAATGACATCTAAGAAGGCAACCTCACCTTTATCTCCGCATGTTCAGAACACTGCACTGGCACTTTTTGCCGCGTTATTCTTCATAGCCGTGAATCTCTGGTTCCGACCTATTTTTCCCATCGATGAAACCCGTTATGTCTCTGTCGCGTGGGAAATGTGGCTCAACAATGACTGGCTGGTACCACAACTCAATGGGCTACCATACGATCATAAACCACCGTTAATGTTCTGGTTATTCAGCGCCGTTTGGTCCTTATTTGGTACATCCGATACCGTGACGCGTTTAGTAGTACCAGGCTTCGCTTTGGTAAACCTTTATCTTGTAGGAAAACTGGCGGAGAAAATTTACCCCGACTCAGCACAAGCGAAGTGGTTATCTCCCCTCATTCTTATCAGTTTCCTTGGCTGGTTTTTGTATTCCAGTATGATCATGTTCGATTTAATACTCGCTGTATTCCTCCAACTTGCCGTGTTGAGTTTTTGGCGATACACCGAAACAGAACGTGATTCATGGTCATATTTAAGTGGTGTGTGCCTTGGGCTCGGAATGTTGACTAAGGGACCCGTGGTGTTCGTCTATTTTATCCCTTTCCTTCTGTTAGCCCATCTTTGGCACCCTTCACCCGCTTCAATCAACAAAGCCTTTTTCAAAGCGATTCTCAAAACAGTGGGTATCGCGGTTATAGTCATCCTGCTTTGGGCACTACCTGCGGCGATAGTCGGTGGAGAAGAGTACACGAAGGCCATTTTATGGGTGCAATCTGCCGGGAGGGTACAAGACTCTTTTGCCCATGCCCGACCTTTTTACTGGTATGTGTCACTCTTGCCAGCCTTACTTTTTCCTTGGCTTTTCCTCATTAGTTTCTGGCGAAACCGTCCATGGGTTTGGGTCGGACGACGAGATACCTTCTGTTTCTCGTTGTTTGTGTTTGTGGTGGGGATATTCAGTTGCTTCAGCGGAAAACAGATTCACTATTTACTTCCGATTTTCCCTTTTATCGCCATTTGGATCGCCAAACGATTGGATCTCGCGAAGGTAAAAACCGAGCCAGCGATAGTGGGAGCCATCGTGCTTATTACGCTAGCCATCTTAAGTGCTTCACTATGGGCAGAAAAAGCGTTTCGCAGCACGGAAGTCACGGATGTCCACTTAAGTTGGAGCCTGTTGCCGGCGATGTTGATCGTGTTGCTATTATGGAAAAGAAAGCTGCCTATTGATCGTCTTGCGCTTAATATCGGGGCACTACTGCTGAGCTTATCCGCCTTGATGGCCAGTCTGTCACCAGTACTCAACAACGTTTATGACGTCACAGAGACAGGTCGTCAGATACATCAATTGCAATCCCAAGGACACAGCGTTTCGTACGTTGGCAAGTATCACAACACCTTTGGTTTCGCCGGAAAACTGGAGAAGCCGCTAAATTTAATTCCGTCATCACAACCAGAGAGAAACGCATTTTTAACTACGCAGCCGGGCTATACCATCTGGGTTCAACGTAAGAAAACACAGCCTTTGGAAACCAATGCCATTTACATGACTCCCTACCGTGGCAGGTGGCTGTTTATTGTCGACAATCAAGTACTAGCGAACCTTCTTGCACCAAGTGGCACTAGTGAAGTAGCGGAAAAGTAGCCGCTTTATCTAAATTAAAACAGGCATCAAAAACCGATCTCGTCGATGAGTGTTCGCAAACGAGCCCTAGCTAAACTGCGATAACCGCCCAGTTGTCATTTCCATTGTTTATTCGAATACATAAATTAAAGATCTGAAGTATAAACACAAACTTCTCGCGCCTTTCCCTGCATACGATTAATGCGATTTTCAATATAGGTAACGCCGAGTTTTTTGATCACTGACTTAGAACGTTCATTACCCAAAAGGTGCATGACATGTAACTTGCCCAACCCAAGGTTCGATTTGCCAAAGGTGATTATTGCTTTCGATGCTTCAGTCGCATAACCACGCCCCCAATAAGGAACTCCCAGCCAATAACCTAAGGTGCCCACACCATTATCTATTCCTAGAAAACTCACCGCGCCAATCAGCTCACCGCTCTCTTTTAAAGCAATGGCATAGACGATACCTTTACCGCTATCAAAGAGTGGCTCATGAGTATTAATCCACAACTCCGCATCGGCAAGCGAATAAGGATGAGGGATGTTCGCTGTCATGTCCGCAATAACCTTGTCACCAGCCAGAAGCGCGACACGCTTGGCATCCGATAAAGTAAAGGGTCTGAGTATCAACCTATCCGTTTCTACATTTTGCTGCATAAATTCCTTTATGTTCCTAGCGCAAATTAGATGAGAAAAATTTAGGTTCTCTCTGCATAATCACTTTTGAGTGTTAAAAAAGCTAAATAAATCAGTCCTAACGGGGGGATCAAGGCTAAAAGAACACCGACTAACGCAGAAATCATTGGAGTACTGGTTTTACGCCGACCCAAGTAGTAGCTCAAAAGTAAGCTGATCACCAAATAGACAGAAGCACCTTGAAGCAGTAATGTCGCGTCTATATTCATTGCAATCTCCTTTGCATATAACGCCTGTTCAAAAATAATGGTGCCTTCTGTACCAATATGCAACAAAGTAATAATGAATTTCATCAATAATGAGGCTATAAAACGTTTTACGTTAGTTAGCTGCTGTAATCACTATAACCAGATCCCTTAAATCAATTTTAAAAAATCATGTTGCTATCGTAACAGTTGGAAGTTTGGGGCAAACGTCGATCCTTAGAAACGTTACAAGTAACGAAGTATACTGCTGTGCTCAATGGCTAAACTCAATCTAGTAGCGTTATTGATGACTAACGCCACTTTAGCCCTTAAGCATCACTTCTTCATCATCTTCGCTAAATCAGCAAATGGATTGTATGTTGCGCCTTGGTGCTCATCTTCACCAGGTTTTATTTCGCTGCCGTAACGTTCATGCTCTAGATACTTACTATGTTCATGATCGTGGCAATAGAGACACAACAACTCCCAGTTGCTACCGTCTTCCGGGTTATTCGTGTGGTCATGATCCTTGTGATGAACCGTTAATTCACGCAGATTTGAATACACAAACTCTCGAGCACACCTTCCGCATACCCAAGGATAGAGCTTCAGTGCTTTCTCGCGATAACCGGCTTCTTTACGTGCATAACTGGCACTGGTTCCGTAATAATCTGATGCCATACGTATAACCTCACGTGTGATTTAAAATAAGATGCTAGCCCAAGCACAAAGTTCCTGTACTCGGGCTAAATATCATGTTCTATATAATACTTTTACCACATGCCAGCCAAATTTAGTTTTTACTAAATGCGGTATTAGCACCTCACCTGAAAAACAAACTTTGTCGAACTGAGGCACCATTTGTCCACGACGAAACTCACCAAGATCACCACCGCGTTTTCCAGACGGGCAAGTCGAGTATTTCTTTGCCAGTGTCTGAAATTTAGCCCCTTTTTTAAGTTGCTTGATGATGTCTTCTGCTTGTTCTTTGTGTTTCACAAGAATATGCAATGCGGCTGCTGTATTTGCCATCTGTTTATCTCTCGCTGTTCTGTTAGCGCAAGTTTACCGAATACACCCGATCACGCCAAACATTTCTCTCACCACGCCTACAGGGAAGCTCTATTTGTGTTTTGTTAGCACGACCTGAGCGGAATTTGAGCATTCTCACATCTGCAAAGCTAATAGAATGAATGAAAACTTAACTTTTCGATGTAGGGCTGTTGATGCCGCCGGTTTATCCGATTAGATTAGAGGTAATCATTTGGTATTTATAAGGTTATTTCATGGCAAAAGTCGTTAGCAAAGCGAATCAATCTCAGGGGATGTTAGTATTCAAGCTTACCCTGCAACAATACTTCGCGATAGGCACTCTTAAAGTCCGTGAAATTGTTCCGTACATGCCGACCACGAAGATCCCATTCTCCCACCAGCACGTAATCGGCACTGTGACGATTCGCAACCTAACCGTGCCTGTGATTGATATGTCCGCAGCCGTCGGGTTCCGGCCGATTCAGGAAGAAGAGTACCAAAGCTGTTACTTGATTGTGACCGACTGCCTGCGAACCGTTGTTGCCTTTATGGTTCGAAGCATTGAAAAAATCATTGATTGTGACTGGAAAACCATAGAGTCACCACCCGAGAGCACTGGTCAAAATATTTTTGTCACGGGCATTACTCAGTATGAGAACAAAATGGTTCAAATGCTGGATGTCGAATTGCTGTTGTCCAAGATCTATCCGCAATATGAGCATTCAAAAATTCCAATGCTAACTGACGTAGAACGTGAGCGTTTAAAAGCTCTTAATATCTTACTCGTCGACGATTCTTCGATTGCACGTAAGCAACTTAGTGATGCATTAGACAGCATTAACATCCCGTACCAAATCAGTAAAAATGGCGCGGAAGCGTTGCAATTCATGAGAGATCAAGCGGCACTACATAGCCCAATTGATTTGTTAGTCAGCGACATTGAAATGCCGGGACTGGATGGTTACGAGCTGGCGTTCGAAGTACAAAATGACTCGGCACTTAACCACTCGTACCGTATTTTGCACACTTCTCTTTCAAGTGAAATCTGTGTTGATCGCGCCCATCAAGTGGGTGCACACGAGGCTCTGGTAAAGTTTAACGCTGGTGAGTTAATTGAAGCCATGCTGAGAGGGGCGAAGGAGATTGAAGCTACAGCTATGGCTTCATAACGTCGCTGACAGAGAGGGGGAGATCGAGAAACGCCTCCCCCAAATGGTTTGACTGTGCCCAGTAAGTCTCTAAATTTTTTGATGTCCTTTCTCTAAGTGGATAAAGTCCACAAGATCATCGCCAGAAACTTCATACGCCTGACCGAAGCCTTTCACAAACAAGCCTTTTTCTGCTTTTAAGTTGAACAAAACGAAGTCTTCCAGATTGCTCAAACCATCAATAATCTCTCCGAAACGTGCTTTCATCTGAGCAACAATTTGTTGCCAAAGCTCGGTGTCACGTTCCACAACGATTGCTACCGCATCAAACGTCAGGCGCTTACGGGCAAAAATTTGACCAGCAGAGCCTTCATCTTCGATCATCATTAGGGAGACGTTAGGATTTTCTAATAAGTTGCGTGCATGGCGAGCAAGCTGTGAAATAAGAACAAAGTAACCTTGCTGGTTTTGTACAAACGGGGCGTAACTGACGTTAGGTCGGCCTTCAGCATCAACTGTAGCTAGCTGTAGTGTTTGGCGCTCCTGACGAAACGCTTTGATCTCCGGCCCCAGACGGCCTTGCAGGCGCTCTTGTTTCACTTGTTGATTCATTTTAATTCCTGAGGTTCTCTACCACTGTGATTGGTATTATAGCCTCGCATTACTGGCTCTGTGGCTAGGGCTTCTTAATACAAAGGCGTTGGGGCCAAAACATAAAGCCCCGCTAGTTGCTAGCAGGGCTTTGTTAATTCAGTATCGGTTATTTGCTCATTTGAATCAGAGAACGACCAATCAACCATTCAAGTTCTTTGTCACTGCCATCCCCAAATTGGTTACCGACCATTTTATACAAGCGATCAATACCATTTGTAGCAAACTCATGGGCGTTTTCTGTGGCTACGATGTGATGGAACAGGAGTTTTAAAATAGCCACAAATTCAGCATTTTCCAGTGCTGTCATCCAGCTATCCGAAAACGTAGCCAAACCTTTATCAAACCTTAAGTGCTCGACAAACATTTTAAAGATGCGAGCATCAAGTGCTGCAGTAAAATCCGTTTTTTTAGGGAAGTGATGGCTAATACCTGTACGTGATACACCCGTCTGCTGACTCAGCGTTGTGTACGACATTCTGTCGTAACCAAGTCTAAGCAATTGGTCAACGACGGCATCCATGATCTTCTGGATAGTTATTTCAGTATCTTCTTTACTACGCTTTGGCATATTTTAAGCTCTTCTTTATTAAATCCATCTAACTCACAACTCAACGAGGCCAGAGTGAAATCATCCTCAGTTTTATTACTGTGCTTCCTAATCTAAACGCGAACCTCTGTCATAGCGATAAAGTACTGCGCAATCATCAACATGCCAGGGCATGCTCATCAATGTTTACCATACGCACCCCAGATGAAAAGATAACGACATCAAGGTGTTGCACGAGACTATCCATCAAAGCCACTCAGGAGTTAAGAATGATAATCATGTAGAATTATTCACTCAATAAATACTCTTATAAATTGTTCTTCAGTTCAACTGACCAAACATAAAACTCGTTCGTAGCTAGTGTAATTACTCTTAAATATTGATATATATCACATTAGGCATACCCTTCCTCCGCCTTATCGAGCGTTATTCCCTTTAATTTGTGTGCTTTTTTATGCAGATTCATTCATTTTTGTAGATAGAGATCAAATACCTGCTAGAATACCCTTAGTTTTTACAAGAGGATTCGTTATGAGCATCGAATTAGAAGGAAACCAAGTCTGCGAAGCATGTGGCTGTGCGGGTGAAATTGGCTTTGTCATTAAAGAAGGCGACGAAGTTGCCGACGTAACGATTTTCGCAGAGTCTAAAGCGGCATTAGAGTCTGAAATGGCGGCCTACATTGAACTAGCTAAATCAGTATGTGCTAACGTTGAATATAATGTCAGTGAAATCACAGAAGAGTCTAAAGAAGCATCAGCCCGCTTCAAGTTCGAAGTCAGTGCAGAAAAGCTGATCTTTGAATTAAAAACTCGTTCATTAGCGCGTTAATCCTATTCCAAAGCGAGCACTCTGCTCGCTTTCTACCTACTTCCATTTAAGTGTTACTTTCCTTCAAGTGTTAACACTTGGAATAGCCGTATTTAGCGCTTTGAGATATGCTTGGTGGCTTTTATATCCAGCAAAGTCATCAGCCATGCGTTTCATCCTACTTATTATTGCACTGGTAACATTCAACACACCTTCAGTGGCGTACGAACTGGATTACTACACCAAGCTCGCTTACCTAGACAACTATGGCAACCTAGATCTACGTAACAAACCCTTTACTCAATTACCATCTGATTTGTCGATTAAAGGCAACCTGAACATTTCCCAAACGTCTATCACGCGGCTACCGAATGGTCTCAATGTCGGTGGCAGTTTAGAAGCAACAAACAGCGCACTTAAAACCGTCAGACCTGGTACCAGCATAAAAGGCTATGCCAATTTATTAGGTAGCCAAGTTGAAAACTGGCCAAAAGGCGTAAAACTCGGCGGATATTTAAACCTGACTGACACTCCACTAAGAAAGCTTCCTGCAAGACTTCGTGTCTATGGTGATTTAAGTGTAATCCGCACACCATTAACGGCTTTGCCTAATGGCTTAATCATCGATGGAAATCTTTACATTGGGGGCTCGGCACTCAAAGCGTTTCCTGACACTATGACTGTAAAAGGAAATATCTTTCTGGGTGGGAATCAAATCACCAAATGGCCAAGTAACCTGACCTTAGGCGGCGCGGTCGCACCTTAGCAACAGATATAAAAAACCCCGGGGCAGAGCCCGAGGTATTTTGATTCAAAAATAAACCAATCAATCTACTCTTGATTGTTTACCGGGTTAGCATAGCTCGCAACAAGGAAAGGACGCGCGCCTTCTGGCAACTCTTCAAGCTTTTCCGCCAACTGACGTTTTACCTTTTCAGGCACTTCTGAATCATCACGACCAGCAGCGAGCAAATTCATTGGATAGAGTCGGTAGTTGTTGTGAATTTGACGGTCGATTTCAGCAGCAAGAGACTCTGGTGTTTCAAATTCTTGCTCAATCACATCGCCAAACGCCACATGAATGCGACCTTTGTAACCGATAATACCTTGAATGATACTTTCAATATCTTCAAATTCACCTTTCTCGTAACGGCCACTTTCTGCTTTAGCAAATAACTCTTTCGCCTTCGCAAGGTCACAAGGGTCGTTCTCGTAAGAGATAGAAACAGGCACGATTTTCAAAGAGCGAGTGTACTCTCCAAAGCTGATCTTTTGCTTACGACCTTCAACATGAAACATTTTAAGAATAGCTGGATCAGTGAAGTCGTTGCCGTCTTTTGCTCGGCCTTCCTTCTGCGCGATCCAAATAGAGTTGCCCGTGTCGAGAGAATGCTTGATGTAGCTCGACAGCTGTCCTAACGCTTTCATCATTTCGCGCGGTGCTTTTGCTGAACGCTTAACAATAAAGCTCTTGTTCAAGCGCATCAGTTCCGTCGTACACGGCTTCTTGAGGAGGTTATCACCAATAGCAATGCGGACAGTGCGGTGGTCAGTTTGGTGTAAGCCGTAGTTGACTAACGCAGGGTCCATCGCGATATCACGGTGGTTAGAAATGAATAGATAAGAGGTATTTTTGTCCAGTTTATCTAAACCAGAGAAAGTGACGCCATCCGTTGTCTTATCAAGCATATCTTCAAGATACTTTTTCACTTCGATCTGGATCGCTTCTACGGAGTCAAGCTTACTCCACTTTGCTTTTAGGTAAAGGCGAACAATCGGACTCATAAGAGTTTTAAACCATCCTGCTTTATTGGCAAAACGGTGATCAAGAATCGCGGTGATAAATTCATCATCTTGGATTAGACGATCCAGCGCTGCTGGAATTTCTTCGTCATTATAAGGACGAATTTCAATATAAGGGTCGGTATTGGCAGTCATTATTCATTACATATCTAAAAAAGCTGGCACATTTTACGCATAGTTTTACTGTATAGCAGCATTTCAGCTCATACTTTTCTCATGGTCATACCAGTTCACCTAACAAAAGTATGGCTAAAAATTTTTTTTAACCGGTTGGAATCCTATAGGTTTAGCGTTACGCTTAGCGCCCAAAAATCACTGGTAATAATAATGAACTACGCAATTGAATTTCACGACGCTAATTACCCTTTTCTTAATGTTACTGCACGCAAAAAAGCGCTAAAGCACAGTTTATTATCTGTGATTGAAGGATTAGTGATCATTAAATTGGGTAAGCAGGAGTATGCCATTGAACCGGGTCAGATTTTTTGGATTCCTCAGGGATGTTTGAGCTCCCTCACCTTTTTACCTAACACTCGTGTGCATCGTTGTGATTTTTCTGTGCGGTTGAGTGATGATTTTCCTCAGCAGGCGGGCTTCATTACACCATCAGTTCTACTCAAAGCATTACTCGACAGACTGTCGACTGTAGAGTCCCGTTCGGATATCGAGCTAGATTTACTTGCAGTAGTAAAACACGAAGTGGTTACGATTTCTCCCGCCCTTTCTAGCTCAGCTTTAAGCAAAGTCATCAATCAGTGGAAGCCCGGAGGTGACGTACGTATCTCAAGAGAGCTATGTCTGGTGCTCACGCTACGAGAAGCAAGAAAGATGAAATTATCAGGGAAAAAAGATGCTGATATTGTTGAAGCACTTTTTGCAGGAAATAGCGAAGAGTATGAGCAACTTTGTTTCTTGGTCTTTGGCGAGCCTTTATAACTGCTAACGAAAGTAGCTAATTACTAAAATAGCCCCACACTAAGCAACCCTGTGCTCAAAAAAACCAAAAAAGCGTACATCATTTGATGTACGCTTTTTTTAATTATTCAGAATGGCAATTCAATTTGCATCATCCAGTCAGCGTCATAGTATTCGTGCCAACGATAATCCAAACGCATTCTGGGCTCACCATCGCCCTTATCACCAAAACCGATACTAAACATCAGACCGTGATTGCGAATCCACTCTTCCGTCGTCATGTCACTTTCTTCGTCTAGAAGGTCTTCAGGCATCCAGATACCAAGACCAAAGTAGTTCTTCTCTAGGTTTTGAGTAAGGATAGGTGTCTCATTCGGCGTAAACGCCCACTCTTCCCAATAATTTTTCGTGGGTCCATCCAGTTCGATTTCTGGTGCGTACCAATTCAACGAGTCAGTACTTAACACACCTACGCTGTCAAAAAGTTCTTCACAAATAGGCATGGTATTGTCAGCAAAAACGACCGATCGATCAGAAAAATAGTTACATGCTACGCTTGCTTGCGAATATACAAGCAGCGCGCACGTACTAAATACGGCTAATCTGACCATGAACATTTAACCTCTCAGTTACCAGATAAAGTTTCTCTATATAAACCTTCGTTGAGCAATAGTTCACTGACTGTTAACGTAGTAAAGGCGCTGATGTCTTTTCCTTCCATCAGCGCTTTTCGAATATCTGTGCTTCTAATTTTTATTTTTTCAGGACACGCCATAACGGTCCAGCGCTCAGTAATTTCCTGTGCTTTATAAAATTTAGCAAATTTAAAGAAATTGTCAGGCCCAATGACAAAAGTTAGATCGTCCGTCGAATGAATTTCTTGAATTTTGTTTAATAACGCATAGGTCGTCACACTTTGTCCAGGCTGGTATAAAGCTTGCTCTACGTTCGAGCGCTGAACATTAGAAAGCCCGAGATCTTTGATAAACGCATCGACCAACTTGCACCGGGCTGGGTAATCCAACATTTCCTTGCCCCATGCGTGTGCGATGCTGGGTTCAAGAAGCACAAGATCAAAGTGCCCCAAAGACTCGATAACACTTTTGTGGCCTAAGCTAGGTGGATTAAATGCGCTACCAAAAATGGCAATTTTTTTCATATCCGGCGATTACCTGGTTTAAGAGAGTTTTCTAATTTGATGATTTCGGTATGATACTACTAATCTTTATAGCTTTTTGACACCAAAGTGATGTTTGTGCGCCTCAATTGGATGGTTTGTCACCATTTATTGAATATTCACCTCATCACTCTTACTGATTTTGGTAACTACCAACGCTGTTGGTGTCCGACATATTTGCAGGAAAAGGAACCCTAAATGGAACAATCCATCCGTGATGAAATGCGCGTTCTACCTTCTATTGATCCGCATTTCGAAATTGAACGCCGTGTTGCTTTCATAAAGCGTAAGCTACAAGAAGCAGGTTGTAAGTCACTCGTGCTTGGCATCAGTGGCGGTGTTGACTCAACCACGTGTGGTCGCCTTGCCCAACTTGCGGTTAATGAACTCAATGAAGCGAGTGGTAGTAACGACTACCAGTTCATCGCGGTTCGTCTACCTTACGGTGAGCAAAAAGATGAGGACGAAGCACAACTTGCCTTATCTTTCATTGAACCGACACACTCTGTGTCAGTAAACATCAAACAAGGTGTAGATGGTATGCATGCTGCTTCTAGCTTTGCGCTAGAGGGAACTGGCCTTCTACCAACCGACGCGGCAAAAGTAGACTTTGTGAAAGGCAATGTAAAAGCACGTGCCCGAATGGTCGCACAATACGAAATTGCCGGTTACGTTGGCGGTTTGGTGCTGGGAACCGATCACTCGGCAGAAAACATTACTGGCTTCTACACGAAGTTTGGTGATGGTGCTTGTGACCTTGCGCCTTTATTTGGTTTGAGCAAGCGTCAAGTACGTGAGGTAGCGGCAACATTAGGCGCACCAGAACTACTTGTGAAAAAGACACCAACGGCAGATTTGGAAGAACTCGCTCCACAAAAAGCGGACGAAGATGCGTTGAACCTAAGTTACGAACAAATTGATGACTTCCTGGAAGGCAAACCAGTGTCGCAACAAGTGAGTGACCGTCTGGTAGCTATTTACAAAGCTACGCAGCACAAACGTCAGCCAATCCCGACTATTTACGACTAAGCAACATTTAAACGCAATGCTTGCTATAAAAAACGCTGCTCAAGGGCAGCGTTTTTCTTACGTATTGTAACCTGATTAGTCAGTCACTGTGACATCGGTTTCCGGAACGGCACAACACGCTAATACCGTCCCCATAGCACGCTCTTCAACACTCAAAGCGGGTACGTCAGGATGGTGAACTTGCCCCGATTTCAATTGTACTTTACAAGCGCCACATAACCCTGCGCGGCAGCTGTTGCTGATGTCCTTTCCGGCATCTTCAAGTTGGTCTAAAAGTGTTTTCTGATTTGTACCCGTAATCTTAGCGCCGTTGAACTCGATTTCGATACTTTTCTCTGGCTGTGCTGTTACCGCAGAGACACCAAACGCTTCCTGATGGTAGTTCTCTTCAGGCAGCCCCTTTTTCATTAGCAAGTTTTTCGCTTTTTGCATAAAGCCATCAGGGCCACAAACAAACACCTGACGCTGCTCCGCATCTTTAATTTGTTTGATGTGCGAAAGGCTGAGTCGACCTTTCAATCCAAACCAATCGATCGCTGGCTGAGTCAGGCAGAATTTTACCTCTAGTCCCGGATGCTCTCGCTTCAGTTGTTCCAGTTCAACTCTACAAGGAATGTCTTTTTCAGTGCGGCACTGATGGTAGAACACGACGTCATCTAATTGATTGTGATCGGCTAGGTAACGCACCATCGACAGCATTGGAGTAACGCCACTGCCTGCTGAAAGCAACAATAGACGCTGAGTGTGATGCGGCTTAAGATGAAACTCCCCATCTGGGTTTTCCGCTTCTAATACGTCGCCAACCTGCAGATTATCCAATAGCGAATTCGACACACGGCCACCAGAAATTCGCTTAACTGAAACAGCATATCGCCCCGGACGAGAAGGACTCGAAGAGAGTGTATAACGTCTGCCTATTTTTTTACCTTCTACTTCAACATCGATTGGTAAATGTTGTCCCGGCAGATAATTAGGTAACTTGCCTTTACTAGGCTCTAGCCAAAATGTCACAAAATCTTGTGCTATTTCTTCACGTTCGACGCAAGTTAACGTTAAACGCGCAGGAGAGTTATCCTCATAAAACTCCGGTTCCTTATATTCAAGCACTTCGACTTTGTCACCTTGGCGGATAATGCCTTCGTTACGCGCTACAAGGTTTTGCCCGAAAAAGACCCCGCCTCGCTCATTCGCGCGGAACTGTTGTAGCGTTTTCAGCGGCTCTTTACTCTCGCGGAATGTGCCTCTTTGCGTATTGACCGTTGTAAGAATGCAACGCTCACAAGGCTTAAGTGACTCGAATTCCACCTCGCCGATGCGAATTCGTTTCCAAGAATCCTCTTCAAACGGCGTCGTGTCTGCCACTACCAGATTGGTGCGAAACTGATCCATTGAGTGCTGCTCAGAGCTTCGCTTGTTCAACTCATCGAGAGAAGCCTGACTGATGACCAATACAGGATAACCGTCAGCAAAGCTCACATTATGACCAAACTTATCTCGTACTCGATTCGATTGTTCACCACAGAAAAGCAGCTCGACTCGTTGCCCTAAAACACGGGTAAACCAGTCGTCGGCTTCGTCCGTTGTGGTATAAGCGGTAAACGTGTCACTCCAAACCGTTGCCGACGTTTCCTGCATTTTGAAATCTTGATAACGGATTTTAAGCGGCTCCATACCTAAGGAGCTAAACACAACACCATCGGCAAGTATCGCAGATTTTACGGTGACCATTTGTGGGTACTTCCTTGCGGTGATCATCGAGCCATCTGCTTTGGCAATCATAAAACGGCGGTCAAAGCTCAAGCCTTGCTTTTCTACCCACGCAGACGAGAGAGCAACCCCTCCGACTGATTTAACCGGAAAGACATTTATTTGGGATAAGATGGGTTGTGACATGGCTTTCTTCCTGCAGTGCTTTTATTTGTTGCACTATTGTAAGGAGAAGTCTTAACTAATGTAAGGCATTGACTTAACTAAATCTAACCGTTGCGTTTTTTACAACACGCTGACCAAACGCTGATTGATAAAGTGTGATACAAGACACATAATTCGCCACTCTTTTGACAACAACGACAAATTGACTAGAGGCTTATCATGGATACTAGAAAACTCGTTCTCATTTTACTGTGTATCTTTCTTCCACCTGTCGCGGTGTTCATGGAAAGAGGTTTCAATAAAGACTTCTTCATCAACTTAATTCTGACCTTTTTCTTCTTCCTGCCAGGTACGATTCATGCACTTTGGTTGACGATGAAATAACTTATCGCGCTTCCACAATCGTAGAAAAGTGAAAAATGGGATGAAATGTGAAGTCAATTCCTCTATCATCCTGTCGCCTAAGCGCAAGCGTTTGCTAACAATGCCAGTGCTTCGTTTAGGCTCCAATCAGACAACTTTTTCAATGGTGGGAGCAATTAATGACAACACTGACTATTACTCGTCCTGACGACTGGCACGTTCACTTACGCGATGGGGATGTTCTTAAAGACACCGTTCGCGATATCAGCCGCTACAACGGTCGCGCACTGATCATGCCAAACACCGTCCCACCTGTTACCAACACTGAAATGGCGCTGGCCTACCGCGATAGAATCCTTAAAGAACAACACGGCGAGCAATTTGAACCATTAATGTCGCTGTACCTAACCGATAACACCACTCCAGACGAAATTCGTGCCGCAAAAGCAACTGGCAAAATTGTTGCAGCAAAACTTTACCCAGCAGGCGCAACCACCAACTCAGACTCTGGCGTGACCAATGCAAAGAACATCTACCACGTTCTGGAAGCAATGGAAGAAGTCGGCATGCTACTGTTGGTCCATGGCGAAGTCACACATCACGAAGTTGACATCTTCGACCGTGAAAAAGAGTTCCTTGATACAGTTCTTGCTCCTATCGTTAATGATTTTCCAAATCTAAAAATTGTTCTGGAACACATCACCACCGCTGACGCAGCTAACTTCGTTAAAAACGCGTCTGATAACGTTGCGGCGACAATCACTGCTCACCACCTACTTTTCAACCGCAACCACATGCTTGTCGGTGGCATTAAGCCACATTTCTACTGTCTGCCAATCCTAAAGCGTAATACCCACCAGCAAGCGCTGATTGAAGCGGCAACAAGCGGCAGTAAGAAGTTCTTCTTAGGTACAGATTCAGCGCCACATGCAAAAGGTGCAAAAGAATCAGCGTGTGGCTGTGCGGGTTCATACACCGCACACGCAGCCGTTGAGCTTTATGCTGAGGTATTCGACAAAGAAGGTAAACTGGAAAACCTGGAAGCATTTGCAAGCTTCAATGGCCCAGACTTCTACGGTATTGCTCGTAACACAGACACAATTACCCTAGAAAAAGCCGCTTGGGATGTGCCAGAAACAATGCCGTTTGGCAATGACATCGTTGTGCCTATCCGCGCGAACGAACAGATTGAATGGCAAGTTAAATAAGCGCTTCGCTTAACTAGCTCAAATAAAAAAGGGTCATGACTTTCTATCAATAAAAGAAGTCATGACCCTTGTTGTTTTTTAGTGAGGTTAATTCCCACGCACCTTTTCTATCACTGTCCAGGCACCAACGACAAGCAAACCGGCAACAAATCCAATAAGACCGTTGAGTAAAATCGGTAACACTGCGGTGGCAAAAGAGTGACCACTAAAGTCCATCAGAATTGGCTCTACAAAGTGATGAATGGCTGGCACATTGTGAACAATGATGCCCCCACCAACCAAAAACATCGCTGCTGTGCCCACTATGGTTAGCAATCTCATCAACTTCGGCGCAAAAGTTACCAGTGCGTTACCGACTTTTGCCATGAAGCCTTTTCCTTTCGCGCGCACCTCAAGGTACAAACCCAAGTCATCGAGCTTAACTATCCCAGCGACTAAGCCATAAACACCAATGGTCATCACTATCGCAATCAGGCTCACCACAATAACCTGAGTGACAAAACTGGCTTCTGAAACCGTACCTAAAGCAATCACAATGATTTCAGCAGAGAGAATAAAGTCGGTACGAATCGCCCCATTGACTTTCCGTTTCTCGAACTCTTCTACTGACTCTCCTTTATCCAACATCTCTTCTTTGTCTTCATGTGAGTGAGCATGGGGGAAGAGTTTCTCTAGTACTTTCTCTGTGCCTTCAAAGCAGAGGAAGAGACCACCAAGCAGAAGCAATGGCATGATCAACCACGGAATAATGGCGCTAATAAGTAGTGCAGAGGGTACCAAAATCAATTTATTCTTAAACGATCCCTTGGCAACAGCCCAAACCACAGGTATTTCACGTTCAGAGGCAACACCTTGTACCTGCTGGGCGTTCAATGCTAAATCATCTCCTAACACACCTGCTGTCTTTTTTGCCGCCACTTTTGACATCACCGCGATGTCATCGAGTACCGTGGCAATGTCATCTAACAGTGTGAGTAAACTTGCTCCAGCCATTTTTTATCTCTTTAAATGCAATTAGTTACATTAAACCTAGTAAAAATTAAAATGTATCACCACAAATATGCTCAGCAAAGTGATTATCTGGCAAAGATTATGCTGACGGACGGTATTTTATATTGCTGTCGAGATAAGACACGTCTAGTCTTGTCTTACCTTTGAGTAAACAAAAGAAAAAGTATAGATGAAAAGCGGATACACTTACCCAATTGGTACCCCAGGTCAACCTTGGGGAGAAGCTGAACGCAAAGCCTGGTTAGCAGAACGCGATGTAAAACGCAGCTATCAGGAAGAAGTCGTCAGTAAAATCGACGCACTTCGCGACCGTTTTGATGTAGAGCAATACGGTGCGCTCTCATATGACGAAGATCGTTTCCCACTATTTTGCATCAAAACACGCAACTGGGATTCAGTAAAACCTGTTGTTCTTGTCACCGGTGGCGTGCACGGCTACGAAACCAGTGGTGTACATGGAGCATTAAAATTCGTGGACACAGAAGCGGAGCGTTACGCAGAGCACTTCAATATCGTTGTTGCACCATGCGTGAGCCCTTGGGGTTATGAGGTAATTAACCGTTGGAACCCAAACGCGATTGACCCGAACCGCTCTTTCTACGCAAACAGCCCTGCGGAAGAATCCGCGAACCTTATCCAGCTGGTTGCGACACTGGGTGATGTATTGATGCACATTGATCTTCACGAGACAACTGACTCGGATGAAACAGAATTCCGCCCAGCTTTAGCCGCTCGCGATGGTATTGAATACCTCGAAGGTTTGATTCCAGACGGCTTTTACACCGTCGGAGACACTGAGAATCCGCAACCAGAGTTCCAAAAAGCAGTGATTGAATCGGTAGCAAAAGTGACGCACATTGCCCCTGCGGACGATCAAGGCGAAATCATCGGATCACCTGTAGTTCAGTTTGGCGTGATCAACTACCCGATGGTGAAACTGGGATTATGTGGCGGTGTGACTAACTGCCAATATGGTACGACAACTGAAGTCTACCCAGACAGCCCAAAAGTCACTGACGAAGAATGTAATGACGCTCAGGTTGCAGCGATTGTTGGCGGACTGGATTACGTTCTGTCACAACTCAAGCCCGCTGTGTAAGCCGCTCATATCTTAATTTCATTCCAATAAGTTACCGCTTTCACTTTCATACAGTGCCCTACTATGAAAGTGGAAGCTTTCCTTTTATCAGTCTAAGACTACAACGCATTATTCAATGCCAGAAAGACACCCAGCGTACGTTCATCGCAGTGCATCGCCTTTATTTTTCTAGCGCTTTCTAGGATACTCTGCACATTATTTTTTAGTTGGAAAACTTCATGCCTCAAGCAAATTCCGTGGTTGTGCTCGACTTTGAAACCACTGGCCTCTCTCCTAACCTTGGTGACCGCGCAATTGAAATTGGAGCAGTAAAATTAGTTGATGGTGAGGTTGTCGATAGTTTTCAGCAGCTCATGAATCCGGGCTTCAGAGTAAGCTCATTCATTGAAAGTTATACTGGCATCACCAATAACATGTTACGCACCGCACCAAGCTGCGATGAGGTGATGGCATCGTTTAGTGAATTTATTGCCAATGAAAACCTCATCGCTCACAACGCCTCATTCGATAAACGATTTCTCGACGCGGAGCTTGAGAGAGTAAACAAAGGCTATTCAGGTGAGTTCGCTTGTTCGTTACTGGTGGCAAGACGACTGATTCAAGATGCGCCGTCACACAAACTTGGTGAGCTCGTTCGCTACAAAAACATCGAAAACGACGGTGTTTTTCACCGTGCGTTAGCAGATGCACAAATGACAGCCAAACTTTGGCTTCAAATGGTAGCGGAGTTAGAGCAATCAGGAATCACCAAGCCAAGCTTTCAGTTTATGCAAACCGTTAGTAAGACAGCAAAAGGCAAAGTGGATCTGCTACTCGCTAAAAGTCGTATTTAATTCATCTGGTTAAATGCATTTTTGGACAACGAAGAAAGTGACATTCGTTGTAAGTAGCCATTGCTTGTCAAATGAGAAAAGGCATAGGCGGTGACCACCTATGCCTTTAGAGAGAGGTTCAATTAACCGATCAGAGCGGGAATACCCGGAAGCTGACCAACTACAGCAAGGGAGCCAGCACAAACGATAAAGGCAACACCAGGAATCAGGTATTTATCTTTGCCCGATAGCTCGTTGGCGCGCTCATGGTCGCCGATAAGTCCGAGGTTATCCAGCAGCATAGTTATTGCCCAACCAAAGACTGGGTTAACGAATGCACAGGCAAAAATACAGATACCTGCACTGAGTGAATCTTTATGCTTATGTATCATCTGCATACCCGCTTCAAGAAGTGGTAAGAATACACCGACAATCAGCGCTACGCGTAGAACAGGTTCCCACATTGCTAGATCCATCGGGTAACCAATTACTGCTGCGGCGATACACATTAAACCCGTTAACAGCGCGCCGCCTGGAATAGGACGCTTGGCAATTGCCGCCGGAATCATGTACGTACCCCAAGAAGACGCTAGATTACCGCCACCTAATAGTGAGCCAACGCCCTGACGAACAGACGCTCCGACCATAGTGTCGTCGACATCCATTAGTACGCCTTTTGCTTCTTTTGGATAGTTAAGTTCTTGAAAAACACGATGACCAAGGTAGTCAGGGGACCACATAGCGACGGCTAGTAGTGCAAATGGCGTAACGGCAATAAAGTGCTCCAGGGTTGGCCAGCCTAGTTGCCATCCGGTATCTTCACCCCACCAGTAGAATGGACTGAAATTAGGCAGGCCCGGCTCCGTGGTAAAAGCAAACTCAGCGCCCATTGCATAAGCGACAATGCCCGCTAGTGCAGAACACAACGGGATGGCCAACCAACGTTTGTTGATCTTGGCTAAGTAGGCATAAACCAACACCGTTAGACCAATGACCACAAACGAAATGTAACTTTGGTCCGTACTCGCAGCCCACACTTCAGTCTTATTAATCTGTCCGATCAACCCAACTGCGCCGAGGTAGATCAGCAACCCACCTCGAACCCCAATGCCAGTGAGGGTCATGAGTTTAGAACCACCCTTGGTAAAAGCGAGAATTAAACCAAAAGCACATACCATCAAGCCGAGAGCCAGTGGATGGCCCCCTGCTGCTGCAATCATTGGGATCAGCGGTATCATGGGGCCGTGAGTACCGGCTAAGTTTGCGTTCGGGTTTAGGATGGCAGAAAACAGGATAACGAACAGAGCGCCCGCGATAAGCAGTTCATAACGCACGTTTTCTGCGACAAACTCAGGAGATAAACCGAACTGAGCAGCAAAGGCGGCAACCATAGCGGTTACCATAACCACTTTACCAATGGTTGCGGCTAATGCAGGTACCCAGTCTTCGATTTCAATACTGTAATCACGAGATGGTAAATGAATACCCCAGCGGCGAAAGCTCATGATGGTTAAATCATGGTTTAGAAAGTCTTCTCGGTTTTCAAATTCATGCGGTTTTTTGCGCACATCCCTGTAAAAAGTCTTACTTGTGTCAGACATTTAGTTATCCTTTGTTATGTTTCGAAGTTGAACTATGTCAACCAGAGTTTCGCTTGGTATACAGACCTTCGACCAATACGAGACAACACCCTAAGTGCTACCGAGCACCTTTATTGATTTCATAAACGAAGAAAACATGGATTTACTTCGCTAGTGAAAACAAGAAAACTGAAAAGTATCTTGCCAAACATTCACATCAAACATCGACGCCACACTAAGAAAGAGGTTTGGAGCCAATTTTTGATTTGAGCTTATTAAGCATGTATTGCTATCGGTAGGAATATTAGACATTAGTAAAAGAACAACAAAAATCTCACTTATCGCACAAAGATTTAACATCTTATTAGGGCGCGCTGATCTTTCGTGAGTGATTTTTAAACAGAAAGCCAAGGGGGAACGCTCCAAGAGCAGCTATCTAGTGTCTACTGACGCGGAGGCTATTCAGTGTATTTTATTTCAGCCGTCTTGGAATAAACCGCAGGATGACTAAGCCAATGAAAACAAGCAGGATCAGAATGGCAATACGCCAGAAGATATGGTCCAGCACGTTGGTAGATAGCCTTTCCAATTCATTGATATCGCGTTGTAGATGCGAGATTAGCTGCTGTAACTGATTGGCAAGATCGCTGGATGCCTGAATTAGCTCCAGTGGGTTGACTGGAGGTCCTCCGGCTAAATCAGTTGAACTCTCATCAAAGCGCGCTAATAAACGGTCAATATTGATACTCGCTTGGTTGGTTTTGTCAGCCAGGTCCGAAGATGCCTTTACTAACTCTAGTGTCGCAGGCAGCATCTGTTCTGCTTTGTTGCTACTGTTTGAAACTAACTCAAAGATCTGTTCCCGTTCATAGGCAATGTATTCAAAAAGTTGGTTGAGCGCGAGCTCACGCTCTTTCTGGATGTCTTCAACAAGCTTATTTTCTAGTTCAGCGAGTGAGGTCGGATACGAAGCCAATGTCGATTGGAGTTCTTCAAACCTCTCTTTCGCTTCATCGTATCGAGCTAGCATCTCCTGAATCTCGGGAGAAGCAAGTATACGGTAAGCCGATAGTTCTACCTGCTCGCCTGCAATATAAGTCAAGCGACTGGAATACCACATTGCACGTTCGCCAAACAGCAATGCTCTATCAACGGTGCTCACAGCAGAATCGATCTCTTCGAGTAAACCTTTGGCTTCTTGTCGGTGCCGATGCTGAGGTATCCAACGAGCATCTGTGAAGGAGTCAAATCGGGTTAGCTCAACGACTAGCCTATCCGGATTTTCTTCGAGCCAAACATCTATCAAGTCACGAAGTACCTGTTGCTGCGAAGGTGTCAACAGCCGAGAGGAGCGCTGCCAAAGGCGATCTTCTGTTTTCTTTAATTGATTTAAAGCATCCTGAGCTCTTTCGGCTCCCCATATTTTGGGTATCCAATAATTCTCGAAAGTTGAGCGTTGTAATGTTGATAACACAAGGAGATCGAGTAACGCGATATCGGGGCTTCGTCCTGCAGCTATTTCTGTTGCAGCCCCTAAACTGTTACGCATAAAGGATTGAACTAACACTCGTTCGTGACTATTTTCAGTTTTTGGTCGTAAGTGCAGGAAGGCAACTTCAGAAACAGAAGCGATGTAATCATCGGCCATCGACATGATTAACGATTGCAGTGCTAATTCATCCATTGCCAGTTGATTGGTGGCTTCAGCCTTTGTGAGATGCATTCCTGGGCTCGACATAACTAAGTCTTCAGGGATAATCGCACAGCTTGTTAATAGGAATAGTATGGATGAACTTGATAACAGTTTTAAGGACATGAATTGTCTTAGTAACATCCGCTGTCTCGTTTTATAGCGTTGAACATTTATCTAAGCACATTTACCTACAGCAGATGCTTATTAATTCTACTCAGCTATTAGAGTAAACATCATTTGGCAAAGAACATAAGGTTAACTTAAGTATTAGTTTCAACTGTTTTGAAAAGCCAGAAATTAGCGCTGTCTGTACAATCTCATCAGATTAGTCCGTTAGGAAACATGGTCGTTTTAGCGGTGAAAGTAGCTCAGACTCTTTTAAGAAGAAAAGATCGCTTATACACATTTGCCACCCACTTTTTGTATAACCAGTTTATCTTTTCATTTTTATAGTAAATACCGTTCATCGTTCCTCAAAAGTAAACGCTACTGGTTTCACCAGACTAAGTGACTTACTATTCCAAATACTATTAAAGGTTTGTGGACCACTCATGAGCAGTAAAAATAACAAAAACCTCAGCATTCTTCTTAAGCTAAACACCTTTGTTTCTCCTTATAAGTGGCGAGTTACCGCAGCCTTGATCGCACTAGTCGCGACCGCAAGCCTGACGCTATCGGTGGGCTATGGAGTTCGCATGCTGATCGACCAAGGGTTTGCTCAACAATCATTGCAAGAACTAACGAGTGCGATTCAATTTATTGTCGGTGTCACTCTGTGTATTGCTATCGGTACTTTCTTTCGTTTCTATCTTGTTTCATCAGTAGGTGAACGCGTTAGCGCTGATATTCGCCTCGCGGTGTTTAACCATGTTATTTCTCTGCACCCGAGTTATTTTGAGACCAACAGCAGTGGCGATATTATGTCGCGTCTCACCACTGACACGACTTTGCTGCAGAGCATTATCGGCTCCTCATTTTCGATGGCCATGCGCAGTGCGTTAATGTGTATTGGCGCGATCATTATGTTGTTTGCGACCAACTTTAAACTCACTCTGATTGTACTGGCTTCTGTGCCCTTCGTTTTGGTGCCTATTTTGGTCTATGGGCGACGAGTGCGTGCACTATCCCGCCAAAGCCAAGACTCCATGGCAGATGTGGGCAGCTATGCAGGAGAAGCGATAGAGCATATTAAAACAGTACAAAGCTTTAGCTCAGAACAACATGAGAAAGCCGCCTTTGCCGTGGAAGTAGAAAAAGCATTTGAGGTCGGTAGACAGCGAGTAAAGCAACGCGCGATTTTAATATCGGGTGTCATTGTGATCGTGTTTAGCGCGATTGCTGGCATGCTTTGGGTAGGTGGCAGCGATGTCATCCACGGTAAAATGTCAGCCGGTGACCTAGCAGCATTTGTGTTTTATGCCATTATGGTCGCGTCCTCCACAGCAACCATTTCTGAAGTGCTTGGCGAGCTACAGAGGGCTGCTGGTGCCACTGAAAGGTTGATTGAGATTCTCCAAGTTGAAAGCGATATTAGTGCGCCAGACCGTGCTTTACCAATAAGCACAACCATCTCAGCAGAGGTTGCATTTAGCTCGGTTAATTTCAACTATCCTTCTCGTCCCGACCAACCGGCCATTAAGGAATTAAATCTCACCGCTGAGCAAGGTAAAGTATTGGCGTTGGTTGGTCCGTCAGGTGCTGGTAAAACGACACTCTTCGAACTACTACAACGTTTTTACGACCCACAACAAGGCCAGGTTCTGTTTGGAGGCGTGGACATTCGCCAGTTTGACCCGAAAGAGCTTCGTCAGCAAATGGCACTCGTTCCTCAGCAACCCGCTTTATTTAGCCACGACGTATTCCACAATATTCGCTACGGCAACCCAGAGGCAACGGACGAACAAGTTATCGAAGCGGCGAAAAAAGCCCATGCACATGAGTTTATTGAAAAGCTGCCTGAAGGCTATCGCAGCTTTTTAGGCGAGCGCGGCGTAAGGCTATCAGGAGGACAAAAACAGCGAATTGCGATTGCGCGTGCCATTCTTAAAGATCCCAAAATCCTACTGCTTGATGAGGCCACCAGCGCCCTCGATAGCGAAAGTGAACATCATGTTCAGCAAGCGCTTGAGGCTCTAATGAAAGGCCGTACCACACTGATCATTGCTCATCGTTTATCGACCATCCAACATGCAGATAAGATAGCGGTTTTAGACAATGGCGCACTGGTTGATATTGGTAACCACCAATCATTGATGCAAAGCTGTGAGCTCTATCAGCGACTAGTGGCGTTGCAGTTTAAGCACTTGGAATGAACACGTACTTAAACTCGCTATCAGTCGTGGGATTAAAGTGCATCACGTAAGTGTTGTTCACAGGAGAATGCTATGACGACTGACAATACATGAAGTTATTTAGATAATTTATGTATTTCTTTAGCTGAAGCCATAAGGTGTCATTGACTAAAAACCGGCAACGCCTTAGCAGTTTGAATATGAGAAACATTCTTACAGCTTTGCATGTCTATCATGCTAAATCATTTTTATGCTATTTGACTATCTTGACGCTATTAACCTCACTCCAATTTGTCAAAGTTGTTTAGCATTTCCTGAGTCGAAATCTGATTTCCCATACGTCCACGATTCACATATTGATGTTTAAAGCTAACCGCGCCTTTTGAACGAACTAATGATTCAAAGTCTCTGATGAAACTTTCTTCAAACTTGCTGTTAAAGGTATTAAATAGGACAACATCTTTACCTGTTAAGTCACTATTTTTAGCAAACTGCCATATTGGTGGTGCTGGGCTGTATAACCAAATAGGCGAGCCTAAATAAATTGTTTCATAAGTTGATAGGTCAATAGTTTTTGGACTGATATCAGCAATATTGTTGCGAGCATCCTTTAACGCACTTATCCACCCAGGAATTCCAAGATCATAGTCTTCCGCTGTAATCTCGTAGAGGTGTCCATTCCTTTTATCTGCTATATGGTTTGCCAGCACACCAGTGCTCCCAGAGCGAGAGAACACAACTACAGCAACTTTTGATTGAGTCGCTACAGGGAGAGAGCCTACTTGCCTTAATGACTTATTCTTTGAAAACTGCGAGCTTTCAACTCGCGTCACCACAAAAGCAACAGTTAAGGCCACTATAATAGCGAATACTGCAATTATAATTATCCATCGTGTCATATTTACTGACTTACCCACTTCAAACTAAATCTTACGGTGTTAAAAAGAAGCGCTTTGTAACCATACAAAACGCTTCGAACTGCTTAGATTACTTTAGGTGTGTTCTAAGGAATGCAGAAACCTTGTCCATTGCCATACTTACCGCTTCGGGATGGTCATACAGTTCATAGTGAGACCAGTTTTCCAAATTAACCAGTTGGCGGTCTTTTGATTGAACAGAGCGACCATAAATTTCCTGTCCATCACGATAAGCACCAAACGCCCCTACTTTTTGGCCGACCACGGCCATAACAGGCTGAGTCAATAACGTTTCTGCGAATGCAAAGGCATCCCAGCTTAGCGTTTTCTGTGCATGTGAGAACAACATACGTGTTGCTCCACCTTCGGTTTGTCCACGTGGCGTTTTATAGTATTCGGTAGCTTCGAACACGTCTCGTTCTGTTAATCCATTTTCTTTTGCAAATTCAACACTTGGAGGAAGAAGTTCATTGATTTGCAATTCTGAGCCACGCGCTTCGGCTGTTCGCTGTGCAGCCATAGATTCCAGGTTGGCGATAGGGTCGTACATACTAAAGCCTTCACGAAATAAGCGGCCTAAGTTGACTGGCGTAATACCTACGACAGCTTTCAAGCGCTTTTCGGTTAGGGCTGAATTGATGATGTAACCACCACCACCGCAGATACCGAGTCCACCAATTCTATTCTCATCGACATAAGGTAAAGTCACTGCATAGTCGATAACGCGGCTGATGTCTTCAACACGTTGACTTGGATCTTCTACGTAGCGAGGCAATCCCCCCGACTCTCCTTGGAAACTCGCATCAAATGCGATCACGACGTAACCTAACTCAGCAAGAGCCTTACCATAGACAGCACTGGATGTTTGTTCTTTACAGCTACCAAAAGGATGAACGCTTATCATTGTTGGGTAGCGTTTTGATTCATTAAAGCCTTCTGGGAATAAAACTAATGCAGACATATCCCAAGCCATATCAGCATTTCTGAAAGTGATTTTTTGCATGTTCATAATCAATACCTTAAGAGTAAAAAGCCTTGAGAGTAGAAAGGCTCAAAGAAATCGAGCCTTTCATCGGGGAATATTAAAGAGTGCGTTGGAAGAAAGAAGCGAGTTGGGATACTGCGTCATCGACGTGTTCGGCAACATCATAAAGCGACATATGGTTTGCACCATCAATGACATACAAGGTTTTATCTGAACTCGCAGCTCGATCCATCAGGTCATCACTCATCCACTTGCTGCCTGCGTCACTACCAACGACAGCAAGGATTGGTTGAGTCAAAAATGCTTCCGCTTTGTGGTACGCATCGTAAGTAATGATCTGGTTTAAGTTACGGGTTAGAGCAAAACCCGGAGCATTTGGATGTTCACAACGTGGTGTGTGGTAATATTCCCATGCTTCTCGCAGTTCTGCGTTTGGTGCATCTTCTTCACGCATCGGAGCTAGAGGAATGATTGCGTATTCAGAGCCATTAGCGTCAGTTGTACGTGCATTCGACCCAAACTCTAAGTAACCAAGGGCATCAGCATCGTTAACCGAATTATCCCAACCATTACGGAACATTTGACCGATATTAACTGCGCTAACCATGCCTAAAGCTTTAATACGACGGTCATTAATCGCCGCGTTTGCGCTGTAACCCGCACCGGCACAAATACCCATCGCACCAATTTTGTCGTTATCGACATAGTCCAATGTTGTTAGATAGTCGACTACAGCACTCACATCTTCAGTACTAATGTATGGGTTTTCCATTTGACGAGGTTGACCCGTGCTTTCTCCTTGGTATGAACGGTCAAAAGCAATAGCAATTAAGCCGTTTTCCGCAAGTTTACTCGCGTATAAACCTGCTGTTTGCTCTTTCACGCCGCCACCAGGGTGTGAAACAACAACAGCTGCATATTTTTTACTTGCATCAAAATCTTTAGGGAAGTTGATAACCGCAGAAATCTCAATACCTTGACCATTTAGATTTTTGAAAGTGACTTTAGACATAGCGACATTCTCCGTTAGAGGTTAACTGTTCATTTCAGGCTGATGACCTAAGCTTCGATGTAATATTAGCCAACAGACTGTTTCGGATAAATATCGTTTTATCTACATGACTGTTTAGTTATACTTAACAAATGCGAATTGAACCTTCTTTACTTTCATCACTGACATGGTTTGCACATATTGCTCGCCATCGCAGTTTCACTAAAGCGGCCTCAGAAATGGGGATAACCCGTGCCGCCTTATCACAGCACCTAAAAGCGTTAGAACAACAGCTACAAGTTCGATTAATTAATCGAACAACCAGAAGTATGTCGTTAACGGAAGAAGGCCAACGTCTGCTTGATATTTTGCAACCGTCTTTGACTAGCATTGAACAAGTTGTGAGTGAACTGAACGAATCCCATCTAGAACCTTCAGGATTAATTCGTATAAGCGTTTCGAGAACCGCAGCTCGGCTGCTTATTGAACCTCACCTTGGCGAGTTCCTATCTCGTTACCCCAAAATACGCTTAGAGTTAATCATGGATGATGGATTCTCTAACATCGTTGCAGAAGGCGTTGATGCGGGCATTCGCTTAGGAATAAGCTTGGATGAACATATGGTCGCGGTTCCTATTACCCCACCGTTAACAACGGCAATAGTGGGCTCTCCTGAATACTTTGAGCGAAATGGACTACCTCAGACTCCTGATGATTTAGAAGATCACAATTGCCTTGCTTATCGTTTTACCTCGAGCGGAACAATCGACCATTGGTCGCTAACCTCTCCTGATGTTGAAAAACACACCGTCGTTTTCGAGCCTAAAGGCAATGCGATTTTTAATGATGACCACAGTATGTTACAAGCGGCAATACAGGGTGTTGGTTTAGTGAAGCATATTGATTTGTGGGTGGAAAAGCACATAAGTGAAGGAAGGCTAGCTCGAGTTCTTGCACCTTGGTGTAAAGAGTTTCCGGGGTTTTATTTATACATACCTTCACGAGAGAACATGCCTAAAAAAATCCGCGTGTTAATGGATTTTTTAATCGAAAAGCGTGAACTTCTGAAACCCAAAGAGTAGTTATCAGATTACTTTAAATAGGGAAAGCGCGAAGGCACATTGAACAAAGTGCCATTAACTTAGCTAACTTTGGGGCACTTTTGCGTTAGAAAGTGCCCACTGTGAAGGTTCTGGACAAAAGTGAGTTAGCAATTGTCACTGCCATCCACTACCTGAAGTATGGAAAATACACTTTATAGCGTAGCCTACTCATACCGTGTCACTTTAGCAATCTTCTTCTGTAATAACATACGTCATAAGATGTTGGTGGTTTATATCCAGCCATGTGTAATGCTCATTAATCCCCATTTTCAGTACGTCAGAGGTTTCGCAAGCGCGAGCCCTTAAACCATTTTTATCAATATCTAGTATTTCGTTTTCTGAAAATGTGTCTTTATAAACATAGACATTTTCTAGGTAATTATGGCCAGCTATAACATCTAAATAAATTTGAAATTCATCTACAGCAACCGGGAATTCCATCTCTTTTTTTGTACGATTTACAATACCTTTAATGAGCTTATACTTCTTAATCATTTCGACAAGTTGAGGATGGGTACTTCTTACAAACTCGTCTGTGATTGATGATAATAAGGCTTTAATTTCTTCTCTTTGTTTTACCGTCGTTGAGTGTTCTAATAAAGAATAGCAGGCTACTATTTTCTCTTTAGAAATAGTGTTGTCTAATGCTTCGACATTTTGATTTACTAATTTTGCTTGGATTACAGTTTCCAAATTCAACATTGCGCGGCAAGCTTCTGAATTATGCGCTGATACATATACCTTCATTTCATCTGGCGTAAAAATTTCTCTATACCCCTGACTCAAACGAGCTTTATATTTATCGTTAAAGACATACTTTGAAGCGTACTCGTTCAATATTTCAGAATAATTAGCGTCATCACCAACACTCAACTTCTCTGTAAGAGCACTTACTAATTTTTCAGTGCTACCTGCGTTTATAATCTCGTCAATAAAATTGTCATAAATATAGCTATTTTTATTGTATGAGCACGCACTTGTATTTAATAATAAAATTAATAATGCGAAAAACTTAATATCTATTTTTATCATCACAGTCCCTTTTACTTACTACAGTGAAATCAAGAAACAAGGTTATTTGACATTAGTATGTATGACTTCAGTTTGAGATGTATGCATCAACAGTAGAGAAGTGCGACTCAAATTACAAAAAGTATGACTAACGGGAGCATCTACCAATCCGAGTGACAGTTAGACTAAACCATTTGGGGCACGAACGTGCCCGAACAGAGCAGCCTAGCTCGCCTTTGGTAATTTTTCACCAAAATCTCAATTTGTGGTCAGTTGCGGTAAATCGTTTCTAACTGATTAGAAAAAGCGACTTGAAACTTAAATGATTGTTATATAAATCATTCTCCGATAGTGCCCCCAAACTTGGTGAGGCGTTCTAAACTTTGGATAAGGCTTTCCGATGATAGTTCGAAGGTAGACCAACCTTCGATTACCCTCAATTAATTGGTGTGGCCAGGACCATAAAATGACACCCTTACCTTTTAAAAATCAGCGTCTTACATGATTACAAGAACCATATAGTGACATTTATGGTTACCATAAGGTGTCATTTACTAAAAATCGGCAACGTCTTAGCAATTTGAATGTAAGAAACATTCTTACAGCTGTGCATGTCTATCATGCTTCAAAATAAGTAATCAGATAATCATGATAATACTAAACTGCTGCTGGGTTAAAAGTGCAGCAGTTTAGTATTAACTTGACTATTTGTTGTTCTCATCAGTTCAAACCAATTCAGCCCCGACACTCACCCTTGATAGCGATTGCAATGACAAAGTCGCTTGGTAATTAAGGTACGACAGAATCGCTTGGTGATCACAAATGAAAGTAAGTGGGTTCTAACAAGCTTTTGGACAAAATGTATGGTACGCCCCGTTTTGCAAGTTGATAATTAAAAATAACGGAGCTGGTTTGCGTCAATGTATTCAGAGTTTATAAGACGTTCACTTCATCAACCGTCCCGCTCTACGATGAGATCCGCGCCAGATTGTCCTCAAAAGTTTGTAAGCACTGTAGATGCTGTTTTGTCCATAAGGTCTTCAATCTGGTGGTCTAACCGTTTTGTCATCTTTCTTTATCATCTGCAAACCTTGATTAAGTTCTGATCTCAAATACCTTACCAGTGACCATAACAGACCATGAGATTCTTGCTAGTTTGTTGGCCAAAGCGACGAGTGCCACATTGAATGGTTTCCGTTGTTTTAATTCAATAAGCCAAGTGCCGAAATATTTTTCTGCCGAGGTATCCCTCCACATAACTGCACGCGCAGCATGAATAAATAGTTCTCGAAGTTCCTTATTTCCACGCTTAGATATTCCAAGCATCCGAGGTTTGCCTCCAGTGGAATACTGATATGGAACCAAACCTAACCACGCGGCAAAGTTACGGCCATTCTTAAAATCTTTAGGATCTGCCACAACTGATAGGCAACAGGAAGCTGTCATTGGCCCAATCCCAGGTACGCTTTGTAAAATGGTCATTAACTCATTGTCTTTGTTTAACGCTTCTAGTTTTTCTTCCTGCTCTTTGATCCATTTGTTTAGCAGGTTGTAGTAATCAAGCTGGCTCCTTAATTCGAGAATTAGTAAAGGGGGCACTACTTCTTTACTATCTGCCAACCACTGAAAAAGATTCTTCATCTGATGATGACCCCTTGGAAAGCTGATCCCGAACTCCAAAAGCATGGAGCCAATCCTATTCATACAGGCAGTTCGTTCTTTTATGTAACCAGAACGAATTTTACGAACAACGATACTAAGTTGAGCTTGTTCACTTTTGGGAGAAACAAATCTCATCTTTGGCCTAATGGCTGCTTCAGCAATAGCATCTGCATCAATGAAGTCGTTCTTGTGAGTTTTGACGTAAGGCTTAACGTATTGCACGGGAATCAGCTTTACGTGATGACCATACTCTTGGCATTTTCGAGCAAACCAGTGGCTGCCACCACAAGCCTCCATTGCAATAATGACAGGCTCATGGGCTGAAAGTAACTGAAGGGTTTTCTGTCTGGTTAACTTCTTTCGAAAAGTCTCTCTGCCACAACAATCATGGCCAACGAGATGAAAGACATGTTTCGCTAAATCTATACCGATAATATGTGTGCTGTTCATGATGGTTACCTTTCCTTTCCCCGACACTATCGAGTTTAGTGGAATGGAGGGGCGTACCATCTAATTAGTTGGTTAGGCAATTTACTCTATTTAGACTATTAGGTATTAGGAAAAGTATGGGTGTTGCACCATGTATTTTGTTTATTCCCCCCCCTCAAGGCATGCTCAATATTTGCCCATAGAAAGACCGTGCTCTTCAATAGATAATCTCTAAGTATCATTAGCACCCACGACATGTCTGGGAGGGACATCATAGCAAGAGCGACGTTAAGTTGCTTAAACAATGGTGGGCGATGACAAATGTCAGTCATAGTGCGCGTTGGTTTGTGGATTTGGAGCGTACAGCGAGAGCCGAACCCGCATCATCATATTGTAAGGATGAGAAGTAGGCTTTGCGTTCATATTTATTGATAATCAGTGAGTTGACTAGTCAATTTTAATCAAGAAGGCTAAGTCAGTTAGAACGCTATAGCATGAAAAAGTGCTATATTGAAAGCATCACATCTTCACGCCCCCACAGAAGGAATAATACTATGCCGACCTACCAGGTCACTTACTTCAACGTGAGACACGCTGTGATGGATAGCGAAGCTATCTTCATGAAAAACCTAACCAACGCTAAGCGCTCAGCAGAGCATCATGCGCCAGAGGGTACTGACCAAATTGAAATCAAAGATTTAATGGATCAAGTGCTGACTCGATTGACGCCTGAGCAAGGCTGGGTTGATAGCATCGAACAGTGATATTGCCTAGCAATCACGGTTCGTTTGGAGTGTCATCAATAAATACACAGGCTTGATTAGTTTTTCGTATTAGCCTTTGACACAGTTTAATTTGTTTGTCTGTCAAAGCCTGTTCACAATAGAGTTGATCGAGTAAACCAGCAAGCATGTCTCTTTCCAAGTTACTCAGTTTTTCAGAATGCATGAGGAGTGTCGTATTGATAAGTTCAGAGAGGTTTCTTGAACTCACAATCCCCATTCCTTATCCCACGTCTTTTGTTCCTCAATATATTCTATTCGTTTGTGGACATCCTTTCTCTTCAACTCTTCTGGTATCCGCTTAATCCTTTTTCCTTTCGGATTAAGACCAAGTTGTTTCTGCTTTTGTGTCGGTTTAGGTAACTTGCCCACATATAATCCTATTTTGATGGTTAACTGCATTTCGTACCGCATCCACATTGGCTATGAAAGAAACAATGATACTACACAAGTCAGCATAAAATAGACAAAAGTGAGTAACAGCACTAGTTAAATTAGCAAATTGTTAATTATTGTAAGTATCGCAAATACCAGCTTGTTGCAAATTCGGCTATTTGCTCGCAGTCGGCATAAAGTCATTTTTTGTTAGCTAACGCATTAAAAACTTACTGATATTTTTAAAATCATAACCTTACAACCAAATTAAAATATGACCGAAGACTAAACTAACTATTTTCAATTTAAGGCTTATACTTAAAGTAGCTCCGCGAATTTGAGTTATTTTTTCATTATAAAACAAGTTTCCTTTCACAGTTATTTTCGAAATTTTTCGTTTAACTTCTGCGACAGCCCCCTTGAGTGACTATGAAATGGCTCTAGTTATCAGAGCCTTAACCTATAGGATTAGTCGAGGTATATATGTCTGACAGAGAGACTGGATCAGTAAAATGGTTTAACGAGAATAAAGGCTTTGGATTTATCACCAAAGATAGTGATGGCAAGGATATTTTTGTCCATTTCCGTTCGATTTCGTCTGATGGGTTTAAGACCCTTTTGGAAGGACAAAAAGTAAGTTTTGAAGTTGAACCAGGTGAGAAAGGACCGCACGCAACAAACGTGGCTCTCATCTAGATACGGCTGAAGGCATAACAATCAAAAGCTTGGCCTTCATTTTTTGTCTAGTTATTGTTTGATGGTAAAAGTCCATTCCAACTTCTTCCTTCTTTTCGAAATTCAACTCTGATCCTTTCAGGTTATAGATTTTCAGCTGATCAAAGCTATTTGGATATGGGAAATATAAAAATGTCCCAGAAAACAGTCTATGACAAGGAGGTGCCTTTTATAAAGGTCAACCATCATTGAAAGGAAACAAATCATGATACCCACTAACGAGAAAACATGGCGCCAAACATATCTAAGGTCACTGAATTTAAAAGGTACAGAATATAGATACTGGTCATTAAAAAAACTTGCCCAAGATTCTCAAGTAAACCTGTCCAAAATTCCCGTAACTAAACGTCTGCTTATTGAAAATGTAATGCGACAAACCTCTGATTTAAAAGAGTCATCTCGAATTATTGAAGCATTGCTCTTTAAAAATAAGGCTCTCGACTCAGAGAACAACGGTCATTCATCAGAATTGAGCTTCTATCCTAGTAGAGTACTGATGCAGGACTATACTGGGATACCTGCTTTAGTCGATTTAGCCGCAATAAGAGATGCAGTAGCTCAAGAAGGCGGAGATCCGAGTTATGTAACACCTAAATGTCCGGTTGATCTTGTCATTGACCATTCGTTAATTGTTTATCAATCAGGTTCAGAATCTTCGATACAAACAAATCGTGCACATGAAATGGCACGAAATAGAGAGCGTTATACATTTCTAAAGTGGGCACAAAACAACTTCCGTAACTTGACAGTGATCCCTCCCGGTAAGGGGATATGCCATCAAGTTAATCTGGAATATCTATCTCAAGTTGTGCGCGAAGACGAAAAAAGAGTGTTAACACCAGACACGGTAATAGGAACCGATAGCCACACCACTATGATAAACGGGTTAGGCGTGTTGGGTTGGGGAGTGGGAGGCATAGAAGCCGAAGCTGCAATGCTTGGTCAGCCACTAAATATCGCTATCCCACGAGTTGTCGGAGTACGTCTTGATGGGCAATTGCGTCCCGGTGTGACTGCGACCGATTTGGTTTTGACGATCACAGAAAGGTTAAGGTCTCATGGCGTGGTCGGTAAGTTCGTTGAGTACTATGGTGACGGCTTAGCCACTCTATCGGTGGCAGACCGAGCAACGCTTGCCAATATGGCACCAGAGTATGGAGCCACTTGCGGATTTTTCCCAATTGATGAAAATACTATCGCCTATTTAACCCTAACAAACCGCCCTTCTTCACTGATTGATAGAGTGCGGGCGTACGCTCTAGAGCAAGAGCTATGGTGGGATACAAACTGCCCTTCACCAGAGTATGACGAAAATGTTGTAGTCGATTTATCTGCCATCGGTACCTCAATAGCAGGGCCCAAACGACCTCAAGACAGACTTAATATCAGCGCCATTAAGCAAGCGACTCTTGACCAATGTGCTATTGAAGGTGCCGTAAACTCAAACCAGCCAGGCTCATCCAGACCCTTACATCATGGTGATGTCGTCATTGCAGCTATCACCTCGTGCACTAACACGTCAAACCCCGCTGTTATGCTGACTGCGGGTTTGGTGGCTAAGGCAGCAGTTAAAAAAGGGTTAACCGTTCCTAGCTACGTCAAAACTTCTCTCGCCCCCGGTTCATTAGCTGTCGCTCGATATCTCAATGATACGGGTTTGCAAGACTACCTCGACCTATTGGGATTTCATCGAGTTGGATACGGTTGCACAACATGCATTGGTAACTCTGGCCCATTAAAAAACAATCTTGAAACTGAGATCTCGGAAAACAGCCTGAATGTATCGTCGGTATTATCAGGTAATCGCAACTTTGAAGGTAGAGTACACCCCTCTGTTAGCCTAAACTGGCTTGCCTCGCCACCTTTAGTCGTCGCATTTGCGTTAGCGGGTACGACCTGTATTGACTTAGAAAAAGACCCAATTGCGCTCAATAGTAACAACGAGCCCGTCTATCTAAAAGATCTGTGGCCAAGCCAAGCCATGCTGGATGAAATGCTAAATCAAGTCCATGAGAGCCACTTTAGATTGAGCTACAGCGACATTACTGAAGGTGATGAAGAGTGGGAACAATTGTCAATGAAAGATAGCCCCTGCTACCCTTGGGACGAAGGCTCTACTTACATACAACGCCCTCCTTTTTTGGAAATACCACCGCCGACTTTTCCTGTTGAATCAGCGCGTGTATTAGCCATTTTGGGGGATTCAATTACAACCGACCATATTTCACCAGCAGGCCGCATTTCAGAACATAGTCCGGCGGGTCAATATCTACTTTCAAAAAACATCACACCCGAAGAGTTTAATAGCTATGGGTCACGCCGAGGAAATCATCACATCATGGTTCGTGGGACTTTTTCAAATGTACGTTTGGAAAACAAAATCGCCTCCCCGACGATAGGCGGTGTCACGCGATGTTACGGCGATACCAAACTGGATGACTGTAACATGTCAACCACTGAGAAAGCGCCTCCCATCATTCCTATTTACGACGCCAGCAGGAGGTCAATCGAACTTAACGTTCCGTTGGTAATATTTGCAGGCAAAGACTATGGTTCAGGCTCTAGTCGTGACTGGGCGGCAAAAGGTTGTTTGTTATTGAATGTGAAAGCGGTCATCGCGGAATCGTTTGAGCGAATTCATCGTAGTAATTTAGTCGGTATGGGCATACTGCCTCTTCAACTGATGCGACCAGATGAATTAAATTCACTGACTTTAGAGGGTAATGAGACTGTTTTTATTGCCCCCCATGAACCTATAAAGCCGTTATTGGAGCTCAATATTATCGTAGTAACAGCGCAAGGTGCTGAACTCACCATACCTGTTACTGCTCGTATAGATAACCCTAAGGAACTGGAGTATTTTAACTCGGGGGGTATTCTTCAATATGTTCTGAAGCAACTGACAGCTAATATTCCTAAAATGTCATAGTGAAGTCTCGCGTCTTAGATTACGGGGTAGCAGTCTGCGGTAGTTTTTCACCGCAGACTGTCTACACATTTCAGATTCAGATGTTGTTCTGTTTTGTTCTCACAGAGAAATAACGTAAAAAAGTGAGACCGAGTAAAGCTGAACAGATGGAAGCTGAGAAAATTCCAAGTTTTGCAGCATTAATTTGGTCAGGACTATAAGCCAACTCCGATATGAACAATGCCATCGTAAAACCAATACCAGCCAACATCCCGCTCCCCAAGAGCATTCCCCAATTGAGATTTTCTGGCAGTATCGCTAAACCGAGTCTTAATGAAATCCAACTGAACAACACAATACCTATCGGCTTTCCAAAAACAAAACCCAAAAATACGGCAAGAGAAATTGGAGACGTTAGATTTGCCCCTGTTAACGAAACCCCCGCATTGGCTAAGGCAAACAGCGGCAGGATGATAAACCCGACCCAAGGATGAAGTAACATTTCTAAACGCTCAACCGGTGAGAGTGTTTCACGAGCTGCAGCTGCTGCAGTCCGCAAAGCGACTCCCTCTGCGGTATCGCCACTCCACTGCATCTTAGTAGACGATTTCATCACGGTATCAATAATAATGGAAAGATGTTGTTTGCTCACCCATTTACTCGTTGGTGTTAATAGTCCAATAATGACACCAGTAATCGTCGGATGTATGCCAGACATATCAACAGCTAGCCAGGTCATTCCCCCCACTACAGAAAAAAGGACAAGACTACGAATCCCTAAAAAACCCATGATTCGAATAACAACAAAGCCTATCAATGCACAAGTGATAGATAACCAATCAATCTCACTACCGTAACCAATAGCAACAACAGCGATAGCACCGATATCATCCACCACAGCCATTGATAACATGAATATGCGTAAGCTATTTGGAATCCTTTGTCCTAACAGAGCTAAACATCCGATCACAAATGCGGTGTCCGTTGCCATGACCGTGCCCCAACCACGCTGCCCGGGCTCACCAAATTGTAAAAGCAAATAGAAAAAAGAGGGAATCAGCATACCGCCTAGGGCGGCAGCAATAGAAAGGACGGCTAATTTAGGATTACGGAGTTCACCTAACATCAACTCGCGCTTGAGTTCCAATGCAATGAGAAAGAAGAACAAGGTCATTCCTGCATCATTAATCCATGTGTGTATTGAACGCTCAAACAATAAATCCCCGACAGTAATTCCCAACTTAATCTGCCAGAATTGAGAAAACGCCTCACCTAAACTCGAGTTGGCGAGCACAACAGCAAGCAACGTGGAAATAAACAGCACAACACCCGAAGCAGATTCAATATGTGTAAAACGGGTTACAGGCTGAGACAGCCAATCAATATATTCTCTCGGTAGTTGAATCCGATTGATAGTTGTTTTTTCTCGTTTACTCATTGCTTGTCGACTGTGGTATTTAAGTTTCCTTCGATGTTATTCAAAAACTTGAATAAATCGCTATGCGTAGATAAAACAAGCGTGGTGTTTTCTGAAATGACGGTCGAGTAAGCCTGCATCGTTCGTGTAAACTCATAAAGATGTCTCGCTTCAGAGCTTTTATTGTAGGCTAGCGAGTAAACCTCGGCAGCTTGGGCATCGGCTTGCCCGCGAATCTCTTCAACTTTACGATAGGCCTCGGACTGAATTTTATTTAAATCTCTAATTCGGTCACCACGAACCCTCGCAGCCTCACCATTCCCTTCAGATAAAAAACGTTCCGCAATTTGCCGACGTTCACTAATCATTCGCTCGTAAATTTTAGGGCGGACACTTTCATTATAATTAATACGTTTAAAGCGAATATCGAGTAATTCAATACCAAAGATTTTTATTTTTTCTGATGCTGCAGAGAATATTTCTTGCTCGACTAATTGACGACCTTTTTGAATAGGCACTAGGGCGCCAATTTTCAATTCGCCTTCTACATCACTCAATAAGGGATCTCGTAACGGTTTTCGATTTTTATTTGTACGAATTATTTCGATCAATTCATGTTTTGCCACAGCATTTCGCGTCTCACTCCCTAAAATATCATCAAGCCTAGATTGAGCACTACGTTCATCTTTAAGACGTAAAAAGTATTGAAGTGGATCGGTAATTCGCCACCGAGCAAATAAATCAACAGAAATATACAGCTTATCTTTTGTTGGCATGTCGGAAGGGTTGCCATCCCACTCCAACACTCGCTTATCTATTGTGTTAGTTTCCTGAATGAACGGTATTTTTATCTTCAACCCGGCATCCACCACAGGTTCGCCTATCGGTTTCCCAAACTGTGTAATAATGACCTGTTGTACTTCACTCACCGTATAAAGTGCGTTGTATATGCTAAAAGAGACACCTAAGGCTAATGCGATTATGACTCCTAATTTAATCGGTTTCATTGTGCATCTCCTTGCGTCTCGTTGAGATTGAGCAAAGGTAAAATATTGTTTGTTCGCTCATCAATGATAATTTTGGCACGAATATTCGGTAATACAGCTTGCATTGTTTCTAGATAGATTCTTCGCTTAGTCACTTCCGGTGCTTTAACGTATTCGACCAATAATGCATTGAAGCGAGCTGTATCACCTTCAGCCTCATTAATTCGTTTTAAACGATAACCATCAGCCTCTCTGATCCGTTGATCTTTTTCTCCTAAAGCTAAAGGGATCACTTTGTTGTAATCTCGGCGAGCTTCATTAATAAGCTTTTCTTTTTCCTGTTGGGCTTGGTTCACTTCGTTAAATGATGCCTGGACAGGTTGAGGAGGGTTGATGTTTTTCAATTGCACTTGGTCAATACTTATTCCTAAGGCATATTTCGTTGAGAGCGCCTGCATTTTTGAAAGCGCTTCATATTCAATTTCTTGTCGACCTATTGTGATCACTTCATCCACAGTTCTATCCCCGACAACTTCACGCATTACGGATTCAGAAACATATCGAAGTGTTTCACTAGGTTTCCGGACTTCGAACAAAAACTTAATGGGTTCAGAAATTCGATATTGAACTACCCACTCCACAAGGGCAGCATTTAAATCACCAGTGACCATTTGTGTCTCTTGGCGACGATCGTTCACTCTTGGACTTTGGTGAGGATCATTAGCTTCTGGCGTCGTAAAACCAAACTCTTGTTTTAGCTGCCGTTTAACTGGAACTATTTTTACCGTATCAATACCAAGTGGAGCCTTGATGTGGAGCCCCGCAGGAACATTATTTACATACTTACCAAAGCGTTGTATGACAGCGACAGAATCACTTGGAACGGTATAAAATGTTGACCATAAAACGAGAGCTAAAAATATAATAATAAATGGAGAAAAAAATCTCGACGGTCCGCCACCGATAAGAATTTTCTTGAAGTGCTGAAGAATCGTATGAAAAGCTTTTTTCAAATGTGGAGGATCTTGCTGTCCTCCGCCCCAGGGGTTTCCTGAAGAATTGTTACTTGGGAGCATGAGCATGCCCTCCAGCTATAGGTAAGGAATTTGACCTATGCAAAATTGAATGAGGTAGGTAGCGCTTAATCAACTAGAGTAAATTGTGTGCAGTTTAAGATTAGTTACTAAGTGTTGCCTTAGGATAAAGAAGCTCTATTTAAACTTCTAATATAGTTAGAAATTATTAGCTAGTATGATTTCTAGCTTTCATATCTCAAGCTCTACAGTAACCCCTAATTATTAGGCTCTTTTTATCGCTAGCGTTATGCGACGTATAGTTATGTGAGAGCATACATCTTTAACTATTATTATAGGTGATTTATGTCCGTATAAGGACAGCTTTGGTAATTTTTCTACAACGGAACGAGCCTTGTAGAGAAGTATGACTCGAATAACCTAAAAGAGCGGCCGTTCTATCAAGAATCGGGATAAGTTAAATCAGAGTAGAGAGCACCGACTCAATACTGGACTGAATAGCCACCAGTATCGTAGCCACTTTTAGCATTACCAAAAATAGGTCAGCGAAGCTGCAAATCATTTTTGTTTGCTAGCCTTTGTTATCAACTGAAACTCCATACCAGAGCGTTTAGTGTTACGGGTTCTATAGCGCGTTGGATATTTATCAAAAAAGTCAGATAACTTCTTCAAACCGTAGTTTCGAGGGTCAAAATCTGGCTTCAATCGTTTTAAATATTTGCCAATTTCACCTAGTTTTGCCCAACCCGATTCATCTCTATAGTTCTGCCAAGCTTGATGCATTAATCGACATAGTTCGCGTTCTGCGTCTTGATTAGAGCTTGATTGTGCCTCCTCTAGATCAACATCAGCGTTTAAGTTCTCTATTGCAACAAAGTCGTCACAAGCGTTTTTTAAAAGACGTCGGAGTCATCGCTTTTCCAACACCGATAACGTGTATCTCTGACTCTCTTAACCTCGTAGCAAGACTTGTAAAGTCACTATCACTGGATATCAAAGCAAAAGCATCAAACCGTTGACTGTATAAGAGATCCATTGCATCAATAATCATTAAAGAATCTGTGGAGTTTTTTCCAGATGTATAGGCAAATTGCTGTTTGGCTTGAATAGCTAACTCATTTAAAGGCTGCTTCCAGTTTTTTAGTTGCTCAGCAGAAAAATCACCATATGCACGTTTAACGATGATCTGCCCAAAACTAGAAAGCTCTTCAATAATCAGGTTTAGCTTTGAGTGCGGAGTGTTTTCTGAATCAATTAATACAGCGATTTTTCTGTTACCCATAATCCGTGCGTGACCATACTTTATGTAGTTAGTTGCACTATATCGGCATTAGTAATATTTGTTCAAATGGGATTGTTCAGAAAAGCGTCTTCCAGTTCAACGCCAAGGTAACGAATCGTGTTATCTAGCTTCGAATGTCCCAATAGAATCTGTACCGCCCTAATATTTTTTGTTTTGGCATAGATCAAAGTAGCTTTAGTGCGACGCATTGAATGAGTCCCATAATAGTCTGCATTCAACCCCAGTTTTACAGCCCAACACCTGATAATCGAACGATAAAATGAGTAACTGATGGGCTGCCCTTTGCGGCGACAACTTGGAAACAAAAAGCTACTTGCTTCTAGGGATGCGGAGTAGATCCAGCGACTGATACTTTGCTGAGTTCTAGGAGTAATTTCATAATGTACATCAGTGCCCGTTTTTTGCTGGATGCACTGAACCCTGTCATAAATCACTCCTTGCGAAGAAACATCGTATACGTGCAGCTTTAGTAAATCACTCGCTCTCAGCTTGCTATCAATGGCTAGGTTTAGCAGAGCAAGCTGCATCAGGTCGTTTTCAAGCTCAAGTCTAGTCCTGATTCGCCAGATTTCTTCAAGCTTGAATGGCCTTTTTATACCGCTACATTTTCCTGAAGATAACTTTCTCATGTTGACCTCCTCTTAGATCCTATTGGTCAACATAAAGTCTGGCTATCAATTGCAACAGTTTCAGTTTCGATCGCTGTAGCGACAGTACGAGCTTAAACGCCCATGGACAGAAACGATTTAGACGTATAACCCTAAATCTTTGCTCCCAGGTTTGAAGATGTATATTGAAACACCTCAACCGTTTGATATGTATATTTTCCAAAAGCAGCTTCTTGCCTGTACTTTCAGCAACCATTCAAAATTTGACAATTAAATGAATACGTTAATACTGTTGATATATGATTAACCAACGAAAGGATTCAATTGTGAAGGGAATAATTAGTATTTTTTTGCGTAAAAACACAAGCGTTATTGGATTTACATCTGGTGTTTTATTTTACCTGATGATCAGATAGGAGCGCGGAATGGGACACATCATAATTGGAGCAGTAATCTTCTCACTATATCTTATAGGGAACATGGTGACTGGTTACTACTTAGGGAAGCGTAAGTTATCTAGTGCAAAGCTTGCAGCATTATTCTCATTGATCTTCGCATTTTTCCCTCCTGTTAACTTTGTCTTTTTTGCCGCACTTGTGTTTAAGAAAGATATCAATTTTGCCTTAACTAATAACGCTTAGGTTCGCTATTGATATCACTCTAAATGAAAAAGGGGCGCTTTTGTGCCAGAAGTTCGAGATCAACCTGATTGGAAATCTTTGCATTAGTATTTCCTTGGGATGTGTCAATCGTTTGAAATTAAAACCTGATTTCGGCCATTTATTTTGGCCTGATAAAGTGCTTGGTCCGCTTTTTCAATAGCGTTGAAAATGTTTGAGCTTGAACTTATTTCAGCAATTCCGAAGGAAGCTGTTGCTCTAATGGTTGTTTCTGCTACCAATATTTCCATTGCCTCAATGTCACTTCGCATATGCTCAGCAACTTTATACGCATCCTCTAGCGTTGTTTGGATTAGCGAGATAACAAATTCTTCGCCTCCGTATCGAAAAACCTTATCTAGATTTCGCATATTTCGGTTCACTACTTCTATCGTTTGCTTTAATACTTGATCTCCAGCACGATGACCATAACGATCATTTATTGATTTAAAATGGTCAAGATCAAAAATGATAATACATGCATTATTAACTTCTGAAGAGATCAACTGCTTGATTTTAAAAAGCTCTTCATTAAGTGAGCGCCGATTATATGCGCCAGTTAGAGGATCGCGATTATATAATAATGTATTGATTTCTTTTTTTAAATTTTCGAGTGCTTCCACGAATTCATCAAGATTGTAATAAAATGAATCAAATTGGACCTTAGTGATTGCTTTGCCGTCTATTTCACTCCGGAGCATTGCCGCTGCACTTTCATGCAATAATCGATGTAGATTTTCGATATCACGGAAAAACTGGCTTTCTCTTAGCTCAGCAGGCTGCTCACCGTAATACCATTCACCAAATGCGCACAACAAGTGGGCGTCTTTACACAAGTCTATTTTTGTAGGCATAGTATGGCAAGTAATTGTACGCATCAGACCCCTTACCCATTGCCGATGAGACGAAATAGCAACATCTATCCTTTCAACAACCGGTAATAATTCATCATTTGTTACTGTATACATAAGTGATCAACCTAACTGAATTATTTCATTCATTAAAACGATTAACCATGCGATATGCAAGATGATTATATGAAATTTCGTGCGCATTAGCTGTTAATGCTATACTAAAACCGTTCTTAATTGGTGCGGGTTTACAGAGATGACTACCCAATTTGAAACACGCGATGGGGCAGGAATTTGTTAACTAGGATCGCGCAGAGAAGTCTCTGGACAAAAATGAGCCAGCAAAGATGCTGGCTTTTAAAAAAACAAGGTAACGTTACGCAAACACTCGCAAGCGGTGTCCATCTGGGTCTAATGCAACAAAGTTAACGCCATATACAGACTCTTCACGTTCCTGAACAAATTCCACATCTAGTTGTTTCCACTGCTCGAACAAGTTATCTAGATCGACGCGGCTCTTTGCAGGGATAGAAAGCTCTGTGCCGCCTCCTCTAACTAGGCTACTTGGCGTTAGTGCATCAGCTTCTTTCAGAGTAATCTTCACGTTTTCAGCAAACTCTACTACTGCAAAAGTTGGCGATAAAAGCTTTGGTTGACATTCAAATGCTTTCTCATAAAAAGCCATGCTAAGTGGGATCTTTTCTACATAAAGAACTATAGAATCAATAGCTAACATATTAATAAACCTTCATTTCTTGAATTACTAAATTAAGTATAAACAAAGGTACTGACAGTTTTTGTCAGTAGAAATTACGCTTATGTTCGATTTCCTCTAAAGCTTCCCACTCAGTTAGCAATACATGGCGAGAACGTTCGTATCTAGTCTTGAGTTGAGAAAAAGAGTGAATTCTATCCAGCCGGAAGTTACGGTAATCGCTTCGTATTTCGCACCATGCAACCAAAATATTGTGTTGCTCAAACATACCTATAAGTATTGGCCACACAACCCTTTTTCTGATAACTCCTTTGGCATCTTCGTAAACAATTTCAGCTTTATTCTCTTTCTGGATCGTTGCTTTCAACTCTGTTAGCGAGACCATTAGCTTCGGAACTTTGAGAGCTGAAGCAACTCTAATAACACTCTCAGTATGCTTAGCTTCGTGCTCAGAGGGCAACACTGCTGAGATTTTAGCAATTGCGTCAATGGCAGCCTCGCTAAATTCTCCGTTAGATTGCTTTGCCACCCATTCCGCTCCCAATCTGAGGGCTTCAAGCTCTTCTGAGCTTAAGGTATTGGCTTATGTGTCCAACCATTGGGCTTCACTTCTCTAGTCCGTTCATAAAAATAAGTTTCGTAGATGCGTAAAGATAATTTATATACCTTTGATAGCTGGCCTGTAGGTACACCAGAACGCTTAATACATGGCTATTGGGAGTTGGGCGTGATGAGGTTTCACACATTTGATAGTGAATGCGGTAAAGAACTTCAAGATACGTACAATCGCATTAACCATGGACTGGGGGCTAATGTTGTGTACATCGACCTAACTTCAATGGGAGATGGTTATCGATACAAGTCAGAAATCTTAGATGTTATTCGAAGTGATCAGCAAGCATGGGTGTGGTTCGTAGGCTGTAGAGCGCTTTTGGAGAGTTCGTTGGCGGGTTGGTTACGCTCTGTTTTGACGACATACAACCTAGACCACATTCGAGTTGCTTTTGTGCTTGATAGCCGTGAGCAATTCAACCATATCTTTCAGGATTACTCAGCTCCGTTCTATCAATCTACCATAGCTCTAGATCTCTCAAAGAACAGTTAAGCTTATCCTTAGTTGCTATTAAATATTTACTCCGCTCTTTAGCCAGTTCACATAAATCCTGTCCTAAATGATCCAATCTAAGTGACTGAAGCGTAGCTTTTACGCTGATATCATCGCTAAATCTAACTTTTGTTGTTTTTCGGTCGGGTGGCATTTCAAACAAATGAGAAGTTGATACACTTTGGGGCAAAGGCAAGTTAGCGCTAGTCGCCCCAACACGTGTCTGGACAAAAGCACGTTAGCGTAAGGACTTTAGCGCGCTCTATTTGGATTAGAAAAAGTATCTCGAAACCTTAAATAGTTGTTAGCACCCTTTTTCGACCGCAATACACGCTTGTGAAACTTGTGCTGCAAAGTCAGCAAGCACATGGTTGAAAACAATAGTGTCGACACTCGGATACGGTGTTAAGCACGCTATTGTAGTAAAAAGTAGCGACAATGCAGTGCAATCGATAGGTTCCAAGTGACCAAAACTACTAGCGCCAACTAAAAATAGTGGATTCTGTTCGTTACAACTTGTACCCAAGTTTGCGTAGTTTAATTTAGATGGAGCATGGTTTTTCTCACATGCCCAAGAGAAATATGGGCGATAATGGTCGAGACCAACTAACTCTTCTAGCGTCTTTAATGATATACGCTTCTTTTTTGGAATACCGTTATCGGTGGCTAAGGGTCTAGCCCATTCATAGTCGCCTTTACGATCATAGTCCTTACCGAGAATTGCTAATGCTTCAGCTTCTCTAAGCAAGTTTAAATCCCGCATTTCTTTTGTAAACGGAGCATGATTTAGACGTTGATGATACTCTTCGAAACAGCGCATACCATTGGCGTTTTTTACATGCTCAGACAACAAAAATCTGAAACCCGACTCTTTGGATAACGCAATAGCTCTAGCACAAACAGCTAACTCATGTGATGTACGCCAACGAGCCAGTGCTCCGTCCGCAAAACCCGCAGAAACTAAAGCTTGAGTTTCACGAGCCACAAGTATTGCTTTTGCATGGAGTTGAATTAAAGCTATAAACTGATGGTCTTCAGCTTTTTCGGCAGACGCTTCATTGTGTTTTCTGTATTCGGAAACAACCTCAAATGCCAATTGTATATAGCTGTCAAACAGGCTAAATGCTTGTTCCCACTTATCTACATTACGTGACTCAAACTCACGCCTTTCTAGCAATGCATCTTGATAGCTTTGCGATGAAGAGCTGAGATAGTTATTAAGCATCGGCCCCGCAATAGACTTTGATATTTCAGTCAATTTTTCACGAGAAATATCGTCAAGTTCTTCAGCTAATTCATAGAGCTGATTTTGGATATCTCCAAACTTATACCCTGCTGTCAACTTATACTCCTATGAGTGCTAACGCCCAACTAAGGTGAGCAACGCTACTGCCAAACCTAAATCATAGCTCCGTAAACACAAAACCAACCTTTACACTAAAAGTGCCAAGCGTTGGGAATCACGCTAAATGCTTTGTATGTTCAAAATGGTATGTCGAAATCTAAATATAAATCAGACTGTTGTTCTAAGGTTTTTAGCTCTTCTTCGATAAAGACGATAAAGCTCCAACTCTTATCAACTAGCTCACGGATAGATTCAGCACCAATAACTAAGGGGTTCCCATCCTTATCATAACCAGCACGATGAACACAGTGATGCCTTGTACTTACAGCTTGGAATAACCACTTTATTTCACCAAAATCTACGCTCAATACTTCCTTGTACATGGGCTTAACTTTCTTAAGATCATGGAATATCAAGTCTTTTAAGTACTTCGCTACTGTTTGCTTTAATTGGTTTTGCTTTTGAAAGATTTCTTTAAGAGTGAATTTTTGCTGTGAAAACGTAGGATCAGTTTCTACTAGCTTTTGTATAAAATCACTATTGTTAGTTACCTTATGTATAAACGTTGATGCAAGATATGCCTCTACTGCGGCAACAACATGACCATGTAGCATTACATGTAAGCTAAAAGCTTGCTCTTCGGAAACTTCCGCTTCAAGAAGCCCTTTTACATTCTCTATTTGGCGTTCGAATACAGAGAACTGCTTTGAACTTTCAATAAACCAATCGAGATCATCTTCACCTAAATCAGGATAATAAGGGATTGAAAAATTTACATCAATTTCTCCATTATCAATGCTACATTCAGCATATGAGAATGAGTTGGTAATGTATGCTTCATACACATCCCCACACTTCTCACACTCAATTCCTTCCCAATGTTCACTGGTACTATCACGAGATTTCTCCGCCATGAAGTCTGGATCAGGAACATATACAGTCGCTTCGATGTGATGAGAGCATCTACACCCAAAGCCAATATCCATTAATAGACTCAAATTTTATTCCTTTGAACATGAACGCCCAATTAAGGTGAGGTACGCAATGCCGATACCGCCACACGCCACCTCAACCACTAAACCCAATGCAAACCAAAAATACCACGCGTGCCGACCCCTTCTTGAACCGCGTTATATACGTTTGACGGCAACCACCGAATAAATGTGCCAATGCTTTGATTCACCGACCATTGTTGTGCCATCTTCATCCCTTTCATTGAACTCGATGATTTCAAAGTTAGAGAATAAGTTTAGCAACTCATCTTTAGAGAGTGCAGTTATGGGGGTATGGAAGTCACTAGTCCAAGAGTCGTTTTTACCCATGAAATCACCAGCAAAAACGCCCCCCTTTACGAGACTAGCATCTATGCTTGTCCATACCGCTTGAAACTGCTCAGGGTTCACAAAAAATAAACTCGCGTTAGCGACGATTAAGCTGGCATCAGCATACTCAAACTCACAAAATGATGATTGCACAACATTTACACTCGACTCATTGCCAAACCTATCTCGGCATATTGCTACTGAGTCAGGATTGATGTCAAAGCCGAAGACTTTATAGCCTTGCGAGGTTAAATACTTTATGTCGCTACCCGTTCCGCAACCACAATCTATTGCTACTTTAATTGAAGAAGCATCTAAATTTACAGCTCGTTCAGTTCTTGTGGAATGTGGTCGATTTAATGCCTTTTCGTAAAACTTTCGCCAATTTTCTCTATGTTTCTGATCATCCATAATCTTCGTTTCACCTCTAAGTACATAACGCTTTTAGCCGCTTTTCATACTCTATCATGCAGCTTTTTCACTCACAGTTTAATTTACAATCAATAAGTTAGAGCTAATGGATATTAAATCGCAAAATGGCGCATAATTTTAAAAAGATTTCTTCGACACTCCCTCGGATAACTTTAGGTAAGGGAAACTATCATCCAAAAGAAGTTAAATAGCTTCAGTGATAAAAAATAATGGGGCAAAAGCAAGTCAATGGATACACATCAACTTTGCAACCTGTCAGTTCTAGTCATATCGAGGAATCAAAGCCGAAAGACTGCATTAAGACTCATTGGATGAATTATTTGTAATTATAAAATTCAAGCTCAAGACATAAGCTATTGTAATTATTACATTATTTCATATCACCCTACGATTTTAGGCGTTTCTATCTAAGGATAAGACATTGAAATTAAAAGAATAAAAAAGGGATCTGAGTCAAACTCAGATCCCCACGAACTTATCAGCCTAGGTGGGAAGAGGCTTTTTTCTAGTAAGATTCATAACTAAATTTTTGGCCACCAATCGACAGATCCAGCATGAAACCTCCATTGGCATATTGGTATACCGCTATCCCATTAACAAAATCACCATGCTGATTTGTATTGTCCGTGCTAGCCGTATTACCTACCGTTGAGGAAGAAGCCTGTGCGCTAAGATCTAATGCAACCGCAGACGCATCGGCAGAAAGAGCAAATTTGCCGCTAGTAAACTCATTGAACGCCCTTTCGTCCACGAAGAACATCACTTGATCAAAGGTTTTTCCTCCAAGTGTTGCGCCGAAAGAAACTTGCGTTAAAGTGGCTCTTCCAACCTTGACACCACCTTTAAACACCTCTCCCTCTCCAAACGCACCAGAAAGCGCTATACCTCCCTCTGCCACGCTAGGGAAAGCCGCATACCCATACGACTCTTCGAATAATTTCTTCAGTTTTTCAGATTGTGAGAATTTATTTATCGTCAATTGGGTTTCGGAAGCCAGCGATGTTGTTGCATTAGCGAAGTTAACCTGAGCATAAAATATTAACACAATTATCATCAACAGATTTTTCATATTGCACTCCTTTTGTTAGAACAGATATAAAACGAGCTGCATTTCAGTATAAGCCAAATTAAAAATTCGAGATGGTGGTTTTAAGATAATTCTGATACCACGGAGTGTATTAACTTAAAGGCCTATCTCTGTAGGCCAATGCAAAAACCGCAAAATAATCTATAACTTATATGAAGTTATTTTTGTAGTTACGCAAAGGAAATGATAAATGGCAAAAAGAACCATTCTAGGAATAGCACTTTCTACTTACGCGTGTTTTTCCTTAGCCCAAGGAAATACTGAAAGCACCATACCGGACACGGAGGCAACAGATAGCCCGGGCGGCGTCACTGAAAGGTATAACAAAGAGCAATCCACAATGTTCGACCCCTTTGTTATTACACCATACGAGATGAACTATATTTTACCAGTCCTATATACAAGCGACATTAACCAAGAAGCGTATCGAGAAAGGGATTGGTTTGGAAACTTGAAAGACACAGAAGCAAAGTATCAATTGAGCTTTAAAGTACCACTCAGCACAACTAGCATCTTTCTCCCCGGCGACAGGTTCTTTTTCGGGTTTACACTGCGGTCTTGGTGGCAACTATACGCTGGCGATATTTCAAGGCCGTTCAGAGAAACCAATTACCAACCTACGGTTTTCTATGTAACGCCCATAGAAACACATCTTTACGGCTATCACCTTTTTTTAGGGGCGGGTGTAAAGCACAGCTCTAATGGACAAAGTGGCGAACTATCGAGAAGCTGGAACTATGTATACGGCAGCGTCATTGCCGAAAAGGGCAATCTAGCATTTAGATTGAAACCGTGGATAAGGTTATCTGAAAACAAAGATGACGATGACAATCCAGACCTGCTTGACTACATGGGACACTTTGAGGCCGGCATGGTTTACAAATACAACAGTTTAGAGTTTAAATTTATTGGTAGAAACAATTTCTCCGAACATCATGGTTATGCCGAAATTGGCATGACATTCCCATTCTTAAAGCACTTGAAAGGTTACATTCAATATTCTAACGGCTACGGTGAAAGTTTAATTGATTACAACCACAGCCAGCAGAGAATCGGTATAGGCATCGCCTTAACAGACATGCTTTAAGATCCGCATAAGTTGTAAAGGGATATGTATTAATTAATTCGATATTTTCGGCATGCTTAAGTCCCCAAAATATTTGGCGATATCAAGTTTCGCATACCCAGCAATGCACATCCCTTAATCGACAGCGAACTATTGAAATGCAGAAGGATTTAGGAAACGGCTCCCGGCCTTGTTGATCAAATCGCTCTGAAGTTCAGCAACGCCATATATGGCTAGCCGTTAACTTCGGTGGGCATACCTAGATCTATGAAATAGCTTTGACATTCGCCATAATTTCACCACTTGAGCGTTGTAACACCTCAAGCTCTATTTACCGCTCGTTAGTCCTTTGTATCGATAACTTTGCTAATGAGTTCCGTCAAATTCACTCGGTACTTATTGTAATGACAAAGTCGCTTGGTAATTAAGGTACGACAGAATCGCTTGGTGATCACAAAGTCAGCTCAGATCAAGGTGACTCGAAGATGGACAAAAGCTTCTTAGCGAAAATGACTTAGTGGCTTCCGTTCAGATCATAAAAAGTATGTTGAAACCAGAATAATTACGTTACGATGGTAAGCATAGCTTTGATTTTAAAGCTTTTTAACTTTATACCGTTTTATCCATTTTGCTATAGTTTGGGGTGGTTTACACCAAATTGCAGCGGAACTATTACTCTGAGTATTAAGACTGATAACGGAAAAAATGGCGTCTACAGAACATCAGTTTTTCCACATAAAATATTATCGTATAGTTGGGGCTAGCAATATCACTCCCCTAACATGGATAATTTCGCTAAAAATCACTTCAACGCACTTCAAAAACTTCTACTTAATCTATATGTATTCATATCTATGAGTAATATTTCACTTGACAGAAATATATTACGACAATACCAAATACATTTAGTTTCCTTGTGATTTTTTTTACTTTTCGTGACGGGACTGTTGATATTATGTATGTTCAGTTTTTATAAAACATACAAACTCACGCCTCCTTTATAAAGATTTTGGCTGAAAGCATGTACAAATTTGCTGCCTCTTCGAATTCATGACTCTTTTAGCGGTTAACCGCGATTTTCCTTTGTAGTATCTGAATCAAACGTGAGAACAAAGTATTAAACCGTGTATAAATATAAATTATCAGTACTAGGGAAGTTGGTTTTAGTGCGGGCGATATGGCAGCTAATGTCGTCATACTCTCAATGATGCTAATCATCACATTCTGACCTGCTCCCCTTAATCTAGTCCAGTCTACACTTAGTAATGTTCATCCAACCAAGGAGATGATGAACATGAAAAAGCGATTCAATGAACAACAAATCATTGCCATTTTAAAGGAAGCGGAAGCAGGTATCCCCGCCCGAGAGCTTTGCCGCAAGCATGGGATATCGGATGCAACGTTTTACACATGGCGCAAAAAATACGCAGGACTGGATGTCTCTGAAGCCCGTCGCCTTAAGGCACTGGAAGACGAGAACGCTCGGCTCAAAAAGCTGCTGGCTGAGACACTGCTGGATGCAGAAGCACTTAAAATCGCTCTTAGCCAAAAGTACTGACCGTCGAGGACAAGCGCAAGGCTGTTAAAGTCATTCAGAAAAGCACCCAGCTTTCAGAAAGCAGAGCCTGTCTGCTCGTCGGTATTCAACGCGCGTCACTGCGATATCAACCTCAAGCTAATCGCGAGGATGATAAGCTTCAGGCTCGTATAAAAGAGCTGGCATTGGAACGACGTCGATTCGGTTATCGTCGGATCCATCGCCTTCTGAGGCGAGAAGGTTTTGATGTTAACCATAAGCGAGTTTATCGCTTGTACTGCGAATTAGGCTTAACGGTCAGCAAACGGAGACGTAGAAAATCACAGTGTGTTGAGCGAGAGCCTCTCTTGCTTCCTTCAGTACCAAATCACACTTGGTCTATGGACTTTGTGATGGATGCGCTCAGTAACGGCAGACGGATTAAATGCCTGACGATTGTGGATGATTACACAAAGGAGTGCCTAGATATTCCTGTTGCTACGGGGATCTCGGGGGATGAAGTTGTGATCACGCTGGAGTCTATCGCTGCGTTTCGCGGTTATCCAGAAGCAATTCGAACGGATCAAGGCCCAGAATTTACCGGGAAAGCGCTTGACCAATGGGCTTATCAGCATGGTGTGATTTTAAAATTAATCCAAGCAGGAAAACCGACACAAAATGCTTATATTGAAAGTTTTAATGGTAAGTTCAGAGATGAATGTTTAAACGAGCACTGGTTTAGGGATTTGAGTCATGCTCGTGACCTAATCAGCCTCTGGCGAATGGATTACAATGAAAATCGCCCCCACTCAGCTCTGGGTTACTTAACTCCTTCTGAGTTTGCAGCGACAACAAGAAAGGCACGAAACAGCGGTAATTTAGCAAGCATTACTAATGAAGTTTTGGATTAGTTCTCGGGGGCAGGTCACTGACGCTCCATCTTTTTTAATGAATCATATTAGAGGATAAATATTGTTTGTATGCTCTGGATGAACTACATCCTCTGGAGTTGTTAGCAGGTAATGATTTTTGTCTCATCAAGTCGAAAGGTAATGCGGTAGTTAAATATGATGAGCAAATGAGAATTGTCGCGGAGCTTGACGATATAGAAAATACTCTTAAACCTTATTATGACGACAAGAGAGATAGAAAAATTGCGGCTGGACTTCTGGCTTTCGTAATTTTTATCTTTCTTTTCTATGGGGTTCATAAAGTATGTAAGGGGGCTCTAGGCTTTAGGTATGCACACGAGATTGTGAAATCTTAAATTAACTTAAAGAGCAAGGATGTTCTATTTTATGACTGAAACAGTTAAATTTTCGCTACAAGCGAAGGCTAGCTGCACTTGGCGGTAATGATTCTGATGATTCTGATGATTCTGATGATTCTGATGATTCCAAAACCTTGCTAGGAAAAGCTTACTAAGTCAGCCTCCGTTAATTGTTTAATGATCTGAACCTTATCAGCGTTAAGGGACGAAGTTATAATTGAGCTATCACACCTAGACATGGCGCTTAACTATGCCACTTCGAGCTACTTTGGATAATGAAGATGTTCTAGCTTTTGATTTTAGCCCTGACAAATGGGCTAAATTGAAAGGTAGTTATAAAAAAAACTGCACGTTGACTCTGCCCTGTTGCGGCCATAACGCGATTCCCAAAACTAGTAAGCTCAAAACTCAGTTCTTTACACATGCTCGTGGGGCAAATTGCGCAGCAGTTTCTGAGACTAAAGAGCACCTCCAACTAAAAACGTTAATAGCAAAAGCAGCAAAAGATGCTGGTTGGAAAGTTATAACTGAATATAGAGGGATGACACCAGATGGCGAAGAATGGATAGCCGATGTCTATTGCGAACACCTTAATGCAAAAGTAGCTTTTGAAATCCAATGGTCACACCAAACCCAGGATGAATATATGCGGCGTACAGAAAAATATAAACGCTCTGGTGTCCGTTGTGCGTGGTTCTTTAGACTTGGTAAAAGAGAATACAATTCAGTCAATTCGCATGAATCCGAGTCATTACCTTATTTTGGCTTTCGCCAAGTTGATGATGGGTGGGTTGTTTCTAGATATAACGAAAAGTTAGAGTCATTTGTACGTAATATGCTTATCGGTAGGTTAGAGTGGAGTCCAAAACTAGGAAAGCCCATATCAGCTCAGCTTGGATATTGCGAAGTTCCATGCTGGAAATGCGATAAATCGACTAGGATTATTACACGATTAGAATTTGACTATGGAAATAGTGGTCGTTATCTCAAGGTTTTCAATTTCATAAATGACAATGTACCGGAGTGGATAGCTAAGTACATACCTGATGATTTTCTGACTGAGCACCACATTGGACAAGTAAAACGCCGCCAAAATCTTGGAGGTAACTACCAATATACTAATGGCTGCGTCCACTGTGACGCTATATTCGGAAATTTCTATAGTAAAAGAAAAGCAGGTAAGATCTTTTACATACCATTTAATTGGAATTATGAAGAGTGCAAACTAACATTTGAAGCTGGCTGGTACTACAAAGGATATATTGGAAAAGATATCTATTAATTTCCTGATTTTTTAGTTTTGAGAGCGTTGTTGCTCAAGCCAGACAAAAAATTACCCTAACTTTACTCGAATAAGCCATACGTACTAAAAACAGGAGAAGAATGGAAGGTGTAAGTACTTTTGAGGTAAAAAGTTAAGCCAGCGTATAATCCGCTGGCTATGAAGTATTCAGCGGATTTATTTATTGCTTTTTGACGTAAATTGCTTGACCACTAATAGTTTGCTCCGATATAGGGATTAGATATTGATAATCTGTACCTTGTCCACCCAGCATCACTGAATTGTTGCTGCCTGTCACTCCCAGTAGAACCCCATTTGCACCAAGTTTTGCTGCCTGTTTTTTCAGCTCCTCAATTGCATAGTCAATAGAACCTTGCTTAGTTAGGCCTGCATCACTTGAAGCGTTGACCAAAGCGATTATTTCATATGATTCAGGCGGTTCGACATAGAGGCGTACTGTTTCTGGTTCAATAGGGTCTCTTGCTTCTCCCACTAGAATTGAAGATCCAGAAGCACATCCTGTGAGAGCAAGGATGAAAGCAAATATAAGTGCTTTATACATTCTCATTTTAAACTACTGCTATATGGTTGCTTGAGCACAACATTATACAGTCAATAGTCACCATCATGAGAAAAAGTATCGCCACTTCGTAGTGGTGACGAGGGACAATCAAACGGCATAAACACGGAAAGGGGCATAGGCTTGTTACAGTGGCCGAGGACGGAATTACTAAGTATTTCTTATGCGCTGGAAAGCAATCGAGAAGGATATCTTCCTAGTTGCCATATATGATGTATGGAATCCACTCCCTCCTTTTGCCAATTAGACTTAGGAGAATGAGACCAAGACAAGGATTCCAATATGTTGACGAATAATGTTATCGCTATCGACTTAGCCAAAAATGTTCTTCAAGCCTGTCATATCAGTGTTCATGGTGAATTGCTTTCCAATAAGCCCTTAAGCCGACAGAAAATGAAAGAGTTTCTTGCTAAGGCAAAGCCTTCTATTGTTGCAATGGAAGGCTGCTGCGGTTGCCATTACTGGGGGCAACTTGCTGAAAAACATGGGCATCAAGTTCGCATCATTAACCCCAAAAAAGTGAAAGGGTACTTGGAAGGCCATAAAACTGATCACAATGATGCTCTTGCTATTGCTAACGCAGCAATTCAAATAGGTATCAAATACAGCCGACCAAAATCATTAGAGCAACAGTCAATGCATTCTTTAGAGAGTAGTCGCCGTTTCTTATCTCGCAGTGTAGTTTCTTTAGGACAGCATATTCGAGGAACGATGTTAGGTTATGGCGTTGCTAACCCAAGAGGTGAAAAAGGTTTAAAAGCGTCGGTTCAAACAGCTCTTGATGGAGAAACATCAATACCAGCCAATGTCGTTTCCGTTCTGTCAATGTTATGGAATCAATATAAAGAACTGAAAGCACAACTCATCGCATTCGAAAAAGAGAAAAATGCTCTAACGCGTCAGATAGAGCCATGCCAACGATTAATGGAAATTGAAGGTGTTGGAGAAACAACCGCTGCAATGCTCTACACAACTCTTGGTGATGGAAAGCAGTTCAAGAATGGTAGACAAGCTTCAGCGTTTGTTGGTCTTACCCCAAAACAACACAGTTCAGGTGGCAAGGTCTTTATGATTGGGATCGACAAGTGCGGGGGCGTGAAAGAGCTACGCTCCCTTCTCTATCTTGGTGCAATGTCCTACGTTGGGCGACTACCCGAAAAACCAAAGACCCAGAAGGATGCTTGGTTGAGGAGCATCATTGATCGTATTGGCTTCAAAAAGGCCTGCATCGCATTAGCTAACAAGGTGGTACGAACAGCGTGGGCAATGCTTCGGTATGAGACTGAATACAAACCTGTTTTACTCACAAATTAATTACTAATAGATTCTTAGATTTTACAAAATGATGAAGCATAAAAAGGTAAGACCAACCTACTGAAAACCTGACCATTCCTTCATGCTTTTAAAGCTGATAGCACGATGAGGACAGTAGGTGCGCAAAACATCAAAGGCTAGAAGGTAGCCCCTTCAACAAGAAGCCGAATATACGACCGCATCTTAACTTTAATTGCTAAATCACTTTGTAAATACGTGGATTCCATATACGGAATGGGGCAAAAGCAAGTTTAAGACAAGAAATTCACACTACCCTGCTGTCTCAAGTTGACGATAATGAGCCTCACGATCGCAGCTTGCGTTAAAACGATAATAATTTTGTTTGAAAATAAAATCACTTAGATACATTAAACTCTCTAGCTATGTGCAAAACGCAAGTTTTCTATGTTACGTATCCCCCCTTATATGCACATCAATTTGGGGATAAGCGATTTCAACACTATTCTCTTTGAATAGTTGATTGATTTTTTTGTTTACCAAATGAAGAGTCGGTAAGCGGTCATCAATCGAGTTGATATGGAGCCTGAGTTCAAACTCCAAACTGCTGTCGCCAAAGGTCAGAAAATAGACTTGTGGTGATGGAACACTTAAGACAAGTGGAGTGTCTTCTACTGTCCTATACAGTAAGTCTTCAACAAGGTCGATATCTGAACCATAGGCCACCCCAACACGGATCACCACCCTAGTGACCGAATCAGTTAACGACCAGTTGATAAGCTTGTCTGTAATGAACACTTTGTTCGGGACGACAATTTCCTTATTATCCCAGTCGATAATAGTAGTTGAACGAGTTTGAATTTTACTGACGGTTCCCGAAAGCTCATTAATAGTAACCGTGTCCCCTATCCTTATTGGCCTCTCAAAGAGCAATATCAAGCCAGAAATAAAGTTGGCAAATATCTCCTGCAGACCAAAACCCAAACCAACACCAATCGCAGCGACTAACCATTGTAAACGGTCCCACTCTATACCTATCGTTGTAAACGCAATAACAATACCAAGCACCAAAATTATGTATCGGAGTAAGGTGATGATTGTATATCCCGTACCAGGTGATAGGTTCATCCTACGTAAAACCAACAACTCTAAAAGTCCTGGTATATTGCGAATACTTACAAAAGCAATGACTAAGGTGAGTAGTGAATACAAAAGAGATTTCAATGTGATATCAATCAATTCTGCACCGCTACTCCCAGACAATGCTGTCTGCCATAAGACAACATTATCCATCCAAGTAGTTAGCTCCAGCTGGTTGGACCATATCGCGGAGAGAGTGGTCACTAACAAGACCAAGCAAAGTCCTTTCAACAAGGTCATTGACTGATCGCTGATGGCCTCCTTGTCTAACCCCTGGTCTTCCACATCTAAGGCTGACGCTTCTTCCGATATTCCTTCACTTTCACGAGCGATCTTTTCTTCTCGCTTTGTTAGAAAGCGCTGATAGCTCAGCTGTCGCTGCTCTAGTATTAGCCAACGCTCGCCGAGCTGATAAATCAAGAATATGCCGATTAAGGCGAATATATTCAGCTGTTGAAGTACGAGTATTTTCCATGACGCGATATACAACCCCAACATAGCCAAAATTATTACAACAAAGAAAGACCCAAGTACTGAATAATAGATTACAAGATATCCCATACCGGATTGAAAGTAAGCCGGTAGATGAGCATTCACTTCCTCTATATTTAACGCACTCCTGTAAAGGATAAAAAGAAAGATGACCATCGTAAGATAAAGTATACGGAGAATTTCGGCATCACCTTCCTGAGCAACCAAACGGCAAAAATGGAAGAAAACCAGAATCACGAGTAAAGGAAACATTATCACTCGTATTCGGTTATGAATTGTGTAGCACATAGCCTTTGACCATCGGAAATGCAACTCAAGCATTCCTTTCTTTCGGCTCAAATGATAAAGAAAACCTACACTCCATAAGAGCACGAAACTAGCAATCATGGCTTCATCAAACAAAATTGAAGGATGACGAACCCAATTAAAATCGAGAAACCAAACACAAGTGAAGAAAAATACAGGAAGAAATGAAGACGCAATGAATGTAATCGTTAGCACTATGATACTGTTGGAAAAACTATCTTTTAATGGGTGGCCAAACACCTTCTCTTGCCGCTGTGAGACAATATTAAGCTTTAACCTCGACCACCAATTTAAAAAGAACAATATCAGTGAGAGCACAACAAAATAAAATAATGAAAGTCGAACCTTCGCTAGCTCGATATTTTGAGAAATTGAACTGGTTAGCGATGCCACACCAAATAGTTTTTTTGTGTCGAGGTTAAAAATGCTTTCCCAAATTGGCGAGTTACTATATGTCCAGACCTGACGTTCTTTGAGAAAAACTCTGGCTTCCTCCAACGCAAAAGAATAATCACCAGCAACAGAAATTAACGTGTCTATCTGACTTAAGAGCGCCTTGTATAAAGACATCAACTCCTGAAGTTTTTCTAAGTCCATTTTTTCTGCTGAGGACGAATTATCAGGATTGAGTTTACTCTCTGCTCTTTCTGCCTTAGTAATTTCGTAAATTCGAATGTCTACTTGAGAACGATAGTCTCGAAGACTTTCAATGTTAATTTTCTGAGGCAACTCTTGTAGCGTTTTCCTCGTATAGGAGCTGAATGCCGTCGTTTTTCTCAGCCAATCTAGGTTACTTTTTATCACCTCCATTTCATCTACTAATTGGCCGTACTCCAGACTCACCCTCTCCAAGTTAGCTGACATTTTGCCGATTTCAAGCTTGACCTTATCAATTTCTAATCCAAGTTTATGGGTGTTTGAAAAGTTCTTTTGGTTATATACGATTTCCTTCTCTATAAAGTTGTTACTACTGAACACTCTGGAATATGCCGTGTCATCCTCACTGGTGAGTAAATAGACGGTAATCGACGTGGTGATCATTACCATAAATGCAATGATATACGAGTAGATTTCCTTTTTTCTAATCACAAACACCTCTCACCAGTACGCAGACTCAGAAGACTCCATCCATTACAAATAGATATATATTCCTCTGTTTTATCCCTGACTGAGCTCCTCAGCCAACTCTTCAAAAACTTCGGTCAGCGCGACGCCCAATCCCTTAGCCAGCGCTTCAGGTGTTTTCTCTGATAACTCAACTTTGCTTAATATTTTCTTATCAAAGATGATGCTTGGCCGAACACTAGAACTGTCCACTAAAATAAATTGTATTTCCATGATGGCTGTGGGTGTTTGCTCTTTTCTGAAGTCGCCAAATAATTTGGTCACCACAGTTTTGAGGACAAAATTGCTTGCGACTCCCGCGCTGTAGGGAACGGTATTCCCAACCACGCCAGAGCGAGTAAGCACAGTTGGTAATTGATTTTCAATGATAGCACTCGGCTCAGTGATGTAGCGGTTGTAATAGTCGCTTTCGAAACTAACGTCAGACAGCCGGAATACCATTTGAGTATCATTAAAAGGGCTATCAATACGCACGGCATCGATGAGTAACGTTTCGTATTTTTTCGAATAAGTCTTAGCTGTAAAATCAGCTACAATGGCGTAGTTCTTTGGGGCTTCTACAGGCTGACTCATGCTACAGCCAAATAATACAAGAAGACTAAAAATCAGTAGAAGGTATTTATTTTTATTCATATCTGACCACACTTGAGTTGGATTAGTGATATTCATTGCCTTAATTAATTTTTAACTTCTCAGGCTCAGAACTGAATATGATACTGGATGGTTGATTCTTCAGAGTCTCTGAAAAGCTTTTTAAGTTCTCGACAGTGACCCTCAAGTCTTTAATGACATAATTAACATCTGACTGGTTGTCCGCCATAATCACATCTAATCTCACAGCCGCTCGATCCAAGTCTTTTATTAACCTATTGATATCGCCTTCATCATTGAGTGACGTATTCAGGTTTTTAGTGATTTGTGCAACGGAAGAGATGATCGCTTTCACTTCAGGATCCGAGACGACACCATTCACGTTCTTAACCATCTGATTAGCGTTAATCAATAGCTCTATCAATTGCATATTTAGACTTTCAGCGTCAACCTGCTCTATCTTGCTGTTAAGAGTGCCAATCAGTGTATTGATGTTACTTACGAGTGTATTGATATCAGCCTCATCCAGACGGTCAATTAAGTCCTGTATCCCTGAAACGATTTTTCCTGTAGAGCTTTTTGTTGATGGCACATATGGGTATTCAGGGACCCAGTCGAAGCTAAGTCCTTCATCTGCGGTTGTGTAGTCAAAGGATAAGTACTGTTGCCCTGTAATACCGGCTAACTGTGTTGTCGCTCTAAGTCCTCGGTCAACCGAGATTTCAATACTTTTGTTCCACTCTTCGAGCGTCCTCTTTGACCCTGTAATCTCACTACGAACGACAACATAGGACTTCCTGTTTTCTCTTGGTACAGAGGATTCGTAAAAGACATCTGACAATTCTATTGAAACCACTTCACCTGCAGTGATTCCGCGATAGCGAACAGGAGCGCCAACCTCTAGACCGGACACTGACGCATCAAAATAGGTCTCAACGAACATCTTGGGTTCAAACAACGATCGCCCTCCCAAAATGAACAGAACGACAAATAATGAGACCAACGCTGAGACTACAAACAGCCCCAATTTATAACTGCTTTTTGAATCATCCATTACTTAGCTCACTCTCTTCTTTTAGTGCATCTGGCTGCCGGTTGAAAAACTGGCGAACTCTCATGTCTCTACTTTCATCGCGTAAATCTTTAGGGCGTCCCTCTGCAATAATGCTTTTAGATACCGGATCTAGCATGATTGCCCTATCGGCTATGGAGAAAATGCTTTGTAACTCATGCGTCACTATGATGAATGTGTATCCCAGACTCTCTCTTAAATTTAATATGGTTTGGTCCAAGTTGGCGGCCGTGATCGGATCCAACCCGGCAGAAGGTTCATCCAAAATCAAAATATTCGCGCCTATGGCCATGGCTCTGGCAATGCCTGCTCGCTTTAACATGCCTCCAGATAACTGACTCGGCATAAGTTCAACTGAATGCCCCATCTCCAGAAGTTCCAATAATGTTCGGGAAATTTTATTTTTTTCTTCAAGGCCGAGATTCGTAAACTCATCCAATGGGAAACGAACATTTTCCAGTATGTTTAACGATCCAAACAAAGCGCCACTTTGATACATGACCCCTAGCTCGCGTTGTATTGATGCCTTCTCGGATTCTCCTGCATGAACAATGCTCCTACCGTTAATTGAGATATCCCCGGAAATGGGCTCATAGAGACCGATAATGTGTTTCATCAAGCTGGACTTACCGCAACCTGAGCCACCTAAGATAACGAGGATTTCACCTCTGTTGACTCTAAAGGATGCGTTCTCTAACAGGATATTTTCGCCATATCCCATTTTTATGTCCGCCACTACTACCGCATCACCTTTTTGTTGGTTATTTAATTTCGAGTTCATCAAGCTTCCTTAAGTTAGCAACACGGTAAAAAAACCATCAATAACCACTATCCAAATGATGCTACTCACTACTGCGCTTGTTGCCGCTAAGCCTACTGAAGTAGAGCCTTGTCCAGTGGCCAGCCCTCTTTCACAGCCTATAACGGCGATAATGAACCCAAAAGTGGTGGCCTTGATCAAACCGAAAGCCAAATCCCAAACAGAAAGTGAGTTTAATAGTTGGTGATAATACTGAACAAAACTGATATCGAACTTCAGCAAGACAAGAGCGCCTCCCAGAACACCGATAATATTGGCAAGTACCGTCAATAGTGGCAGGACAAGAACAGAAGCATAAATCCGGGGTATAACCAGAAACTCGACGGGACTGATCCCGAAGGTACGCAACGCGTTTATCTCTTCATTCACTTTTTGAGTGCCTATTTCAGCGGCAAACGCAGCGCCAGTTCGACCTGCAAAGACGATAGCTGTCATAAGTGGGCCGAGTTCCCTAAACATAGAGATACCTATCCCATCAGCCACAAACAGAACGGCTCCAAATTGTTGAGCAACTAAGCCAATTTCAAAGGCGATAATGACGCCCATTAGGAAACCAATTAACAAAATGATTGGGACTGCATCCGCCCCTGCCCTTGCCGCTATATTCGTGACCGTCGCCCAGTTAATATTTTTCCTTCGGCTGATTCCTAATTTAAAAACTAGGACACACTCTTTGATAAACCGAGCCACAGAACCAACATAAACAAGCATTTCCTTTGTTGTATGTCCCACACGCTCGAAAAAGCTGATTTCTCTGCCCATATTATTAGGCGCGGTTTCTACTGGTGCTGGCGGTATAAGTTCGGCCAAACTGGGCTTAAGATCAATGATTGTAATTTCAGCACCAGGAGTTCTAAATCGGGTTTGTAAATCTGATAAAAACGCGACGCCCGATATATCTATAAAGGTTAAGTTGCTTGCATTCACCACAATGGGAGAATCTGGGTAAGTTTCCAATATATTGTTCACTTTATCCCACAAGTCACCAACAATTGCAGAAGTAATGCTTTCAGCTAACTCAATTTCCAAATTGCTTTGATCCATAGACTTCCACTCGCCACCAAATAAAATCTTACATACTCAAAGATTCAGAACCTTTTAATGACAGTATCCCCATAGTCACCTCGATTAAGCTTAGTCAAAATTTAAAGTTTTCAAGCGTGAATATGAGGCTAATTTGTTAATTAATGTGGATAAATCATCATCTGTTGCTCTGTATCAACTTTATCCACTTTGACATCACCACTCCCCCAAACAAGCGTGTATAGTTCACTCCCTTCAGAAACCTGATATGGTTTACCGGAAGAGAATACGGGAAGATGCCCGGCACAATTGGGGCCGACTCATCAATTGCAAACACTATTTTGTCGTAGCGTGCCTCAATTAAATCTGCCGCATGTTTTGCACCCTATGGACCACCTACTTATTTATCGTGACCAAAGCCAAATAGATTGGTGCACTCTGGCTGAAAACCCTCTTTGATTTTCATTTCCGCCGCTTCAAGAATTGCATGGATTTGGTCATCATTATCGAAAAACGCTCCCTCGACCAATCGCTTATGTAGGACGCGCTCCTACAAAATGTTTCGTCGAATAGGGACAAGTCGGCCCAAAATAAAAGGCTCGCTTGCAGTGATAGTGACTCCTACGTTTGCTATGGCTTCACTTTATCTTTATACGCTGGAGAATGGATAATACTTTTGGCAAAGATTCACGTCATTGTTGAATGTACTCAATTAATTAATATCCAAGGCTGCTCAATATCAACCTTTCTGACTGGGAAATATCCATGCACCATGGTATCTTGAAAATCTCACATTTCTCTGGTGTCTATCTTTATGAACTTTAGCTTAGAACAATTATTGGCTTTTATTGCTGTTTACAATGAGCTTTCATTCAGTAAAGCAGCAGTTAAACTCAATAAGCACAGAACAACGGTCGGTCAGGTAATTACAAATTTGGAAGACCAGTTAGCGGTGACGCTTTTTGAACGTGTTGGACGCTCTGTTAAGCCAACAGAAGAAGGCCAGTTGTTATACCACTATGCAAAGCAGACTGTTGAGCAAGCTCGGATCCTCGATAAGGTAGCACTTAGCCTTTCGTATGGAGGCCTAGAAAACATCACTATCGCGTACCCAAGTTTTATTCCACATAAAGTGTTGTCCGATCTCCGTGCCGAGCTAGCACAAGATTTTCCCTTGATGAGAGTGAACTTTATTGTTCGTAATAAGAATGAAATTAAGGATGGTATTGTTAGTGGAAGCATTCATTTCGGTATTGTCAATATTCACGAAAGCCAAGCAATTCATAGTTTAGATGCAACATTCCTAGGACATGTGGAGTTTGTCCCTTTTGTTAAAAAAGGAGGGAGGTTATCTAAAGTTAGCTCTCAAGAGGCTTATTCAGTATTAGCTAGGGAGCGTCAGTTTATATTACGGACTTTTGTTGAAGAGAACTTAAAAGAAAAAATTGTATTCAGTTCAGAGCACGAAGAAATAGACCAACTAGCACTCGCCATTAAGTTGGTTGGCGAAGATCTTGGCTGGGCTCTACTACCTAAAATTCTTTCTGAATCAGAGTATGCTACCGACCGTATAGAAGAACTCAAAATAGATCAAATATTAGAAGGACTCAAGTTTGGTGTTGCGTTGTGGTCCCCTCACTCTAAACAGGTCATGGACGTTAGGAAGTCAATTCTCACTGTACTAAATCGCTATGTGAATAAAATTAAAAATCAGTATAAGTGACTCATCAAATTGCGAGCCTGAATAAAGACCAAAGGCTCACATAAAACCCTACTTTTAATTAAATTTCAACGCGTTAACCTATATGCTTAAACATCAAACATCAAACATCAAACACATGAGTTATACACTACCTTGCCCGTGTTAGGTTCTCTGTTGATTCAAAAAATTTCTATTGAGTGATATTAAAAATTACACTGGTCTAACTTAATGATGTCTTCAAACTAAATGATTTTCATCACCTTAGTAGAAGTTAAATGACTAAGCATATCAAACGCCATTTACATGAAAATATCTTTTAATCAATCACTTAAGTAATTAAACCTATACTTAAAATCATTATCTAACTCTCCATTACACCCTTGGTGAGGATTTGATCATACATATGCGATTGTTCGTTAGTCCCATATTTAAATATTATGCCTTCAGACAACAAAAACACTCTCCCATTAACGGGGAATAGTATTTCTTTTTGGAGACATAATATGAAAAAATTCGCAGCAGCTTCAGCTATCATTCTTGCAACAATGGCCGCATCACCTGTATTCGCCGCTGACACCGACTGGTTCGCAGGTGTGGGCGTAGGTTACCAAAATGATCACCTATCTCATGACCAAAATGGTGAAGACGTAACGACTCAACTTCGTGGTGGTGCAATCATCAATGACCATCATCGTGTAATGGGGACTTATGGCTACATGGATAAATCTGAACAGCACTCTTTTCTAGCTTCTTATGACTACATGGTTCCAGTATACAAAGACATCAGTGTTTTTGTGGGTGCGTCAGCCGGCGTAGCGAAGAACGATATTAACGACCATAGCTCAACAGATTTTGTTTATGGTGGACAAGTAGGTGCTACCTATAAAATCAATGAAAACTGGTCAACAGATTTAACTTATCGCTACCTAGAGCAAGACTACGACGAAAAAAATACAAAAGTGGATAACTCTCAACAAGTATTCCTAACAGTTGATTACCATTTTTAATTTACTGAATTACTGATATTAAGCCACCATTTAGGTGGCTTTTTTATTGCCTGCTATAAACCTTAAGTGAGCAGCTTGCCTAGCACAAAAGGTTTTTATAATAAGGTGTTTATAAAATAGATATAAATCCCACATTCTATCGTTGTATTTAATAAATCTCGCCTTTCAAGGCATATCGGTTAAAGCGACACCAATACCTATTCTTTGCTGACTATGATTATAATAAATTAAGATCTCACTATAACCATTTTAGTATTTGCATAGCCTTGCAGAAGTGACAAAAATGGCACTGTAATTCTAGTATACACATAGCCATAAGGATCAATTCCCTAACTCCCTCGCGACATAACAATGAAATAAGGGCTAAAATTGCCCGTAGAGTTTTCTGTGATGAGATTCTCGGACTGTGTAACGTTAATGGTAAGGAAAGAATTTATACGCTTGATAGTCTAGATACGCACGAAGTTCAGCGAAAGGAGCCAGTTACGCAATCGTTCTATATTTAGAGAGTGTGAAGTTACCGCGGATATTAATGTCAGAGCATTACTAGGTATGAAAGGAAGGAATACGTCGGCGAACCGCTATTTTTGAGCTTTTGATTATGTGCATTCCAGTTGGTGATTTTTACTTCTGATGCACTCATCTGCTTTAGCCTATACTCTGCTCTCAAAGTAGCAGAGTAAGGGCTATTAGGAGCTTCCATCAATTGAGTCAACACCACCCTATGTATTACTTATATTCTATAACTCTCGCTAAATAGTTAAATTGACCTGAGTTACCGTGATAATTTCTATAAACGTCAACACTAAAGTAGTTAGGCAACGTCACATCTAAGTGTTCGAGAATCCCCTCTTCTAATGAGTCAAGAGTATCTCCAGTATGCGAATAAACGAATTGTTTATTTACCACTTCTAAGTTCAGTACCTTTGAGTCCTTACGTGATACGTAGTTGTTTCTATCAACCCAAATCCCAAAAAATTCAACTATTTCATACCTTGAATCTTTATCTATCATAATAAAGGTTGCACCTTTTTCATATATATGATGCAGTTGTCGCATATCACTATCTATTTTCTGTTGGTCAAGAGATACACCATTTTGCGCCATTACACCGGCAGAAGCAGTTAACAAGACTAGTGATAATAAATTCTTATTCATTTCTTTACCTACTTAAATTTATTTCGGGACTACTAAATCGATAGTAATAAATATTCTCACAGATGTTTCTATTCTACGAAACTCTCTGAACTAATCGAACTACCAATATAATGGTTGCTCGAGAAATAGCATTACATATCAGATACTATCTTAACTATAAGATGTCCATTTCTATATAAAACTCTCAAAGCACTACATATCAAAAACTTAACTCAAAATTTAATTAAAAATTTAAGAGTTTTATTTATTAGTGCAAAAGATGAAAGTGTTGCTCATAACCTAAATATATGGAAGTACTCTACTATCAAATATATTTAGGTATAAAAATGTTAAGCGATTTTGATCACGTTAAACTCATGCGTTGGCTCAACAAACTCGTATTGAGCACTGATTGTCTGAAGTTCCCATGTGTCGCAATCTTTAGTGACCTCTAAGACACCATAAACTGCGTTGTTTGTATGTTGAAATGCGGCTACTGGGGACATTCCTTTCATCAAGCACGCGGTGAAAACGGCTGAGATAAGATCTCCAACTCCGACAGGTTGCTTCGTGAACTCGATATTCGGCCTTTGCGTTAAATAACAAGCCTTCGGTGTCGCAAGTATCATTTGGAATTCATCAGAGGCCGGTGTATGAAGGTGCTTAACTAAGACGGCTTTTGGCCCCATTTCCAACGCTTTTTTGCATGCGGTCACCGCATCATACAGTGTATTTATTTCCACGCCGGTTATCGCTGTGAGTTCGTACTGGTTTGGAACAATCACATCAGCGACAGGTACCAAAGAGCGGATGATTTCCTCTTGAACACCAGCTTCAACAATACAGCCTTTATCAGGGTCCCCCATGACAGGGTCACAAACATAAATAGCATTGTGGTTACGCTCTTTGATCAACGTCACTGCATCCACGACGGCTTTGCACTGATTAGCACTGCTTTGATAACCAGAAAGAACCGCATTACACTCTTCTAACTTTCCAATGTTATCTATACCTTTAATAAGCGTGCGAATATCATCTGAGCTTAACTTTTGTCCAGTCCATCCCTGTTCGTATTGAGTGTGATTAGAAAATTGTACTGTATTAATGGGCCATACCTCTAACCCCATACGTTGGATTGGAAATACAGCAGAACTGTTACCTGCATGCCCATAAACAACATGACTTTGAATTGAAATAATACCGCTCATAATTACTTTTTGACCTACGTAAATCTAGTTAGGCCTATATTAATTTTAATTTCAGAGTAACTGTTAATCGCATATGTAGGATCAAACTCTCTTTAAAGAACGTGTTCGAATTTGGGCAACTTACGTTAGTTCATGTCCTAATTGAGCTAAGTGTTATAACCAACTAAAAATGAGAGAAAAACGCCCCAAAAGCCGGCTTTCAGCGATTGGGGCGTTGTAAAGGACTCTAACGGGCTATTTCAAACACAGCACACAGTATGTGCCATTTTCTATTTCAGCCCCTTCTACTTCATGCTCAAAGCCAGGGAATCGACTGTCCCACTCGCCCAGTTTAACTAGGTAGTCAACCTGAGGGCTGTTTTGTACATCAAACTTCTCACCTGACATCATCATTGGAATGCCCGGTGGGTATGGCATTACCGCATTCGCAGCAATACGGCCATGTAGTTGATCCGCTGGCACGAGTTCTACCTCATCTTTTACAAGACGCTGGAACGTCTCGCGAGGCGTGAATACTGGCTCAGGGAGTGATGAGTACGCACGGTTTAGTGAAGTACCTGGATCTTCATTCTTGATAAAATCAAACATTTGGTCACCCAAGTCTTTCAAGCCGAGACCTGCGTATCGCTCTGGGTTTGCTTTCACCAATTTTGGAATGGCTTGCTCTAACGGCGTGTTCTCATCGTACATGCGTTTGAAATCCAGCATAGTGTTCACCAATGTCGCCCATTTACCACGCGTGACACCAATACTGAACAGGAACATCACCTGGAAGTCTGTGGTACGTGTTGGAACAATGCCAAACTGACCTGCATAAGCAGTAAACAGTTCCGCAGGAACCCCTGACTCTTGCAAGTTTCCATCTTGATCCATCCCTGGAGTCAGTAGGCTCACTTTAACCGGATCAAGCATCACCCAGTTATCTTCTAACTCTGTAAAGCCGTGCCACTTGTCTTCAGGGTTTAAACGCCAGCAACCCTGCTCTGTTGACAAGAGTTTGAGCGGTGCTTCTTCAAAGTTGAAGGTTTCACCGGTCGCAGGATCAGTCACTACCTCGGCGTTCCATGGTTTAAAGAACCAGTCGCCTTCAGCAACATGCTTCTTATGCACACGACCAATCGCTTGACGGAAACCAATCGCTTCTTCAATCGCTTCATTGGTCAGTAACTTACCACCATTGCCGTCCATCATTGCTGAGGCAATGTCATTTGACGCAACAATCGAGTAAAGCGGAGACGTCGTCGCATGCATCATGTATGACTGGTTGAAACGATCGTGTGGGATAGAATCACGACCTTCACGCATGTGGATGTATGATGCTTGCGATAGTGCCGCTAACAACTTGTGCGTTGAGTGGGTCGCAAATACGGTTGGCGCATTTTCATCACTTTTTGCATCGTCACGCATCGCAAAGTGCTTATCGTAAATCGGGTTGAAACGCGCATAGCCGTACCATGCCTCATCCATGTGTACACGTGGCGAGCTTTGACCAAGTAGGTGCTCTGCTTTTTCTGCGTTATAGCACAGGCCGTCGTAAGTACAGCTCGTTAATACAGAATAAACCGCGTCTTTGTTATCTAAGTCTTTGGTTAATGCGCTTGTATTGACCTTATGTTGAATACTTTCTGCCGACATATCGCTCGCCGGTACTGGGCCGATAATGCCGTACTGGTTACGGGTCGGGACTAGGTATACTGGGCGAGCACCTGTTAGCATAAGTCCTTGTTCAACCGATTTATGACAGTTTCGGTCACAGATCGCAACTTCATCTTCAACCATACACGCTTGCATAATGGTACGGTTTGATTCAGATGTACCACCTACCACGTTGTAAGACCGATCAGCGCCAAAGACTTTCGCTGCGTATTTTTCGCTCTCCGCGATAGGACCAGAGTGATCCAGCAGTGAACCCAACTCACCACGCTCGATCCCCATATCGGTACGGAACAGGTTTTCACCATAAAAATCAAAGAACGCACGACCTACCGGTAGCTTAGTGAAGGCGATACCACCTTGGTGACCGGGTGCAGACCAAGAGTGCTCTTTACGCTGTGAGTACTTCGCCAATGCAGCCGCAAATGGAGGAAGTAGCTGATCACGGTAACGTGTTACCGCTGCAATCATACGGCCAGCGATGAAATCAGCAGTGTCTTGTAACATCCAAACGAACTCTGTGGTTTTCTTCATCACATCTTCGTTGATCGTTTTCACTTTATCGCTGTGTGTTGCCATTAGGAACACGGGAATATTGGCATGACGATTAGACAGTTCATCTAGAATGAGCTTCGCCGCAGCGTGGTCATCAGCGCCATTTAGCAGTTCCCAGTTCAAAAAGACACCGTGGATAGAAGCATCTGAAGAAGCCGTAGCGATACCATCATCAAAAGACGTGGCATGTGTAACGATCACATCGCGCATGTTTAGCTCTTCAATCAGTGCAGAAACGTTACGAAACATACTCGTGTTGAAAGCACTATCATCAATCACTAGCACTTTACTTTTTACTGGCTTATAACCTGTAGAAATCATGTTTTTTTCCTCTATGCGCTCCTAGATTATGGAGCGAATTAAAAATTTATATCGTTTAAGTACGGTGAGGCCGAAAAGCCCCACCATCGAACTCTTATTTCAAACAGTACAGGCTGTAATAAGCCTCACCCTTCTCGTTAGTTTCAATTTCAACGCCGTGAGTATCATGCTCAAAACCCGGGAATAAAGCGTCGAAGTCTTGCAGAGCGAGCAAATAATCGATGACTGCGGTATTACCCGCTTCAACTTTTTCACCAGGCATCATCAACGGTATACCTGGCGGGTAAGGAACAACCTGCACGGCCACGACACGACCAACCATTTCTTCTACAGGCACGCGCTCTACATTCCCTTTAACCAACTGTCCGTAAGTTTCACGAGGGCTTTTAACGACATCTGGAAGTTGCGTAAATGCACTGTCCATATGCGTTAACATACCTGTGCCCGATATAGCGTTATGCATTTGCTGAGCAAGGTCTTTAATCCCCATATCCGCATAGCGCTGTGGATGTTCTTCTACCAAGTTTGGCAATACGATACTGAGTGGTGTGTTGGCATCGTAGTGACGCTTGAACTCCACTAAACCAGAGATCAACGAGCCCCACTTTCCTTTGGTTGCACCAATAGAAAATAAAACTAAGAATGAATAAGGCTCGGTTTTCTCAACCACAATACCTCTGCTAGACAGGAACGATGACACTAACGTCGCCGGGATACCGGTCTCCTCTAGTTCACCGCCAATATTCATGCCAGGAGTCAGTACGGTGGCTTTAATCGGATCAAGCATGCAGTAATCATCGCCTAGGTCGTCAAAGCCATGCCATTGTTCGTTCGGCTTTAGATACCAACAGCTTGCATCTGTTTTTAACTTCTTATCATCCACTTGAACGAACGGGACACCTTCAACCGCATCGGGTTGCCACATGTCAAACCACCAGTCGCTCTCATCACGCTCAAGGATTTGATCTTTGATACTGACGATGGCTTTACGAAACGCGATGGCTTCGCTGATGCACTCATCTGTAAGATATTCACCGGAATCGTCCATCATTTTGGCCGACACATCGGTCGACGCGATAATGCTGTATTGTGGCGAGGTCGACGTGTGCATCATAAACGCTTCATTAAACAGCGCAGGATCTACAGGAACCTTGCCTGAACGTAAGTGGATCATTGAAGCCTGTGAGAGAGCCGCGAGCAACTTGTGTGTTGAATGCGTCACGGAGATCGTAGCGTCATCTGGATGACGTTCGCCGCGGTGCATACCATAACGGCCTTCATAAAGCTCATTAAAGCGAGCATACGCATACCATGCCTCATCGTAGTGGATACGAGGTACTGACTCGCTTAATAGGCGCGTTGTGGTTTCAACGTTGTAGCACAAACCGTCATAGGTCGAGTTGGTTAATGCAGCAAGTACTGGCAGTGTCTCTTTGTCTGTGACAATTGGGCTTTCATCCATTTTCTGTTTGATAGCATCTTGTGTCATTTGATTGGAAGGTACCGGGCCAATCACACCACGAGCATTACGCTTAGGCACCATATAAATTGGCATTGCCCCGGACATATTTAATGCATAGTTCAATGACTTATGGCAGTTTCGGTCAACCAAAACCGTATCGCCATCTGTGACAGCGGAATGTAGGATAATTTCATTACTTGATGAACTCCCACCCACAGAAAAGTATGTATGGTCTGCGCCAAATACTCGAGCCGCATTTTTCTCCGCTTCTCCAACAGGACCGTTATGATCATTAAGGGAACCAAGCTCGCCGACCGATATAGAGAGGTCTGAACGCAGCATTTGCTCACCATAGAAATCAACAAAGGCTTTACCGACAGGCGTTTTCATGAAAGCCGTGCCACCTGTGTGGCCAGGGGTATGCCAAGAGTATTCATGCGAATCGTCAAAATTCACCATGGCACCAAAAAAAGGCGGTAGGATAGTGTCGAGATAACGCTTAGCGGCCGCCTTAATTCGTCCTGCTATAAACTTAGGGCTATCTTCAGGGACGTAGATAACACCATCCATAGCTTCAACAAATCTAAGTGGGATCGAAGATGAATGGTGTTTAGACATTCCAAGCAAAATGGGAATCCCCGAGCAACGCAAACGGATATTTTCAATGACTTGTAATGCTATCTCTTGATTTGACTGACATAGGTGCCAACTAATAATCACCGCGCTGTATGCAGGATTTGAAGAAGCATAAGTTGCAAAATCATCTAATGTTTTGCACACCTCTATATTAATATTATCTTGTTTTAGATAATTAGTAATTGATTCGACACTTTTTGCATTTGCATTGTTGTCACTTAAATCAGCGACTAACAATACAGGAAACTGATTTGCCAAACGCTCTGGTAGGTTGTGGGAATTCTTATTCACAGTTCCTCCTTAATAAGGATTAATTTAAGATTGTTGTTTCACATCAGGACGCCATTATGTTCTCTAACGCAAGGATATTTAAATCGCTTATGACGGATCAGATCATTCAAATAATCAATAAATAAAAACACTCATTAGATAATTGAACTTTTGTTTATCCTCTCATTAATTCCTAAGCATCCAATTTAGTACCCCTCACTCCAAACAAAATTAAATCATTGATATTAAAATAATAAAAACTCAACCTGTGTCCACCCCCCCTTCCAAAACCGACTAAGCTTCAGGTTTTGACGGACGCAATCATCCAAATGCGATTATGATAGCCGTCTAATTACTACTAATATCCCCACTCGATTTAAATCAACGTCGTAGTTTTCATACTGTTTAATTTTTAATATCAGTAATCAATAAAACTAGTCGAAATTTTAATTTGTATTGATTTAATCATTTTTAATCTATAACCATTTTCAATTTTTTGTGAGTTAAAAATAGAAATACGTGTAAATAAAAACACGTAAATTTCTATTTACACACAGAAAATAAATCTTTCAAAATTAAAACTTAACTCTAGGAGTTTAAAATGGCCGATTCTAATAACAAAAAGATGACGCTTACCGGGCTAACGACGTTAGTTGCGGTAAATATGATGGGCTCTGGCATTATCATGCTTCCATCATCTATGGCACAAATAGGAGCAATTTCACTCCTTTCGTGGATTGTTACCGCAATTGGCTCCATGGCAATCGCTTACTCATTTGCGCAACTTGGTGTGTTTTGTAACCGCTCAGGTGGCATGTCTGCCTACTCTGAGGAAGCGCATGGGAAATCCAGCTTTTTCATGGCGTCATTTCTTTATTACCTTTCTCTAGCAATTGGTAACGTTGCTATTGCTATTTCAGCGGTGGGATACTTGACACCATTTTTCCCCTGGCTGGGTACCGGAGCAACGCCACTGTTTGTCGGCGTAGTAGGTTTAATTTGGCTGACCATTGTTGCTAACTTTGGCGGGGCACGTTTAACCGGTAAAATTGGTGCAATTACAGTTTGGGGCGTCATCATCCCTGTTGCTGGTTTGGGTATTATCGGTTGGTTCTGGTTCTCGGCAGATACTTTTGCTCAAGCGTGGAACCCACAAAACCTGAAAATGTCAGATGCAATCGCGCAAAGTATTCCACTAACACTATGGGCATTCCTCGGTATGGAGTCTGCTGCGCAAAACTCCGACGCAGTCGAAAACCCTAAGAAAAATGTACCACTTGCGTGTCTGTTAGGTACGCTGGGCGCTGCAGTTATCTATGTTCTATCTACTGCCGTCATTCAAGGTATTGTTCCTAATGCTGAGTTAGCTAACTCTAGTGCGCCTTTTGCTTACGTTTACGCTCAAATGTTTAACCCATTCGTGGGTAATATCATCATGGCTCTAGCGGTAATTGCGTGTGTAGGCTCTCTGCTTGGCTGGCAGTTCACGCTGGCAGAAACAGCGAAATTTACGGCTGATTTCCGTATGTTCCCTAAAGTGTTTGCAAAACTAAACAAAGCTGGCGCGCCTGTAATTGGTATGGTGATTGCTGGTGTTATTCAAACACTGTTCGCGGTAACCACTATGTCTCCTGACGCAGCGGCGCAGTTTGGTAAATTGGTTGACCTTGCAGCCGTAACAAACATTGTTCCTTACATCACCGCAATCTCTGCACTGGTTATTGTCATGAAGAAAGCAAACGTAACGGGTAAAGCATTTACGCTGAACATCATTTGCATGCTGGTTGCGATTCTTTACAGCGCTTACGCACTTTACGCTTCAGGAATGGAAGCGGTATTTGGCGGCATGGTCGTGATGATGCTTTCTTATCTTCTTTACGGCTTCATTGCTTACCGTTTTGATAAAAAAGACACAACTCAAGCATCAGCCGAATCAAATAACTAATCAGTGGCAACACACCACTCATATTGATTAAAGAATTAGGAACATAGATATGTTAAATAAAAAATCATTGGTACAGAGTGCATTAGCACTATCCGTACTACTTCCTGTGACAATGAACGTTGCCTTTGCCAACGAAAACAGCCTAACGTTTGGCTACCTTGCTGATGAAGCACCGTTCTCATCTTTAAGCCAGGTAACCGGCCAACCAGAGGGCTACGCGATTGATCTTTGTAAAGCGGTTGCCAATTCGATGGACGTAGAGAGCAATAGTATTCAGTTTGTCCCTGTTACTCTAGACTCTGGACTACAAAAGCTTTCTAACAGCGAAATCGACATCTTATGTAGCGCGATCACACCAACGGTAGAGCGTCGTCAGCTGGCGAGCTTCTCGCTTCCCATCTTCCAAGGTGGCGTTAGCGCAGTGTTGAATCAAGATGCACAGCAAGACTTAAAACGTGTACTCGAAGGTAAACCTGCACACGAAGGTCCTAAATGGCGTGCCACTGTCAACCGTGGCCTTGCGAATCACACTTACGTCGTCCACAAGCAAACGGTGACAGAAGCCTGGGTTAAAGAGCAAGTTAAACGCCTTGGTGTTATTGCTAAGGTTGTCAGTGTTGATACTCACGAGCAAGGACTCGACATGGTTAACTCTGGTAAAGCAGACGCTTACTTCGCTGAAGTAGACTCTTTAAGCAGTGAAATGGCGAAAGGCGGTTTTGGCAACCTAGAACTTTCAGGCCGTGTCTATGAGACAGCACTTCAATCACTAGCGGTTCCACGTAACAACGATGATTTTAGACTAAGCGTGGATAAGGCATTAAGTGCCGCATACCAAACTAACGAGTTCTCTGAACTGTTCCAACGTTACTTTGGTCAACAGCAAAGTCAGGACGTAATTCAATCTTACTCATTGAAGTAACTGACTCTGAACAATAAGCCCACTGTTGGAGATAACTTCCGGTGGGCTTGTTTAATCCCCTCAAATATTTGTTGAATTGACACACCAATGAAGGTTTATGATGACTGATAACACACCCGCCAAAACAAAGTCTTTAGGGTTTTGGACCTGTACGGCTTTGATCATTGGTAATATGATTGGCTCCGGTTTCTTCATAGCTCCTGCCGCACTCGCCCCTTACGGATCGGTTGCGATTATTGGTTGGGGCCTAATGGCAATGGCTGCGGTTTGTCTTGGCATTGTATTTGCCCGACTAGCACGAATTTCCCCATCAACAGGTGGACCCTATGCCTACACACGACTAGGTTTTGGCCGATTTACTGGCTTTTTAGTGGCCTGGGGTTACTGGATTTCCATTTGGGCCTCTTTACCCGCCATGGCTGCTGGTTTGGTTGGATATCTCAATAATCTTTTCCCTTTCCTTCATGAGTTGCGTGGCGTTAACGTTCTAATTGGCCTCGGCGCTATATGGTTAATTGCTGCGATTAATATCAAGGGTGTCAAAGAAGCCGGTATGTTTCAGGCGGTCACCGTCTACACCAAGCTGATCCCGTTTATTGGTATTAGTATCTTTGGGTTATTCTGGGTGGACTGGAGTCACTTTGCCGTATTAAACCCAAGTGACAAGCCGTTCTTTAGCGCTCTAGCGGCAACCGCTCCGTTGACGATGTTTGCTTTCTTGGGTATTGAATCAGCGACCGTGCCTGCTGGCGATGTAGAAAATGCCGATAAAACCATTCCACGCGCCACCATTGTCGGTACCTTGGTGTCTTCTCTAATTTATATTTTGGGGACAACCGTAGTACTGGGGGTACTGCCAAGAGAGTTTCTGATTCATTCCACTGCGCCGTTTGCCGATGCTGCTCACGTCATGTGGGGACCAACGGCGGCTACCATTATATCGATTGCCGCAGTTATTTCTTCCTTAGGTGCCATCAATGGCTGGACGTTACTCATGGGTCAGGTTCCTATGGCGGCAGCACGAGACGGTGCCATGCCCAAAGTGTTTGCGAAAGTGAACCGTGCTGGTTCTCCTAAGTACGGCATTTTAATTTCAGCTACCCTATCGAGCTTGCTGTTAATCGTCGATGTGTCAGGCGGCCAGGCAATGGCCACGTTTTACAATCTAATTGTCGACCTGTCGACTGATGCGGCCATGATCCCTTATGTATTCTGTTGTGTGGTAGAAGGCATTTTGTTTGTCAAAAAAGATAAGCTTTCTCGTGTGCTAAATATAAACGCTTATATTCCGATTGGCGCCATCGCATTCGTATTTTCTGTTGCGACTATTTACGGAAGTGGTCCTACTGCGGGGATGTGGAGCTTACTACTTCTGATGTGTGCAGTTCCGGTTTGGTTGATCATAGAAAAAGAAACACAAGATTCAAATAATGAGTAGTAACAGTACAAATGACAAAAAACTTATCCAATTTTCCATAACGATGGGTTGTCTCTATACGACGGCAGGAGTGGTATGGGGACTCCTCATACAATCGGGGATCATTCTTTTCGATGCGATATATTCTGGCGTGTCGATATTGCTCTCGATGATGACGATGTACGCACTGGTTATGATAAGTAAAGACAATAGCTTTGACTCAAACCAATTCCATCAGAGCAGTTTTCATATGGGTAGAACCGCTGTTGAACCGTTAGTGAACCTGGTTAAATCGTTCGTCATTATTTCTATCTGCCTCTATGGGTTTGTGAGCGCCGTATTGGTTTTGCATAACGGAGGCGCAGAAAATAATGAAAGCTTCTCGGGCATTGCTTATGGTCTCATCACCGCATTAATTTGTTTAAGCAGTTGGGGCTACTTAAAGTACTGCAGTCAGGAGCAGAACGACCTCATACAAGCCGAGTGTGAACAATGGTTAGTCGATGCGATATTCAGTCTTCTGGTGGTCGTTTCTTTTGTCATTAGCCACCTGATGATGACAACTGATTCTCTGAAGCACCTTGCTTCTTACGTCGACCCAATATCCGTGATTCTTGCAACGCTCTATTTTATTAAGGTTCCTATCACAAGATTGGTTAAGAGCATCAAAGAACTACTTGTCATGGCACCCGATGAGTCGGTTCAACAGGAAATCGAGGACATATTGCGCCCACTTTCGTCACGCTATTCATTTGACGATCATGTCGCGCGTATCACAAAAACCGGTCGACAGCTCTTCGTCGATATAACCTTTATCGATACCACCCCTTCTCGAATGTTTGAGATACAGGAACTGGACAAAATCCGTGTTGATGTCGAGTCGTGCCTAAAGCCACTGAGTAACCATCTTTGGCTCACTATCTCGTTTACTCATGATCGCTATTGGGCTTAGTCCGCCTTTTCTACACATCACGTAGAGGTTATAAAATGCAGAACAAAAAGATAGGTACTCTCTATGCCCTTTGTGGTGTGTTTATATTGAGTTTCGACAGTCTTCTGGTTAGGTTAGTCGACAGTTCACCGTGGAATCTGGTCTTCTGGAGAGGACTTTTCTTATCGGCAACCATTATCACACTCAAATATTTTGCATCTAGTAAGCATACATACGATGCTAAGCGATCACTTTCCATTGTGGACCTTATCGGTGGGTCTTCGTTTGCGATAGCAACCATCTTCTTTGTTCTGGCGATGAACAACACAGACGCGACAAGCACTTTAGCGATATTTAATACTGCCCCGCTGTTTGCCTCTTTCATCGCCTTCATCGTACTCCATGAAAAACTATCAACAGCTTTACTGGTTGCCATGATGGTTTCCATGTTGGGAATAGGAATAATTTTTCAACATGGTTTAGGTGTAGGTCAAGCCAAAGGGGATTATTACGCGCTCATTGCCGCTGTGGGATCGGCTTCTTATCTCGTAGCATTGAGAAAAAATCGTGGTGTAAACGGTCTCATAATGCTCGTGATTGGAGGTTTAGTTATGTCCGCTGTCGCAATGATGAATGGTGCGGTGCCTGGCTCTCTAGGCGCTTTACAATTTATTTATATGGCTCTACTTGGCTGTGTAGTAGTTCCACTGTCTGGCTTTTTGATCTCTAAGTCATCCAATTATTTACCAGCAGGACAAACGTCCTTAGTGCTCTTGCTAGAGCTATTACTTGGTCCTCTTTGGCTGTTTTTAGTTCTCAACGAGCGCCCCGTCAAAGAGAACTTAATCGGAGGGAGCATTGTTTTGATAACGCTTATAGCTCATCGCCGTTGGGAACGACGCATTGAAAATACGCGCAGCAACAATGCCTTACCCATCATAAAATAGACACATATCTATAAATTTTGGCTTTTGGTGGATACTGTCATACAAAAGCGATTACCTCTTCTATTCTGATTGCCTTATCTTTTCATTCATCAAGAAAACAGAGATAAACGCAATGAGCATAATGCCACATGAACTTGTCTGGGGAGAGGTCTATTTCCCTCCGCTACTACTGGTTATCGCATTGGCTTACATACTAACGCTGTTAGTGGGATCGATAGCAACCAAACTGGGGCTTCATAAGTACATTGCCTTCCCAGCGTTAGCCGAGATAAGTCTGATAGTTATTTTTACAGGCCTCGTTGGTCAGTTCATCACCATATTTTAAGGCGATCCCCGTGATTAAACGTTATTTCATCACTCTACTATTACTTTGTACCGCTGGTACTGTGTTTTACAGCTACTACCAAACATACGAAAATAACCCTTGGACCCGAGATGGCCAAGTTAGTGCTTATATTGTCTCAATAACGCCTCGCGTAACCGGACAAGTCACCGATATTTACGTGACTGACAACTCAAAGGTTAAAAAAGGCGATCTATTGTTTGAGATTGATCCGAGTATTTATCAAGCGACCTACAACAAAGCGTTAGCAAGTCAGAAACAAGCAGTCGCACTGTTATCTAAAGCGAAAAATGAAGAGCAGCGTGCCTTAAAACTACAAAAGCGTACTCCCGGCGCAGTGCCAGTGCTGACTCTGAATAATTTAAGTAATGCGGTCGAAACGGCGATGGCGAATGTGGAGCTAGCAAAAGCCACTGTAGAAGAAGCGCATCTAAATCTCGATTTTACCAAAGTTTATGCACCTACCGATGGCTATATTACCAATCTAAACCTGCGCGTTGGTTCACAAGTAGTAGCTAACTCACCAGTGGTCGCTTTGATTGATGAAAATAGCTTTTGGATAGAGGGTTACTTCAAAGAGACTGATTTAGTTGGTGTCGACCCACAAGACAAAGCGTACGTCACCTTGCTCATGCACGATGACGTGGTATTAAAGGGTAAAATCAAGAGTATTGGATACGGCATCGCTAAGCAAGATGGCAGTACAGGTAACGATCTATTGCCTAACGTAAACCCTAATTTTCAATGGATACGTTTAGCTCAGCGCATTCCGATCAAAGTGACGCTAGACAAAATCCCCGAAAATCTACAGTTACGCGTGGGTATGACGGCTTCCGTTAAAATCATCAAAAACTAATTAGGTAGATTGCTATGTTTAATGCCTCGACGAAAGAAGCGATAAAAGCAGCACTCTCTATTGTTATCGCCATTTGCCTCGCCCTGTGGTTTCAATGGGAAAAACCATACTGGGCGGCGATTGCGGTTGCCGTCATGGCATTAAACGAGAGCTTCGCGCATTCACTGAACAAAGGCTACAACCGATTACTTGGGACTGTCGTAGGTATCGGATACGCTTTTTTTCTCATTGCTATGTTCTCTCAAGATCAGTTTTTGTTCTTAACCTTTTTTACCCTATTTCTTGGGGTATGTATTTTCATGTCAAGTGATGCCAAATATGGTTATGTATTTACGATGGGGTTTTCTGTCTGCTCCATCATCGCTTGTATGGGTGGGTTTGATAACCAAGCAACATTCCATTTTGCGTTGTTACGGGTACAAGAAACCATATTAGGCGTGATTACTTTTTCTGTGGTTTATCGACTCGTATGGCCAGTTAATACTGAACAACACTTCCTCAAATGTTTTGAGGCCGTTCGCTCTACATTACTCGAATCGGTCACAAATCCAGGCTCAGTCTTCACTGAATCTTTGGAGTCGAATACAGCAAACATTGAAAAGCTGTACCAACTCTTAAATCTACCACTTACAGGCAGTTATCGTTTAAAACAACATAGGAAAGTTTGGCGCAATCGAGTAGATGAACTCGCTCATATTCAAGCAACCTTGGTTGAATGTTCCGAGTCCAATACAAAACATAACCTCGACGACGAAAAGCTGATAGAACGACTAAAGAACTTTGATGCAAACAAGCCACAATACTCACTAGTTGATAACCAGAACGATCTTGTGATTCAACACGTTCAGACATCTTGGGAGCAAGAAAAACGCAGTTTTCTCCAGCACCTTAATGAAGATGGTCGTAAAGTTCTCCAAGGTGTGATCATGTTTGTCACATCTACATTAATTTGGATATATCTACCGATACCTGGAGGCTTTATATTCCCGTTGCTAGCTGGGGTATTCTCGTGTGTTTTACCCACAATGCCCCCTAGCGTTCTCAAAGACGGTTTTTTGGGCGTAATTGGGACCGGAACGGTCATTTTACTTCAATACGTATTTTTAATGCCATTATTGACCGAGTTGTGGCAACTGGCATTATTCTATTTCATTAACGTCATCGTTATCTGGAACATCTTTTCAACGCCAAAACTGATGATACATCGAGTTCTGGGTATTAACTTGTTAGTCGTACTTACGTCTGGAGCTTTAAACCTAACGCCGGTATATAAAATAGAAACACCGCTTCTTATGCTGACAAATATCTTGCTCGCTCTGATGATAGCCAAAGTATTCAGCGACTTATTCAGAGTGCCTAGCAAAGCGTAAACACCCGAAATATCTGCCTCGTTAAATGCAATGTTTAATGAGGTTTTTATTTATTACAACGCTCCTTTCTATAGCCAATATTTCTCTAGCTTTCATCAGCAAACAACACCCTCACAGTTCACTCACACTCGCTGTATTGTCAATAAAAACCCGCTTAAAACTCTCAGGCTCATATATTCACACATCTCTTTAGAAAACAAGTTAAACAGGAGAACATTGAACGCTAAACCTTCATCAATCTAGTATCCTTTTAAGAATAAGAAATTGTTAAAATAGTATTTTACACACTAAAAATGAAAACTTTAAAAAATCTTCAACGATATTTTACTATAGATTTTGTCTATTTCGTCAAATTAAGACCAGTGTGAGTTTCATAAGTCAATGATTTATAGGGATTTAAATGTAATGAGCAAATCAGGTTATTTACTTCCAATTACCACAGAGGATTGGATCATACATATGCGATTGTTCATTAGTCACATATTTAAATATTATGACCTCAGACAGCAAAAATAGCCTCCCGTTAGCGGGACAAAATATTCTTTTTGGAGACATAATATGAAAAAATTCGCAGCAGCTTCAGCTATCATTCTTGCAACAATGGCCGCATCACCTGTATTCGCCGCTGACACCGACTGGTTCGCAGGTGTGGGCGTAGGTTACCAAAATGATCACCTATCTCATGACCAAAATGGTGAAGACGTAACGACTCAACTTCGTGGTGGTGCAATCATCAATGACCATCATCGTGTAATGGGGACTTATGGCTACATGGATAAATCTGAACAGCACTCTTTTCTAGCTTCTTATGACTACATGGTTCCAGTATACAAAGACATCAGTGTTTTTGTGGGTGCGTCAGCCGGCGTAGCGAAGAACGATATTAACGACCATAGCTCAACAGATTTTGTTTATGGTGGACAAGTAGGTGCTACCTATAAAATCAATGAAAACTGGTCAACAGATTTAACTTATCGCTACCTAGAGCAAGACTACGACGAAAAAAATACAAAAGTGGATAACTCTCAACAAGTATTCCTAACAGTTGATTACCATTTTTAATTCAATTAGTTACTAAGAGTTAAGCCACCTTGGGGTGGCTTTTATTTAAAGTTAGAGAATTAAAAGTGGTCAACATAATGTCGACAAACAAGCTCTAGTTCTTTTGCCACTGAAATCTCCAATTTCTGAAAGTGCGAAGAGTATTTTTTACTGGACATTTTTTGTATAAGTTTGCAGAAAATGCCGAGTTAATGTATGTATCACTTTGTTTTATTTGGTAAGAATAAATGAAAATCCAAATTACAAATAGTTTTACACAACAGCCTGTGGCTCAAGACCTTCGCACACAAAGATATTAGAAAAGGTAGGTCAAAAGATGCTTTTGGCACGAAGGTAATAGTTTTGTTGAAACTCATCTTGGGGCAAAACAGATCTAGTGACGATAACTCGCTCAATGCTGGACAAATGTGTTTTAGTAACTTGACTAAATTGGCGACTAACTGATTACTGAATGGCCACCAATATAGTAGCCACTTCTAGTATGACCAAAAGTATGTCAAATCACCGCTAGGTGAAATAATATATCAACTAGGCGTAACTCTGAAAGAGGCACTTTCGTGCCAGAAATTTGAGCTCAACCTGATCGGAAAACTTTGCATTAGTATTTCCTTGGGATGTGTCAATCGTTTGATATTAAAACCTGATTTCGGCCATTTCTTTTGGCCTGATAAAGTGCTTGGTCCGCTTTTTCAATAGCGTTGAAAATATTTGCGCTTGAAATTATTTCTGCTATTCCAAATGAAGCTGTTGCTTTAATGGTTGTTTCTGCTACCAGTATTTCCATTGCCTCAATGTCACTTCGCATACGCTCAGCAACTTTATACGCATCCTTTAGCGTTGTTTGGATTAGCGAGATAACAAACTCTTCGCCTCCGTATCGAAGTACCTTATCAAGATTTCGCATATTTCGGTTCACTACTTCTATCGTTTGCTTTAATACTTGATCTCCAGCACGATGACCATAACGATCATTTATTGATTTAAAATGGTCAAGATCAAAAATAATAATACATGCATTATTAACTTCTGAAGAGATCAACTGCTTAATTTTACAAAGCTCATCATTAAGTGAGCGGCGATTATATGCGCCAGTTAGTGGATCACGATTGTATAATAATGTATTGATTTCTTTTTTTAAATTTTCGAGTACTTCCACGAATTCATCAAGATTGTAATAAAATGAATCAAATTGGTCCTTACTGATTGCTTTGCCGTCTATTTCACTCCGGAGCATTGCCGCTGCACTTTCATGCAATAATCGATGTAGATTTTCGATGTCACGGAAAAACTGGCTTTCTCTTAGCTCGGCAGGCTGCTCGCCGTAATACCATTCACCAGATGCACACAATAAGTGGGCGTCTTTACACAAATCCATTTTTGTATGCATAGTATGGCAAGCAATCGTACGCATCAGACCTCTTACCCATTGACGATGAGACGAAATAGCAATCTATTCTTTCAATAACTGGTAATAATTCATCATTTGTTACTGTATACATAAGTGATCAACCTAACTGAATTATTGCATTTATTAAAACTACTAACCATGCAATATGAAATATATTTAAATAAAACTTAGTGCACATTGGGTGTAATTACTATACTAAAACTGAGCATAATTGGTGCGGGTTTACAGAGATGTACTACCCAATTTGAAACACGCAATGGGGCACAGGCTTTTCAGAGTTAGAAAAGCCTTTATGCTAACTAGCAGTCTGTTTGCTCTGAAAGCTTTAGAGCGTCTTCCAATTCAACACCCAGATAGCGCGTTGTATTATCGAGCTTAGAATGCCCTAGTAAAATCTGTACCGCCCTGATGTTCTTTGTTCTGGCATAGATCAACGTGGCTTTAGTGCGACGCATTGAATGAGTCCCATAATAGTCTGAGCTTTACAGCCCAACACCTGATAATTGAACGATAAAATGAGTAACTGATTGGTTGCCCTTTACGGCGACAACTTGGAAATAAAAAGCTGCTGGCTTATAAGGATGCGGAGTAGATCCATCGACTGATACTTTGCTGCGTCCTAGGAGTAATTTCATAGTGCACATCAATACCCGTTTTTTGCTGGATGCATTGAACCCTTTCATAAATCACTCCTTGCGAAGAAACATCGTATACGTGCAGCTTTAGTAAATCACTCGCTCTTAGCTTACTATCAATGGCTAGGTTTAGCAGAGCAAGCTGCATCAGGTCGTTTTCAAGCTCAAGTCTAGTCCTGATTCGCCAGATTTCTTCAAGCTTGAATGGCCTTTTTATGCCGCTACATTTTCCTGAAGATAACTTTCTCATGTTGACCTCCTCTTAGGTGCTATTGGTCAACATAAAGTCTGACTATGAATGCAACAGTTCCAGTTTCGATCGCTGTCGGATAGCACGAGCTTAAACGCCCATGGACAAAATTTGCTTAAAGTATCTTATTCACTTAGAGACAATAGAATTACCTTAAGTAAGGAAAAATATATATCTGCCATAAGCCACTACACTAATTCAGCTGAAAACTGGAGCCTAGTCATATTTGAATAGGCTCCAAAAATAACCCTTAGTTATTCGCGACCCTTCTGTAGCTCGCTAATTAGTTCACTAAAGTCGTGCGTATCAGCTTTTTGCACTGGCGGGTAATCTTGCAGTGACTTGATATGCTCCATCAATAGCTCTTGAACAGGCTCATTCAACCATTGCTTACGTTGGAGTGCTTGCGAACGGTCAGATGTTGAAGAAAAAGACTCATATGGGTCCATATGTAAATTGAAAATGATTGGAAACTTCTGTTTTACATACGGTTCATAGTAGTCTTCACTGGTTTCAAAATTCAACTTCCATTGTTTATAGCGTATGGCTTTAATGCTGGATTCATAGTAGTAAATGAAGTTATCTCGGGAACTTTCTTTGGTTTCCCCCTTCCAATAATCCAGATTGTTCACACCATCAATAAACTGTTTTCGTTCTTTCAGCATTTTTTCATGAACATCGGGAACACCAGCTGCTGCCGCTAAAGTGGTGAAAATATCCATATGTGACTGAATGCCTCTTCTGATTTCTCCTGCAGGGATATGTCCCGGCCAGCGAACAATCATAGGCACCCGAACGCCACCTTCATATGTCGTCATCTTTTCACCACGGAATGGTGTTGTACCACCATGCGTTTTAGCACTGTGCTCTGGCCCATTATCAGTAGAGTAAACAATAATCGTGTTATCGAGGACGCCCATGTCCTCCATCGAGTCCAGCAATTCACCGACTTGCATATCATGTTCAATCATTCCGCTACCATACGCGTCATGCTCGGTATTGGTGTCGGCAGCTAAGTAACGACGAGACTCTCGAAGGTGGGTAAACATATGCATGCGACTAGTATTCAGCCAAACAAAAAACGGCTTCTTACTGTCTTTGCTTTCTTGCATGAAATTTTCCGCCGCTGCAATAAATTCATCATCCACAGTTTCCATACGTTTGGTGGTTAGCGGCCCAGTATCTTCACACTTTTGTTTACCCATTACGCCAAAACGTGGATCCTCGGTCTTATCAACCTTCTCGGTTGCGTAACAATGCAGCACGCCGCGGGTTCCATACTTCTTCTTGAACTCAGGATTTTTTGGATAATCATATTGCTCCGGTTCTTCTTCAGTATTTAAGTGGTAAAGGTTACCAAAGAACTCATCAAAACCATGAACTGTAGGAAGGTGCTCGTTTCGGTCTCCAAGGTGGTTCTTACCAAATTGGCCACTACGATAGCCCATCTCTTTTAGGACTTCAGCTAACGTCGGAGTTTTAGCATTGAGTCCCAGTTTTGCACCTGGACGCCCAACGGTAGTCATACCGCTACGTATAGGATACTGGCCAGTAATTAGAGCGGCTCGACCAGCCGTACTGGAAGGCTGAGCGTAATGCTCTGTAAACATCACCCCTTCGTTGGCTAGGCGATCGATGTTTGGCGTCTCATAACCTATCACCCCACGCCCATAAGCACTGACGTTAGTCCAACCGACATCATCAGGGAATATAATTAAAATATTGGGCTGTTCTGCCTCCGCAGCTCTTATTGCAGGAGCAATACCTGTGGAAGCCAGTAAAGCCGTTGCTAGTAACGTTTTTTTCATTAAAAAGTACCTTTTAAAATTTACTTATTTTGGAAGTTTTAGTTCTAGACCCTATCGATATCACCGCTTTACGTTTCGATACCAAGCCTAGTATTAAACGTTCAGACATATTGTTCTCAAAGACAGAATAGACTATTCAGCCAGTGATATTTTGAGTCGTTCGACAAGTTTGAAAAAAACTAACGTCCTGCAAAATATAGCTTATTTGTATTGCCCGCAGTCTTTGACTCTTGATTGTTATCGCTGTGGTTTTACGAAAACAGTCTACATTCCATATAGCCCCTGATATACAATCTGCTATTAGGTAAATAAGTTCAATTTATGACAAAAGAAATGTGTATTAAATCTAAGGTTGGCACCCTTTCAGGGGCTTCTGAGTTATCAAGTGCTAAATGTAATGAAACCTAAAATTTCGTATGTGTTTGGCTCTTAACATGCTCCGGTGATTCGTCATAGTTAGGAATATTATCCAAATGCTTAGACCAGTTAGCACGACGACTAACAAAGATTTTAGCTGTGGGCTCAATTAAAATTGGGCTATCTAAGCTACCTGCAGGAACCACGACACTATTAATATTTTCATCAACCGTGGGAAGTGCAGATCCACATTTTTGACAAAAGCTTTTTGCATGCATTGAATTTAAATGATGGTAGGTTTTAACGTCACTTTCACCTTGTAACCAAGTTAACGTGTTCGCTGTAGCAAATAGATTTGCAGCATGAGCAGAACCAGTATCCTTTTGGCAGTGAGTACAGTGACACAAAAAGAAAGACTGGAAATCACCTGAAAGCTCATACTTCACTTCACCACAAAGACATGAACCTTTATGTTTATTGGTCATGAAAGCCTCCTTACATTCGATTACACATTTAGCTTCATAAGGTAGTGTGTACCACCTCCGAATAAGTGACCGTAAGTCAATGCGCACCAATATTCAACCAGAACCATATTGAATCATTAAAGAATTTTGGTTAACCACGAGGGACCGGGAATGTTATGAGTAATAAATCTAAGAAGAAATGGGGGCATTCTTATTTTAAAATTCATCATAAGGTTCGCTTTTTAACACACCAATTTCTCGATTTTTGTGGATGAAACAATTGTTAGCCGCGGGGGTATGTCTTTAGGTGGAACGTGATCTTATCTCCGAGTGGTGAAGATAAGACCATAATTTGGGTGTCAGACTAATTGTACTCGTGTGCCATATTTTTAGCCATGCGATGTCTTTGACTCGTATTTCGAAAAAATTATTCAGTACGTTTATTTAGCAAGATTTTCCAGCATCGTTTTAGTTACTAGGGTGATTCCTTTTTTCGTAACACGAAAACCATTGGCTTCATCCTGTTCCTTATCATAACCAATGCTCAAACCGGCCGGGATACAACAATAACTATCAAGGATAACTCGCTTCAGTTTAGCGTGTTCACCAACTTGACTGCCAGGCAACAGTACTGACTCTTCAATAAGACTGTATGAGTGGGCATGGACACTTGAATACAACAATGATTTTCTAATAGTTGAACCAGAAATAATGCACCCTCCAGAAACCGTTGAATCTACGGCCATACCACGGCGTTCATCATTATCAAAAATGAATTTAGCAGGTGGAAGCTGTTCTTGATATGTCCAAATCGGCCAGTCTTTATCATAAAGGTCAAGTTGTGGTTTAGGTGTAACAAGTTCCATATTGGCTTCCCAAAATGAGTCAAGTGTACCCACGTCACGCCAGTAGGGCTGATTTTCACTGTCTGGATCTTTGAAAGAGTAAGCAAAAACATTACTCTCATTAATGATTGAAGGAATGATATCGTGGCCAAAATCGCGGGTGGATCCTTGGACATCCACATCTTTTAATAACTGGTTAAAAAGAAAATCAACATTGAATAAATAATTGCCCATTGAAGCCAAACACTTATTCGGTTTATTCGGAATTTCATTAGGTTGAGCTGGTTTCTCATCAAAAGCGACTATTTTGTTTTTGGAATCTACGGTCAGAACACCAAAGCTACCTGCAGCTTCTTCAGTATCAACTTCTAGGCAACAGACTGTCATATCTGCGTTATTTGCCACATGCTCCGCTAGTAGAGTGCCGTAGTCCATACGATATACATGGTCACCAGACAGAATTAGAATGTACTTGGGTCTATGTGAACGAATTATATCAATATTTTGATATACCGCATCCGCTGTACCAGCATACCAGTCATCGCCCGTTCGTTGTGAAGCAGGTAAAATTTCAACAAATTGTTGAGCCCTAAGGCTTCCCCAACCGCGGCTAATGTGACGGATCAACGAGTGCGACTTGTATTGTGTAGCGATACCTACGCGGTGAATACCTGAATTGAAACAGTTTGATAGTGGAAAATCGATAATACGAAACTTACCACCAAAATATACAGCAGGTTTTGCTCGAAAATCAGTGAGTTCAAATAAACGACTACCTCGACCACCTGCCAATATCAAAGCGTAAGTGTCTTTGGTCAAATTACTGATATGTCTATCATAATTCTGGGGCATAGAGACCTCCATGGGGGCGATTTATATATGCTTGTAGTTATAATCGGAGCAGTGTATTGATTATATGCAAGTTACTATATAGGGTAATTGTTGAATAAACTGTGACTGAAGTTCGGCATTATTACTTGAATAGCCACCAGTATCGTAGCCACTTTTAGCATTACCAAAAATAGGCCAAGTTATGACAAAAGAAATGAGTCCTGATTCTTGTGCTAAAAAGGTTTGGGGCAAAAATTTGCTAGCCAGAATCGTGTAGAAACAGGTTGTTTCACTGTTGTTTCGCTGTGATCGGCGCTAGTTGTGATAGTCGCTACACGCGTCTGGACAACAGTGAGCTAGGCATGAGATTTATCATCATGTCAGTTTATTGTGTTAGAGTGTCATTTTATACAGTAGCTATAGAGTATTCTGGTGCATATCAAATTCGGGCAAAAGCTGCGAAGTGACAACCTCAATGGTAAAATTTGGCTTACTTCTGACTTGCATTTTTATCACAACAATATCCTTAAGTATCAATCAAATACTAGACCATTCAAATCTATAGAAGATATGAATGAGACGATTATTGAACACTGGAATTCTGTAGTTTCCAATAATGATGTAGTAATTGATCTTGGAGACATGTTTTTTGCACCACAAGACAAGTGTGAGGCAATTTTAAAACGCCTTAAAGGCAAAGTCATCCACCTCGCTGGTAATCACTCTAAAGTCTTACGAAACCAACTTTCAAACACTCCGTGTTACGATCATTTCGAGTTCTCTTTCAACGGGAATCTGATCGTCCTCAATCACTATCCGTTAAGAGTTTGGAATCGCTCGCATTATTCGAACTCGTTTCATTTTTTTGGACATTGTCATGGGCACCTTGAGCCATATAAAAATAGTCTTGATGTTGGGTGGGATGTACATCAAAGACTTCTTACTATTGATGAAGCAATTGAGTTAGCCAGACAATCAACATTAGAGGACAAAAACGCATTCTACGCAGTTCCGTAAACGATGAGCACCAATGCTGTAAGGTTCTCAAGTGCTTCTGGCCCACCCTCAGTGAGTGAGCCCTCAGCTCGAAGTTTGGAATTATCAACCGGGCATAAAACTGTGCTGACACAGAGGGGATGGGAGTCGGGGAATCCCAGCGAGAAGCGGTGGCCGGATTGCTCCTGAATATGCACCGAGAAACAAAAAAGGCAGAACCACTATATCTGCCTTTTATAAATGATAAAATTCAAACTACCTATTCGGTAGGGTTTTACCTGAGTATTTTTTAAACATATTCTTAGCTGCCTACTCGGCAGGTCACTACCAACGGCCATGCCCCTTAAAGACCTGCTATTTCTTAGCTGCCTACTCGGCAGGTCACTATAAATTATAGACTATAAGTTAATGATTTTCCTATTAGAATAAACAACAATTCGTATATTACCCTTTTCTTGCCTCTTACTGTAACCCACTGTTTTATCGTAAAATAAATGTGAACTTCAAAAAATGGTCAAATATACAGCGCAGGGACCGTCCCTCTTTTTTCTTGATTTGTGGCTAGGCCGTAATTGTTGAAATTAGGTTGTTCCCTTGATTGTGAAAACTCTTTTTGAATATGTAATACATACTCCTGGCCAGATGAACCACTAGAAATTGGAATGCGGTGATAATGTTCCACTACACGCTCTTCAACCGCAACCGGGGTATGCTCTACATCCAATAATTTGGCCCTCTCCATGCTACGTTTCATCCTTCGTTTCTTAGAAGCAATAAAACTCTTGCCAATCGCTTGATTTCTTACAAACCTCACTTCAGAAGACAGTTTTGGAACCTCATCAACTTTCGAAAGTTCAAATAAACCTTCTTTTATCATTCTGGAAAAGTAAGGTTGGAAAGCTAGCCCCAATAGCGCTTCTTTATCTTCCATAACAAAGGCGATCATGTCACCAACATCCTTCGTATTCCAGCGAGGAAAACAAACTCCCACTTTATTTTTCACCTTAGGATTGTTAACTGAAAACAAGTGCATCTGGTATATACAGCGACCAGCCAAGAGTTCAAAGTCAGCATATGAAGGAATATAACGAATCGAAAAGTAATACCTTCTGTCCATCAGCATACCCTCATTTAGATTTAGATTTAGATTTAGATTTGGTGCTTGAGCAATTGAATAAACCACCTTTAATAAGTACCGACATAATAAAATGAACATCATTAGGTATGGATTGAGATTCATTCATTACTTCTATCCACGTTTCGGTACCCCGAATCAACTGATAAAAGTCATTACCTAATAATGGGTGACGTCTTGCAATCACATATTTCCTGTCAGCCCCATACTCATTCACTCTTAACGGCTTATCTGCATTTTCATGCCACCAATCATCAATTGACTGCAATGCTGCACCAATTTTTTGAGCATGAAATGCAGCCGTCTCTTGTTCATTATGTAAAGACACCTTAGCCAACTGCCTTGTGGGTAACCCCTCTTGTTTGCCTTCTATATACTCCTGGCTTGGATAAACTTCATCCCCTCCTGCGACTGACAGTATAGCCTTCACATCCATATAGAAGCGCTGAGAATTAGAACTGTCAGACAACGCTCTGGACAAATAGCCTGTTAATTTTTCTAAGCTCTGAGTTGATTGTTTATCCCAGTGGTCATACCAAGAAAGCTTTGTCGCATCATTAATTTCAATGGATTCACCATCACTCGTTATTACTTGGATCACAATACAACGGCAATCTCTATTTCTCCACAACCACTTCCCGCGCAGTATATTTTTCGCATAGCGATAAGCCAGTTCTTGATAACCGTTCAGTTCTTTATAAATTTTGGCAAGTAACCTTAATTGCTCGCGCACTTTATCATCACTACATACATCAGGATGTAACGAGCAAGCTTTAATTCGAAGTGAAAACTCACAGATGATTTCATTGGTCATTGGTGGAACATAGCATTCCTCAATAAATTGAATATTGGAATAAGATAAGTTCTGAGGTGCTACATTTTTTTGAACAAATGAACTACCTTGATAAGCTACCTCATACCCGCCTTTTGATGCTCGGAGGTAGGTTCTATCAATCGCTAACGGGCACTTATCGCCATTCGAAGCCAAGCAATAAAAATACGCTTTCCCTGGAGAAATAGACCGCACGTAATTGAGTTGACTACACAGTTCCATATCCTATTCCTTGTATTTTTTTACAAGAATAGTTGTTGAACTGCATTCTAGCGACCAAAAAGCTTCCTGAAAAAAGTGTTTACTTCCGGCAAAACGCATATCTATAGGGATAATCTGCCTAGCTACAATCAACGTATTTTCAGCATAAGTGTGTAGAGCAGTAAGGGCATTGTTTCGAGGTATAGGATATTCTAAAAAATGGTAACCATTTGAGACTGGTAGACAGCCATTATTCTGATCCAAAGTCGATTCCAATTCATCAAAACTATCAGGTTGCAGCTCACAGGGGTATAACCACCGTCCATAAGCTGGTAAGCCCTTTAATGCATGAAACAAACTAGATTGACTATCGAACGTTCTCAGCCAGTCGATTTTTGATGAGATGAGAGGTTGGAACAAAGAGCCTCCGGCCAAAGAAAGCGGGAGTACAGACTTAAGTGCTGCGCGGTAATCCGATAATCTGCCATTGCTTTTTACGCATATAACTAAATCTATTTCTAAGTCAGCAAACCTATCAGTTCGAATCGTTGGACGCTTTGCATTTGAAAGGGTTCGGACTTTTTCTACTGAATTGGGCTCCGTCAACTTCGCGCCCACAGTAATGCTTTGACTTCGCACATATATCGAAAAGCCGGCAAACTCATAAAACACATCACTGTTAATCGATCTATTGAACTCTCTTTGATAGTGATGAACAAAGCCCCAAATAGCTGTGAGTGATGGAACACCACATAAGTATGGACAACTCATCGCTAGGGAGTCTTGCACCCGCAGTGAAGAAAGGTAGATATACTGTTCACCCTGGCCACTAACTTCATCTTCCTGAGGTTTGCTCAGCTTGTTAAGAACCCAAACAATCTGAGATTTAACTACTTGTAGCAGTTTAGGATGATAAGCAAATTTTCTGGTAAATTTATTCTCTTGTAATACAAAATGTAAGCGCTGATTGAACTGGTTTACCAGCGCGGGTAGTTCTAATTCAGGTAGCGTTAGAAAGTCTTGAACCAAGCTTTCATGCTCTTCAATAACGCCCTCTCGGTTATCGCTATCGATACGATCTCGCAGTTCAATTAACGGTAGCATCCATAAGGCAACCTGCTTTCTCAAAACTCTACTTTGATCTTTTCTCGATTTAATTCTTTGTTTGTGCGTTGTAGATATTTCTGTGCCAGTCAAACGACTTAGAACTTTACATATTTTTTCATTCGTTAGCTGAAAATCATCAAAATACAGACCACTCGCTAGCCTGCTGTCGGCTAGAGTTTTTCTTGATGTTGACCTATTTGTCGATGACGGCACATCTAATGGGTAATTCAGTACTTGCATATTGCCACCCACACTGCCACATAAATTCCCGATATTTGCTGAATTAGGGAATGACAGAGTTACAAACTTGAGATGACTCTCTCCGTTTCGATAACGATGTTCCAATTCCCGTTGCATCGCATGGCTCACAACGGGAGTAATCGATAAATAATCTCCGTTCCAAGGGAAACGCAACTGCTTAGAGTACGGATCAACATAGCGAGGAAACGATTGTGAGGAAAGCTGCAACTCAATTTCGGTTCTAAGGCGTTCAAGCGACTTTTCGCTCAAACCAAAGGCCCTCAGCAAGTCTAACCAAATTGGGTTTTGTTGCTCTATTAAGGTAAGAATATTGGCGGGTTGAGACTGCCAAATGAAAGAATTCAGCAACCAAATAGTGTAGCGATAATCAGCCGAATTATGCGCCCAACCTAAGCTTGGCTTCAACGTAGCACTTGAAATGAAAACGTCATCTGTAGGAAGAGGTTCACCAATAATCTTCTGTCTACTTACTCGGCAATCTGGGTATTTTAGGTTGTGAGTGTGGAACCATTGTATCTCAGCCAGCGAGGCAGTTAGGTTGCGTTGCTCTGTTAGATAACCTAGCGCTCGTTCATCACCCAGCCAGTTAATATGCTTCGTTCCTTTGGGGTAGTAACTTAAGTTAAGCAGTATGATTAAAGCTTCTTTTTCACAGCCATCAATTTCGATATCTTCACTATAAGGCATGAATACTTTTTTCAACGTCGTCTGCTTGACCACTTCATCTTCAATTCGCAATACATCACTTAGCTTCATCGTTATTACTTTCCTGAATTACCAGTTCGAGAGATAGACACTAAGGCCATCACTCTCGGAACACATACGAACCAACTTAGTCTCTATCATTCCTCTCAAAGTAAATACTGGTTCGTGGCGAGCTAGTTTAGTGTGTATTTTCGGTCGAAATGCTGCTTGAATCTCACCGAAATTATACAAACGATATACTTCATCTGTACTACATGAAAGCAACGTAGACGCTTCAAACGGGCTCAACAAAACATCTGCGATATTTCCTTTAGGCGACGAGGAACTGTCGGCAACTAAACGAGTGAGATAATGTAAAATCTCAACTAACACAATATTCTTACTTAACTGACGACTTGGGAGTTCGCGGCACTCTTTCAACAATTCCCCAAACACTTCTCTGAAAAATACCTTTCTCCATTGCTTCACTCGAATTACATCAGCTTTATCTACCAGCTTATCCAGTTCGTGGTGTAATGGTTTTGGCCACTCTGCACAATATTTTACAAAGGCATGAAAGCTGATATCTTCTAGATCGCCATAGCGGTTCACGTACCAAAGCAAAAAACCATAGCGCTCTGAGGTTGTCATATCTTTGCTCATGACGCCCTCTTCCATAGGTGACTCTCCGGCTAGCCAGCGAGCTACCATCAACTCGCTTTCAAACGATACTTTTGCCTCAGCTTCGGCAAGGTTAGAACCACATTCACAATATTGAATGCGCTCTGAATTCTGATACTCAAGTCGGCAACCGCATTCTGGGCATTGATGGAGCAACTTGCAGCCGTGCTCCGCACATGATTGAACAGGTATAAACTGCCAATTCTGTCGTATATACGGCGCATCACCCAAACACATAGGACAAATTGGTGTAAATCTCTTTCTCAGAAAGGAAAAGGGATAATCCACACCGAAACGATGCACAGCTTTGAATTTTGGTGAAAAATTGGCTTTTGAGTGCATTAAGGCCAAACGTAAAACACCAAAGTCGTTGAGTTTAATTCGGCGTTCTAGGTCAATGAGGACACGCGCTCTCATTTCGCTGGTTGTATGCCCGTGATAAATGTTGATGCAATTAAGCTCTAGTGGGAAAGCACCTGACATCGCCTCATTTTCATTAAGTGTTTGATACCAGATGTCTTCTGCAAAATGGGTAAATCGCTCGTACCCTTGCTCTTGCGATAGTCGCAACAGAAAGCTTTCGAGCGATTCATCAGGGTATAGTTGAATATTTGTAATCACAATCCACCACTAAAACTTAGAATAACTAAGTTTTAGTATTGCTGATGAGGTGTATAAATCAAGGTGAATAATATTTTTCTTGATTACATAAAGGCAGCAAGAACTCTTTGTTTAAAATCACCTAAATGCAGTTCATCGTAACCCACGACCGGAAGGGTGGCCGTATTAGAAAAAGGGCTAATCCTGGACCAATTGATACTGGATATAGCCTCCTTAGGCTCCAAGGCCATATCGACTAAACGCTCTGTAGAAATAGCGTTCCTTTCTTGTTTATTATATTTCTCACTGCACTTGTTAAGTTTGATTAACTGGCATGACTCTGGAATGTCTTGTTCAATCCTTTCAGCAAACCTAATTAAGCTCTCCTCGGCAAAGGTATAAAGCCAGGCTTCTTGGTTCGGCGAGTCATTGATTCTAAGTATTCGACCTAATACCTGCCTAAAATAGAGCTCTGTTTTAACCGCACTCATATGACAACATACTTGTAATCTAGGGATATCGGTTCCTTCACTTATCATCCCCACACTGACTATCCACTGTGTATCTGAATGCCGAAATGATTCAATTTCCTGTAACGGGTTGTTAAGGTGATAAGTAACAACGCAGGCCGATTGATTGAAGCGTTCAATAAGTCTCTGCTGAATATCTTTCGCATGTCTAACAGAAGCAGCAACAACTAACCCACCTGCATTTGGTGATTCTTTTCTTACCTGTGCTAACTTTTGGCAACCACTCTCCAGAATATAGTTCATGGCATCTTCATTGTGGATGACACTCTGGTAAGAAACATCTGATTGTTTCAGGCAATCCAAAATGGAGGTAAAGTGCTGATTTGTACTCCCCTTAGAAATACTCAGATGATCATTGTCTATTAATACAATTTGAGGACGACGACATACCCTGTCCTCAACAGCCTGTTTTAATCCATACTGATAATCACAAATAACCATTCCATCTGGATCAGAATACTCAGCCATTACAATGGGTGACCGGTCTGATCGCCAGGGTGTTCCAGATAACGCCAGTGTATATTGTGCAAGCCCTTGGAGTTTCCTAATAATTTCTATCCCCCACGAATTAGAACGACCGTCTTCATCAAACGAACAATGATGAATTTCGTCAAATACGGCTAGCACTCGATACTTTCTGACCGTTTTCCAAAAGCTTTCATCCAAGAATCGGATGGATTGGTACGTATAAGATCCCCCCAAAGAGCCCAATCCTCCGTTGAAAGAACATTCTAACTTCCAAGAGAATGTATTTCTCATTCCTTCAGCCACGGAGAGGGATGGCGAAAAACAAAGGACCAAGTCGATCATGTCATTTTCAAATAAGCACTTTGCAACCTCTGCAGCCATAACTGTTTTTCCAGCTCCTGGAGTCGCTTGACAAAAGAAATGGGAATCGCGGGCTGACGTAAACTTTTTTAAAACTTGAGTTACACACTCGCTTTGCCAAACCCTTAGCATTTTTGCGCCTTATCTTTTGCTATATGAACGTAATTGTTCAACGCATTGATTTTACCCAATAGTTTCGCTGAGTGTTCTTTTGCAGCATTATAGAGTGGCTGCAGATCTTTCTTGTTACTTGGAAACCGAGACAACAACGATTGATATTCTTCAATCTCGCCCAAAGTAATCGCTAACTCTCCTTCATACAGCTTCCTCTCTTGCACCAACGTATTTAGAGCAGATTCCGTTAGATTAGCGTTTGAATTCACTCTCCCATTTTTATCGTTGAGGGTTCGAGGTTCTACTGCTAACGCTTTAAATTCCGCAGTAACGTGGTAACGTTTATCTTGGCGCAGTCCATCTGCTAATAGCCATCCTTTGCCCTCAAACGATAGGAGTTGCCTATACACATACTTTCGAGCATCCTCTTTGCTTGGAAACAATACACCGCTTTCAAGTAACGCATCCCTAGCTTCTGTTACAGAGAAATCATCCATTCCTCTTTCAATCAATAAGTTAAACATGTGTGGGTTAATTTTGGTGACTCTGTTCATGTGGCTATAACAATCAATAAAAACTTAGGATTGCTAAGTATACAAAAATCAGTAAAACTTAGACAATCTAAGTTATCGATAGGTTTGTTAGAAATGAGCAAGTGCAAAACCACAACCCAATCCCAGAGAGGCTCAAAGCTGCGCGTAAAAAAGCCAAAATCACCCAAAAAGATCTAGGGGTGAGAATAGGCATGGAAGAAAGTTCGGCAAGTGGTCGAATGAACCACTATGAAAAAGGCAGACACGTACCTGATATAAGCACGCTCGAACGTATGGCTGAAGAGCTAGACGTACCGTTAAACTACTTTTTCTGTCGTAACGAATTAAGTGCAGAGCTGGCATGCTTGGTAGATAAACTAAGTGATGAGGATAAAGCGGCATTGATTGCTAGATTGGGGGGAGGCGGCGAGAGCTAGCGTTTACTGAGTAGCTTTTGGAAGGGAATTTGCTGCAATGCTGTAAAAGCACGATCAAACCTCTCTCTTCTGCCAGTGTTTTCATCTAACTCAAAACGTGTGTACTGCTGAATCGTCTGAATTTGGATCGTATTTGCTTTTGCATCGAATGGGTTTTCACCTTCGACAGAAAATTTAGCAGCCTCTTTTAAATGGCTCCTTGTTAGTTCCTTCGAGCCTTCGTTAAGAGCTATTTCGAGAGCATCGGATAGAATATCTTTCAGTGCTCGCATCTCTCCGCGTGAGTAAGCCAGAAGTGGAAAACTGAACTCAGGAAGCTCTAACTGAGGTTGTTTATCTAATGGCATCAGCTTTGATATCGCCTTTAAACACAGAGCAAGTCTCTTCATCTCGTCTTTGTTATTACTTCCATCATCATTGATCACTTTGAAGTAAGGAATTTCTCGAACTAAACGTATTCTGGACTCCCACTGGCTGTCTCTGGTGATTTCTTTTGACCAAGGCATACCAACAAAGACCATGGAGACAGAAGCTTCTTCGCTGATCATCTTCAAACGATTACTGATTTCTTTTTTTTTATCACTCGAACGAATTTCTACAAACTCTTGGCATTCATCAATAATCATAATGCCTATATTTGCTTGTCTAAGGTCGCGGACAACCATGTCAGTTAAGCCAATTTCAGATGCCTTTTTTACAAATCGATTATTTCTCCGGAGAGGATTTAGAACATGAAGTGTCCAGCTAAGAGTCTCTTGCAGTGAAGGCCTCACTCTTGTTCTCAGTACCTTACGGCCTGTTTTGGATTTGCTCTCCTTAGTGAAATGCTCAAGTAATGCAGACTTACCTGCACCTGTATCTCCATAGATCAACATCGATGGTTTAAACCCTTCTCTTGCACTTTTGTTTCGTAGTTTTTCCAGATCACTAAGAATTGCATCGAATGGAGGAAACAGAGCAAAAGACTGATTAAAGTTGGAAACAAGACGTTGAACGTTCTCAGAGTTGCTAGTCATCACTTAAATCTCCGAGTATCGCCTCCCAATCATCCAAAAAGTTGGCAATATCCTTTGGTTCTTCGGCGTTGCTTTTTCTCGATGACATTTTATCCAAAGCTGGTGACTTCGATTCAATAACTGCACTGCTTATTCCCGAATACTCAGCCATCTTTTTAATGTTTTTCGGCGGCTTACGCTTTCTCTTGAAAGAACGCAACTCTTCTGTTTCTTCTTCCATTCTCGCTGCCAAAGCTAGACGTGCTTTCGCAAGCGACAAGGTATCAACTTGCCCTTTGATATACTGTTTATGGGCTCGTTTGATGATAATGTGTTCATGAAGTGAAAGATGTTTTGTGTATCCTTCGGGGTCATCACAGGGAACTTTGATATAACCATTAAGTTCCTCCAAAAAGATAAAAATTCTCGACAGATCATCGGGGTCTACTTTGATGGATTTTATCGCTGATTCTTTCGTCTGTGGGAACCTTGCTCGGTAATCGGCAAGGGCTTGACTACGATAAAATAAGTCTTCGTATTGAATACCTTTCTCCGTGAGTTTTCGCTTCACCAATATACCCATAATAATAGACAGTTGTTCGCTGTCTTTAATTGGGAGTCTAGCTGGAGGAAGTGTTTTGACGCCTTGGCTCCAATATAAGTTAGGCACGCGATTGTTTCTCGAGTCAGGTTTGGCATTATGTACATCGATGATCCAACGATGAAGTTCTTCAACAAACGTAGAGAACTTCATTACAGCTTTATTGGCTGCATCATAGTCCCCCTTTTCAAGAACATTCGAAAACGTCTTTCCTGGAATAGTAGAGAGTAACGTTTTGTTTAGAATACCGAATGACCTTTCGATAAAGGGTTTTAACCAAGGCTTTTTGACTGGATTGTATTGAACAGCAATGTTGAGTTCTTTACAGGCATCGTCAATACTTTTCGACCAGAACTCAGCCCCATTGTCCATGACCAATTTTTCAATTTTTCCTTCACAAATCCATTCATTATTTAACTCTATAGGTAAATCTTTTACGTAATCTTTAGGCTTCATCGCATTTAACAATGCCTTTGCTACCGTTGCATAACCCGGTGCATGAAAACCAAGATGAAAGCCAATGATACAACCGCTAAATACATCGATAAGCATCGTCAAGCAGGGGCGTCCAATAGGAACAAGATACTCATCATGGAGTAACATCAAATCCAGTTGTGTATGATCAATTTCAACTCGCTCCAGAATACGTGTAGGCGGCTTGTGCTTAGCGTTGTGTCTGAACCAAAGATCAGCAAAATATTTTCCATGTCTTTGTAGAGCAACAGCATAGGGAGGGAGTTGTTTAAGTCGCCTTGAGAATGATTTGTAGCTAGCGCTAGGTATTTTACCCACAACAATTGATTCGTTAGCTACTTCAATTGAGTCACAGTAACGTTCATACGCACGGGTGATGTTCGGTCTTTCAGCCTCGAGCCAACTTTGCACGGCTAAATCAAAGTAATATTCATCACCTATGATCTTTGGTTTACGATTACCTTTAGCATAATTTCTAACAATAAGAGATTTTAAGTCGCCGTTACTCTTCTCATAACGTTCCCTCCAACGCTGAACCGTTCTTGGGCTAGGAGTTGGAATAGAAACGTCATCTTTGTACTTTTCAATTAACTGTTGTATCTGTTTAAATGGCCAAGGACCATCGAACTCTTTGCCAATAAGTGACAGAAGCTTAAATCGCTCTAAAGCTTCATTTTTAAGCTCTTCAGGAAAACTGTCTAAGTCTCGTTCGTAAACCGTTAAAGTATTTAGAGGGCGGTAACAAAGATCAGAAGAGTCTGTTGTAACATCACCAATATTTACATCTTGTACTAGACCACCTTCACCATTATTAGGCGGTTCACCTTTAGATTCGTCAACAAATGGACCACTCATACTTGTTCACTCACCCAAATTGCAGTTCTCTCATCGAACATGGATGTTTCAAAATGGGCAGAAACAAGGCCAAGGCTCATTAGCTCTAACAATTCTCTGTTCATAAAGCCTATGGACTTACCAAATATACCGGCGAGTTTTTCAGATGACGACAACCCTTGGTTTTGAATGACTTCTAAAAGTGATTGTTTGAAAGAACAAATGTGTTTTGAACCCGCATAACGGTGGATCAATTTAAGGTTATCTAAGATGAAGGCTTTGCGAATTTGTCTTTCTGTAACGAGATAAAGGGGAAATCCAATATCTTCACTACCTCTTTGCATTGCTTCGAAAACATGAAGATATTCAGGCGTAAGACATAACTTGGAATTTTTGACTTCTTGTAGGTATTTCTTACCATCATTCAGCGTTACAAGAAAGTCAGGAGTGTAGCTATGTGAACCATCTTCTAACTGGTATTCCAAGTAAAACGGCTGGCTCTCAAAAGATGCAACGTCAGGATGGTATTCAAGGTGAAAACAAGCATCAAATTCAAGTGATGATTCGCACATGATAATGGCTTTATTTTTCACACTAATGAACTTGAAGATATTTTTCTTAGCGTGTGGCTTATCTATGGTATGTGGGTACATGGCCTAGCCCTAAGTAGTAAATTTACAACCTAAAAGTAGACCATGACAACTTATCTGTCCAAAATGACAACTATTGTGTCTAAAATGTCATCTTATGATTCCAGCCACAATTGGTATGCCTGCTATAACAAACGATTCTTATATTGCTCCGGTGTCATGCCGGAGTATTTCTTAAACATTGCAATAAAAGGGCTCGCCTGATTGTAACCTAGGGTCAATGCGACTTCTTTTACCGTTTGTCCCTTGCGTAGCAGCTCCATAGAATGCAGGTAGCGGACACGTAATCGCCATTCTGTAAAACTCATCCCTAGTTCACTCTGGCAATGACGCGCTAGCGTTCTCTCGGTGGTGTGCACCTTTACGGCCCACTCTGCCAAACTGATCTCATCCGTGGGAGATTCTTCTACCGCTTTAAGGATAGGTTCTAGGTACTTGTTATCGGTAGTCGGTAAGAAATGGTGCTCCACTTCTTGTTTTGCCAGTTGATCGAGAAGTACCTGCACTAGACGTTTGTCTTCATCACTATGCGCGACATTGATATCTCGTTGGCGAAAATCCTCAATAATCGCAGCTATGACTGGCGTAACCTTAATCAAACTGGTTTTGGTCGGGAAATGTGCCGTCAATTCAGGCGAAATATTTAGCGAGCAATACTCGATCGGTTTTCTGTTATAACTGGTATGACGAATTCCCGCAGGCACCCAGATAGCCAAATGAGGTGGTGCTAAAAAGCGTGTGTCTTCTGCATCAATTTCCAAGATGCCACCACTGATCAACTGTACCTGCCCCCAAGGATGGCTGTGAATTCGAGTCTCTGTATTCGACAAAAACGCTTCGAAATTCATAAATACGTCGGATGGTGCCCTATCAATTGATAATGAAGGGTGGAGGTTTCGCGAACTCTTTTTCAAAATTGTCTTCCTATCGCTCACTATGTCTTTTAGGAGATACTTTTCATTATAAAGACCTGCCAGACTATCGTCATCAATTATTGTGCGATAGGATTTTTATGGTTTATTTACTTCCGTTTTTTACCGTCATGATTTGGGGTGGGAATGCTATCGTCAACAAAATGGCAGCCAGTGCGATTGAACCGAGTGCAATGAGTTTCTACCGCTGGTTTATCGCATTGCTGATACTGACACCGTTTTGTCTGCCAGCTGTGATTAAGCAGCGTCACGTTATTCGCCCTTATCTCAGTAAATTGGCTTGTCTCGCTCTGCTCGGTATGGTTTTAAACCAATCACTGGGTTATTACGCTGGTTTAACGACCACAGCTTCTAACATGGCACTGATTACGTCATTGGTTCCGCTTATTAGCGTCTTTCTGAGTGTGCCTTTGTTAGGTAAGTCGATTTCTAAATTGAGTATCGTTGGTGGCTTAATTTCATTGTTAGGGTTAGCCTTTATGCTTGGCCACGGAGACATCACCTATTTCTTCCATCAGGACATGACTCAAGGTGACAGTTTGATGTTACTTGCCGCCTTGGTTTACGCAACTTACTGCGTGCTACTTAAACGCTGGAAGATGCCATTTAACAGCCTGACTTTGGTTTACATGCAAGGATTTTTCTCAGTGCTCATGCTGGCACCATTGTGGTTGACCAGTGATCATCTTCTCCCTAGCCAAGAAGCACTCCCGATGATTGCTTACGCAGGCATTGCAGCCTCAATTTTCGCTCCACTAATGTGGGTGAAAGCAATAGATTTAATCGGTGCTGACTCCAGCGCCATGTTCATGAATTTAATGCCTGTGGTCGCAGTGGCGTTAGCATCGACATTACTAGGCGAAGAAGTTCATCTCTACCATATTGTTGGCGGCTTATTTGTTATTTCCGGTGTTATTCTCTCGCAGATCAAAGTGCGCCGTAAAAGCAGCAAACACACCCAAGAGTTGTCTTCAGCGACCATTTCATAAACGAATTAGATTGTAGAGAAGTTCGTGCTGAACTGAGGGAGTAGCATTTAACCTTCGACGCGTAATAACAGAAGCGCCTAAAAGGGCTTTTTGATTCATCCTATCGCTAACATTGCAGCACAAACTTGAATGAATTGGACCATTATACACAGACTAATAAGAACGAGATTAGATAGCGCTCAACCACGGTTCTGGTGGGCGCTATATTTGGGTACAAAAAGATGTGCTTTTCGGAAAACATAAACCTGATCGCAATCTAACAATATACTAAAAAACCTATTAAATTTACTAACATCTTTGTACTATGCCCCTACTGTCATAATCTATTTTTTAAAGTTTTAGAGGCTAGCGTTTGTCGCCACGAAATACGCCTAAATTTTCTCGGTTAACACCCCATAAATTAACCACCCGCTATGCTGCACTTGGCCTTTTTTTGGTCTCCTTATTCATTTTGCTCTTCGACAGCTATCACGAGCAGAAATCAAGTATCCTTAGCAACTATTCCACAACGTTTGAATCCAAAGTTCAGTCGAGTATTGGTGTATATCGCAAGTTTTCTCACTACGTATTCAAACAAATCGAGAGAGATAAGGAAATCGTCCCTTTATTCGCGGCTGCAGCTTATTCTGGTGAAGAAGTTAGGAACAAAAACAGACAGAAGATCTACCAGTTGTTGAAAAAAGACTACGCCTTGTTAAAGGAGTACAATTTTAGGCAACTGCATTTTCACTTCAAAAATGGCGACAGTTTCTTAAGAGTTCATAAACCAGAAAAGTTTGGCGATAACCTATTCTCCATAAGAGAATCCGTCAGATTAGCGAATGTCGAAGAACGCTTTGTCGAAGGCTTCGAAGAAGGCCGGATATTTAATGGTTACCGATTCGTGTACCCAGTTGTCGATCACGATAAACAAGTTGGCACATTAGAAGTGTCTCTTTCCATGGGTAGCATCGTCGACTTACTGTTTGAATTGTACCCCGATGATGATTTCCATTTTATCATCAACAAATCGACCGTAGAGTCTAAGCTCTTCGACGACATGGCATACAATTATCTAAACAGCTTTTTATCCGATAACTACTATTTTGATAAAGCCGTATTCGAACAACATTTACCGAAAATAAAATACAGAGACTTGTTAGACAACGCGGACACGCTTAAAAAGTCTTTAAGCTCACTAACCCTAGACGAACATAGCTTCTCCCACGATATTACTATCGGTGACAATACATACATACTGAGCTTTTTATCCATTAAAAATATCAAGGGTGAACATGTTGCGTACTTAATCTCCAGTACGCAAGACGCGAGGCTGAAAGAGCTTTGCAATAACTACCTGATATACTTATTACTTATCTTGTTGGTTTCTGCCGTGACCGCTTGGAGCATATTCGCTAGCCACAGACATAATCAAAGGCTCACTACTGCTTCGAATACCGACTTTCTTACTCAAGTATTCAACCGCAACAAGTTCACCGAGCACTTACAATATGAATTTGTACAGGGTAAAAACCTCACCTCTACTTTTAGCATCATCCTGTTTGATGTCGACCATTTCAAATCCATTAATGATCAATTTGGGCATAATGTCGGTGATATCTACCTCAAAGAATTGAGTGAGCTTGTGTCAAATCGAATAAGGCATAGTGATATTTTGGCACGATGGGGGGGCGAAGAGTTCATTATTCTACTGCCCAACACATCGGAAGATAACGGGGTGAAAGTGGCTGAGTCGATACGAAAAGAAACAGAGTCATTCCTATTCAGTCCGGGTCAACCACTTACAATCAGTCTGGGTGTGGCCGAATTACATCCAAGTGATAAGAACATAGATAGCATTGTAGACAGAGCAGATGAAGCGCTTTATACATCTAAAAGGCAGGGGCGAAATCAAACAACAAAATGGTCTGAGATTAAGTAGTAGGACGTTTTTTTTGAGAGCTAAAAACCTCCCGCTGAATATTTGATATTTATCAAACAGAGCAGTAATTTTTCCTGAAAATTCGCACACCCGAATTACACTTATAGTGATGTTAGGAAAGAGTGAATTAGGAGGTACTTATGAGCTTGGTTCCTCGTGATAGCTGGGCAGATTTCTCCCGGTTCATTGACAATTCATTTCCTGCATTGAGGACACGATTCGAAGAAGGGTCTTTTTCACCACGAGTTGATATCGTCGAGAAAGACCAAGCTTTCGAAGTCACTGCCGATTTGCCGGGAGTGAAAAAAGAAGATATCAAACTTAGCTGCCAGCAAGGTGTGTTATCCATCGAAGCCAGTATCGAAACTAAAAAAGAGACAGAAAAAGAAGGTAAAGTAGTCCACAGTGAACGCTACAGTGGCAAAATGTCTCGAAGTTTTACGCTCGGTAACAACATTAATGTCGAAGAAATTAGCGCTGATTTTTCCGACGGTGTTTTGACTGTCGTGGTACCTAAACTAGCCGGACACAGCGAAGAAGAACACAAGATTCCAATTCGCTAGCTAAGAGTAAACAAAATGCCCTCCTATAACAGGAGGGCATTTTTCAAACATGCAGTTCAATGTACAAACGCTGTATTTACGCGGCGATATGTATTTGTTCATCAAGCCAGTCAAAGATCAACGATGTAACGTGGGGTAAATTGCTTCCCCCTATTGTCCAGTGACATACCTCTGGTAATTCGACCAGAGTAGCCTGTTGCCCATACTTTTTCGCGATCTCGCGTTGCACCTTGATAGGCGTAATACGATCTGCGGTTCCGCCCAGTACCAGTATTGGGCACGTCACCTGCTTTGCATCAACCCGTGAAAAACCACTTTTGAAAAAGCCACCAACGCCAATCTGAAACGTTGCCATGCCCGACTCAAAGGTCATATTGTCTAGGATTTGCTCTTGAACAGAGTCACTTTGAGAGTTAGCAATGCCATAGCGGACATTACTCTCGCCAACTTCCGTGACTTTACGCCAAAGTGGAAATACCAATAAGTTGAGCCCAAATGTACGAATAACCGAGCAACTCCAACCATTAATGCCACCAGGAGAGGCAGATGAGAGCAGCACTAATTTACTGACTGGCACCCTAACCGCCACTAATTGTGCTAACAATCCTCCCATTGAATGCCCAACCAAAATAGGGGCAAGATCGTGCAACTTAACTCTGGCAACGATGAAATCCACGTAGTCTTGTAATGTAGTCGTAGCAAGTCGGCTTTTATCCGCTTGACTGTATTCGAGCTTGTTCTTGTGCTCAGGAAGACAAAGAGAATCCACCTCATAACCTTGCGCTTCAAAAGCCTGCTGTACTTCTGATAAGGTTTCTCCCGTACTCCACATTCCGGGAATAAGTACCACCGGCGGCTTAGTGCTATCAGGTATTTTCATATTCAAGTCCTTCACTTAAGGTAAGTCGTCTTATGCTGTCGCTTCAACTTCCTGAACCATTGCTTTATCTTGATTTACAGCAGGAGAAAACTGTAAAACGCCATCTTCGATAGGATCCTCAGTCAACGCTTTTTTGTCTTTTCCATAGTGCATAGTGACAACCCAAGGACCTTCTTTTCCTTGTCTCGGCATTCTTTCTTTGGCCCGCTCCATATAACCCGGCGCAAAGCCATCTAGCATGCTGACACCCGTGTTGGCATTATCGTTGTCCACTGGTCGAACAGCGGCAAAACCATGTTGTTCCATATGACTAAACAAGTGACACAAATAACGTCCGCCGATATCCGCTTTTAACGTCCATGGCGCATTAGTATAGCCAAATATCCAACCATAATTCGGCACCCCTTCAATCATGATCCCTTTATAGATCATGCGATTCGGAACATTGATTGGCTCACCATTTAACAGGAACTCCATGCCCCCCATTAACTGGATATCCAAACCTGTTGCGGTCACAATCACATCAGCCTCTAGGTACTGTCCAGATTTCAGCTTAATGCCTTTTTCCGTAAAGTGTTCGATATGATCAGTGACGATATTCGCCTTACCTGAACGCAAGGTTTTGAAAAAATCACCGTCTGGCGCTGCACACAAGCGCTGCTCCCATGGGTTGTAATTCGGCGTGAAGTGACTCATATCAAATTCGGGACCAACTTGCTTACGAACATGCGATAGCAACACTTTACGCATTCTTTCTGGCCATTTTCTACACGCCAGATACATACCTCGTTGCATGAGAATGTTGCGTTTTCTGATCAGATTGAACACCCACTTTTTCGGTAAAAAACGATTAAGGAAAACAGAAATTTTATCCGTATTCGGAACCGCCATAATGTAGCTTGGCGAGCGCTGGAGCATAGTCACACCCGCAGCTTTTTCCGCCATACTTGGCAAAAGTGTTATGGCTGTTGCACCACTACCAATGACGACCACTTTCTTGTTCGAATAATCAAAATCCTCTGGCCAAAACTGAGGATGAACAATATCGCCCTTAAACGATTCCTCTCCTTCAAAATGTGGTCGATGGCCTTTATCAAAATTGTAGTAGCCAGCGCAGTTGATCAAAAACGAGCAAGTAAATGTTCTTTCCTCACCTGACGACTCGTACGTAGCGGTCACAGTCCATCGCTGTTTAGCGTCAGACCAGTCTGCACAAGTGATTGCCAAACCGTATTGCACCTTGTCGTCAAAGCCAAACTCTTCAGCCGTTTCCGCAACATACTCCCGGATGCTTTTTCCTTCTGCCAAAACTTTATCGGAATACCAAGGTTTAAAGTCAAACCCGAAACTCGCCATATCTGAATCAGAACGAATTCCTGGGTAACGAAATAAATCCCAGGTACCTCCCATTCGTTCCCTTCTTTCTAAAATCGCCAGTGTTTTATCAGGGTGCTCAGAGGCTAGGTGGCAAGCGGTTCCAATCCCTGAAAGTCCGGCTCCGATGATGATAGTGTCGTAGTGCGCAGCGGTCATAACGTTTTCCTTTTGTCGTTATTATTGACTAAACATTGCTCAATATTTCAGAAAGGAAGGCAAACAATATTGATGAATGACGACTATTTTTTGATAAAACACGACAATGTTACTAAAATGTTAATTCCACATTTTTGACTGAACTGTATCAGCGATAGAATGGAAAAATAGAGACAAGGGAGTCATGGTGCATATTCTAATTAGAGCGACAAACCTTCGCGGATACGACAATCTCACGCAATCTTTGGGTGGAGATCCTCTCTATCTGCTGTCGAAATATCACATCCCTAGTGCAGACAAACGAGATGAGGATTCCTTCCTCATCTTTCGTAATATGATTGCCTTGCTGGAATACACGGTAACCACTCTCAATTGCCCGGACTTCGGCCTGAGACTCGCTGAATATCAGGGTATGGGCATTCTTGGCCCGATTTCGGTGATTGCACGCAGTTCGGCGACGGTTGGTGATGCACTGGAAAATATTTCCAATTATTTACACCTGCATTGTTCAGCATTAACGACAAAACACATCGTTCAAACAAAGGGACAAGCCCGAACAATAAAGTTGGAATACTGCGTGCAGGGTCGTGGCATTGACTACTCTGTACAGTGCTATGAGCTGGGATTGGCGAATGCGATGCAGGTGATTAAGTTATTATGCGGAAACGACTTTAAACCCATCTCTGCGCACTTTATGCACGCTCGGCTGGGAGATGAGGCGTCGTATCAAAACGTATTTGGCTGTCCAGTCGAGTTTAATCAGAACTGGTGCGGATTTATTCTCCCAGAGTCGGCGTTCGCGACTCCACTATCCAGCGAAGATGAGCAAACCTGTAAACTGGCAAGGCACTACCTGGAATCACAACCCATTCCCTTTGCCAGTTCCGTTTCTGATGATGTAAGAAGACTCATTAGAGGTCTTCTTCCCACAGGCCAATGTAGCAGTGAAAACATCGCTTCTCACCTTTCTATGCACAAGCGAACACTGCAACGAAAACTCGCCCAAGAGAGTACTACTTACGAGCAAATATTAGTGAGTGAGCGACAAGTTATCGTGACCAAGTATTTGAAAGATCCGAACCTAAAATTAAGTCAAATCAGCGGGCTACTAGGCTACTCAGAACAAGCCACATTTAACCGCGCCTGTCGGGTTTGGTTTGGAGTCACTCCGCGAGCTTACCGAGCCCAGCTTCTGGAAGAGCTTGATTTTAAATAGCTATCCGAACATAAAAGAAAAGTCATCCAACTCATGCGTTGGATGACTTGGTATTTGTTTTGGCTAAACTAAGTCTCTAATTAGTCTCAGCCTCTGCACTTGCAGTCGCACTGGCCGAAGCTTGAGAACAGTCTAAAGCAAGGCTACCACCTCCCACGACTTCCAATAAATCTTCGGTACCAGGTAGATTCTCATAATGAACCATCATATTCATGTTAACGGAAGAACCACCTAAAGCGCTTGCAGAAGAGGTAGCGGCAGCTTGCGCATACGAAATGATCTCTTGAGTGGCATCGGCTATTTGTTGCGCGACATCAGCCGCAGAGTCAAAAGCGGTCACAATGGGTAACGAACCTGTCCCTAAAACAGGTAAGTCCCATTCAAACGTAAGCTTGCCAGCGGCCTGCGCTTGAGCTGATGCTTCTGCCATGGCGTAAACGAATGATGTTGCCATCGCGTCAGCGTATACTTGCGCAAGAGCTGAAGTCTGAACATTGAATACAGTACCGCTTGCAACACCCAGTTGTGTTGTAAACTCTTCGATATTGGCTCCTTGTACGTAGAATGAAGATCCACTCGACGATATACCTCCGCCAGTTGCACTTGCAGAAGCAGAACTATCGCCATCCGCACTAGCTTCAGACTCTGCGACTGCTTCGCTCTCTGCTGAGCCTTCAACTCCGGCAACAGCTGATGCTGTCGCTTCGGTACCAATCTTAATGGTGATCTCTGTTACTACGAGGTCAATATCCTCATTAATACCTTGGAATACACTCATGTAGGCTTGTGCAATCATCGTAGCTGCGGCTTCCGCTTCTGCACTAGTATAAGCAGAAGCCTCTGAATCCCCTTCTGTGTCGGACTCAGCCACTTGGGCAAAAAGAGTACCACTTCCCATACTCGCGTTTAACTCGACCTGATGTACAGCGCCATTGTTTCCGTGCCTTGTTAAGTCTAGAGTCACGCCCCCAGAATAACTGATGTCGATATATGAAGAAGCCTCGGACATCGCGTAAGCTAAAGCATCAGCTGATACATCGCTATCTGAATCATTTGCCATCGCAGAGGCTGGATTTATGCATGTATCCGCTCCTAGAATACTCTCAGATACCGAAATCGTTGTACTACCATGCGTATTTTCTCCCGGCGGACCAGCCCATGCGCCAGTGCTCAACAGTGAACTTATTAAAACAAAAAGCATTGTCTTGTTCATAGCTGCTCTTCCTTGTTTTGTGGTGACTAAAATGGCTCGACATTGAACCATTTAATTTGTTAAGCATTTGTAAAAGTGTAGTGACCCATATGCATATGCATCAGATTAAATAGTAATAACAATATGAAGCTTACCGTCTCGTAAACGGTTAAATTTAAGCATACGATGTGCTAGGCAGGAGAAGCGCTTCAATTCTCATAAAACAAAGAACACGATAGGATGGCATGCAAAAGTTTCAAGCCAAAGTAGCCGTTGGAGCAAACGAGGGTGGCTAATTGGTCAGATTCACCTTTAACAGCAGAAGGTTAGTAAGATCTTCATTAAAGTGTGACCCGAGTAGACGGCGATAAACCGGACCTAAAAGAGATAGATTTTTAACGATATGAGAAGGGTTTTGAACTCTAAAATTTTAGACTTTTTAATCTAATAGTAATTATTCTTTTTGGCTATATAGATGCTGATAGATTTATTAATATTACTTCATAAGGCCGAGATAACTATCTGAATTGTTTTCAGGCAAGGGTATCAGGGGCTAATATGCACTTCGCTAACAGCATAAAAAAACACCCAAGCAACTTAAGAGTACTTGGGTGTATATTCTTAATCTAATGTCTTATTAAACAGCAGAAAATGCTTCAGCAACTCGTGCAACATTTTGTTCGTTCAGACCCGCTAGACACATACGGCCACTGTTAATCAGATAGATACCGTGCTCTTCACGAAGCTTTTCAACGGTCGCTTGCGAGAAACCCGTGTAGCTGAACATACCTTTTTGTTTAATTAGAAAGCTGAAGTCTTTTTCAGGACGTAACGCTTTTAGCTGTTCGTGCAAGGTTTCACGCATCGTCAGAATACGGCTACGCATGCCTTCTACTTCGCCAAACCACTGAGTTTTTAGTTCTTCCGTATTGAGCACGTTAGAAACCACAACCGCACCGTGTTTTGCCGGGCTTGAGTAATTACGGCGAACCGTCGCTTTTAACTGCCCAAGCACGCGAGATGCTTCTTCATCGTTACCACATACGACAGACAGGCCACCAACTCGCTCACCGTAAAGTGAGAAAGTTTTAGAAAATGAGTTACTTACAAAGCTCACTACGTCTTTTTCCAGAGAAATCTGACGAATAACGTAAGCGTCTTCAGCAATCCCTTCACCATATCCTTGATAAGCCATATCGAAAAATGGGATCAGCTTTTGTGCTTTAACCACTTCGATCACTTTGTCCCATTGTTGATTAGTAAGATCAACGCCCGTAGGGTTATGACAACAAGGATGAAGCAGAACAATACTCTCTGCAGGTAGCGCTTCTAACTGAGAAACCATGCCATCGAAATCGAGCATTTTCGTTTCTGGGTTAAAGTACGGGTAAGTACCTACTTCGAATCCAGCACCCGCAAAAATGGCATTGTGGTTTTCCCATGTAGGATTGCTCACCCACACTTTCGAATTTGGAAAATAATGATTAAGGAAATCCGCACCGATCATCAGCGCACCAGAACCACCGAGTGATTGAATCGTCGCTACTCGCTTTTCTTCCAGCGCAGGGTGACTTTCACCAAAAACAAGAGCTTGAACCGCTGCACGATATGCTGCTAAGCCTTCCATTGGCAAGTAAATACAAGGCTGACTTTCTTCTGCGGCTAACTGCTGCTGCGAAGTTGCAACAGATGGTAGCGTTGGAATTTTGCCATTTTCATCGTAGTACAGGCCGATACTTAAATTCACTTTTTCAGAACGTTCATCCGCCATAAATTGTTCCATCAGAGACAATATTGGGTCTCCGGCATAGGCTGTTACATGATTAAGCACTGAAATTCTCCTTGTTAATTATTAACTTGATAACGGTCTGCACGGTGATTTAAACCAATGATAAAGTTCAATATGACACCACAGAGTATTGATAGAGCCAGTTCGACATAACCGACAACGGATAGAGACACTAACATAATTGTCACATCTACGCCCATTAAGAACCAGCCTGCGCGTAAACCAATTTTGTCCTGAAGGTATAACGCTAGAATATTAAAGCCACCCAAGCTGGCTTTGTGACGAAATAAGATGATAAACCCAGTACCAAATAAAAACCCGCCAAAAATCGCCCCATATAGTGGGTGCACATTGCTGATTTCAACAAAGTTGGATTGTGTATTGGTGATAAATGAGACCAAACCGACTGCAGTAAAGGTTTTCAGGCAGAACAACCAACCCATACGACGGATAGCCAAATAGTAAAACGGTAGGTTTACCAAAAAGAAGATGGTGCCAAACTCTAATTGAAAGTTGTAGCTAAGGAACAGAGATAGTCCAGCAGTACCGCCTGTCACCATTCCCACTTGTTTTAAAAACAACACGCCAAACGATACTAAGCTTGTTCCCATAAAAAGAGCGAACACGTCTTCAAACCACTTATGGCCTGTGTTCGTCATTGTCGCCTCTGACACTTTATTAATCCCTTAACTAACACTTACACCCCAGCAATCAATCTATTCCTTGATCACTGTCCTCGCACAACAACATGCGTAATTTGTGCATTATTAATAACACAACAAATATATCGTGCAAGTAAAAACACAAAAATGGCGATTTCATGCATAGTTTGAAAATTAATTGCACCAAACCCGCAGGCGCGAGCTATTTTGGTGCAACCATTTATCAAGATTGGAGGGTAGTGCCGTACTCTTTTACACGCTCAAGCACGACGGAAGTCTTAATATGGGAAATGAGTTGAGTAGTGAAGATGCGGTTGATCAGATCGTTTAACGTGTTCAGGTCAGCGACCAAGCACTTTATAAGATAATCCGCATCTCCCGTGGTTTTAAAGACTTCAACAATACACGATTCATTATCGATAAAGTTCAAGAAGTTATGAGTTTTCTCAGCTTCGTGATTAAGCAGTTTCACCTCTATCATCGCTATCACTTCCTGCTTTAGCGCTTTTGGTGACAAGCGAGCATGATAGCCAAGTATGAGGCTATTGTTTTCTAATGTGATGCGACGGCGGGAACATTGCGAGGCTGACAACCCAACCAACTCACTAAGCTCTTGATTTGTCAGGCGTCCATTATCTTGCAATAACTGCAGAATTTTTACGTCGTAGTCATCCAGGTCATTGGCCATGTAAGCTTACTCCTTTTTAGCAGCTCGTGAGTGTAACAACTCCTCGCAATCTCGACTACTTTTCGGTTCTGAATTGCTGGATTTGTGAATGGAAATGACTTAAACATAAAGAATTTAGAATGTGTGCACTTTCACCAAATCACCATTATTTTGGTTTCGTGGGCAATCCCTACATCAGCTAAAATAATTTTCATTACCTTTAGGACTATATGAAGAAAGTTAAGTAAAAGAGAGAACATCTTTTACTTAACTTTTAGATTGGTTACTTAGTTTACAAAGGCATCTGATGCCGCAGTAGCCTTATCTTGAATAACGTTGTCTTTCATATCTTTACCATAACGAGGATGATACTCACCAACAGGAAGAGATTGGGTAGTAATCTCATTTACTTGTCGAGCAATTGGAATGTAATCTGTTGCAGCTGTAGCTATTGCAGTAGCAATTAGATCTACAAGTAAGCTACCACTGCTCGTACTCGTGTCCACCACAAGGTTATTTTGATACGACCATACGATTTCCGAAGTTTCTGTAGAAACCATTACGTATTTCAAGCCAACTTCCACGTTACCAGCTACAACTAAATAGTTGGTATCCCAGTTTGAGATGGTTATAAATAGCACTACATCCGCACCGAACTGGTCTCTATAACGACTGAATGGAACACCTTGAAGCTCTTTCCCATCAACAATACCTATATCTTTAAAAATGTCTGCGGTAATCGGTACAGGCAAGACATAATAGCCTTTGTTTACAAATGGCTCCGCCAGCGTTGAATTTAGGTATTCGGCAGCTTCAGCCGAAGTCGTTTCATTAATTATTGGAGCAATTAAAATCTTTTGGTGGTTGCGCTCAGCTTCGTACATTTTAGGAAAAAGTTCCTGCTTTGATTGAGTAGTGACACAGCCTGAAACCATAAAAACGAGCACCAATGCAGAACAAATGTTTACTAACTTAGTTTTCACTACTAATTTCCTTTTACAAATAGCTTTTCAACGAATGTCTTAGATTCTGGGTAAAGTTGAAGCTCCTGATTGTAAAAGTCTTTTGCTTCTTGATTATTTCCCTGCTTTTGCTTGATGTAAGCCATTTCTGCGTAGATTCCTGGAGGGCACTTAAGACCTTTCTCATCAGAAACTTTTACAATATCGGTTAGTGATGAGAAATGTTGCTCTGCAGTTTCTTTAGACGGATTTTCTAGGTACGCATAATAAGTATCTGAGTAAGTGCCCCAGTAGTAGCCCGACTCTGAGACTTGATGAGCACATCCAGTAAGAGTAATAAAAAGCATCACAACAATGGATTTATACAACTTGTGCATTCTGAGTTGTCCTATAAGTTAATGGTTATCGATTGGCCAGCAGAGAGATATATTTTCTTTCTGTATATAACATCCCCATTTGGATTTTTTAGCTCTAACAGGTTTTCTCCTATTAACGCTTTTATTTGGATAACTTCTGACTTTTGAAAGTCTGAGTTCGCAGACGTCGCGACTTTCAAGCTATTACTCAATAGGTCGCTACGAGATATTTTATGATTATCTAAAGAACCTAATGAAACGGAATATCCTACAAGCTCGTCAGAAACTATATAAATAGATTGGTTTTCTACAATACCGCTTTGATGGTTCACTACAGGTGACCCACAGGCTGAAAGTAGTAAAGCAGACATCATCAAGAAAAAACTTTTGTACATAATTTCGACCTACTTTGCGCTCACGTAATATTTGGAAAGATCTGAAGAAATTTTACCGCTGGTTAAAGATGTGAAACTGATTTGATTCCACTCATCTTCACCGTAAGTCATGTCAACAGAGAGAGTTGCTACCTTTTTTCCTGGCAATTCTACGACACCACCTGTTTGAGGGTTTTTAACTTGTTTACCACGCTTAAAAACCATTAGGTCTAAACCTTGATGCAGGCCTTGTGATTCACCACCCGCAATCAAATATGAGCCATCTTCGACTGACAAAATATAAGACCGCCAAGGTTGAGCCGTCATTTGCTGTGTTAAATTAGTTATCAATTGAGAAATTGCTTCTGACAAAGCCTTGTCGGTGAGGGATTGGTCATAGCCTGCATCAGTACCAGAACCGAATGTCTTTTTCGTAGAAGTAGTTGCTTCACCTGCACCTTCGACTGAGTCAACAATTCGACCTGTTGAAGTATCAATTAAACGAACGTTGACTTTGGCATAAGCTTTCTGAGTCTTAGCTCGCGAAAATAGACCAGTATCGCTCTCTGTAGAACGACCAAATTCGCTTACAGAGCCGACAATAAGGTAATCAACTGCAACCCCACTATCTTGAAGGCCTTTTAGTGCCGCCTCTGAATCTACGTAATTTTTATCTTGACGTTCGAACATCAAAAACTTGCCAGTTGACGTTAATCTAGCACTGAGGATATCTGCTGCTTGCTTACCAATTCGGTCATCATTCTCATCCAGCAAAAAACTGTTAGATGCACGTGTTTCATTGGTAAAACGAGCTATTGCGACCTTTTTCTTCAATCTCATTTCCTGCACATCGATATTTTCAACGGTAGGTTTAGTCGCATCTAAAGCGGCGTATGAAGGCATCCCCATCGCTGCCATCAATAAAGTGGGAAAAAATACACTTATTTTCATCTTGTAAGCCATAAAAATTGAAAAATCTAAAACAATAACCTGATACTTTACATGTATTTCAACAAAGAACATATAAGATCTTTTGCACATGTATAAAAAATCAATTTAACTTCAAATAATTATTTAAATGATGTTTGTTTTTTCCTGATAAAGGTGTGAAGTTCCAATTAACTACGCGTGACTAAACGGAAAAGAGACGAGGCAATTTTAAGACTGTGGGAGTTGCGGTTAAAATGCTGTAATTATTCCTACCTAGAATCAATCAAATAGAGAATAAAAGCGAGCCCCACGCTCGCTTTCGTAATAGGTCACAAACAACTTACAGCGCTTCTGCCTGCTCTTCTAATTGTTTCGTGGTCTTTTGGCTAACAAACTCTTTATAAAGAGACGCCTTATCGGTTGGATCGATAGACGACACTTTTAACGCACTATTAAATAGTTTTTCTGATTCCACTTCTGGCATGACAACCAAAGCACATACCTGCTTCGCACCGTCAATTTCAACCAGTGAGATCTGCTCTACTTCACTATGATGGATTGAAGTATTCGAGACCTGTTTCGCGATCTGCTCAAAAGAAGTGCCCGCAGATTGTCCGTCTACAGAGCTGCTGATCTTTTGATAGTTTTTCTCCAGCACACTCACTTTGATATCTAAGTTTTGTGCAAGTGTATTACGAGCTAAAGAAGCCGCGTGATTACGGTCAGTTGAAAGGTTTCTTAACAACGAAAAGGGGTGTATCCTCGCGGATACGCCCCTTGCTTAATGGATGAATGTGCCCTTACTTTTGGGCTCTTGGCTCATTCATTAACCCTAATATCAGAGAGAATGTGGCGATTAATAAGACAATTGTGAATGGGAAACCTGTCGTCACTGCCATCGCTTGCGCAGCGGCTAATCCCCCTCCCAACAATAATGCAATCGCCACTAAGCCTTCAAACGTACACCAAAATACGCGCTGTGGTGTCGGTGCATCGACTTTACCACCAGCTGCAATAGTATCGATAACCAACGAACCCGAGTCCGATGATGTTATGAAGAACACCACAACCAGAATGATACCTACAAAAGAGGTAATGCTTGATAAAGGCATAACTTCCAGCATCTCAAACAACTTCAACGGAAGCTCGGCATCTTTAACGGCTTCATAACCATCATTTACAAATTGGCTAATTGCTGTTCCACCAAAGGCCGTCATCCAGAAAACACAGACTGTTGAAGGGACAATGAGTACGCAGAAAATAAATTCACGAACGGTACGTCCGCGCGATACACGTGCGATAAACATACCAACAAATGGCGACCATGAAATCCACCAAGCCCAGTAGAATGAAGTCCAACCTTGAGAGTAGTTAACGTCTTCGCGATTAAATGGCATCGACAATGCTGGGAAGTTTTCCATATACGACAAAATGTTGTCGAAAAAGCCAGTCAAGATAAACAAGGTTGGCCCAACAATAACAATAAAGAACAGCAATAATGCCGCCAATACCATGTTAATTTCGGAAAGTCGTTTAACACCACCGTCCAATCCCGCAAGTACGGATATCAACGCAAATGCGGTGATAACAATAATCAGGACAATTTGTGTCGTGTCTGTTAGCGGTACGCCAAACAGAAAATTCAAACCAGTTGCTGCTTGAGAAGCGCCATAACCCAATGAAGTAGCAAGCCCAAATACTGTCGCTACTACCGCAAGAATATCAATAATATGCCCTGGCCAGCCCCAAATACGTTCACCGAAAACCGGGTAAAAAACCGAACGCATCGTCAGCGGTAGACCTTTGTTATACGAGAATATGGCGAGACCCAATGCCAGCAAGGCGTAAATGGCCCATGGATGCAAAGCCCAATGATAAATCGTTGCGGCCATACCCAATGACTGAGCCGCTTCGATATCACCTAAAGCGCCGCCTAAAGGTGCCCAATCTGTTCGGACTCCATTTTCAAGCACAGGCCCTGCGAGCGAAGAACTGAAGTGAGACATTGGCTCCGATACGCCAAAGAATACCAGCCCGATACCCATACCTGCGGCAAACAGCATTGCTAGCCAGCCAGCGTAACTATAGTCAGGTAAAGCCTCCGTCCCGCCTATCCTAACTTTACCCAGTGGAGAGATGGCCAAACCAATACAAACTAAAACAAATATGTTACCGGAAAGGATGAAAAACCAATCAAGGCTGGAGGTTAGCCAGGATCGCATATGGACAAAAATCGGCTCTACTTGTTCCCTGAAAATTAAGGTAGCAAATACGAATATCACAATTGCTAACCCAGAGACTGCAAACACTCGGTTATGAATATCTAAACCAAAAGGGCCGACGGATAATACGACGTTGTCCTGACCGACTTGATAATCGGTATCTATAGGGTTGGCTTTTCCGCTGTGTTTAGGAATACCACCATTATCTTTACTCATTGAATGTTCCTTTATCTTTACACAACCTAAATAGGTGAAAGGTATGGATCAATTAACAACTACTTATTAGCCATAAGTATAAGTCTTAATAAATGAAAACATCTCGAATGCGTTCAAAACCAACTGAAAAAGTCGAAAATAAACGGCATGTGTTAGACACCTAAATGCAAGCACACAAAGCAAAAATGTGACGTATTTCAGTAACAAAGTGCTTTAAGTAACGTGTCTAAACGAGAGTATAAAAGTTCTCTTTTATACATTTCAAATATGACAATTTATGAAGTCGATAACCTATACGCGACTTATCTTCAACAGCATTATTGGAAGCCGAATTCATATCAAAAACCCCAATCAAATTTGGAATGGAGATCACTATAAGTTGAAGGCCATCACTATATGTAACAAAGAGTTATGATACTTTAGGTGCAACTAATATAAAAAATAATAGTGCAAGATCATTAAGTGATTATTGACACAAATATTAAGCACTAATTGGCAATTTGCCGTATTGCTGCCAAAAGGAGAACGGATGTTCGATTTTTCTTCATCCAAGCCAACGGTGTTGGTTATCGACGATATCCCTGAGAACCTCACGTTGATGTACCAATTACTTAAAGATGATTACAAAGTAAAAGGGGCGAATAGCGGTGAGCGAGGACTAGCACTTGCAGAAACCGCTAACCCCGATTTGATCTTGCTCGACATTATGATGCCGGAAATAGACGGTTATCAGGTATGTGAGAAACTAAAATCAAACCCAGCAACCAGTGATATCCCAATCATATTCCTCACAGCGAAAGCTGAAAGAGTCGATGAGCATAAAGGACTAAAATTGGGTGCCGTTGACTACATAACCAAACCGATTAACCCAGAGATCGTGAAAGCACGTGTCCACACTCATGTGTCTCTCAAAGTGGCTTCCGATATTTTAAAAGACAAGAATCAAGTGCTAGAGCAAGAAGTCGAGAGACGAACCACTGAAGCTCTGCGCCAAAAAGAACAGCTTCACGCAATTCAGGATGTTGCCTTTTATGCCATGGTATCGTTGGCTGAAACCCGCGATAACGAAACGGGTAACCACATCAAACGTACCCAAGCCTACATAAAACGGTTAGCCGAACAATTGCGAAAAAGCACGCGTTATGTATCAGAACTAAACGATGAGTTTATTGATTTATTATATAAATCAGCCCCACTTCACGACATCGGAAAAATAGGTATTCCAGACACTATCTTGTTGAAAGAAGGCCCGCTAACACACGATGAGTTTCAGGTGATGAAAACTCACACCACCATCGGTTATGAAGCGATTAAAAACGCAGAGAAAGTGAGCGATCAGCCAATGAAATTTCTGACTGTCGCAAAAGAGATCGCCTACTCGCATCATGAGCGCTGGGATGGTAAAGGATACCCATTAGGTCTTGCTGGAGAGCAAATTCCGTTGTCAGCCAGACTCATGGCGATAGCCGACGTCTATGATGCGCTGATCAGCAAGCGAGTTTATAAGCCTGCTTTTACTCATTTAGATGCAGTAAACATCATTTTGTCGGGCAAAGGCACTCAATTTGACCCTACTATCATCGATGCCTTCGCTGAAATTACAGATGAACTCGATGCCATTGCTCAAGCATACACGAACTAGATAAGACAAGTACTTATAGCCGTTTCTGGGAAAAACATGAAAGACAACAAAATCACCACACAATCGTGGGTGTGGCGTTCAATGGTCAAAACCGGAATCATTCCACTTATTCTGGTGGAATCGGTTCTTATTGCCGTTTACTTGATAAGTAACCACTTTATCAGTACCGACAACATGGAATACATTTACACACAAGTAAATGAAGAATTGAAAATTTCATCGGACAGAGAAGCGGCAATCATTCGAGAAAAATTGCTCTCAATAGAAAGTTTAACCACCGTATACAGAAACGAAACCGAACGTGTTTTATCAGAAGAACACACCATTGACCGCTCTGAAAAAGATAATCTTGCCGTGAGCAAAGATGGCGTCTTGTATTCTAAACAAGATTTAGGGGGCTCAGCTTCTTTCTACTCTGGCCTAACCGCGGAGAAAGATTGGGAGAAGGTGTATAGACTTGCTCACCTCGATCCACTTATGAAACAAATCGAAAATAACAGCGAATTAGTTGCGTCGATTTATTTTAATTCCTGGGATTCATACAACCGAATCTACCCATGGTTTTCTACCGTCGATCAGTATCCTGCTAAAATGGATATCCCTAATTACAATTTTTACTATCTGGCGAACGCTGAAAACAATCCTGACAAAAAGACAGTTTGGACAGATGTTTACATTGATCCTGCGGGTCACGGCTGGATGGCATCGGCTATCGCTCCGGTCTACAACCAAGGTTTTCTCGAAGGGGTTGTCGGGCTTGATATCAAAGTCAGTGACATTATAGAGAGCATTCAAAATCTTGCCATTCCTTGGGGCGGCTACGCTATTTTAGCGAGTAGTAACGGTACAATTATGGCTTTGCCACCACAAGGCGAACACGATTTTGGCTTGAAAGAACTCACTGAGCACAGCTACCAGCAAGCCATCACGAAAGAAATTTTTAAGCCTGACGCGTTTAACCTGTATAAACGTGATGACACCGCTGATTTGAGCATGCGTTTGCTCAAGAACACCAATGGGTTTATGCAGCTCAAACTGAATGGTGAAAATAAACTTCTATCGTGGTCGACCATACCAGAAACCCAGTGGCGCTTACTGATGATTGTTGGTGAGAATGAAATGTACGCGACTTCTCGCGCGCTAGAACAAAAATACCAAAACATTGGTTACATTCTGATCTTCGGTTTAGTGGCATTCTACACCTTGTTCTTCATCCTCATCTGGCGTTCGTCCAAGAAGATGAGTGAATTTATTGCTAAGCCATTAACTCAGATCCAGAGTATGGTCAATCGAATCGGGCTGGGTGATTTTCATTTAGCTCATGAAGGCTTCCGTTTAAAAGAGCTCAATGAAACAGCAAACGCGATCATCAACATGGGTGGCAAGTTGGATAGGCTCACCTCCGAACTGACTGAGGCAAAATTATCGGCTGAACATGCTAACCTAGCTAAGAGCCAGTTTATTTCAAATGTCAGCCATGAAATCCGCACGCCGATGAATTCGATTCTCGGGTTATCTCACATACTGTTAAATTCGGACCTCACGTCTGAGCAAAAAGATAACCTGCTGAAAATCGATAAGTCAGGCAAGCACTTGCTGACACTGATTAACGACATTCTGGACCTTTCTAAGCTTGAAGCAAATAAGGTTGATATTGAGAAGGTCCCATTCGATATCCGAGCGACAATTCAGGATGTGCACGATCTTGTTGAGCACAAATCCAGAAAAAACGATGTTCATCTTATGACTAAAGTTGATCAGTCCATTCCTCAGGTCGTTGGCGATCAACTTCGTATTAAGCAAATCCTCCTGAACTATGTGAGTAACGCCATCAAGTTTTCTAAAGGAGGAGATGTAACCATCGCAGTCAGTGTCGTACAAAGAAGTGAAAACCATATTCACCTGCTATTTAGTGTCATGGATACGGGGATTGGTTTATCTGAACACGATCAGGCCGTCGTATTTGACAGCTACCAGCAGGCAGACGCCTCAACGACCAGAAAATACGGAGGTACTGGCCTTGGCCTTGCGATTTCTAAGCACTTCGCAGAGTTAATGGGCGGTCATGTTGGTGTCGACAGTGAGCTAGATAAAGGGAGCAATTTCTGGTTTACCATCAAACTCGATATTGACCACTCCGGTATATCAGTAATTCCTAAGTACACAGAGCTTCCAGAACCTGTGCTTGTTGATACCACGCATCTTCAACACGAGTGTGATATCAAATCAGTCGAGGAGTTTGAGTCTAAAGTGAACCACCTGACAGCGCTTCTTGAAGAGTGCGACTTAGAGTCTGAATTTTATTATTCCAAGCATAAGTCCTGTTTTGAAAAACTTAATCCGGAACTGAGCTACGCTCTGTCTGAAGCAGTATCAACCTATCATTTTGACGACGCTCTGAAGCTAATGGATCAAGTCAAAGTCGAGTTAAGTCAATTCAAAGAGACCATGGTTCCAAGCGAATAAAGACGTTTGCCTAGCACTAAAAAGCAGGCACTGAGGTCAAACTCAGGGCCTGCTTTTTTATGTGAATTGTAGGCTCTTGACTTGGTGTCTAAAACTAGTGGTGTCGATCATTTTTTCAAGGTATGGTTGTAACAACAAATTCACAAAGGAATAACAGATGAGCAGTGGTCAAAGAGATATTACCCTTCGCTTTTTAGCAGAACCTGGCGACGTAAATTTTGGTGGTAAAGTCCACGGCGGCGCAGTAATGAAATGGATAGACTTAGCTGCTTATGCCTGCTCTGCCGCCTGGAGTGGCAAATACTGTATTACCGCTTACGCGGGTGGGATTCGATTTGTTGCACCGATCCATGTGGGTAACCTAGTTGAAGTCAGTGCAAAAGTAATTTACACCGGTCGCACCTCGATGCACATCGCCATTGATGTACAGGCGAGCGATCCCAAAGAAATGAAAAACCGTTTAACCACTCACTGTATTGTGATCATGGTTGCGGTAGACGAAGACGGCAAGCCAACAGATGTTCCTAAGTGGGTTCCTGAATCCGATGAGGACAAAGCGTTAGAGCGCTCCGCCATTGCGCTGATGAACATGCGTAAAGAAATCGGCGAAGAGATGGAAGCTCACGTTAAGTACCTCAAGTAACTACCTACCACGAGAATTCAAAACCGTAGCCCCAATTGTTGTGTGAAGCAATGTCATGCTTCTGCCATTTGTTTCACACACTCTCCTGCCTTGTCATAAATCTTTCACCTTGATTTGCTTAAATCCCTGCACTAATTTGGAAATGAATGAGTGTGGATCTTGGGAACTGTAAAAACCACCTTAAGTGAAGAAACGCTGACCAATTTAAAGGCAGTCGAATATCAATGGGTAAGAACCATGTATGTCGAGGGTTACAACGAGACTGAAATCAACCATTATATTCAAACGTGTTTTGGTGGAGACGTAACCTTTGCCAACCTTTTTCGTCGTGTCGCACTGCAGCAAGAGAGCTTATATACCTTGCTCCAGTATGTAGGATGTGCGCCTTCCAGCCGTGAGTTTTGACGGCTAACCCGCCTAGCTACCCCTCTCCCCCAGCGCTTTTGCGCGATATTTTTATGTGAAGTGCTACGCAGGCCATTTCCAAGGCTCTATGTAATCCATTACAAAGCCGATAGTCTTGGCCTGCATCATCAATATCTATTTACTCATTATTGGCGATAAACATCATCACCGTATTCTACGATTGTTTAAATACGTAAAGATCTGATTTTACAGACATAAAAAAACCTGAGTTTGAACTCAGGTTATGGTTACAAGAACTGTTAGTGATTGTGTCGTAAGGAACTAAGCTAACAGCCAGCTATGCGTAACGCCAATAAAAGCAAGATATTACTGATCGGCGGCCAAACCAAAAGTGTAATATCAGTGCTAAGTATAAGGGCGACCATTTGGTCGCCCTTTTCTAGTTATTCTTGTCAATCTCAAAGACCAGTTGAGATTATCCTTTCACACCACCAGCGGTTAGGCCACCAACCAACCAGCGTTGAGCAAGTAAGAATACTGCAGTGATTGGCACTGCTGATAGTACTGCAGCAGCTGCGAAATCGCCCCACAAGTAGTTCTGTGGGTATAGGTATTGCTGCATACCTACTGCTAATGTGTAAGAGTTTACATCAGAAAGTAGGAGTGACGCTACAGGAACTTCACCGATTACCATGATGAACGACAGGATAAATACTACAGCCAGGATTGGCACTGACAGTGGAAGCAATACCAAACGGAACGCTTGCCATGGTGTCGCACCATCGAGTGCTGCCGCTTCTTCCAGAGATGAATCGATACTTTCAAAGTAACCTTTAATCGTCCAAACGTGCAGAGCGATACCACCCAAGTAAGCGAAGATCAAACCACCGTGAGTGTTCAAACCAAGGAACGGAATGTACTGACCAAGCTTGTCGAACAGAGCGTATAGAGCAACTAGTGCCAACACTGCCGGGAACATTTGGAAGATCATCATCGCTTTTAGGATGGTGTTCTTACCTTTAAACTTCATACGAGCAAACGCGTAAGCAGAAGTCGTCGATAGCGCTACAATCAGAACCGCTGAGATACCACCTACTTTTACCGAGTTCCATAGCCATGTCATTACCGGGAATGGAGGTGGTGTAACAGTACCATCTGCGTTAGTCACAGAGAAACCTAGAGCCAGTTTCCAGTGATCCAATGTTGGGTTATCAGGAATCAGACTACCCGTTGCAAAGTTACCTTCACGGAATGAGATCGCGATGATCATCAGCAAAGGGAAAATAATCAGTGCCAAGAACGCCCACATTGCAATATGAGTAGCCCAAACACGATACTTTAATGACTTACCTTGTACCATTGCCATTATAATGTCTCCTTAATCTTGAGCTACTTTAGTTACACGTAGGTTTAGTAGAGCCAACGCGCCAACCAACAGGAAGATAAGTGTTGCTACCGCACTTGCCAGACCGAAGTCTTGACCACCAGCACCTTCGAATGCGATACGGTAGGTGTAGCTAACCAATAGGTCTGTGTAACCTGCAGGCTCTGAAGTACCAATCATGTTTGGACCACCACCTGTTAACAACTGGATAAGCACGAAGTTGTTGAAGTTAAAAGCAAAGCTTGCAATCAACAGCGGTGTCAGCGGTTTAAGCATCATTGGCAACGTAATGCGCGTAAAGTTAGACACGAAGTTCGCACCATCGATAGCAGAAGCCTCATAAAGGTCATCAGGAATCGCTTTAAGCAGACCCATACATAGAATCATCATGTAAGGGAAACCAAGCCAAGTGTTTACAATCAAGATCATGCTTTTCGCCATGAATGGGTCAGAGAACCAAGCAGGGCTAATACCAAACAGACCTTCAAGTAGCATGTTGATCTCACCAAAGCTTTGGTTAAACAAACCTTTAAAGATCAGGATAGAAATAAACGCTGGAACCGCATAAGGCAAAATAAGTAGAAGTCGGTAAACAGAGCGGCCTTTTAGCTCTTCCCACTGAACCACACTCGCCAGAACCAAACCGATGATTAGAGTAAATAGTACGGTTAGTGCAGAGAAAACAATCGTCCAGATAAAGATGCTAATAAATGGTTCTTTGATACCGTCATCTTTCCAAACTCGTTCAAAGTTATGGCTACCAATGCCAACCACGAAACCCGGTGATACGGTACTGCCGACAAACTGACCATTTTCATCAATCGGCTGGTAGTAACCCGTTTCCATGTTTGGCAGTAGGGTTTCTTGAGTACGGTTGTTAAATAGCGCCTCACCATCCTCTTGTAGCGTGTACAAAGGTACAACCGCTGCGAACTTACGCAGACCGCTCATACGGATGTCATCACCGCTTGGCAGATGAAGGTCAACACTGCTTAGTGCGTCGCGATTACTCACGATGGTTTTGATTTGCTCTTTCTCACCAGTCACTTCTTGGATTGGTGCAAGATCTAAATCCGTTGCAGAGAAACCTTGTAGTTGGAAAGTCGGCGTAGCCAGTAACTCGCCATCTTTATCAATGACAATTTGATGGCCCTGTTCAGTTTTGTATAACGTGAACGGATAGCTATCACCACTTTGATACGTCCTGTCCAAAAGTACAGTTTGGGCTCGCTCGAAAGAGAGCTGGTTTTTCGCGCTGTAGTTAGTAAATGCCAGACCTACGGTATATGCCAATGGGAAAAGAATGAACAAAATCATCCCTGCAATACCAGGATAAATGTAACGGTGAGCGTAAGTCTTTTTACTACCAAAAATGTACAGTGCTAAAGCAGTAAGAATAATCGTAAGAAGTGCAAACGCAATCTCACCGCGCGAATACATAAGAATTGTTGCGTAACCATTAAGAATGCCGACTGTGCCTAAAAGCGCCCATTTAATAAACACTTTTTTGCTGCTCGGAAGGTTGGCTGCTGGTGCTGTCATAGCTTTTGTACCTTGAACTGACTGCATAGGGAACCTGCTAGCGAATATAGAATAAGTATAGAAAAGTAAGGAGGAGTTACCCCCTCCTTAAAAAGGTATTACAGAATTATTTAGTCATTTGTTTTTCTGCATCAGCAAGCGCTGCATCTACAGTTTGACGACCGTCAACAACGTTGATGATTGCGTTCTTAGCCGCACCCCAGAATGCATTCATTTGAGGGATGTTTGGCATGATTTCGCCGTTCATTGCGTTATCCATTGTTGCCGCGATTCGTGCATCAGAATCTAGCTCACGTTGGAATGAGTTAAGTGCTACCGCGCCCAATGGCTTGTCATCATTAACTTTACGCAGACCGTCGTTAGTTAGCAGATAGTTTTCTAGGAATTCTACCGCTAGGTCTTTGTTTGGTGACGCAGTGCTGATACCTGCTGTTAGAACACCAACGAATGGCTTAGAAGACTGACCTTGGAATTTAGGTAGTGTAGTTACACCGTAGTTGATGCCAGACTTCTCGATGTTGCCCCAAGACCACGGACCGTTGATAGTCATCGCAGTTTCACCTTGGTTAAACGCAGACTCAGATACTGAGTAATCCATATCTGCAGAAATTACGCCTTTGTCTACAAGACCTTTAACGAAAGACATAGAATCTTTCACACCTTGCTTAGCGATACCCGCGTCTTTAACGTCGTAGCCTTCAGAAGTGTATTTGAACGCGTAACCGCCATCAGCAGCCATTAATGGCCAAGTGAAGTACGGTTCTTTTAGGTTCCACATGATTGCAGATTTGCCGTCTTTCTTAAGTTTCGCGTCAAGCTCTGCAACTTCTTCCCAGCTCTTAGGTGGGTTAGGAACAAGATCTTTGTTGTAGATTAGAGATAGAGACTCAACCGCTACAGGGTAGCCGATAAGTTTGCCGTCGTAACGCACTGCATCCCATGCGAAATCAACGATGCCTTCCTGAATTTCTTTAGAAGGTTTGATTTCTGCCAAAAGACCAGCTTCTGCGTAACCACCAAAACGGTCGTGAGCCCAGAATACGATATCAGGACCGTCACCAGTCGCTGCTGTTTGTGGGAATCTATCTTGAAGGCCATCAGGGTGAGCCACTGTTACTTTAATACCAGTGTCTTCTTCAAACTTCTTACCAACTTCAGCAAGGCCGTTGTAACCTTTGTCGCCATTGATCCAGATAGTTAGTTGTCCTTCTTCGATGGCAGCATGAGCACCAAATGACCCCAAAGCAACAAGAGTACCTAGTGCTACAGCGCTTAACTTTTTCATGTTCGTATCCTTTGTTATATTTTTGATGTAGGGCTAGTCCATTGAGGTTCAGCCGTATTTCGACATATATCATCTGAAATAATCCAGTATGTCTCATCCTCCTAATCCCTACGCCCTATCAATTATGGCGTATTTTCGTGATCTATATCGTCAAGCATAGGAGACCCAAATCACAAAAAGGGCTTTTGTCGTGATCCACTTCAACTTTAGGTGGTGTGATAATGTGATTTCCGCCCAACTCCTTCATTACTCCTCCTTTTTTACTCCTCCCCGTCTACTCCCCCCACAATTATTTCGATTAGGAGGATGTGACAAAAGGAACAATCTTAGAAACTGCACCCATCCAAGAGTGGATGGTAAGAACCCTTTCCCAGCTATACCTATTAGTTAGGTGAAAATAGGCTGGTTTTGCATTGCCATACGAGTGGAATGTCATTGATTGGTGTTGTTTGTGGTTATTTTTTCACGGGGGAGACAACGCTATTAATGTGGGGGAGAGAAACTCGTACTTGGCTGTGACGGGTAGCACTTCTTAGGACAATTTATTGAAGTGCTACCCTACTTTTCTTATCAACCACCTTTACTTACCGATTCCTACTGTTACTGCTCGCTAGATAATTCATATAATGATGAGTGGTGAAAAAATAAAAATTTGATCGAGGACGAGCTACATGGCGAGTGTCACGTTAAAAAATGTTTGTAAAGCGTATGGCGACGTATTGATTTCTAAAAACGTAGATCTGGAAATTAACGAAGGTGAATTCGTTGTTTTCGTAGGTCCATCAGGTTGTGGTAAATCTACCCTTCTACGTTGTATTGCCGGTCTAGAAGACATTACTTCAGGTGATTTATATATTGGTGACGAGCGCATGAATGACGTTGAACCATCCAAACGTGGTGTTGGTATGGTATTCCAGTCTTATGCTCTATACCCACACTTAAACCTTTATGACAACATGTCATTCGGTCTTAAGCTGGCTAAAGCAGACAAAGCTGAGATTGACAAACGTGTTGAGCACGCAGCAGAAATCCTACAGCTAGGTCACCTGCTTGAACGTCAACCTAAAGCACTTTCAGGCGGTCAACGCCAACGTGTAGCGATTGGTCGAACTCTGGTTTCACAGCCAAACGTATTCCTGTTGGATGAGCCTCTGTCTAACCTTGACGCGGCACTGCGTGTAAACATGCGTTCTCAAATCACTAAACTACAGCGCCAGTTGGGTTGTACGATGATTTACGTAACGCACGACCAAGTAGAAGCGATGACAATGGCAGATAAGATCGTCGTTTTGGATGGTGGTTATGTTTCTCAGGTTGGTAAGCCACTAGAGCTATACCATTACCCACAAAACCGCTTCGTAGCAGGCTTTATCGGTTCTCCAAAAATGAACTTCATGAGTGTATTTATTGAAGAAGCCGAAGCAGAACGCGTGAAAGTTCAGCTATCTAACGGCGTATCATTCTGGATTCCTGTTGACGGCACAACCGTTAACCGCGGTGACCGTATGTCTTTGGGTATCCGTCCAGAGCACTTACTATCCGCTTCTGAAGCAGATGCAAGCATTCACGGTGAAGTGATGATTGTGGAGAAACTAGGTAACGAAACTCAGGTATACCTAAACCTTGAAGGTGCAGATGCTGACGTTATTTTCCGTCAACCAGATACGCTAGCTGTCGACCTGGGTGATAAATTGGAAATTGGTATCCCGGCACACCGTTGTCACCTATTCCACAGCGATGGTCGCGCATGTCGTCGCCTATTTAAAGAGAATGGCGTAGACGTCGAATAATTAGTTCACCTCTAATTGCTAAAAATCCCTCTCCTCACTTGAGAGGGATTTTTATATCCGGCCAATAAAGCAAAAATATTCATCAAAGCCACTCATAGCAATACGTCTAATTAAAAATAACCACAACTAATCCATTATTTTTCTGCTCAAAAGCTAGTTCATTAGGCCACTAGCTATATAAACCTTAGTCTAAATTTTCAGTCTACTTTCATCATACTTTTACTCATCCCTTGCTTCTAAGTACCAGCTTTATCTTAAATAAGAAGCTGAGCACCAAGTTTAAATTTCATTCTTAATTCCACTTACCTTTACGCAACGAATTTTTAAACTTAATACCGAATTTAAGTGTTTTCGCAGTACAAAAGTTCGTTGAAAAATCTGTTCACTAATTAAAACGTTTACGGCACAACCACTGGACAATAACTCCATTGGCGGTAGCGTGTCAGAAGGGAATCTAGGTAATGAAATACAAAGGACTTATTCGTTCTCATGAAGCAGAGTTCGCTTTTTTATATCGCATCGCCGATCTTACCGTCATTGTCTTCTTTATGCTGTTTCTGGTATTCAGAGGAACGCATACCACAATGGACAAGGACTACGTCATACTCTCATTTGTCGCTGGCATCTCATTTTTTTTGATGGCTGAGAGCGGCAACCTTTATCGCTCGTGGCGTACCAGCTCATTTAAAGCACAAGCATTCATCACCTGTATGTCGTGGCTGATAACCATCACATTGCTGTTTGCGGTTATTTATTTTTCTGAAGTGTATCCATTGTTTGATCGCAGCATTTTAGGATTTTGGGTGATCATTACACCGCTTTTACTTTTAACGTGGAGACTGGCCTTCCGCACGGGCTTAGCGTATTTGCGAACAATGGGTTTAAACACTCGTACAGCCATCATTATCGGCCAAACCCCACACGGTATTACCCTAGCGAACGAAATACAATCTCATACCGAGCACGGTGTCTTGTTTGATGGTTTCTACGACGAACGTTCCATAGACAGACTCCCTCACTCCCAATACCCGATAAAAGGTCCTGTTGACCAAGCACTAGAACGCGCTAAAAAGGGCGACGTTGATTATGTTTATATCGCGATGCCAATGCATGCGAATGAGCGTATCGCATCGCTTCTTAATCAGTTCTCTGACACCACCGCGAACACATACCTCATACCAGATTTCTTTACCTATAACTTGTTGCATTCTCGCTGGGATCAAATCGGGCAGGTTCAGACTCTCAGCGTTTTCGACACGCCTTTCGCTGGTGTTTCATCCTGGATAAAACGACTTGAAGATATCATTTTCTCAAGTCTGATCTTGCTCTTGATCTCGCCAATACTCATTGCGATAGCTATCGGCATCAAAGCAACGTCCAAAGGACCAGTCATCTTTAAGCAGCACCGCTATGGTTTGGATGGTCGCAAAATTGCCGTTTGGAAATTCCGTTCCATGACCACCATGGATCAAGGTAGCCACATTAAACAGGCAACAAAAAACGACCCTCGTATTACCCCGTTTGGTGGGTTTCTACGCCGCACATCACTCGACGAGTTACCGCAGTTTTTTAACGTATTGCAAGGCACCATGTCCATCGTAGGACCGCGTCCTCACGCCGTTGCCCACAACGAAGAGTATCGTCAAATTGTCGACCGTTACATGCTGCGACATAAAGTAAAACCCGGCATTACTGGCTGGGCTCAAATTAACGGTTACCGAGGCGAAACCGATACTCTCGATAAAATGGAAAAACGCGTCGAGTTTGATTTGGAATACATCCACCAATGGTCGGTATGGATGGATATAAAAATCATATTCCTGACCGTATTTAAAGGATTCACCGGCGCTAACGCTTACTAAGGTAGAGACGATGAAGACGGCAACTCCAATCATTTCGCTACTCTTTTTGCCAATGCTCACTTTGGCAGAACCAATGGCGTATACAACTGGCTCAGGTATTGAATTTATTCCGCAAGTGAAAGCCTTTTATGAAGGCGACGACAACGTGAATAAAGACGAAGAGAACGCGAAGTCCATTAATACTTGGGGAGTAGAGCCAAGCCTGCTTGCCCGAATCGAGCGAAATCAATATCGCGCTAACCTTATGTACAAATTGAAATCGGGCTTCTCATCGGATGACAGTAATGATTACGATGATCATACGTTTCAATTCACCAATTTCTTTGAGTTTAACCACCGGAATCGTCTGGTCGTCGATTACCAATTCCGTGCCCAACATGAATTGAGAGGTGAGAACATCACAGAAGGCAACGGTGACGCGGTTGACTCGCCAATTAGATTCCACCGTAACGATCTAAAAACCAATTACATTTTTGGTTCTGAAGGGGCCAAAGGACGTTTCGAGTTCGGTATTAACTATAGCGACAAAACCTACCAAAACTATCGCGACGGCTTAACGTTCGCACCAAATGCGAAAACAAAATACAACGACTTTAGAGCACCCAGTGCTCACGCTGAGTTTTATTTGCGAGCAACGCCAAGAACCTATTGGCTGATAGGTAGCAGACAAATTCAAACCGATTATCAGCACAGCAACCCAGCCATGGCATCCAGAGACAGTACAGCGGGCTTTTACTATACCGGGGCACAATGGGAAGTAACCGGAAAAACACAGGGTATTGCTCGACTTGGCTACCAAATAAAAGACTTTGATAGCAATGAGCGAGAAACTTTTAAAGGCTTCAGTTGGGATATCGGCTTTGAGTGGTTACCTCAAGAGCAAACGCTGATTACGGTAAAAACAACTCAAGCTGCGGTTAATCCAGATCAAGATGGCGACTACAACCTGCAAACACGCTATCGAATTGATTTTAAGCATGACTGGAACAGCTACCTCGCCACAGAGTTAGGATTCCTATACCAAGAAGATGACTACACCGGGGAACTGCCGGAAAGTGATTCAAGAGATAGCGAACGTTACTCGCTGTCTGCCGGTATCGACTATCAAATCAAACGTTGGATTCTACTGCAGGCCAACTGGCAATACCAAGATAAAACGTCAGACCGAACAGGCTATAGCTTCCAACAGAATGTTTGGACACTAAGCACTCAATTTTCGCTGTAAAAAGGATTTTTAATGAACCCATTAACGACGCTTATCAGCCTGGTTTTATTGCTATTTAGCACGTTCGCCACGGCTACAACGAATGAACAAGACTACCTACTTGATACCGGGGATACCATTTCGATACAAGTTTATGGTGAAGAAGATTTGTCGATTTTGAACATACAGATCACGTCTGACGGCTACTTTGATTACCCTTATCTCGGCAGAATTAAAGCTATCCAGAAAACGCCAAAACAGATTAAAGATGAAATTGAGACCGGGCTGAAAGGCGATTACCTGATTGATCCAAAAGTCATGGTTACGATCAATAACTTCCGCCTTTTCTACGTCAATGGCGAAGTACGTAAACCCGGAGGTTTTGAATATCGTCCGGGGCTGACGATAGAAAAAGCGATCGCTCTTGCGGGTGGGCTCACTGACAGAGCATCACGCAAAGGAATTAACCTCACCAAACACAAGACCGGTAAAACGGTAGAAAATGTCGATATGCACCTGAATGTTGAGCCTGGTGACATTGTATTTATTGATCAAAGCTTCTTTTAAGTGACAGGTAATCAAATGAACGGAACTCACCCAAGCACCTTCCCGATGAACAAAGTAGAACTGATTCGTTTTGGTCATCACTATAATACGCTCAAAAAGAACTGGTTGAGTATTGCTGCTTTTACCTTAATTTTCTCTTTGGCCTGCACTTGGTATATCTACTCCAAAACTTCTATATACCAAGCAACAGCAACACTTTTGATTCAAGAAGAGCAAAAAAGCGCTTTGTCCATAGAAGAAGTCTATGGCGTGGATACGACCAAGAAAGAGTACTTCCAGACTCAAGTGGCGATTTTACAGTCGAACCATATCGCGGATAAGGTTATCCAAGGCCTTAACTTGACTCAGTATCCCGAGTTCACGAGTACAGGTGGGCTAAAACAAACCATTGATAACATAAAATCAATTCCACTGGTTCAAGACTTACTCAACGTTACGCCAAACCCAACAGAAACAGCGCAGTATTCCGATACCTATTATCGAGCACTGCAAACATTTAAAGACAAGCTAGAAATAGAACCTGTCCGCAATACGCAAATGGTTAAAATCCGTTTTCGATCGGTGGATCCTAAACTAGCAACACAAGTCGCCAATGCGGTGGGTCAAGCCTACATCGACACAAACTTTGAAGCGAAATTAGTCGTCACACAAAATGCCGCAACCTGGCTGACCAACAACTCACAAAAGTTAGAAGAGCGTTTGAGAGACTCAGAACAGGCTCTGCAAGACTTCTTATTGCAAGAGGGGCTGATTGATATCAACGGTATCGATGAAATCTACGCCAATGAGCTGGAAGAGCTCAACCGAAAACTCAACACCGCTGTTAACAACCGTATTGAAGCGCAATCGTTGATTCAGCTTCTGAGGCGTAAATCATCGCAAAGCTTAGATAGCCTGCTGTCGATAGATGAGTTCGCCAACCAAGTACAGATCCGTGATCTGAAACTCTCGGAGGCTCAGGCGGAGAAGAACTTGTCCGAACTGGCACAGCGTTACGGACCTAAGCACGATCGTATGATTCAGGCGAAGGCTCAATTAGATTCGATCCAAACCAGAACCCAACAGCTCATTCGAGAAATCTCGTTCAGTAAACAGCAAGACTTACTGTCAGCAAAATCTCAGGAAGACATGCTGCGTGCTGAGTTGAATCGCAAGAAAACAGAGTTCCAATCATTGGGTTCACAAAAAGCGCGCTATGAACAACTCAAGCGAGAAGTTGAATCCAATAAAGCGCTTTACGAAGCGTTCTTAAACCGAGAGAAGGAAACCAGTGCGACCAGCGACTACAAAAATGTCACTGCTCGTTTCACAGATAAAGCCATTATTCCTCTGTTTCCCGTTGCGCCACAGAGAATGAAGCTGGTTTTTATTGCAACAGTATTCGGATTTGCAATTGCCTGTGCGCTCGTCATCATTTTAGAAACATTGCGTGAGGTGATAAGAACCGCATCGGATGTTGAAGAAAAACTAGGCGTGACCTGCTTGGGCACTATCCCACTCGTCAAAAGTCGTCGCTTGCGTAAAAGTGGGCTCAGCTACACAGCTTACTTAGACAAGAATGAAAAACTGTTTAGTGAAGCGTGTCGCTCCGTCAGAACCTCTCTGTTACTCAGACTGACCAACGCAAAACAGAAAGTTCTGCCCTTTACTTCTGCTATCCCGGAAGAAGGGAAAACGTCCACCAGCATTAATATGGCCGTGTCTTTTTCTACCATGGAAAAGGTATTGATCATTGACTGCGACCTTCGCCAACCTTCATTGGCCAAAAGGTTCGACATTGCCGAATCTCAACCGGGATTAACCAACATACTTACGATGGATACGTCCATTAAAGACTGCATTGTGAGAGTGGAAGAAGCAAAGCTGGATGTTTTGCCAGCAGGATTAATTCCGCCAAATCCGCAGGAACTGTTAGCCTCGGCACGCTTTAAAAAGCTATTGGATTACCTTCAGGAAAAATACGACCGCATCATTATTGACACACCACCACTACTGTCAGTGAGCGATGCTCTGATTTTGGGTCAGTATGCGAATGGTCTGATTACCGTTATTCGCGCAGAGTCGACCAAAGCACAACTGGTTAACGTTGCGTTATCCAAACAATTACAACATTCCGTACCATCTCTTGGCGTGCTTATTACACAGGCAAAATCTAAGGAAGGGGAAGCGTTATATGTCCACAAATACGCCTACTAAACAAGTGTCTTGGTACCAAACGCTGAAGCGTCAGGAACAGCCCGTATTGATATACCAAATGGGAAAAGTGGGTTCGAGTGCACTCGAAAAGTCGATTGAGGGATCCATCCATCTGCATGACCTGATGTCCATTTCGGCGTCAAAACAGATCTCCCCTGTGCGAGCACAGTTATACAAACCAAAAACCAACTACGTCAAGCGGCTACTGAAACGGGCCATTATGATCAACATGCTAAAACGTAAACAGCATGTTCGTATTATCTCGCTGGTCAGAGAGCCTATTGGCAGAAACATATCCATGCTCTTTCAGTCACTCCCTTTTTGGGTCGCGGATAAATACCTCAAAGATGACAGTGCAGTCCGTTCAGAACGTCCTCAACTGCTTCATGAAGCGTTTGAGGAGCATGTGAATCATCACTATCCGCTTGAGTGGTTTGACAACGAAATCAAAGCACTCACAGGAATAGATGTTTTCATTCATCCGTTTGATCATGAGCTTGGTTATCAAACCTATCAAAAGGGCAACTTCTCTTTGATGGTGATTAGAACCGACAAACTGGACCAGTCACAGCGGGCGATCAGTGAATTTTTGCAGCAAGACATCCAAGTGACTCATGACAACCAATCCGAGAACAAGTGGTACTCGCCACTTGCCACTGAGTTCAAGAGCTCTTACCAACTCAAACCAGAGTTTGTTGAGGACATGCTTTCTTCAAAGCTTGCTATGCATTTCTTTACGAGCTCAGAAATTGACAACATCAAGAACAAATACACACAGAAACAGCTTGGTAGATAAATGAAGATACTGCATATAATTAATGACTTATCTAACAACGGGGGAGCGCAGCGCTTTCTGGTTGACCTTGTTGTTAAGCATAAGCCCCACTACGAAGTAAAGATACTGGTTCTGAATAAAGACAATGACTTCGAGACCCAGTTAAATGAAAACGGGGTCAGTTTCTATTACTGGCCTTCCCTGTCGATAAAAGAAAAGTGGAGGCTGTTGCGCTGGCCAAACCTGATCCACAGCCATTTATTTCCTTCGATATACGTCGCTTTACTGGCGATTGGTAAGAAACGGGTACAAACCGAACACAATACGACGAACAGACGCAGAGATTACCCTGCCTTGAAGTTTACGGAGTATCTGATGTACCAAAAACATCAGAAAACGATTTGTATCACCAATAAAGTAAGAGAAGAGTTAGTCAGGTTCTTGCCGAGATACAAGGATCGCTACGACGTTATTTACAATGGCGTCGACTTAAATCGTTTCTCCAGAAAAGCCAAATCGTATAGCAGAATTCAACCAGACAGCCTAATCAATATCGGGATGGCAGGCAGACTTCATGGCTATAAAGATCACCCGACGCTCATAAAGGCCATCGCTAAATTACCGGAACACTACCACCTTCATTTAGCGGGTGACGGTGATAAAAAACAACAGCTGAAAGATTTAGCGCAACAATTAAATTGCGCTCACCGTGTGCACTGGCATGGTGTCATCTCAGATGTGCCGACTTTTTTATCCAATCTTGATGTGTATGTTCAATCTTCAATTATTGAGGGATTTGGGCTGGCCGCCGTGGAAGCGATGGCTGAAGGGTTGCCCGTTTTAGGCTCGAATGTTCCGGGATTAGATGAAGTGATTGGTAACGACTCCTACTTATTTGAACTAGGAAACGAACAGGAATTAGCCGATAAAATTGAGATAATTTGCAGTAGCCAAGCCCATTATGAAATGGCTACCCAATTTTTTGTCGAACGTTGTAAATCTTTCACTCTGGAACAATTCAGAGAGAGCTATTACAAGGCTTATGATGAACTCTATGCCAGTAAGTAATTACATTCCTCTGCTGGCTGCGTTTACCCTAGCGCTCTTTTTTGTGCCAGTGAAAATTCAAGCGGGAGGTATTGCGCTAGCGCCGAGTGATATCGCAAGCCTTCTCTCTCTGGGATTAAGTGCGCTTGTTGTTATGGAAAGCAAAACACGCAAGCTCCTGCATCCGTGCATCGGATTTGTATTGCTGTTCACCGGTTATGTGTTTATTAACGGCCTGCTTAATCGTGTGCCCTTGATGCCTCTCGTTACCGAAACCGTTCAGTGGGTAGCGATTCTTAGTCTGCTCGGATTACTGTTCGCTTATGGAGCTTTCGAAGATGAACGAGTCATGGTGTACTTTTCTTATATTCTCTTCGTTATTTGCTGTCTGGTTGCCGCTTGGCATTTTGCCCAAGGTTATCAAAGTGGATTCAAGCTTCTTGGGGTCAGTAAGTATGGTTTTGGCCTGCTCTGCTCGTTGCTCTATTTATATCGAGACAAAATTCGCGCCTTCCATATTTTAATGCTGATAGCACTGGTCTTACTGGTTTTATCGCAAGAGCGCAAAGCCCTGCTTGGCTTTTGTTTATTGTTTCTTTTGGATCAGCTTTTCATTAAAAGTTTGATGAGAAAAACCGTCAGTGAAACATATGCCTGGACCATATTACTGACGCTGAGTTTCGCGGTATTGGCTGCGGTGTCCATCACTTCATATGTGGGCTTCGACACGTTAGCCGATCAGCTAGAGTTCACCCAAGAAGACATCTTGTTTGCCAATCAGAGTGAAGCGAGGTGGGTATCCAATTTGCACCGAAAACTTTTACTCGCCAATGGTTTCGACATTCTGCAACAGCATCCCATCTTAGGTGTGGGAGCCAAAATGTTGCCTAGCTTCATGGTCAATTACTTTAACTATCAAGAGCTGGCGATTTACACCCATAACTTTGTTCTAGATACCGCCATTGAGTATGGGTTACTGGGTATAGCGCTGTTGTTCGGTGGATACTTTTTCTTCATCAAATTTTGCTTCTACAGCTTAAATGAGAACCGCAAAAGCCTGCTACTCGCAGCGTACGCGCTCATTATGGTCTGCTTCGTTGCGGTAAATACCACGATTATTTTAATCCTGTTACTACCAGTAATGCTCAGCATAAAACGCACGGATGAATCCAGCCGCATGCCTTCATGTTCGGGAATTAAAGCCACCAATTTTAATAATCAAGGACTTGATCAATGAAATATTCAATCGCTCGACAATTTGAAAAGAACCGAGAGCTTCGAGCTGACAACTTTGTCTTGGTTTACCAGATGGGCAAAGTCGGCTCATCTTCCATTGAACACACATTGGGAGAGCGTAATATTCCCAGTTACCACATCCATACCTTTGATGATCATGAGGAGTTCCACATGTATCACAACAAACGCGATGTGAAGAAATTCTTCGATTTCAAAAACCGAGCAATTTACCGTTTGGTCCTTAACCAAAGAAAACGAATTCTGCAAAAACGCGAACAGATAAAAATCGTCACTTTAGTGCGTGACCCTATCGCTACTGTATTGTCTCGCTTTTTCCAGGACCTGCATTTTCAGTTTATCGAAGGTAAAAAAAACGAAGCGATCCACAACGACATGGACGTGACCTACCAGCATTTGGAGCACTGCTTCGACAACTACATTAATCTTAACTATTTTGCCGACTGGTTCGACAACGAACTGAAACGTAACTTCAACATCGACGTAATGGACCAGAAGGTTGATAACACCCAACCTTTCTTTACCTTTAGCAACAGTCAGGCAGAAGTACTGTTAATTAAGTGCGAAAAACTCAGCTCGCTAGACCGAGAGATTGGCCAGTTCTTGAATGTCGACAATTTTGAGTTGAAGAATAGCAACGAAGCGAAAAACAAATGGTATTCAAATATCTATCAGTATTTTAAGCAGCAATACGATTTTTCTAAATTGTTCTACATGTACGACTTGCCGCTTTATCAGCATGTTTACTCAGTTCAAGAGCGAGACGCTTTTAAGTCCAAATGGCAGCAAACTCCGGGAACCAAGTCATCATGAAAAAAGTACTGCATATAACCGAATCTTTTGGTGGTGGTGTTCAAACTGCACTTTACAGTTACACGCACTCTTCCCGTCATGAACCTTATCAGCATTTTCTGGTTGCCAGAGCTCGCGAAAATGATTTAACCAATGACAGCGACCACGATGTATTTTCACGTGTTCAATGGGTAAAGGGTGGACTGCTGCAGTTCATCAAAGATGCAAATAAAACAATCGATGAAGTCAAACCAGATATTGTCCACCTACACTCGAGCAAAGCAGGCTTTTTGGGGCGTTTTTTGCGACTCAACAACGCACGATTAGTTTACACGCCCCACTGCTACGCATTTGAGCGGGAGGATATTTCAGGCTTTGCTCGACAACTCTATAAAACGTTAGAGCGCTTGCGGTTAGATAGAATCGATATCGTGGCGGGATGTAGCCAACGTGAATGTGACTTAGCCATCAGCATCGGCGCCAAGCAGGCTGAGTTACTTAATAACTACGTATCTTATCAAAGTGAAGAGCGCGAAAGCCGAGATAAAGCCGCCGCATTAAAACTGGTGGTACTTGGCCGGGTCGCACCTCAGAAAGACCCTCAGTTTCTGATTGATACTCTTTCCCACCTTGATGTTGCGACACTCAATCGTCAGTTTGAGATCACCTGGATTGGTGGTGGCGACCAAGAGCTTGAACAGCGTTTAAAAGACCAAGGCGTACACGTGACTGGCATGCTTCCTCGTAGTGAAGTTATGAAGCAATTAAAAGCGTCGGATATTTATCTGCACACTGCCGCTTGGGAAGGCATGCCACTAACGATTCTCGAGGCCGCTAAGCTGCATCTCCCAATGGTGATTCGCAAGATTGGCGCGACAGAAGCTCTGAACTATCCATTTTTGGCGCAAACGCCGCAAGAAATGGCAAAACAGCTGGCCCACTGTATCAACCACTATCACGATATTGATTTTGGCCAATACACGACTGAATTGAACGACACATTCAGTGAAGAAAAACAGCGTCTCGCTTTGAACAGCATCTACCGTTAGAGAGATTACATGTTTCACGCCTTTCATCAAAAAAGACTGTCTGCGCCCAGCGAACAAAAAAGCTTGTTCTCACTTGGCTTAAAAACCGCGCTTACCCGAGTGTTCAGCGCATTGTTTGCATTTTTGCTTGCAGTCATGGTGTCCCGAACCACAGATGCCTCGATAGCAGGTCAGTTTTTCTTCTTATTTAATCTAGTATCACTGACCGCGATTATTTCTCAGTTGGGCTTTGACGTGGCTTTGGTGAGATACAACGCCATAGCCTTTAACAGTCACAATGCTCAGCAACAAAGCGATAATTACAAAACAGCGTTATCCCGAAGCTTCGCATTTTGCGTCCCGGCCGGACTGGCCATTTTTGCCGGATTCTATCTATTCCCCGAGACAGTCAATCAGACCAATGCCCCACTACCAGCCGTTGCACTCGCGTTACTCTGTGTTCCTTTCTTAGTACTTGGACAAACCAATAGCCGAGTCTTGCAAGCGAGCAAAAAAGTGGTCTCTTCGCTATTCGCTTTGCAATTGGGTGTGAGTATGCTGATGGTGTTTGCCATTGCTGCTTTAGCCATGTTTGGCCTGCAAAGTCTCAACTATCTCATGGCAGCTCTACTGCTAACATGCGTGATTGTTGCCACGACATCGACAACAAACTGGGTGAGATCGGGGCAATTTCGCAAACCAACGTCAACGCCTAATCTCCAACTGACGGCTTCAGCCAAACAAGTCTGGATTGGGAGCATATTTAACAATGTACTGCAGTGGGGAAGCCTCGTCATCGCAGGGTTCTTCATTTCCGCTTCAGAGATTGGCTTGTTAGCCGCAGCCCAACGGACCTCACTATTGATCGGCTTTGTGTTAATCACTATTAACTTTGTCGTCGCTCCAATGTTTGCGTCACTTTACAAAGAAGGTGAGATGGACAAATTACGCAATTTGAGCCGGATGGCCTGTCGAATGAACATTGCAGCCGCATTAATTCCAGTGTTGATTTGTACACTGTACCCTGTATTTGTACTGAATTTTTTTGGCGAAGAGTTTGTCGCTGCCGCGCCTCTTCTTGTGGTGCTGTCCCTCGGTCAATTGGTCAACGTTGCCACTGGCTCGGTCGGGTTTCTGCTTTTAATGAGCGGACATGAAAAAACAATGAAATACATCACCATTGGCTCTGGAACTATCTCGATTTTGCTGCTGCTCGTCTTGTGCCACATTCACGGTGTTATTGGCGCAGCTTGGGCTATGGCAATCGGAATGGCGATACAGAACCTTGCCGCACTGTACTTTGTTAAACGATATTTGGGATTCTTTCCGGTAGGCTAATTATGTCTTCTATGATTGCGCGCATCAGTTTTGGCTTCGTATCACTACTGACCGTCATCCTTTCCTTATGGAAAAGTTCTGATTTGAGTCATGCGACCTATCTCAATATGGAGCACTATGTTGGCGGATCAACGACGCTCCACTTTACCTTCAGTCTGCTGATTGGCCTCTGTGCCGTATTTGCATTTCCCCGCCATGCCAGACCAATCAAAGCAGATGCTTTTGGAATTCGCCTTTTGCTGTGTCTGCTGTTAATAATTTCACTCGAAGAGTTTAGTCAGCTTTTTATCCCCAACCGCACATTCAGCGTTGCGGATCTCAGTACCAATTGGAGCGGCATGTTACTTGGTTACTTTGCCGCTAAGGTATGGCTTAGCATACGAAATCACTAAGCTGTCGGTTTTAGCCAACTGAGGATTAATAAGCGACGTGCACTGAAATAAGCACCTCGAGGTTATTCAGGTATCGCTATATAATGCATTTACATAACCTTGAGAAGCGAGTGCTGCATGTCATCTCATCCAACAACCATCACCTTTTTTGAATTTCTGACCCCTTTGATCACATCGGGCAAAAAAACCATCACGATACGAGATAAGTCAGAAAGTCACTACATCCCAAATACCGAAGTGGAAGTCTTTACTTTAGAGACTAACCGCAAGGTCTGTGACATCAAGATCCTATCGGTAAATCCACTTAACTTTTATGAAATCAACGAGTTCCACGCAGAACAAGAAGCCATGGAGTTACCAAAGTTAAAGCAGCTGATTAGGGAGATTTACCCTGATACTGACACACTTTTCGTTATTGAATACGAGTTGATCAAAACAAACTAGACGACTGGTCTAATTTTAATTATAGTACGTCCCATGAACGCTAAGACTAACGACACACGCCAACATATTCTCGAGGTCGGATACGAGTTAATCGTAACCCGAGGCTTTACGAGCGTTGGACTTTCCGAGCTTCTAAAAACGGCAGCAGTGCCAAAGGGCTCGTTTTATCATTACTTTAAATCCAAAGAGCAGTTTGGTGAGGCTTTGATTGAGGCTTACTTCGATCGCTATTTCCACAAGTTAGATGAGCTCTTTACCAATACTGATCGCAACGGATACCAACGTCTGATGAGCTACTTTGAGGAATTGGCAAAAGTTGAACAAGATGTATGTAATGCGAACAAATGTCTGTTAGTCAAACTTAGCGCGGAAGTTTCTGACCTTTCCGAACCAATGCGACTTGCACTACGTCGTGGAGCCGACAAATCAATTCAAGCCATCGCGGACTGTATTGATGTTGGCATTCAAGACGGATCAATTGCAAATGGTGACAGTGCTTTGTTAGCAAGACAACTTTACTACCTTTGGAATGGTGCAAGCTTACTCAACAAGCTGTATCAAGATCAGACGGCACTGACGCAGAGTCTGACCTATACTCAAGATCTATTGCAGAACACACGCACTTTATCGTAAGTGGCTTCAACAACGCAGTAAGAGAACAACCCTATAAGTGTCTGTTTAAGGCTAGCCTTTGCAGACACAAAATACTTTCCCGCTCTCAGAGCGGGATATTTTGCAATAAAAACTAGACGACCGGTCTAATCTAAGGTGAAAATAACATGACAGACGCACTTAACCGCAGAATCGTACTTGCATCACGTCCACACGGCGCACCAACAACTGAAAACTTTAGACTGGAAGAAGTGGCAAAGCCAGTACCAAAAGATGGTGAAATGTTGTTAAGAGCCGTTTACCTATCACTCGACCCTTATATGCGCGGTCGTATGAGTGATGCGGAATCTTACGCAGAACCAGTTGCAATTGATGACGTAATGGTTGCAGGAACCGTGTGTCAGGTTGAAGTATCAAACCACCCAGATTACGAGGCGGGTGAATGGGTACTCGCTTACACTGTGGGTTGGCAAGACTACGCGATTTCAACAGGCGAAATGGTCATTAAATTGGGCAAAAATCCACAAAACCCTTCGTATGCACTAGGCGTAGCAGGTATGCCTGGCTTTACGGCATACATGGGATTGCTTGATATCGGCCAGCCAAAACCAGGGGAAACTATCGTCGTTGCTTCGGCAACCGGCCCCGTTGGCTCAACGGTCGGTCAAATTGCAAAACTTAAAGGCTGTCGCGTAGTCGGTATTGCCGGTGGTGAAGAGAAATGTCGCTATGCAAAAGAAGAGTTGGGCTTCGATGAGTGTATTGATCATAAAGCCGACGATTTCGCGCAACAATTGAAAAATACATGTGACAATGGCATCGATGTCTACTTCGAAAACGTAGGCGGCAAGGTATTCGATGCGGTACTTCCGCTGCTTAATACAAACGCCCGTATTCCTGTATGTGGTTTGATTTCTCAATACAATGCGACCGAGCTTCCACAAGGCACAGACCACCTGCCACTACTGATGGTTAACATTCTGACAAAGAGAATCAAAGTTCAAGGATTCATCATTTTTGATGACTACGGACACCGTTACGATGAATTTGCGCAAGACATGAACCAGTGGTTGGCAGAAGGAAAGATCCAATACCGTGAACAACTCGTACAAGGCCTGGAAAATGCACCTGATGCGTTCATCGGTCTGCTCGAAGGAAAAAACTTCGGCAAAGTTGTTGTTCAGGTAAACAACCCTCTATAAATATAGGATAAAGAATGATTAAACTTCACCATCTCAATCAGTCTCGCTCGAAACGCATTATCTGGTTACTCGAAGAGCTCAATGTGGACTATGAAGTCGTACCGTATGCACGTGACAAAGTGACTTTTTTGGCGCCTCCAGAGCTTAAAAGTGTACATCCACTAGGCAAGTCACCAGTTCTGGAAGATGACGGTGAAATCATCATTGAATCAGGCGCAATTACAGAGTATCTGATCGAAAAATACGGCGATGGTCAACTTGCTCCAGAACGCGGAACGAAAGCTCATACGCAGTACTTGCAGTGGATGCACTTTGCTGAAAGCTCGGCGATATTACCAATATTGCTGAAAGTCTTTGTAAGCAAAGAACCAACTCAAACAGAGTTCTTATCAGGCTACGCAGATAAAGAAACCATGAGTGTTTTGAATTACTTCGAGCAAGCTTTGGAAGAGAAAACCTATCTGGTAGAGGAGCGCTTAACCGGAGCAGACATCATGATGTCTTTCATAGTGGAATTGGTACATAAGTTTGGCATGAGCAAACATTTCCCTAATATTGAAAGTTATGGAAACCAACTTGCCACTCACGAGGGGTTCTCGAAAGCAGAACAGCTCGAAGTCAAATACGCTTAACTTTGGCCTTTTGGTGTAAGCGACACACCTAACAGGCTCAAAATCAATCATCACGAGATGCTTGGTTCACAGAAACACATTGCCTCACAAAAGCAACTGCTCTCTGAATCAAGCACTCGTTTTTAGCAACTGGCTACCCTTACGTATCAACATCCATTTCACTCTTAAATTCAAGCAGTTCAACGTAGTACTTTTCTGATTTCATCCAGTTTTGGAACATAGTCACCGACTATCAATTCAATAAGTACAATCCGCTTTCCACCAGAATCTATCCATAATAATCTTCCCTACAAGCCCTGAGTTAATACCAATAAAAAGAGGCGCATTACGCACCTCTAATTCGTAAGGAGATAAGTATGATTAGCTTCGACTTCTTTAAGCTCTTCGATACTCAAGAGTTGTTTATCTATTACTAGGGTCTGTTAACCTTTCGTGGTTAAATTTTGTTCGAGATAAAAGCATTTTAATCGCGGCGAGAGGTTTGTAGCCTAGTAATTCTAAGCAAAACACCTCTCAACAAAGAGTAAAATGCTTTTAGCCGAACCCTTCGGGCAGCGTTTGTGGCTCCTTTCTACTACGTTATCGGCTTATCAGGTAGGTAAACTACATTTCAAAGCCTCTGCCTTGCATAAAGAACCCACAAACTGCTGCAAAAATCAGCTCGAAAGGTCAACAGACCCTAACTTTTAGCCACGGCTTTGATTAGTACCGAGGTATCCATACGCCCAAGACCGTCAAGCTGTAGGTCAGCGTATTGTTGATCAACCATTTGGGTTAACGGAAGCTGCAAACCAACACGCTCAGCTTCTTTAAGGCAGAACCCAAGATCTTTGCGCATCCAGTCAATCGCGAAGCCAAAGTCGAATTTATCTTGCGCCATGGTCTTGGCACGGTTTTCCATTTGCCATGACCCAGCGGCACCATGTTTCAGTGTTTCGACAACTTGTTCAATATCTAAACCAGATTGTTGAGCCAGTAGCAGAGCTTCACTCAAGCCTTGCAGTACGCCGGCAATACAAATTTGATTGACCATTTTGCATCGTTGCCCCTGACCGTTCTCACCCAGCAACGTAATTTGTTTTGCGTAGACGTCCATCGCAGGCGCAACCTGTTCAAAGACATTCGAATCACCGCCACACATGATGGTTAGGACACCATTTTCAGCACCCGCCTGACCACCAGAAACTGGGGCATCGATAAAATGATTACCAACCTTAGTGCAAGCGTCCGCCAGTTCGACAGCCAAATCTGCGGAAGTCGTGGTGTGATCGACTAATACAGCGCCCGGCTTAAGACCAACCAGAAGCCCTTCTTCGCCATAAACCACACTACGAACGTCATCATCATTGCCTACGCAAGTAAATACGATGTCACATCCTTCTGCCGCTTGTGCAGGTGTTTCACAGGCAACACCGTTGTATTCTTCTGCCCACTGGTCAGCTTTTGCTTTTGTGCGGTTGTATACTTTGGTTTCGTAGCCAGCTTTACTTAAATAGCCTGCCATTGGGTAGCCCATTACACCCAAACCAATAAATGCTACACGTTGTTTTTCCATTGCCTGCTTCCCTAATCAACTGAATTTAAATCTTTTGTAACATGCTACTAAAGAATTCTGCTTTTTACTCGTAATTTATCTCTGATTTTCACAAAGGAAACTGCATGATTGAAGGACAGAATCAATGCTGTAAACACGCGACCAGTTTAAATTCGCGAGAAATAAAGTGTGACTTATGTCAGAATACCCCATCACTCAACAAACCGGCAAAGTAATGAATTATCACGCTGCTATTTTTGATATGGACGGTTTGCTTCTTGATACTGAGCGTGTCTGTATGCGCGTGTTCCAAGAAGCCTGCGAAGTACAACAACTTCCTTTTTACAAAGAAGTATACCTGTCAATCATTGGGCGTAATGCCGCAGGTATTGAAGCCATTTTCCGCAAAGCTTATGGAAATGATCTGGACCGCCTGCATCAAGAATGGCGAACCCGTTACAACGCTGTAGTCAAGCACCAGGCGATTCCTGTAAAGGAGGGCGTCGTAGAACTGCTAGAATGGCTGAAAGAGCAGAGTTTACCTATCGCCGTTGCGACATCGACAGCTAAGGATGTCGCTAAGATCAAACTTGAACTGGCAGGATTGAGCAAATATATCGACAACCTGACGACAGGTTGTGAAGTAAGCAATGGTAAACCTGACCCGGAAATCTACTTACTTGCTGCCAACAGACTGAATGTTGAACCGACTAAGTGCCTGGCTTTTGAAGATTCCAACAATGGTGTGCGTGCCGCTGTCGCCGCAAATATGTCGACTTATCAGATCCCAGATTTGGTAGAGCCATGTGACGAAGTACGCCAATTCGGTCATTCTATCGTCCCTTCGCTACACGATGTTCTGAAAGAATTGAAACAAACTCGATAACACACCTGCTCTTCACAATAAGCTCAGCCTAATGGTTGAGCTTTTTCATTTTTCGCTTAATACCAAATCGCCTGCTATTTTTTATCTGTCTCTTATTTTGTGCATTTTCCACTCGCAATGCGTCATGTGATCAATCATAGAGATGAATGAGTATAAGTTTGCAACAAAGTGTCAACGTACCGCTCACAGCACAGTTTTACGATATTAACTCGTTGATAATGAGAATAGGTTCATATGAAACCAGTCAGCCAAAAATATAAAATGGAGAGTGTTATATGTCTTTACGTTTATTAGCAGCAACCTTTGCACTTGTTGGAGTAAGCTTTGGCGCACAAGCCAGTGCCGAGTGTGAAGTATCTCTGGATGCTAACGATATGATGCAGTTTTCTACCAAAACTCTGAGTGTTCCGGCAACGTGTAGCGAAGTAACGTTGACTCTGAACCACACTGGTAAAATGCCAGCTCAGTCAATGGGTCACAACGTTGTTATTGCAGATACAGCGAACATTCAAGCCGTCGGCACCGATGGCATGAACGCAGGTGCGGATAATAACTACGTGAAGCCTGATGACGAGCGTGTCTATGCTCACACCGACGTCGTTGGTGGCGGCGAAAGTACAAGTATCACTTTCAGCACTGAAAAAATGACCGCGGGCGGTGACTACTCTTTCTTCTGTTCATTCCCTGGCCACTGGGCAGTCATGCAAGGCAAGTTTGAATTCAAATAAAATCTTGTGCCCTAGCGTGATGTAAAGATTTAAGGGAAGCTAAGGCTTCCCTTTTTAATCGAAACTCAATGTTAGTTCTCAGTTTAGCAGTCTAAAAACAGGAAAAGTCATGCCTACAAACCTCTGCTCGTGTTATTCGATACCGTGCAGTTCCTTCCAGTTTCCCGGGTGTACAACATAACCAAATAACGCGTGTCCGCCATAAACTAACTCGGTACCTTCAGGAATCCAAAGCATTTGTCCGGGGCGAACAAAATGAGTTTCTCCATTTGCGGTCAGTTCAAAACACCCTTCTATGACAAAAACCACTTCATCATAAAGTACTGTCCACGCAACTTCTGCGCCTTCCCACTTAGCAAATCCAACACCAATATTTGGTGAAATCTCCGGGCTGAGCGCTCTTGCTACATAAGCCATGCCAGGAGTATCACCGCGCACGTTGAAGTCGAGTGTTTTGCTATCGACGAGTTTTACTTGCTTCATAATTCACTCCGGCTTTGCCACTTAGCTAATTGAATACGACTCCTCACTCCCATACCCAAAAACGGCTCCGGCGGATTCAGGCTAGGCATACCGGTTACTTGTTGAATATCATCAAGAAGTTTGGAGGTCGCCCCTACTGCATAATCCGCAAGTAAAGTGCCGGAAACTGTTCCCCATGCGGCCCCAACGCCATTGTCACAAGCACTGGCATACACCCCTTTGTCGAGCTGACCAAAGAAATTGGTGAAATTTCGAGAGATGGCATAAACGCCGCCCCACGTGTGAGTAAAAGGTACATCGGCAAGCTCTGGATAACGGGCCAAGAACACTTGACGATGATCTTCTTGAATACTTTGCCTCATTTTGTCACTGACACTTGAGCCATACTTAGGTACGTGTTTGTAAGTATTACGAATCAGTATTCGGCGATCCGCTGTCATACGTAGCGTCGTCCCCGCATGGTCAGCCGGAGTCAGCCCCCAGTTCAGTTCACCACCATAACGCTGCATTTCGGCGTCCGTCAGAGGACGAGTCCAACTCGCGAACGTCATCACCGGAAGCAGTCGATTTTTCAGGTAGCCAAACTCTCGAGTAAAAATGCTGGTTCCTAGCAACAATTCTGGTGTGCGAACTGAGCCTTTATCGCCATGCAACACCCAATTGTCATTCTCTTTACTCAAGCGGCGAATAGGAGAGTTTTCTAGCACTTCTACGTTATCAGGCAAGCTCTCACCCAAGCCGTGAACTAGTGCTGCTGGCTGCATTAAATAGCCACCTGGAGTGTAAATGGCTCGGCTGTAGTAATTTGTACCGAGTACTTTTGCAAGTTCTGCTCGATCCACGTGGAAATACGGTTCGCCCAAGTCTTTCATCAAGTGCTCAAAGTGATCGAGATAAGCCTCGCCCCTTTCTCCAACCGCGCCCTGATATTTACCTTTTGCGGACCACTGGCAATCAATATTGAATTTGCTGATCAAACAATCTAATTGACCGATCGCAGAACGGTTTAACGCCAGTAACTTCTGCTTGTGAGCTGGGTCCGGATGCTCTAAAGAAAACTTATGCGGTAAGTCGATCACAAATCCAGAATTTCTCCCGGAGGCTCCCTGACCTATGCGCTGCGCATCAATCAAGAGAATTCGTGCATCAGGTTCATGCTCAGCTAAACGTCTCGCCATCGCAAGACCCGCAAACCCAGCGCCCAATACCACGTAATCTGCATTTATATTCCCTTGCAACGAAGGTTTTTCTGGCGTTTTTGGTAGCGCATGATACCAGCCACATGTTGCATCATCGTTTGGTAAATGAATCATTATCGGCCTCCGTTACGCCGCAGATTGTTTTAGTGATAATTGTTCGAGCCATGGAGAGCGCAGAGACTGGACTTTTCGACCTAGAAGTGCAAATCCAATCATCGAACCTTCCACCGAGTAACACGCTGCTGTTAATTCCTCACCCTGCTTTTCTATGTGCCACTGTCCTTGTGCATTAGGTGAGACAGGGAAGATGGTCAACGGAAGAATCGGTGTTTTCACAATCACTGGTGTTGGCGTTAACGTGATAGGCGTCATTTCACCCAATAGGCTCTTCGCCAGAGACGGAATCATTTGGTTGATAGGCGCAATATACGGCTGCCAGCCTTGTTCGGTTTCAACACAGTCCCCTAACGAGTAAATGTTTTCATCACTTGTCTGGGCAAATTGGTTTACTTTAATGCCGCGGCCAATTTCCAGCCCTGCTTGCTCAGCCAGAGAAACATTAGGTTTAAGCCCCACAGCACTCAGGACCAAGTCCGCGGTGATCTTTTTACCGCTCGTCAGGTGGAGTTCCGCTCTGGAGTCAGCCATTGGCTCAATTTTCGCAATGCTGTCTTGCAGTAACCACTGTACGCCACGTTCACTTAAGGCATTTTGTAGCGATTCTCCCAACGGCTGTGGGATCATGCGCTCCATTGGCCACTGCCCTAAACCAATGACACTGACTTCAAAACCACTTTCAATCAGGTCGTTAGCAAACTCACAGCCAATTAAGCCATCACCCAGAATAGCGATGCGCTTTTTACCTTGAAGTTGAGATCTAAAACGACGGTAATCGACCAGATCATTGACGCTAACCACGTACGAACGGTCACCTTCAATAGGAATTTCAATAGGTGATGCTCCCGTCGCTAGCACCAGACGGCTATAACGGTACTGACCAATCGATGTGTGTAATGTTGAGTTAGCGCGATCAATATGCTCGACACGAGTATGTGGGTAAAGTCGGATATTTAAACGATTCTCCCACTCCAATGCACTTTCCGTTTGCAGTGCATCACCATTTTTGCCCATTGCCAGAGCATTCGAAAGCGCTGGTTTACTGTACAGAGCACCATCGTCACAGGTAAAGACGGTAATTGGAACATTGGCAGACTGGGCTCGAAGCGCCGAAGCCAACTGATAACCACTATGTCCACTGCCAATAATGACAATAGGATCCGTCGAAAAGACTGGCTGGCTCACTGAAGGAGGAAGTGGTTGATCCAATGGCGTTGAACCCGTACTCGATAAAACAGGCGCAACAGCCTCTTCGTCAATCACATCACCCGTGATTTCAATCATTTCGAAATCAGCCTTTCCAACCAAGCAATCTGGGCATAACCAATCATCCGGCACATCTTCCCATGCCGTTCCTGGTGCAATCCCATCAGCAGGCCAACCTTGGGCTTCATCGTAAATTAAGCCACAAATAATACAGAGCCACTTTTTCATCACTTTTTCTCCAACTACCTTGTTCCAATTTCCCGTGCCTGTTCACTACTTACTCATAGAAAAGTGAAAGTTTCATCGCACTCACACCATCTTGTGGTCTGAAATCCAAGAAGGTGTGAGGCGAAGAAATCAGTTACACGTCGGCTAAGCGTCGCTCTATTGCTGCAAACGAATAGCGATGTTGCGCGTATGGACATAGCTATAAATCGCTTCTTGCCCTTTTTCTCGTCCAAAACCGGACAGCCCAACACCGCCAAATGGGGTTTCTATGCCACCAGCAAACCACTCGTTAATGAACACTTGTCCGCCACGTAGCTGTTGAGCAACGCGCAAGGTTTGGTTCATGCTCTCACCAAATACGCCAGCAACTAAGCCAAACTCTGTACCATTGGCCATTGCCACAGCTTCTTGCTCGGTTTCAAATGGCATGACCACCAGTACAGGACCAAACACTTCTTCCTGCGCAATACGCATGTCTGGAGTGGCTTCAATGACTGTCGGCGCGACAAAGTAGCCAGACAAATCTGGTGCATAACCACCTGTAAGGATGTTCGCGCCATCTGCTCGTGCTTGCTCGATCATTTCCAGCACTCGTGCTTGCTGATCAGCAGAAACCAACGGTGTGATATCAGGCTGGCTTTCGCCTTGACCAATTGAAAGTCCTTCAGCCATTGATACCACTGCGGCTTTCACTTCTTCATAGCGGTCTTTGTGAACCAGCAATCGAGACATAGCCGAACAAACCTGACCGGCATTAAAGTAGATACCGACCTGAACGCTTTTCAGTAGTAAGTTCAGATTGACATCTTTCAGCGCGATAGCCGCAGATTTACCACCCAGTTCCATTACCGATGGCGTAGCTCTGTGCGCCGAATCTTTTAGAATTCGCTGGCCAGTTGGAACCGAACCAGTAAAGACGATTTGGTCGACCTCCTGGTGCTGCACTAAGTGACTACCAATCACTGAGCCTTTACCGCAAAGCAAGTTGATGGTGCCTTGCGGAAAACCGGCTTTTTCGATTGCTTTAATCAGTAAGGTCATTGCCAGTGGTGAAATCTCTGGCGATTTAATCACTACTGCGTTACCGGCAGCTAGAGCGGGCGCAAGCGAACGCGCACAAATGGATACCGGAAAATTCCAAGGAACTATCTGTACACTTACGCCAAACGGCACATATTGAGTGAAGTCGACATAATCTTTCCCCAGTGGGATTGAAGTACCTTCTAGTTTGTCCGCCATGCCTGCGTAGTATTCGAAGTAACGTGCCGATTCGATGAACTCATCTTTCGCGTCTTGGAGTGATTTGCCATTTTCACGACATGCCACTAACCCGCCTTCATCGACCATTTCACGAATAGCCGCAGCAGCTTTTAGCATCCACTCAGTTCTTACTGCTGGACGAACATCCGACAGGAGCCCTTGATTCACAACTCGACGAGCTGCTGCCATCGCACGATCAGCGTCAGCAATATTAGCTTCAGCTATCGTCGCGTACGGTTCCGCTGTACCTGGGTTGATAACCGTGAGGGTTTGCTCTGAGTCACACCACTCACCATCAATGTAATTTAGGTAATGAGTCATACTACTGCTCCATTGCCGTCTTAACTTGTTTTGCTAACCATGTTTGGAAGAAGTGAGTTGGGACATCCATTTCTGGAGAAAACACACCGCCACCAAACCCTGGTGAATGACGACCTTGCTGCATACCTTCAACAGCACCGATGTCCTCGCCGAATACCACACGCCAAGATTCAACCGTGGCAGTACGGCAAGCTGCAAATTCGTCTTTGGTTGCTTCATCACCGACATAGAAAACACGCAGATGCTCAATGCTCTTACCAGCGCTGATTGGTTCAATCATCATCGCAAACGCGTGATCAGCCTGAATGCCTAACAACACGTTCGGGAATAGTGCAACGTATTCTGCATGGCGAAGTTTGTCTTCTGGCCAGCTAGGGAACTTCGGCAAATGCGTACCAGCGGTATCCGACAGGTTGTAAGCAAGGCTGCCTTGGCCTGCAAATCGCTCTTCAAACATGATGTTGTAGTGATCTTCCAGGCGCGAGTAGCTGTTCAAGCTCGGGTGAACCCAAGGCAAATGGTAGGCTTCACAGTAGTTTTCAACTGCCAGCTTCCAGTTACTGTTTACTTCGATCTCCAGGTTGCCGCCCATGTTCACACGGCGCAAAAGGCCCATACCGTCTTCGCCTAAAAATGGTTTCCAACGCTCCTCTAGCGGTGCGATATGTTCTTCAAAACTTGCCGCATCACCTGAAAGGTTTACGAACACCATGTCCATCCAAATTGCTGAACGCAGTGGCTTCAACCCGTGCTTTTCGCACTTGAAGCGGTCATCTTTGTGCTGTGCGATACCGCCAATATGTGGCGTACCTTTTAGGTTACCGTCTAGATCGTAAGTCCATGAATGGTAAGGACAACGAATCATGCCCTGCACTTCACCCGCTTCATGTACTAGCTTCATGCCACGGTGACTACACACATTATGAAAGACCTGAACTTCACCCTGACGATTTCTCATCATTAGCAGCGGTAAGTTCATGAAGTCTATCGGCATCACGTAACCGTCTTTAAGAAGGTCAGAGGCAAAACCAATGCATACCCATGTGTTACCAAATACCTGATCACGTTCAAACGTAAAGTAGTCTTCATTTATGTAGGCATCGTTTGGCATCCCAGTCGCTTCACTGATTGGGTTAAGAACCTTATCGACGAGTTCAACAGGAATTAGGGTTTGGTTGACATTGCTCATATTCTTATCTCCGAAAGTCGAGTTGCATCCATTGCGGACAACATCGTGTTGTGTCAATGGAGCTGATTCTGATTAACAAACCAGCAACAAACAAACGACTTTTTTGGAGGGTATGGATGAGTTTTTATCATTCATGCATTGATCTGGGACAAGAATACATCTTTAAAAATTGCACAAATATTAATGGCATGACTAAAAATCATTAATTGATGAGTATTAATCAGTTGAAACAACGCATAGCTCTCTCTAATCTCCCAGAAAAATTAACAATAAAACAACAAACGATAACGCTGCATACAAAAAACACTGTGAGGGACGCCTATGAGAGCAACAACAGGGATACTAAAAGGACTCAATCCGACTGTGACGATCGCATCTAAGATCATCGTCATCGGTTTTGTACTTTTCTGCGCCATTCTAGCTAACCAAGCGGGTCAATATTTCGAATCTATTTCCGGTATTCTGTTGCAGAATATGAAATGGTTTTATATCGGACTCGTTTCTTTAGTCGTCGGTTTTCTGCTCTATTTAATGATTAGCCGCTATGGGCATATTCGATTAGGTAAGGACGACGAAAAGCCCGAGTTCAGTTACCTGTCATGGGTATCTATGCTGTTTTCTGGCGGTATGGGGATTGGTTTGATCTTCTGGTCAGTCGCTGAGCCAATGTGGCACTACGCGGACAACCCTTTCACGCAGGGTTTAACCAATGAGGCTGCCACGACATCGATGAAACTGACTTTCTTCCATTGGGGATTACACCCTTGGTCAGTTTTTATTATTGTTGCGCTTGCTCTGGCCTACTTTTCCTACCGTAAAGATCTGCCGTTTACCTTACGATCTATTCTGTACCCCCTTATTGGCAACCGTATTTATGGACCAATCGGCCATACTGTCGATATTCTTACTGTCGCAGTCACGGCCTTTGGTATCTCCCAAACCCTTGGTATGGGCGTGATTCAAATCAACTCGGGGCTAAATCAAACATTTGGTTTAGATATCGGGTTAGGCACACAACTGATCATTATTGTTTCTTTATGTACCTGTGCGGTTGCCTCAGTTCTGTCTGGCGTCGGTAAAGGGATTCGTCGCCTTTCTGAATGGAATATGTTGCTCTCTTTGCTGCTGGTGCTTGTTGTACTTTACATTGGCCCAACACGCTACATTCTGAACACACTTTTAGAGAGCACCGGTCTTTATGTGCAAAATATTGTTGGCATGAGCTTATGGAGTGACGCCCAAAATGACTCAGGTTGGCAAAACTGGTGGACAGCATACTACTGGCCATGGTGGATGACATGGGCGCCATTTGTTGGCATGTTCATCGCGCGAATTTCTAAAGGAAGAACGATCCGTGAACTGATAGGTGGCGCTTTAATCGTACCAACACTAATCACTTTCTTATGGATCTCAGTTTTCGGTGGTGCCGCACTAAAAGTTGAGCAAGATGCTCGCGTAGCGTATGAAACTCAAGTGGTTGCAGCTCAAGAAGCTGGCCAAACGCCACCAAACGCATTTACGGGCGGAGTCATTCTCGAAGCAACGAAAGCGGATACCACTCGCGCATTATTTACGTTGTTCGATAACCTGGATACCGGTCTGTTTGGCAAAATACTGAGTGTATTAGCGTGTTTGTTGCTGGGTACTTACTTCATTACCTCCGCTGACTCAGGAACTTTGGTTCTTTGTACCTTAGATGCGGCAGGTGACAGTGAACCTCCCAAATCCATTCGTGTACTTTGGGGAATAATGATCGCAGCGATAGCTGGTGTACTGCTGTACGCAGGAGGACTTAAAGCAATGCAAACTGCGTCAATCATTGCAGGCTTTCCAATTGCAATATTTATTGCGGTAATGAGTTTGACGCTATTTCATAGTATTCGACGTGAACCGAAACCATGGGCGATGTTGCCAGAACACGTCCACCCGGAAGAGACCAAGCTTGATGGCCCAGTAGAGCCACTTGTAGAAAGTAAGACAGCGATTCAGCAAACCATAACCGCTGATTCAACGGCTGCTAAAAATCCAACGCTTGATCAGAAACCAGCGTTAACGTAGCAAAGTCGGTTTAATGATAACCACCTACTGAAGTAGGTGGTTTAGGGCTGAAAACAAAAAGTGGGAGTTATGCTCCCACTTTTTATATCTACTACTTTTTGTCTCTAAGAATTGGACGATTCGACTGTTTCGGCTAATCCGCGATCACCGACTTCATCCGGTAATTGCTGTAATAACCAAGCGCGAAAGCGTTTCACACTCGCTGGAATTAAGCCTCTGTCTTTAGGCTCCAACATACAGAAATTCGATGGTGTTGCCAGAACATGCTCGACAGGCCTTACCAACGCACCGCTTTGCAAATAGTCATCAACTAATGAGCCCCAAGCTAAGGCAATTCCCTGACCATTAATGGCTGCTTGCAACAACATAGGGTAGTTATTAATGTTCATTCGGTTACGAGGCACAATATTCGGTAAATTTACGCCTGCAAACCACTCTTCCCAATTGACCCAATCCCTTTGCGACTCTTCGAGATAAAGAAGCGTTTTATTAAAAACCTCTTCAGCCTCAGTCGGTTGACCAATCTTTTCTAAATACAGTGGGCTGCAAACCGGAAAAACTTCTTCAGAGAAAAGTGTCGTCACTTCCATTTCGGCGGGTGGTGTTTTGCAGTAAAACAGTGCGATATCACAATCTAGACGTCTTAAATCCAGTACGTTATCAGACGCCAGAATTCGTATATCGATATCATCATGCTCATTTTGAAACTCCGCCACTTTTGGCAATAGCCACAGAGCAGCCATTGCATTGGTCGTAGCGACGGTAATTTTTTGCTCCCCTTGCCACTTTTTCACTTCTCCGGTGATTTGCGCGATATCGAGTAGAGACTGACTGATCGATTGATAATATTGCAGACCTGTCGGCGTTAGGTTGATGCTGCGATTGGCACGGGTGAACATCGCTTTACCTAAATACTCTTCTAATTGTCTAATTTGACGGCTGATTGCACCTTGAGTCACATTGAGCTCTTCAGCTGCGAGCGTAAAGCTCAAATGTCGAGCCGACGCTTCAAACGCCACTAGGCTGTTTAAAGGTGGGAGGGGTTTGATTTTCATGTTTCTTCCAGTATGGCAGCTTTGTAATTATTGTTATTCCCGGCAATCTTGTGTTGCACGTGGATAACCGCCATTGTGGACAACCATCGTCAAACGACAATTTATAAATAATAAAAAATAGAGATGAATCATAAATTGCTCCACCTCAGCGGGATATATAGTATGCCACTGCATGTTTGTTGGAATAAAAAAGGGAAGCCTGCGCTTCCCCTTTTAACCCGAGATTGATGTGATTCCAGATCAACCAATATTACTCTGTCAGAAAGCCACCGGTCTGGTGTTTCCACAACTGAGCATAAACTCCGTTAAGTTGCAGAAGCTCCTGATGCGAGCCTTGTTCGATAACCTGACCATCATCCATCACGATTAAACGGTCCATCGCAGCGATCGTCGATAAGCGGTGAGCAATAGCAATCACCGTCTTCCCTTCCATCAATACTTCAAGGTTTTCTTGAATCGCAGACTCCACTTCAGAATCCAGTGCAGACGTTGCTTCATCCATAATGAGAATCGGCGCATTTTTAAGAAGTACACGCGCGATAGCGACACGTTGACGCTGGCCGCCAGACAGTTTTACACCACGCTCACCAACTTCAACATCGTAGCCAACATTACCTTGCTCATCTTTCAGAGTCTGGATAAATTCGTGCGCATGTGCCTTCTCAGCCGCAGCTATAACGGATTCCATAGAGGCTGCTGGATCACCATATAGAATGTTTTCTTTGATTGAGCGGTGCAGCAAAGAGGTATCCTGAGTGATCATTCCAATGTGCTGACGCAAAGACTCTTGCTCTACCTGTGAGATATCCTGTCCATCAATGCAGATTTTACCGGAATTCACATCGTAAAAACGCAATAGCAAGTTCACCAATGTTGACTTACCCGCACCAGAACGCCCAACAATGCCGACTTTTTCGCCCGGTTTAATCGTCAGGTTCAGATTGTCAAATACGGCTTTTTCTTCGCTGTAGTTGAAACCAACGTGATCGAAGCAGATTTCACCTTGTCGAATTTGCAACGGCTTTGCATTCGGTACGTCTTTCACTTCAACGTCGTTCGAAATCGTGCTGATACCATCTACAACGGTACCAATATTTTCAAACAGTGTACTGACTTCCCACATGATCCATTTCGACATGCCCTGTACACGCAGCGCAATGCTGATACCAATGGCGATCGCACCAATCGTTACTGCCGCATCCAGCCACAGGTAGACGGAAATCACGCCAATAGACAGCAGCAACAAGTAGTTGATGGCATCGACACTAAACAGCAAGCAAGTCACCATTCGCATCTGACGGTATACCGTAACCAAGAACTGCTTCATGCTGCTTTCTGCATACTCAAGTTCGCGCTGAGAATGGGCAAACAACTTAACCGTAGAGATGTTGGTGTAAGAGTCGACAATACGTCCTGTCATCACAGAGCGTGCATCCGCCTGCTCAGTCGCCACGCGCTTCATTTTCGGAATGAAGTAGAGCTGGATCAGTACATACAATGCAAGCCAGATAACGATAGGTAGCATGAGCAAACCGTCTGCCTCACCCATCATCCATATCATCGACACAAAATAAACACTGATGTAGACCAGTACATCCAGCAGCTTCATCACCGTTTCTCGAACTGCCAACGCACTTTGCATCACTTTTGTTGCAACTCGGCCTGCAAAATCTCGCTGGAAGAAACCAACTGCTTGCTTAAGTAAATAACGGTGAATCAGCCAGCGAATCGACATTGGGTAGTTACCCAGCAGCGTTTGGTGCATCACCATCGAATGTACAAAGCCTAATGCCGGCATTACGACGACAACCAGGAAAAGCATCATCAACATCTGATCGCCCTGATCTTGCCAGAAAGTAGCACGATCCTGGTTAGACAATATATCGACTAGCTCACCCATGTAGCGCAACAGGGTGACTTCAGTGATCGCAATCAGCGCACTGAACACCGCCATGACAATAAGCGGCACTTCAAATCCACGCGTATAGAAACGACAAAAGCCAAACAAGGTCTTGGGTGGCTTTTCGGTTTCATGCAGGGGAAACGGTTGGGTTAGTTTTTCAAACCAATTAAACATAACAACTACTTTGGTTAGATCGATCAAATTTGCAGACGTTTTACTATCTTTTGATGCAAAAGTCAGTAAAATACGTAAACAATAGTTTAAATGATAATAATTACAATTAAGCTTTTTGTTTAAAATAATTGTCGGGAATGTATTAATGACAAATCATAACTCTCTCACCATCGCTGTCCGTAAAGCGTTGGTTTGTGCTATCGCGCCCGCTGCAGTGGTTTCGTTTATGGCACACGCACAAGATGATTCAACTGAGATGGAAACCATCACAGTCACCGCACAAGCACTTAAAGTCGAAACGCCAGCCAAAGAAACACCACGCAGCGTTTCCATTATCTCTGAAGATGAATTGCGCGTTCGCGCACCACAAAAGCTAGATGAAGCGTTACGCTACACATCAGGTGTCACATCTCAACCTTATGGCGCTGATAACGACACAGATTGGTTTAAAGTACGTGGCTTCGATGCCGCTACTTATTTGAACGGCAACCGTTTGTTCCGTGACGGCTACTACACCTGGCTCGTTGAACCATACGGTTTGGAAAGTGTTGAAGTCGTAAAAGGCCCATCAGCCATACTATTCGGTGAATCGGCACCAGGTGGCGTAGTAAACGCCGTTCAGAAAAAGCCAACGTTCACACCACAAGGTGAAGTAAAGGTTGAAGTCGGCAACAACAACCATCAGTCAATAGGCTTTGACATTGCTGACGAAGCTAATGATTCAGGTACGATGCGTTACCGCTTGGTTGGCTTGATGACCAGTCAGGATGGTGAACTGGACGATACAGAAAATGAACGTTTCTACATCGCTCCGAGCCTGGAAATCGATGTTTCAGATCGTACCATGCTGACCCTGATGGCGACCTATCTAAAGGATGATGGTGTGCCAACTAACCCATTCTTCCCAGCTGCAGGTACGCTCGTCGACTCGGAATACGGCAAGATCGATCCATCAACTAACTTAGGTGAGCCAGATTACGACAAGTATGAACGTACTCAAATCTCACTTGGTTACTTGCTTGAACATGATATAAACGACACTTGGACATTCTCACAGAACGCAAACTACGGTTCTAACGAGCTCTTTCTGCGTAGCGTTTACAGCATGCCATCTCCAGGCTGGGATTTAAACGACGACTCGCTTTACTATCGTGGAATTGTATTCCGTGACGGCAAAAACCAAAGTTTCACCTTCGACAACAATGCGGTTGGTAACTGGATGACGGACAATGCCGAGCACACGGTGTTGGTCGGTGTTGATCTGCAATATCACAACACGAAGGGTGACGAACAAGACAACTATTCATTTGGTACCGTAAACCCATTTAATCCAAGCTACGGAAACTACACACCACTGGACTCCGCGGACAACATTAAACGCGAGATCGACAAGTATCAGGCCAGTGTGTACTCGCAATACCAACTTAAATTCCACGAACAATGGATTGGTAATGTTGGCGCCCGTTACGATTGGGTGAAAACAAAAAACAGTGGTAAAGGTGCAAGCGTCGATCAGAATGAGTCTCGCGATGATGGCGAACTGTCTCTGAGCGCTGGCCTGATGTACCTTGCGGACAACGGCCTTTCTCCGTACGCCAACTACTCTCAATCGTTTGAAGTGATCAGCACCATCGACACAGCAACCGGTAAGCTCTACAAACCACTTGAGGGTGAGCAAGTTGAAGTGGGTGTGAAATATGAACCGAGCTTTATGGATGGCTTCGTTAACATCGCATGGTTCGATATCACGCAGAAAAATGCACTGGTAACTAACCCATCAACTTGGGTGGCAACTCAGACTGGTGAAGTGACATCAACTGGTGTCGAAGTTGAAGGTACTGCTCAGTTAACTGACGACGTTAAATTACTGGCTAGCTACACCTACACTAAAGCAGAAACTGACGAGACTTACGGCAAGGGCACGCAACAAGCGGGGCTTATTCCTAAGCATCAGGCGTCTGCGTGGGTAGATTACAGCGCATACCGCCTAATTCCTGGCCTGAACGTTGGAACAGGTGTTCGTTACGTGGGTGAATCTAAAGACAACCCGGCGAGCTCGGATCTAACGGTTCCATCTGTGACACTTTGGGACGCATCTGTGACTTATGACATTTCTTCACAATGGCAGGCACAGCTTAATGTGAACAACATTCTGGACAAAGAGTTTATCTCTGGCTGCGATTACTACTGTTACTTCGGTCAGTCTCGCTCTGTGATGCTAAACGCTAACTACCGCTGGTAATTGTTCTTCCAACTCCCCTCTTATGAGGGGAGTATCATCTTGAGACCTATCCATGTTTCAACTATCTAATATTCAGATCGTTCGAGGTGGACGTCAAATCCTCGGTATCGATCAACTCAATATCCCAACCAATGAACTCACCGTGGTGCTAGGGCATAACGGCTCAGGGAAATCGACCCTGGTTAACTTACTTTCCGGGCAAATGTCACCAGACAAAGGCTCTGTCGAGCTGAACGGTCAAAACCTCTCATCTCTCAAAACCAAAGAACTGGCAAAACAAATCGCCTACTTGCCGCAAAAACTTCCGGCTTCGGCAGGGTTAACGGTAGAAGAATTGGTTCGTTTGGGGCGTTTCCCATGGCGCGGGGCGCTCGGTCGCTGGAACGCGGAAGATAAACAGATCATCTCTCAAGCGATGCAGCGTACAGGGGTCACGCCGTTCGCTCAGGCTCTGGCAGATGATTTATCCGGTGGTGAGCGTCAACGCGCTTGGGTATCCATGTTGCTTGCTCAACAATCTCCAATTCTGATTCTCGATGAACCGACTTCTGCGCTAGATGTGCACCATCAGTTTCAGTTGATGGCATTACTGTCAGAGTTAAATAAGACGGAGAATGTCGGAATCATTGTTATTTTGCATGACTTGAACCTGGCGCTTCGCTACGCCACTCACATCGTTGCTCTCAAGAAAGGGCAAATCGCTTTTGAAGGTAAAGCAGACATGCTTCTCGACGAAGCACGTTTGTCGGAACTCTATGAGTCACCAATCACACTGATCGATCATCCGACTCCGGCAGACACCCTTGCCAGCCGTAAGGTAGCCGTTGTATGCGCTTAGTCAGACGTTTACTTCAGCGCCTTGCTGCCATTGCCATTATTGTCGGGGGAATGCTTTCTCAAGCTCATGCTGCCATTACCATTAGTGACGATTATGGCAGTCACTCTTTTGCGCAAACACCGCAACGGGTGGTCGCATTAAACTGGGATATACTCGAGCAGGTTCTTGCGTTAGACGTAGAGCCGATAGCTGCACCGAACTTATCGGGCTATCGTCAGTGGGTAGTCAATCCCTATGCGCCAGAAACCATTGAAGATATTGGCACTCGCGCTGAACCGAATTTAGAAAAAATCGCCAGCTTGAACCCTGATGTTATTTTGGCTGCGTCACCACAGCAGGATCTCATTCCATTATTGTCTCAAATAGCGCCTGTGATTTATCTACCAAACTTTTCAGAAAACGAAGCGGCCGCTGAAACGGCAATCCGTCATTTTCGTACGTTGGGAAAACTGTTGGATAAGCAAGATCTTGTCGAAGAAAAACTAACCGCTTTAGATCAATCGTTTGAACAAATGCGTTTACGCATCCACCAGCATTATCCCGATCCGCTTGAAGTACTCGTCATGCGCTTTTCCACTCCGAATACGGTGTTTCTGTCTACGGAAAACTCAACCACAGATTACGTGGTTAAACACCTGGGGTTAAACAACCCGATACATGAGTCACCTAAAGCTTGGGGGGTGAAACAAGATCGCATTAATCGTCTGCAGAATCTTGAAGACAGCTACATCTTATATGTGCAGCCGTTTCCACAAGAAGACAAGTTAAAGGACTCCCCTCTTTGGCAAGCCATGCCTTTTGTGAAAAAGCACAGAGTTAATTCAGTCAGAGCCGTTTGGGCATATGGTGGGGCAATGTCTTTACAATACATGGCTGAAGCCATCACTGATAGTTTAATTGAGTTGGCACCAGAACAATGAGAATAAAACATTACATCGGTTACTTAGCACTGATTCTGTTGCTCAGTATTTTTAGCCTGCAATTAGACACAAGCTTGTCATTAGGCGCGCAGTGGGGGCTACTGATTCAAGCAGATCTCGCCAGTGAGTTTCGTGACGTTTTCTTTCTTCAGTCTCAACTGCCGAGGCTATGTATCACCCTACTCGTCGGTGCAATGCTTGGACTAACCGGCAGTTTGATGCAACAGCTAACGCAGAACCACTTAACCTCTCCTCTGACTCTGGGAACCTCCTCTGGTGCCTGGCTTGCATTGGTCGTGGTGAATATCTGGTTTGTAGATTGGGTGGCAGATTACTCCGCTTTAGCCGCAATGACAGGTGCACTTATCGCGTTTGGATTGATCATTTCTATCGCGGGTATTCGAAATATGACCGGCTTACCTCTCGTGGTATCAGGCATGGTCATTAACATACTGCTTGGGTCCGTCGCGACCGCGATTATCATCCTAAATGCTCAGTTCGCGCAGAATATCTTCATGTGGGGTGCAGGGGATCTCTCTCAATACAGTTGGGAATGGTTTGAGTGGTTGCTACCACGTTCTGCAATCGCACTCATTATTGTTCTGATTGCACCGCGAATATTAACACTCTTAAAACTCGGCCAGGATGGTGCTGCCGCACGAGGGCTAGCCGTACTCCCAGCATTTGGCGCTTTAATGGTCATGGGAATCTGGCTCGTATCAGTGTCCATTACCGCTGTCGGCATCATCAGCTTTATTGGTTTACTGACCCCGAATATTGCTCGTGCGATGGGCGCAAGAACGCCTCGTGACGAACTGATAAGTAGCCTGTTATTGGGTGCAACGCTGTTACTTGTTACCGATTCACTCGCCATCTCATTAAGCTTATGGCTGGAAGAAACAATTCCGAGTGGCGTTGCAGCTGCCGCAATCGGAGCACCTGCTTTAATTTGGTTTACTCGTAAAAAGCTCACCGCAACGGATCAACTCAACCTTTCGATGAGTCAGGGCAAAGCGCAGCTATCAAAAGTCACGGTCGCGAGCTTAATCATCATGAGCTTTGCTGGAATGCTGGTCTACTCACTGATTACTCATGGAGCGAATGGTATTCAAGTTGCACTACCAGGAGAGTTTCAATGGCAACTGCGCTGGCCTCGCATGATTACTGCGCTTGCTGTCGGCATCGCGCTCTCGGTTGCGGGAATCATTTTACAGCGTATTGTCTATAACCCGTTGGCCAGCCCAGATATACTCGGTGTTTCTTCTGGTGCGACATTTGCGATCATAATCACTGGCGTGATGTCCGGATCATTGCTTGCGTCATTCAACTGGGGCGTGGCTTTTTTAGGCAGTTTGACGGTCTTGCTGTTGTTGCTTCTAATTGGTAAAAGAAGCCAGTTTAACCCTTCGAACTTCGTATTGTCGGGTATTGCGCTTTCTGCTCTGCTAGAAGCCTTAGTTCAATTTGCTTTGGCTCAAGGCTCTGGTGAAAGCTATAAGATCCTGCTGTGGTTAACAGGTTCGATTTATCGTGTTACCTCCCAGACGGCGGTCATGTTGACCATCGCGGTAATGATCCTTTTCGCCGGTGTATTCGCAATTTCACGCTGGTTAACACTCATTTCTATTGGCCGCGCCTTTTCTAATGCTAGAGGACTTAACCCTTCAGTTGCCAATACGATAATGCTGATCATTGTGGCCCTACTTTGCGCATTTTCAACGGCTACAGTCGGCCCCGTTTCTTTTGTTGGTCTGGTCGCTCCTCACATGGCGATGATGCTGGGCGCCAGAAAGGTAAAAGAGCAATTGCTGGTCGGAAGTTTAATTGGTGCGACACTAATGCTTTGGGCTGATTGGCTGGGCCAGATAGCCATCTATCCTAGCCAAGTCGCCGCCGGCACTTTAGTCGCGATAATAGGCAGTACTTACTTCTTATTCTTAATGCTTAAAAGTAAGTTCAACTAAATAAACAAAACCCGCTATCAAAGTAGCGGGTTTTGTTTTCTTAACCTTGCGTAAAACAGATCTTACAAAAGTTATTTAATCTCTGCCGGGAAGCGTTGTTCATAAAGGTCCATAAAGTCCTGACGAATCAAATGTTCCAAGTGATTCGCTTTATCCGTTGGACAAAAAATCATGACGTGAACAATCTGCTCACCAGTCGCATTGCTAGAAATATGAATATGCGGCTCTGCACCCGGCAGGTCGACACCAGCGTGTTTTTCAATCATCGCGTTATAACGATGTGCAACGTCGCTGAAGTAACTGCAATGTTCGTCAATTTTCTCTGTTAATGGCGTTAAAAGTGGATATAAGTTAACAAAGTCCCTCACAACAACCGAGAAATTATGATAAACGTACCGCTTCATAAAATTCAGGTTCTTTACCGGATAAGTAAAAAACATACTGTTTGGCAAAGTCGCCGTTTTCCCGGTGTAATGATACTGACCATGATGAAGGTCGATCTCTTGGATCACGGTTGCCATCATATTGTGGTCAATCACTTCACCACATAATTTACCGACTTCTATCCAATCCCCCACGCGAAAGGAGCGTGAGCTGGCACGCTGAATAGACCCCGTAAAACAAAGAATGATCTCCTTTGAAGCCACGACTATCGCCACCGCAATCGCAGTCACACTCAATGCAAACTCACTGATTTCAGACTGCCAAAGAACGAACAGAATCAACAGCGTGATGGTAAAGGTGCCATTTTTCGTTCTCGACATCCAACTGCGCTGCTTCTCAGAAAGGAGCGTGTGATCACCACGAATCATAGAGAGAATGGTCCGACGCGTTAACCACGCGGCAATAAGAATTAATGTGGTAAACAGCATTTTATGGGCCAGTAGAAAACTGACGACCAACTGCACTTTTTCCATTCTCAACTTCCTGCTATTGAACTACTGATAAATATTTCTCGGAGCAGGCAACAATAGCAAAAAAATCTACAACTTGTCCGACTCAGCCTCTCTAAATGATACAAAAACAGCAAGGATTCGGAACAGAATGGCCGAATACTAACCAGTTTGAAGTCAAAACGCCTTTTGCGGTACTTAATCTTCTCGAAATGCTCTATTCATACTATCTGTGATAGGTTTAACGAGATAACTCAGCGGTGTGCGTGGCTCAGAGAGAATAAGAACTTCTGCATTCATCCCCGAGGTTAAGTGGTATTTTGCGACGTCATCTTGAGAAACAGCAATTCTGGCCAGATAGAAATCTTCACGATCTTGCTGTGTGAGCTTGTCGGCAGAGATGGTCAGAACCGTTCCGTCCAGAGGTGCTAAGTTTCTCGCATTTAATGCGGTTACTCTGATACGAGCTTGCTGACCTGGGTTCACTAAATCGATATCCTGCGGGTTCACTCTCGCTTCTACCAGTAATTGGTCGTTTTGAGGTACCAGTTCTAGCAGCGTTTCTCCCGAACCGATAACCCCTCTTTCGGTAAATACCTGCATATTGACCACACGACCTGAAATTGGTGCATTGATAGACGTTCTGGTTACCACGTCCTGAGCAGAACGGTACTCTTCTCGAATGCTGACAATTTCTTTCTGGGTGTCTCTTAACTCTTCAACGACTTCATTCAGCCGTTCCAATTTTAACTCTTCAACCTGAGATTGGTTTTCTTCTAGCCGTTTATTCACCGTAAGAGACTGTCGATCCAATTGACTAAGTGTACTTCTCACTTCGGCCGCGAGGCGCTTTAGTTGAAGCAAGGTTGACTTGCCGGAGAAGCCTTTCTGTACCAAGGCTTGATTACTCGCAATCTCTTCCTCAATAAAGTTTAATCTTTCTCTTTCAATCACTTTAGTTTGCTGAAGGTTTTGCAGTTCTAAATTTGCACCGGAAATACTTTGTTCAATGATCCCTAGCTGACTTTGAAAGTAACGCTGTCTGGCTTCAAATATTTTACTTTGCACCAGCTGTGCTTCTCGCACGATTTCAACACGAGGTAGATTGTTAAGATCGTCAGACCATACAATTGAAGGCAGTTCATCCAACTCTGCGCTCAGACGATTCTCTTTAGCGAGAGTGTGAATAAACTGTCCGCTCAATGAGTCTAATCTCGCCATTGCCTGATGTTTGGACAGTTGAATCAATGGCTGACCCTTTTGAACCAAATCGCCTTCCTGAACAAACAGCTTTTCGATGATCCCGCCCTCTAAATGTTGGATGGCTTGTCGATTACTCAGCACCGAAAAATCCCCATAGGCGATGGCTGCACTTTCCAGTTTCGCTGTTGCTGCCCAAAAACCGACACCGCCCAAAAAAACGCAATTGGCAATAACCGCCAGCAGAATAGGTTTTTTGAAACTCAGTTGGAGCTCGGGAGAAAAGCGATAAACACTGTCGGTGGATGGTTTATTGACTGTTGGCAGTTGATTGCTCATTTGTCACCCTCGGTATATCCGTTTTGTCTTTACCCATTAAGCGTTTCAGTACTTCATCCCGAGCGCCGTATAACTTCACTCTCCCATCCGACAAATAAAGTAGCCGATCCATCTGCCTTAGCGTACTCGCATTATGAGCGATCACGATAATGCTCGTTCCTTGCTGTTTTAAATGTGCTATCAGGCGTTGAAATGCGGCCTCGCCTTCTCCATCTAGGTTCGCATTAGCTTCATCAAATACGACAATAGAAGGCTCACCATATATGGCCCGTGCAAGCGCTATTCTTTGACGTTCACCTCCGGATAAACCACGGCCACGTTCTCCGATAACAAAGTCATAGCCTTTGTTCTTTTTGAGGATCAACTCATGACATCCGGCGAGTTGTGCAGCGCGAATCACTTTGGCTGGGTCTTCATCTTTAAAACGTGCGATATTCTCCCTGATGGTCCCGGGGAATAACTCAACTTCTTGCGCCAGGTATCCGAAATGAGCACCGCGGTCTTCCGCCGCCCAAGTAGATACCTCCATACCATCTAACGTTACCTTGCCTGCAGAAGGTTTGATGTTTCCGAGCATCAACCGCGCTAAAGTCGACTTACCCGTTCCGGAAGGACCAATCAAGCCAACCGAAACACCTGCGGGAATAGACAATGAAATCGCCGAAAGTACTGGTTCCGTTGCGCCAAAGTGCCGGTAAGTTAGCCCGATGAGTTCATAGTTACCTTGTGGTTTAGGCAATGGCATATCAGACTCATCGAGCTTGATGACAGCGTCGATATCCTTTAAACGTTGATAGGAGTTTCTGGCAGACATCGCGCCCCGCCACGTGCCAATCGCTTGTTCCATCGGCGCTAAAGCTCGGCTCATCAGAATAGAGCTGGCGATCATTGCTCCGGCGGTAATTTCATGTTGAATAACCAGCCATGCTCCACCACCAAGTAGCGAAACCTGTAATGTGCTACGCACGAATTTGGACAAGTTACTTATATAAATGGTTTTTCCTGCCACGTTCTCTTCTAGAGAGTTGACCTGAGTCATTCGTGATTGCCATTTTTCTAAAAACGCATTCATCATGCCCATCGCAAGGATCGAGTTAGAGTTTTGTGTTGCCAGTTCGGCATCATTGATTTGGGAGAGCGCTTTCACTTCACTTTCTTGAATTACTTTTCTGGCTAAGACTTCATTGAGAATACCCAACCCCAAAAGCACAATCGACCCGACTAATGCGATGTGACCCAACAAAGGGTGTAACAGATAAACAAATAAGATAAAGAGTGGCGTCCAAGGGGCATCCAACAGAGGATAAGGCGCTTGACTGCTTAAAAAGCCTTTAATGTTTTGAATATCTCTGAGTACTTGAGAAGTAAAACTGGTGCCAGTATGAGACTGATATTGGATACTGCGCTTAAGCATAAACACAGACAGTTTGGTATCCATCCAGTAACCAAAAGATTTGCTTACTTGTGCTCGGGCAATATCAACAATAGACATCGTAAAAAGTGCAGCAACCACAATGACGGTGAGCAAAACGAGTGTATCTATTGAGTATGATGAGAGGACGCGGTTATACACTTGCAGCATGTACAAGGGTATAGAAAGAATGAGTAAGTTGATGAAGAGGCTAAACCCAACCAACAAGCCTATAAGCGCGAATAGCTTTTGTCGCACCTCTTTGAAAACCGTTTTCTGCACGATAACTTCCGTTTAATCAAAAACGCAGGCACTAGACGACATCGCCTAGCACCTGGCTTGACTGCCTATTTAGTGTTTAGATAATAAATAAATCTGCACCATAAGTAGTGATGTCTGTTTCAGTAACACCAATAAGCTTAACGGTTAAATCAGCACCATCGGTAAAGACAGCATTACCTGCCGCATCGTAACTAAAGGTCAAATCAGCGAAATCGGTCACTGTAGAGCTATTAATACGAATCATATCTTCACCGATAGTAAAGTCGGCAATTTTTGCCTCGCCGTGACCATCAAACTTATCGGTAAATAGAAATAAGTCACTGCCTTCACCACCAACCATGAAGTTGTCACCAGAGCCAGCAACTAATACGTCATTACCGGTACTACCATTTAGCGTGTTATTGCCCTGCAGCCCGAGGAGGATATCATCCCCAAAGCCACCGCCGAGATAGTCATCACCGGTACCCGCTTTAAGAACATCATTACCAGCGCCGCCGATTAGGCGATCATTACCAGCACCACCGATTATGAAGTCGCTACCGCCACCGCCAACAATAAAGTCATCGCCACCGTATCCAATGAACAGATCATAAGTGCCATCAAAATCGGAGAGCTCATCTGCCCCTGGTGTACCATTATAAATAGTCATTTTTCTCACTCCCTTTGCTTTGGCTAAACAATTGAGCACATCAATTAATTATCTCTATTGTTTTCGGCCTGATTAGATTATTTCCAGACACCGAAAGTCTAGTAGGCATGCATGTGTTTAAGAGTTTGAATAAGGAGTGATATTAAAATCTAATACTAATTTAATAAAATATCAGACGCAGTCACCTAATCAGTATGAGAAAAAACTAATATTGAATCAGATTACAATTCAATATTACTATAGATTCCTTTTAGCCCAGCTTGTCGCTTGAGTTCTATTCTTTACATCTAACTTTCTAAAAATATTATATAAATGAGATTTAATGGTATGTTCGCTGATAAATAATGAATCAGCGATTTCCATGTTTGAGCCACCGTCTTTTAACATTGTCAAAACTTGTATCTCGCGTCTGGTGAGTTCGACCTCTATCGCTGGTTCTACAATAGGTATCAATTCTTTTTCTTTGTAGTATCTCACCATTTGCTCTAGCAGCCTACGAGGTAACCAGTTATCTCCATTCATAATGGCAATAAGGCCATCGCACACCTTCTCCATCGAATCTCTGGGTCCAAATATACCTTTTACCGCAGGCCAAGCCGCTAATTCTTCGATATTGAGCTCATGTCCTTGGTTGATCATTATTGTACCTAGCACTTTATTACTACTCTTTAAGTAATCTAAAGTTTCGGAGTTCATATCCACCGAAAAATCCACCAATAAAAAATACCGAGTTGGAATGCATTCATGATAACTTGGGTTTCTAGAGTCTAAGATCGTTATTTTTGTTTCGGTGTTTTTAGAAAGCATTTCCTTAAAGTTTTCACTTTGTAAGCTTTGCTGCGTGATCATTAGGACTTCTGGCTTTTCCATATGCTGTTCCATAATGTTTCTCATACTTTCATTGACTTAATGTTTATGAATTAGTAGTTACTCACTAGCGATATAATTCACCCCTAAGTATTAAGAATGATAGATTACGGCTATTTTTCTTTTTTTAAAATTATAAAATAAATAAAAATATAAACAAAAAAAGTGTTTCTCATAAAAGAAACACTTTTCTCATTATTTAAATCACGCCCAATAAATATAAGTCATCACTAAATTAGGACGTTGATGTTTTTATCTATTTAGACAGACATCGAATACTCGGTAATATTTTCTTTGGCCCAGATAAGCGCCTGAACTCTATTTTTCACTTCAATCTTCTTAAAGATGTTGTGTAAATGAGTCTTCACTGTATTTTCGCTCACAAACAATTGTTCCGCGATTTCTTGATTCGACGCTCCCATTGCAAGAAAAGTGATTATTTGCATCTCTCTTCTCGTTAAAATGCTTGGGGCATGCTTGTATACTGGCTTGCTGTTCTGACGAAGGTGAGTAATGTACTGCTGGGAAAACTTGCGGCTAAACCACATGTCACCTTGCAAGATCTTATCTATACCGACTTGCAGAGTTTGGACGTCATCTGAAGTATAAAAAATGCCGACTAAACTATTCCAGATGAAGAGATCTTCTGTAGAGATGGCTCTGTCACAGTTAATCAGGATTTCCTGGACACTCTTAAGTTGTGACTCTTTGAAGTCTCGATATAGCGATAACGTTTCTTCTGTCAGAATACTAAAGTCTAAAATAATGGCTGAAATGGGCAGACCTTTAAGAGATCGGCTGGTAAGGTTTTCTGGAATTATCAAAATAACGCTTATACCGAGTTCCGTTTCCAACACATCCTTCAACAGCGATGATTGTAGACTTCTCTCAGTAATTAAAATGATATCCCCTTTAGTGTGATACTCCATTCCCTAAACATTCCTCTAGCCGTATAGATTGAACTACACAATAGATTTGGTTAGAGCGTCAACAATGTCAAGTATGAAAATGACTAATACGAGCCACCTAACATATTGATATAGAATGATTTTAGTTGCAAATTGACGGGTAAGAATGAAAAAGGGAGTAAACACTCCCTTTTCCTAGAGAATTTAGTGAATTGGTACTGCATTCTTTTGGTTAAACTTGCCGAAATACTGCTCTAGAATTTCAGGAGTCAGTTTGCCTTCCGCTTCCAGCTTTTTAAGCTCAGCTGCAATCGCCTTCTGCTCTTCCAGCGAAGGTAGCTTCACTTCTTCTTCCTGAGAGACCTCTTGAGACATTTGCTCTAGCTCTTGTTCGAAATCATTCATAGTACTTACCTAAATATATTCATTGAACTATTAACTGTCTTTATTCTATCTAAGTCTACGGCTTCACGCTACCAAGCATCTCATTACCGCCATTCCTCTGCACGGCTAACCCAGCTTAAAGCTTGTAATACTTGTCAATGACCCAATATTGAAAAGATAAGTTTCAAGGTCTTACTGGGAACTTTTTCTACAAAGTAAATGACCAATACTGATAATCAACTCAAATGGATATCGAGAGTCCACAACATGCATAAATCTAACTTCGAAACGCTTCAACGATACCTCGAGTCTCAAATCATTGGCCAACAGGACTTGGTTAAACAGCTGTTGATTGCCCTGCTCGCTGACGGGCACATTTTGGTTGAAGGGCCTCCAGGGCTAGCAAAAACCCGAGCAGTCAAATCATTGTCCGACTGCGTAGAAGGTGATTTCCACCGTATCCAGTTCACCCCAGATTTGTTGCCTGCCGATTTAACCGGCACTGATATCTTCCGACCAGAGACTGGAGAATTTACGTTTCAGTCTGGTCCTATCTTCAACTCACTCATTCTGGCCGACGAGATTAACCGTGCGCCCGCAAAAGTTCAGGCCGCCATGCTTGAAGCCATGGCCGAGAAACAAGTAACCGCCGGGCGCCACACCTATGCTTTGCCTGAACTATTCTTAGTCATGGCAACGCAGAACCCGATCGAACAAGAAGGGACCTACCCACTTCCGGAAGCCCAGTTAGACCGATTCTTATTGCATCTGGAAGTGAATTATCCGGATGCCGAACACGAACTGGCAATATTGCGTATCAACCGTGGGGAAGCAAAAGGCGAAGCCGCAATCGCACGTCCAAGTATCAGCCAACAAGATATCTTCACCGCGCGTAAAGAGGTGCTCGATATTCATATGGCAGAAACCATAGAGCAATACATCGTGCGTCTGGTGATGGCAACACGTCAAGCCAGCGAGTATGACAGCGAACTGGATAAGTGGTTAGCGATGGGTGTCAGCCCCCGAGCGACGATTGCGTTAGACCGATGTGCTCGTGCTCATGCTTGGTTAAAAGGACGAGACTTTGTTTCTCCCGAAGACGTACAAACGATGGCATACCCAGTGCTGCGTCACCGTTTGCTACTGAGCTACCACGCACAAGCTGAAGGCATAAGTGCCAATCAGGTCATTGATAAGCTACTTAACCTTGTTGGCAGCGCATAAAGTTGGGTGAGTAATATGTCAGCAAAAGAGCCATTGCCACCCCATGCGGATGGAGTGACATTAACCTTAGAAGAACTGCTGCATCATCGGACCCAATCGATCCGATGGTTACCACCAGCGCAAAGTATTTGGTCACAGATGAGCGGTAGCCATACCAGTCGGCAGAAAGGTCGTGGTATGGACTTTATGGAAGTACGCCAATATCAGGCCGGAGACGACATTCGCAGTATTGATTGGCGTGTCACCGCACGCACTGGCAAAGCGCACACTAAATTGTTCGCCGAAGACAAAGAGCAAGCAGTGATTTTATACATCGACTTGAGCTCAAGCCTTTACTTTGGCTCAAAGTATGTACTGAAGTCCGTTCAACTGGCCCATTTTGCCAGTGTATTAATCTGGCTAACGCTGGCGAAGAAAGACCGCATTGGGGCTGTCATTGATGACGGGCATCAATGCCTGGAGTTTCGTCCGTCTTCCCTACAAAAACAGGGCTTGCGGATCCTTCATGCCATTCTAAACATACATAATGAACAGCTGTCGCTCTTAGAAGAAAATGGAAGCCGTTCGATGCCTTATTCACAAGTATTCGAAACACTCCACACACTCACACCTAAAGGCAGTGAGCTAATTTTGCTGAGTGATTTCTCACAAACGGGTGAAAAAGAACTGACTCAATTGCGTCGGCTGAAACAACACAACTCTGTTCGAGCCATTCAGTTTTTTGACCCATTAGAAAAGGGAGAGACGGACTTCCGAGGACAAGTAAAAGCGTCTGATGGTCGTCGTAGTCAGTGGTTCAACTTTGGTTCCAAAGGAGAAAGAAGTGAGCTCGAATCGCACTTTACCGCTCATCAGGAATCCATCAAACAACTGTGCCATTCGATGGCGATTCCATTTAACAGCCTCTCTAGTGGCTCTCCATTAATCCAGCAACTAAGCTAGCAGCCTTCTTCTAATAGCAGTAATAACAATGACAACAAATAACCAAAGCTTAAACCTAGAACCTTTAATTTTACCTAATGCGCCGGATTGGTTGCCACTCGCTTGGGGGTGGTGGGCACTGATGACAGGTATTGTGTTAACGATGTTGGGCGTATATCTCTATTTCAAATGGCGTACTAAACGTCTTCTCGCTAAACGAACAGCACTGAAGCTTCTGACAAACTCAGTCACGCCTCATACCCCTTCTTCTGCTTTAGAGATCTTACGTCAGGCAGCGTTGAGTTACTTTCCTCGCGAAGATATTGCACCGCTCACTGGCGCTGCTTGGTATGAATTTCTGGATAACCATACCGAAGAGAGTCGATTCTTAGATAAACAACAACAGTGGCAGGCCGCCTTATATCAGAAATCCCCTCAGGGAGAGCACCAGGATTTAATTGAAGACTGTGTTTTCTGGGTCAGCCACGCTTTGCCACCGAAGAAAAAGGCCAACACCCGTGACTGAGCAAACCTTAGCAACCGGCCTTAGCCAATGGTTGAATATTGAATTTGTCTGGTGGTGGGCACTGATTTTACTGCCCCTACCTTTGCTTGTTTACAAGCTGTTACCACGAGAAAGCCAGCAAGCTGAGATTAAACTGGCTTATTTACCAGACAATACACACAGCAACAAGCCGAAACAAAAGCTGCAAAAAACCTTGTCCATTGCTATATGGACGTTACTAATCATTGCCTGTGCACGACCAGTTTGGTTTGGCGATCCAATAGAGTTTCAACCGAAATATCGAGACTTAATGTTGGTCGTTGACCTTTCAGGTTCAATGCAAAAAGAAGACATGAATTTGGACGGTGAATTTACCGACCGGCTTACCGCTGTAAAAAAAGTCTTATCTGATTTCGTCGCGAAGCGTAAAGGCGATCGCTTGGGTGTTGTATTGTTCGGCGATCATGCCTATTTACAAACACCCCTTACCGCAGATCGACAAGCAGTCATACAACAAATCAACCAAACCGTTATTGGATTAGTTGGGAAAAGCACCGCAATGGGTGACGGCATTGGTTTAGGGACCAAAACATTTGTCGATAGTAACGCACCTCAGCGCGTGATGGTTTTGCTCAGTGACGGCGGAAATACCGCAGGCGTATTAGACCCTATTGAGGCGGCGGAAATCGCCAAGAAATACAACGCGACGATTTATACCGTGGGCGTGGGTGCGGGTGAAATGATGGTCAAAGAGTTTTTTATGACTCGAAAAGTCGATACCGCAGCCGATCTCGATGAAAAAACCCTGACCCAAATTGCCGAAGTCACGGGTGGTCAATACTTCCGCGCAAGAGATACAGAACAGCTAGAAAACATCTACGAAACCATTAACCAATTAGAACCTGTCTCCAGCGACACACAAACGTGGCGTCCTCAATCCGAATGGTTCCGCTACCCACTGAGCGCAGCATTGGGACTATCTGTGTTGTTATTCTTGCTAAGGAGAAAACATGGCTGAGTTTATTTTCCTCCACCCACTTTGGCTGACTGGACTGATCGCGATCCCCATCGCACTCACGCTAAATAAAAAATTGACGGACAAAAGAACAACGCTTATTGCTCCTCATTTAGCGAAAGTGTTGGGAAACGCTGTGCAATCAAAGCACACCTTTACCGTTTGGGGAGTCACCTGGGCCTTAGCTTGTATTGCACTGGCAGGCCCAAGCTGGCAATCGAATGAACGCCCAAGCTTTAAATTGAGTCAAAACCGCATTTTGGTTCTCGATATGTCGCGATCCATGTATGCAACGGATGTCAAACCAGACCGATTAGCGCAAACTCGCTATAAAGCTCTAGACTTGCTGCCTAACTGGAAAGAAGGTGCAACAGGGCTTGTCGCCTACGCTGGTGATGCGTACAGCTTGAGCCCGCTCACAACCGACTCAAACACGTTAGCTGGCATTATCGAGAACTTATCCCCTGACTTGATGCCTTTTCAAGGGGCTAACCTACCATCTGCAATTCAGTTGGCGTTAAATCAGTTTTCGCAAGCAGGAACCAATCAAGGTGACATTATTGTATTAGCCGACGATCTTGACGATGCTGAACTAACCAACTCACTTGACCTGCTAAAAGGTAAAAAATTCCGTGTATCTGTCCTTGCAATAGGCACAGCAAATGGTGCACCAATTGCGCTGCCAAATGGCTCCCTGCTCAAGAATAGCCAAGGGACAACGGTAGTCGCGAAAACAAATTTAAAAAACCTGCAGACGCTCGCCAATAAAACTGGCGGACTATTTATTCCGATTCAATATAACAACCGGGATGTCGAAACTATTGCAGATTTTACCAATCAAATGGGCAATAGCTTTGCCGCGAAACAAAACGAAGAAGTGCAAACTGGATCGAGAATGAATAATGGTTTTTGGTTATTACCGTTGCTGTTACTTCCTGCTGCTTTGCTTTTCCGTCGCGGTGTCATTTGGCTATTTATCGCCGGACTTACGCCATTGACCTGGACTGCTAAGGTTGAAGCAAACCCATTCTTAAATGAAAACCAGCAAGGTGCCGAGCTCTATCAAAAAGGCGAATTTGAGAAGGCCAAAAGCGTGTTTACCGATCCAAATTGGAAAGGTGCAGCGAGTTACCAAAGCGGAGATTATGAAATGGCAATCAAAGCGTTTTCTGACAATCCATCATTTGAAGGGCGTTATAACCTCGCGAATGCTCTGGCGCAAAATGGTCAGCTCGAAGAAGCTGCGGACCTATACAAAGAATTGATCAAAGAAAAACCCGATTTCGACTCAGCGAAGAAAAACCTCTCGGTAGTAGAGGAGAAATTGAAGC